>JAQVFR010000006.1:0-90736 GCA_028697145.1 Actinomycetota bacterium | reverse complement strand
AGGCTTTTTATCGAAACGTATGCGTGCCAGGCCAGGCCCGGCTGCGCCGGGACTGGCGCTGGACACTGTTGCGCCGTAGACGGCGCAATCGCTTTCGGGTGCAGGCTTTTTATCGAAACGTATGCGTGCCAGGCCAGGCCCGGCTGCGCCGGGACTGGCGCTGGACACTGTTGCGCCGTAGACGGCGCAATCGCTTTCGCGATGCATGCTGTCGAACGTTTATGGTCAGACGGCCTATGCTAGAATTACAGGTAATTTATCGTCAGTTAAGGATTGAGCCCATGTCGAGATACGATGACAACGGTGAGGGGCAGGAACGCCCCACGGACGAGGAGCTGGTGCGCCTCTTCCTCGACGGCGATAACACGGCCTTCGAGGAGCTGGTGAGCCGTTACGAATCCGTGATCATGAACATGGCCTATCGCCTCCTCGGCAACCGCAGCGACGCGGCGGACGTGTGCCAGGAGGTTTTCGTCCTCCTCATCCGCAAGCTGGGGTCTTTTCGCGGAGAGGCCAAGTTCTCCACCTGGCTCTACCGCGTGTCCCTCAATGCCTGCCACGACCACGCGCGCAGGTCGCGTCGCCACATCTCCATCTCCGAGTCCCCCGGCGACGACCTGCCGGACATCGAACAGCGCCTGGCCGACGACGGCTTCGACTCGCCGGAGAGAAGCATGGAGAGGGCGGACATACAGAAAACGGTGAGGGAGGCCATCGCCCGGCTTCCCTACAAATTCAAAGAAGTGATATATCTCCACGATATCAACGGCTATAACTATAAGGAGGTGGCCGAGATACTGGGCATATCGCTGGGGACGGTGAAGTCGCGCCTCAACCGGGCGCGTGCGAAATTGGCGAATGAATTAGAGGGATACAGGGAACAGATGGGTTGACCGTTCCATCTAAATCAGGCGAAGGAGATTACGCGGGGATCCATCCCATGAAAAACGGAACCTGGGCATTAAGATGAGATGCAGTAGCGCCACCAAGAAGATCGGCCCGTTCATAGACGGTGAGCTGACCGAGAAAGAAACGCGGGCCTTGCGGGAACACCTCGAGTCCTGCGGGGAATGCTCGCAGCGCCTCGCCCTCACGCGCGGCCTGGTGAGGGAGCTCGCTTCGCTGCCCACGATCGTGCCCACCCCGGAGGAGAGCTACCGCCTCGCCAACGTGCTCCGCCGCAAGATGGCGCAACCCCTTGCTCCCAGTCGGGTTTACAGCCGCGGACAGCTGGCCGCGGCGGCGTTTTCCGCGCTCGTCCTGGCCACCGTCACGGGAGTGAGCCTGGCGGTATGGAGCGGCGGGAGCCCGGTCACCGTCACGGAGGAGACCTCCAGCGACGAAGTCGCGGTGGGGGAGCTAACGGAGCCCGGGAGCGAGCCGGGGACCGAAAGCGCAGCCGGGGAGACGGTGGAAACGGGGGGCGCGCTGGCCGCCCTGGCCCGCCCTTCCCTGGTGGCCTCTGGGGCCGAGTACGCGTCCGCGGACCTCGATGATTTCCGCAACGACCTGGGAACACGCCTAGACTTTTATTCCACGTACTGGTATTCCGACCCGACGACCGTCTCTCAACCGGCCACCCTGAAGAGGCTGCAGGCCGATCTGACCGCGGACCTCGCGGCACAGGCCGCGGCGGGGGGACATGATCCCGCCGAACTGGAACGGGCGGTAACGACGGTCATGGAGCAGGCGGGCAGCACGCCGGTGCTGCCCTGCTATGTGGAGAGGGCCAAGGTCGAGGGCAAAGAGGTCTGGCTGATATCCGCCAGCAGCCCCGAGGATTATCTCCTCTTTCCCGACCCCCAGCAGCCGCCCGCCATGGTCCTGGCCTCTCTGGGCGGGATCGAAGGCCTCAAGGTGAGCGAGTCGCTGCTGAGGGAGATGGCCGCCCGGCTCGCACCTTACAAAAACGGCGGCGCGGCCCTCCAGCCCGACAACACCAAGGACCGGGACGAAGCCTACGAGAGCGGCGGCACCGCGGAGGAAGTCCCGGTGGCGGAAAACGAGGCGGAGGGGACGGCCGGGGACGCCGACGCGACCGCGGTCGAAGAAGACTTCCAGTCCTTCCTGCGGCGGCTCGCCGCCCAGGGCACCAGCCTGGAACTCATCTCGGCCCTGAGGGGCTTGAACTACGAGCAGATCGTCATGCTCCTGCAGGGAAACTGGTCAGCCCTTGCCGCGGACGGTGTGAACCTTAGCGATTTTCTGACCCCCCCGCAGCGCCTGTGGGCGGTCGAATGCGCATCGGGCGCGGTCGTCTGGTCCGCGAAGTGACTCCCGCGGCTTCGAAGACGTCCTAGAAGACGAAGAGCTGGCAGGGGTCGACTTCCTCGCGCAGAATCCGCAGTTCCTCCGCCGTCGGCCTGGGCGTCTCTATCACGTCGTCGGGCACCAGCAGCTCGAAGCCGGTGAACTGCTGGATGACCTCCGGAGTTACGCCGGGGTGATAGGAGATGAGCCTCATACGGCAGCTCTCCTCGTCGAAGCCCATGAGTCCCAGGTGGGAGATGACCCGCCAGGGCCCGCCGCCCACCAGGCCGGCGCGCTCGCGCGCCCCCGGACCGTCGAGGTAGCCGGGGGTGGTGACGTAGTCGCAGCGCTCGGGGAAGCGCTCCGGCAGGTGCAGCCCCATGAAGATCACCCTCTGGCACAGGGAGGCGATGTCGTTGGCCCCTCCCGAGCCGGTCAGGCGCACCTTGGGATTCTCGTAGTCGCCGATGGTGGTGGCGTTGATGTTGCCGTACATGTCGATCTGGGCGCCGCCCAGGAAGCCCACGTCGGCGTAGCCGGCGCGGCTGTGGCCGAATACCGAGGTCATGGAGAGGATTACCGGGGCCTTATGATACGTCCACGAGCCGGAGACGGACCAGGGGAGCACGCGGGGCTCTGGGTCCACGGCGCCGCATTCGTAGATGGCCATCATGTCGGGAGCATACATCTTGTGCGCGAGGAGCGCCCCCACCAGGGGAAGCCCGGTGCCCACGAAGACGCTCTCCCCGTCCTTTATCAGCCGCGCGGCCACGCAGGCCAGCAGCTCCCTGGGAGTATACTGGATCTCGTTCGCTTGTACGTCGTTCATCTTGTGCCCTCCTTAAATGGCCCGCTTGGCCACTTCCTCGTACTTCCAGTCGCGCTCGCCGCCGACGCCCCAGGAGCCCAGACCCCAGTAGGCGGCATCGCAGGCCAGTTGCTCCAACTGCTTCAGGTACTCGATGACGTTCATGCCCTCTTCCTCGGCGATTATCTGGATCATCTCGAAATGGTCCTTGGTGCCCAGGATGTACTTATCGTAGAAGTGCCTGGTGCTCTCGGGAGTCTTCCACTCCACGCGCACCACCCTTTCCTGCAGGCGCCGGTCGAAGTAATACATACCCGGCATATCACCGGGATAGGCGCCGAAAGGCACCTCGCACACCGCGTCGACGGTGTAATGGGGCACGACCACCTGGTAGGGATTGGCCCGGATGTCCAGGGTGTCCACGATGCGCTCGCAGGTCACGATGACCTTGTGAGCTGCCACGCAGATGGACTCGTCGTTGACGGCGGGGCCCCAGATGCGGCCGTTGCCGTACTTGTCGGCGTGGTGGACGTGGATGATGGCCACGTCAGGGTACATGGCAGGCACCAGGCACACCGGTGCTCCGGTAAAGGGGTCCTCGGCCTGCTTGATATAGGGGTTGGTCTTCATGATGTCCGTGCCCAGCATGGACTTGCAGGCCACGTAGTCCAGTCCTTTCTCCGCGGCCAGCAGGGCGAGGGCCATCCCCCCGTGGCTCCACTCGGAATATACCTTCAGGGTGCCGGCCTCGACCCCGCGCCGGAAGGGCGCGATGAGGCCGCGCATCTCCACGCCCACGTAGGCGACGTGGCAGCCCTCCATCCCTCCGAACTCGTGCCAGGCGGTGTTCATGCCGCCCGGGGTGAAGATGCCCACCAGGTCCTTTTTCCTCTGGCGGCCTATCTCCCAGAAGGCGGCCATTGGCCCGCGCACGTAGGCGAAACCCGTCTCGATGACGGAGTCCCCGTCCTGGACGAACTCCGCTATGGCGTCCTTGAGCGGCATCCTCTTGTCCTTCTCCGCCCGGGATTTCTTCAGCTTCGCCTCCCTGGCCAGTGCGTGGTCAAAAAGTCTTTCGTTGGCGTGGCTCATCCTCAAACCTCCCCATCTCTCACCTGGATAGCGGAACGGACGAAGCGGGGCACCGGTTCCAAGGTGCGGGTGATTCCCCGGATCCCGCGGGATGCGGGTCCGGCATGGCGCTGCTTATCCTGTTCCATCAATTACCTCGACTGAGCTGCGTCTCTTATTATGTGGTTGCGTCCTTGTATATTTAAACACTATTCTCCTCCGATTGCCAGCCACGATCCCGCGCAAACAGCACATCGGCGGGGCGAATCGGCTCCGGTGACCCACATCCTTCAGCGCGGCGGGGTTTTGGACTATTATGCAAGGAGGTCGGTGGAGGCGCGGAGAGGAAGGAACGCCATGCACGAGCTCGGAGTGACCGAGAGCATCGCCAGCATATGCCTGAGGCACGCGCAGAGCAACAGGGCCAGGCGCGTGCTCAAGGTGAACGTGAAACTGGGGGAGCTCACCGGTATAGTCGACCACTACGTCGCATTTTATTGGGACATGGTCACAAAGGATACCATCGCCCAGGGCGCGGAGCTGAATTTCACCAAGGTGCCGGTGGTATCGCATTGTCCCGACTGCGACGAGGACTTCACGGTGGTCGAATACGATCTTACCTGCCCCCGTTGCGGCCGGGCGGACACCGAGCTGGTCTCCGGGCGGGAGTTCCTGGTCGAGTCCATCGAGATCGAATAGAGGAAGCGAGGGAGGCGTCCCCGGCGGGCATGCCATTGCACCGGCGCCGGTTTGCGGGCGGCTCGGGACCGGGTATAGATAGATATAACGGGTGCGTTCCACCCGCGGCAATGGTCTTGAAGGTCGGTCTAGGAGGTGGGCATGGATATAGAGGTCCTTGAGGGCATATTCGACGCCAACGAGAAGATAGCCCGGGAGAACGAGGCCCTGTTCCGCGAACGCGGCGTGATGGCCATGAACCTCATGGCATCGCCGGGGGCGGGCAAGACTTCCCTCATCGCCGCCACCCTGCAGCTGCTCAAAGAGAAGCTCGAGGTAGGGGTGATAGAGGGGGACATCGCCTCCAGCGTGGATGCGGAGAAGCTCAAAGCCTACGACATCCCGGTGGTGCAGATAAACACCGGCGGTGCCTGCCACCTGGACGCCATCATGATCCAGCAGGCCCTCGCCCATATGGACCTCGCCGCCATCGACCTGCTGATAATAGAGAACGTGGGCAACCTGGTATGCCCCGCCGAGTTCAAACTGGGGGAGGCGCTGCGGGCCATGATCCTTTCCGTGGCCGAGGGGCACGACAAGCCCCTCAAATATCCCCTCATGTTCAGCGACTCCGACGTGCTGGTGGTGAACAAGACCGACCTCATCGGCCTTGGCGACTTCGACATGGCCGAGCTGCGCGAGGTGGTCACGCGCATGAACCCGGACATCGTCATCTTCGAGGTGAGCTGCCGTACCGGCGAGGGCCTCGGGGCCTGGGCCGACTGGCTGGAGCAACGGGTCAGGGATTTTAAGGAATCTTGATGGCAGAGGGGAGCCAACCAACGGAGCGAGTGGATGATCCCTTCGGGGACATGCTCGGTATATCGTTCATCGCTTACGGGGAAGGTATCAGCCGGTGTGAGCTGGATATCAAGAAAGAGCTGATCAGCCCGCGTGGTTCCCTGCACGGTGGGGTCATATCCTCGGTGATCGACTACGGAATGGGGTCGGCGGTTTACGCGACCCTCGCTGAAGGGGAGATGTGCGCGACCATCGAGATGAAGATCCATTTCATTAAGTCCCCCAAGTCGGGGCGCCTGGTCTGTGATTCCAGGGTTATCGACCGCCACCCCCGTATCGCAATCGCCGAGGCGGAGCTGAGAAACGGAGACGACCTCATCGCCAAGGGCATCGGAACCTTCTATATCCACGGCGAGTGGCAGCCCATGCCGACGGTCAAAGAATGACCAGCACCACGAGGAGTACCGCCGCGAGGACCAGGCGGTAGATGGCGTAAGGCCTGAAGGTCCCCGCCTTGAGGCGCGAGAGCAGGAAACCGATGGCGAAGTACCCGGTGACCGCGGCGGACGCGCATCCCGCCAGCATGGGCCAGATCCGGTCCGCCGGCATGCCGTCCAGGACAAGCTTTAATCCCTGATAGGCGGCGGCGGCCCCTATGATGGGGACGGAGAGGAGGAAGGCGAAATCCGCCGCTTCCCTGCGCCCCAACCCGGCGGCGCGAGCGGTGGAGATGGTCACTCCCGAGCGCGAAACGCCCGGCATGAGGGCGATGCCCTGGGCCACCCCCATGGCCAGCGCTTCCCTCCAGCCCGCGCCATTGGAGTCCTTCGCCTGTGGCCCCCAGGCGTCCGCCGCCCACAGCACCAGCCCGAAGACGGCCAGGGTCACGGTCATGAGCAGCGGCATGCCCTCCATCATCTGCGAGGACTCGGCGAAGACGGCCCCCAGGATAACGCCCGGTATGGTGGCCAGCAGCAGCAGCCCGCCCAGCCTGGCCTCGGGGTCTCCCCGGCTATTCCCCCTCACCTCCCGCCACAGGGCCACCACGATGGACAGAAGCCTGCGGCGGTAATACCACACCACCGCCAGCCAGGTCCCCACGTGGAGCGCCACCATGAAGGAGAGGTCGGGCTCGCCCCAACCGAAGATGTGGATGAGCAGGGCGAGGTGCGCGGAACTGGAGATGGGCCAGAACTCCGTCACCCCCTGGACGGCTCCCAGCAGGAGGGCCGGCAGTATGCCCATCACGCCCCCCGCGAGCGCAGGTAGCCCGCCCGGTCCGCGAGCATGGCCAGGACCCGCGCCGCCCGCTCCGGATTGGCATGGATACAAAGCCGGTCCTGGGGATAGGCGTCCGTACCGTCCGCGGATACATCACTGTCCTGCTGTGGCATCTTCACGGCCACGATGGGCTTGTCCTCCTCCTGCATGAGCTCGGCCACCCGCTGCGCGAAGTGCATGCTGCGGTCCCTCACGTACGCCCTCTGCGCGTCCACCGCGCTTTTTTCCGTGCCATCCCGGTCTTCGGACTTCAGGCTGAAGGCGGAGGCGGCGTTGATGGTGCCCAGGGAGAACACCATGTCGTATTCGGGGCTGCGCGTGAGCAGCTCCAGGCAGCGCGTGTGGTTGTCCATGTTGAGCTGGCCCACCAGGTCGACGGGATTGCCCTTGCTCCAGTACGACGGTAGAATCTCCCCGATCTCGTTTCTCAGCCCGTCGGGCAGCGGCCCCACCTCGAGCCCGTCCTGCTCGCAGAGGTCCGCCGCCACCACCCCCCATCCTCCGCCCCAGGAGAGGATGGCCACCCTGCGGCCGCGGGGGAGGGGGAGCTTGACCAGGGCGTCGGAGAAATCCAGCATCTCCTCGGTGGTCTCCGCCCGGATCATGCCGGTCTGGCGTATCATCCCGGCGTAGACCTCGCGGGTCCCGGCCATGGCGGCGCTGTGCGAGGCGGCGGCCCGGCTCCCCGCCCCCGTCCCTGCCGCCTTGTAGATGACGATGGGCTTGCTGAGGGATATCTCCTCGGCTATCTCCAGGATACGGCGCGGCCTCTTGAACCCCTCCACGTAGAGGAGGATGACCCTGGTGGACTCGTCGCGGGCGAAGTACTCCAGGTAATCGGCGAACTCCAGGTCGCATTCGTTGCCGATGCACACGAAGCGCGAGAAACCTATGCCGCGGAAGGAACCCCACCCCAGCATCTGGGTGCCGAGGTTGCCGCTCTGGGCGGCGAAGGCCACGTGCCCCGGACGGGGCCTCACGGGCGGCATGAGCGCGGTCAGGCTCCAGGGCGCGGAGTAGATGCCCATGGTGTTGGGGCCGACCACCCTGATGCCGTAGCTTCTCGCCTTCGCGACCATGCTCTCCTCCAGCGCGCGCCCCTCCGGAGAGGACTCGCTGAAGCCTCCAGAGATGGCGATGACCACCTTGGTCCCCGCGGCGGCGCAGTCCTCCAGCACCCCCTCGACGTTCTCCGCGGGTATGGTGACCATGGCCAGGTCGATCTCCTTGCCGATGGCCGCAGCGCTGGGGTAGAAGGTCATGCCGTTGAGCTCCCCCCCGCGCGGATTCACGAGGTAAAGCTCCCCTTTGTACCCGTCGCGCATGATGTTCGATGGGACTATCCTCCCCCATTTCGCCAGGTGGGAGGAGGCCCCGATGACCGCCATGCGGCGGGGGTTGAAAAGCGCCTCGACTGCGTCTACGTCCCTGTTGCTCAAATCCTACCTCCTGCGTATGCCACCCGCTCCGCGCCTTTACAGCAGCTGGATCCGCGCGGCCAATTCCTTGCCCTGCTCGATATATTCGTCTATGGCCGCCCCCAGGGCGCCCAGAAAGGCTACGGCCTCTGACCATAACGCCCGAGCATCCTCGATGGCGGTGGTGAACCACGCCCGGAACTGCGGGAAGGGAGAGAGATCCTCGGGCCTGACGGCCTGATCGACCGCGGCCACGGCATCGTCGATGGACCGGAAGAACTCCGTCAGCTTATCGCGAAAGGCCTGCAGTTCCCGCGGCGGGTACATGCCGTCCATCTCCTTCAGGTAGCCCTCCATGGAACGGCGGTCCTCCGCGGCCGCGGCCTTTATCTCGGGTTCCCCGGCGCCCTCGGGAAGGGCGGGGATCGCCAGGTTCTCCACGTCCTGCAGCATGGGCAGGGCGGCCTCTAAAAACCCTATGGAATCCTGTACGCCGCGCATGGCCGCGGCGCCCTCGGCATAGAACTCCAGCAAGTCCACGTGGAGGGGCTCCGCCTCCCGCGGCGGGTACATGGGGTCCGCGGTATCCCACGCCGACGCGAATATGACCTCCGCCGCGGCGAAGGCATCCCGCATTTCCGGCAGGTCGTAATAGTCATCGAAGCTCAGCCCGTTCAACGTCTCGAGGGTAACCCCCAGGTCCCACGCCACCCCGTCGTGCAGCTCGGAAATGGACGTGCGGTATTCGGAGAGGCTCATTTCCCCGCCTTCCCCGCACCCCGACATGGCAGCCAGCAGCGCCGCCGCCAGCGCGACGATCACGACTCTCCTCGGCATGATCCCTCCCGGTTCCTGAGACCAAAGTCCAGACCATTATAGTATCTGAGGCCGGGCGGCCTGAAGCCCCGCGTCAGGAGCCCGGGGTGCCCGGCCTCGTCACGAGGGGGTTGCGGACGGGACGCCGCTCCCCTCGCGTGGAGGGATTGTGATGAAAATCCCCCCCAGGCAGCCGCCATGAGGAGCGATGAAAGGGGTGAATCGTGCCGGTGTTCTCCACGACGGGAGTACGGCCGCGCGGGTCGAGGCCTCCTGCGATAACATACATATTATTCTGAATTGTACATTAATCTTGCGTAGCGGTGTTAGAATATTACTTACCCCCTAAAAAGGGGGGGAATTTATTTTGTCGGGAGAAGAGTTGCACAGACGAGAGACATTGATCGGTGGAAACGGCGGAGAGTCCGCCAGCACGACCTACAAGGTGCGCATCACCAAGGGTTTCATCGATGCTTCCTTCGGAGAGGGATTCCTGGTGGAGGTGTGGGACTTTCGCGTGCAGCGCCTGGTCTACGGCGAGCGCTACAAGGAGCTGGAACAGGCCAGGCGCCGCCAGATGGAGATCAAGAACGACCTGGACGGGATGAGCCTCGACCGTTTCCGCCAGGCCTATCTCACCCGCCACCCCCGGGTCTGAGGGTCCCCGCGCCTACCCGTACATCTCGAGCAGGTTCTTCACGCGAGCGCGCAGCCTTTCCTTGAGCTCCGGAGGCGATATTATCTCCACCTCGGTGCCGTACCTCAACAGCTCCCGCTCCAGCCACGAGAGGTTATCCGTGCGCAGGGTGCACACCAGGCGCCCCCTCACCATCTGCGCCTGCGAGAAGATCGGCTGTTCCTCGGCCCAGCGCGCCAGGGCGGGGGAAAAACGCAGGCACACCTCTATCTCGCCGCCGGCGGCGACGCCGTGCGGGCCCGGCGAAGGCCTGTCCGCCTCCTCCTCGGGCGGCGGCTCGAAGGTGTCGGCTGTGACCTTCATGTCCTTGATGCGGTCGACGCGAAAGACCCTTATCTCGCGGCTGCGGCCGTCCCAGGCCCGCAGGTACCAGTTTCCCATCCCGAATTCCAGTGAGAGGGGGTGGACCCGGCGCCGCGTGATGTCGTCCCTGCCGTAGGTGTAGTATTCCATCTCCACCACGCGCCGCCGCTCGCACGCCTCCGACAGGGCGGCCACCAGCTCGCCCCCCGGCGCGGGCTGGTGGAAATCCACGCTCTCCGCGATGAGGTCACGGGGAACGGCCCCCTCCTTGAGCGCGCCAGCTATCCTGTCCATGGCCGAGGTGAGGGCGGACGACGCGGGCGGGCCCGAGAGGCGCCGCACCGCCTCGCACGCCAGGTACAGGCCGGATAGCTCCGCGGTCGTGAACCTCATGGGCCGGGCGAAGTAGTCGGCCATGCGGATAAAGACCTGGTCTCCGTCTATCTCCACCTCGATGAGGTCGGCGGGCGTGTAGTCCGGCTGGCCGCACATGAAGATGAGGTCGAGATCACTGACGATGTGGGCGCGTGATACCCCGAAGACGTCGCAGAGCTCGCTCAGGGTCACCCCCTGGTTCTTCAGGACGTAGGGGATCACCGACAGCAGCCTCTGTATCTTGCTCTCCGGGTCAGACATCGCCGCCCCCCAACTCCTCCAGCATGGACGAAAGCCTCTCCTTTATCCTCTCCCGCAGTTGCGGCGGCGAGAGGACCTCGGCGTCCTCGGCGAAGGAAAGCACCCAGCCGAGGAAGGCGTCCTCATTGCGCACGGTCACCTGCATCACGCCGCCCCCGTCCTCGGCGGGCTCGAAACGGTAGACGTCTCCCAGGTCCCTCTCCACCTGCCAGGCGATACGCGGGGAGAAGAGCACGCGGGCCTCGTATTCGGCCCCTTCCTCGAACTCCCAGGGGAGTATGCGCGAGTAGTCCTTCAGCCTGAAATCGGCCGGGCGCTCGAAGTCGGGGCCGTTCTCCCCGGGGCGGACCAGCTCCACCCCCGACTCGATACGGGAGACACGGAAGGAGCGTATCTCCTTGCGCAGATGGCAGTAACCGACAACGTACCAGGCCCCCCGCTCGAAGTAGAGGCCGTAGGGATCGAGCTCGCGTTCGCGCGCCCTGGCCTTCCCTTTCCCCCTGCCCAGCGAATGATAGACGAAGCGCACGGTGCGCCGGGCGGCGGCCGCCTCCCACAGGACGGTGAGGCATTCCAGGGGCTCGCGCTGGGGAGCGAAGCGGAAATGCCGGGACCCCGTCTGCACGAGGCGGCTGCCGGCGCCGAGGTCGGGGCTGAGCTTGTGCAGGGCGGCGGCGGCCTCCCTGGACAGGGGGGTCAGCTCCCCGGAGGAAAGGCGGTTCACCAGCAGCAGAGCGACCTTTTCCTCCGGCGTGAAGTCTATCTCCGGCAGGTAATATTTCTCCTTGGGTATGCGGTATCCCAGCTCTTCCCCGAAAGCATCCACCGGCTCCACCACGATGGGGATGCCCATCTCCCGCAGCTCGCTCTTGTCGCGCTCGAACATGCGCTTGAAAGAGGGCATGGTGGCCTGCCCGTACCCGGGGATGGAGCGCCGGATGCGCTCCAGGGTCACGGGGCGCCTTGCCTCCAGGAGCATGGCGATGAGGTCGATGAGGCGCTCGGACTTGTTCACGCGGCATCCCCCCACACCCGCCTGACCTCACCCGGCCGCCCGGCGGCGCGGGTTTTGTCACTGGCCGGTGGTAGCATTTGTCCCGGTAAGGCAACTAGTGAAAGGCAGGTAGATAAGGCCATGAAGGGTTGGAGACCGTTTCTGTTCCTGGCGGGGCTCGCGCTCGCCTCCCTGGCCGAGAGCGCCGGTCCCTTGTGGTTCCTGGCGGCGGTCGGCAGTCTCGTCTCCTTCGCCGCCCTGCTCGTCCTGTCGGTCCGGAGCGAGGCCGCGGAGAGGCGCGCCGCGGGGGAAAGGCGCCTCATCACCATCTCCCTCCCTCCTCCTCTGGAGCTCGAGGATATGGCAGGCGGTGCGGATACAGCGCCTTGCACGAGGCCTCCAGGCTGGACGTCCACTGAAACGCCTCTTCCAGCATCTGCCCCACGGCAAAGCTGCCGTGTCCCCTGACCATGGCGGCCTCGTAGCTCTGCGCGCTCCCTTGCCTCCCTCATCTCCAGGTCTATCTCGAGCAGGCCGCCCATCCATCCCGGCATGTCGTCCTCCTTCCGGAGTTCCCTTGTCTAGATTCTATAGTACTGGATATTATTTACCCACTAAACGTTACACCACGGCACCTCGCCGAAGCCGGTGAAGAGCCTCAGGGGGTTGAGGGATATGGCCATTAGGACGTCCCGGACGGCGGGCAGCGAGAATCCGGATGAAAGGGTCGCGTTCGTCAATCGACCGGGCTATGGATTGCTGCTCGCCGCGGCGCTACTCCCCTTCCTTCCCCGCATCGCGGTCAAGGTCGCGGAGATGGAGGGGAAGCGCAAGGGATTCCGCGTGGAGCAGTTCAAGCTCACCGCGAGGGACGGCACCCGCCTTTCCGCCGCCGTTTACGTGCCGCGGGGAGATGGCCCCTTCCCCGCCCTGGTCATGGTGCATTCCTGGATGTTCTCCCGCTGGCAGTGCCACCTCTACGCCCCCTATTTCGCCTCCGCGGGATACGTGGTGCTCGCCTACGACTGCCGCGGCTGGGGCTCCTCCCGCGGCCAGGTGCAGTGTGCCGACCCCGAGCACGAGCTGCGCGACCTCGAGGACGCCATAGGCTGGCTGCTGGAGAGGAGCGGCCTGCCCCTCAAGGAGGGTGCGCTGGGCGTCACCGGCATCTCCTACGGTGGAGGGCATTCCTTCCTCATCGCCGCGCGCGACCCGCGGGTGCGCACGGTGGTCCCCATGTGCGGTTGGACCGAGCTCAAGCAGAGCATAACACCCAACAACTCCCCCAAGATATTCTGGGGCCTGGGCCTGCTCCTCACCGCCTCCCTGGCCACCAGGCTCGATCCGCGCAACGTGCTCTACCGCTGGTTCGGCACCATACTCTTCAGACGCGGCAAGATCGCCGATTACGAGAGAGACATGCGGCTGCGTTCCTGCCTCTACGACGTGGATAGGATCGACAAGCCCATGCTCATCGTCTGCTCCTGGAACGACGACCTCTTCGAGCCCAACCAGATGATGGAGTTCTACGGCAGGCTCGCCGCGCCCAAGATGCTCTATATCGGCAACGGCCTGCACGGCCTGGACCCGGGTTTCGGGCCGCGCTGGGCGGGCAGGGACATCTGGGAGCTCACCCGCCGCTGGTTCGACTACTGGCTCAAAGGAGAGGAGAACGGCGTCCTCTCCGAGCCCGCGGTGCGCCTTTACAAACCCTGGAAACGCGCGGTGGAGACGGAGGAGGATTGGCCTCCTCCGGGCGTCAGGACCCACCGCGTCTATCTGGGCAGGGAGAACGGCTCCTTCAAGATGAGCTCCCGCCCCAAGGGGGAGCGGGGCGAGCTGAAGCTCGAACCCAGGCTTCTCAACCCGGCCCACTCCGGGCCCTCGGTGGTACGCCCCCAGGCCTTCGGCATCCCCGTGCGGGGGCCGGAGAAGGAGTCGGGGAAGGGATATTTCTCCTTTACCACCTCGCCGGCGAAGAAGGACTTCGAACTCGTGGGCATACCCAGGCTGCGCGTGAGCATCAGGCCGCTGCGGGAAAGGGTGCAGCTGAACGCCCTGCTCTACGACGTCTCGCCCTCCGGGGGGCGCCCGCTGCTCATCACCTACGGCACCGCCACCCTCGAGGGGTTGACGCCGGGGGAGGAGACGGCGGTCTCCCTGGACCTGGTGGCGACGGACCACCTGCTCGCGGCGGGGCACTGTTTCCGCCTCACCCTCAGCGGTTCCAACATCCCCTTCGTGCTGCCGGTACTGGGGGAGGGAGCACAGGTGATATACGGGGACGGGGAGAGCGTCCTGGAGCTGCCGCTGCGGGAGGTAGCGGGAGGCTGAACCGGCTCCCTCGGCTGTTCTATACGCGCTGCCAGTTTCGGACGGAACACGGAAGGCGGATCGGGAGGTCGCCCTGGAGCCATCGCCACAGTATATAGAAGGCATCTGATCCCGTGCCCTCGCAATCGCAGTCCCGCATGGAGCGATACCGCAATGGTGAATGTACAATAGGTGAAAGGACGCTCCCTTAAACAGCTCCGGAGGTGAGGCCGGTTGAATGTACGAGCCAGCAGATTCGTGATGATACTGGCTATGGGCGCGATCTTGTTTTCGGCCGGCCTTGCGCCCGTATGGCAGGATACGGCATACGCCGGGGATGGCACCTGCGGCGAGGCCAGCGCCGATGGCTCTACCGCCTGGTATTTCGCTGAGGGCTACACGGGACCGGGCTTCCGGGAGTGGCTGTGCCTCTTCAATCCCCAGGAATCCTGGGCGGACCTGGACCTTCATATCCTTTACAACCAGGGACCGTCGCTGGTGGAGGAGATCGCCCTGCCTCCCCGCTCGCGCGTGACCTTCGACATCAACGCTCTGGCGGGAACGGACGCGGAGATATCGCTGTACCTGGAGTCGTCCGAGCGCGTCGTCGCCGAGCGGCCCATGTATTTCACCTACCGCGGAGCGTGGAAGGGGTGCACCGTCAGCAGCCGCGCCGAGGCACTTTCCGACGTATGGTATTTCGCCGAGGGCTGCACACGGCAGGGATTCGAGACCTGGTTGCTGCTGGCCAACCCCCGGGAAACTAGCGTGCGGGCGACGGTCCGGCTCATCCTGGAGGACGGCACGGTAACGCCGGTGGTGGTGAGCCTGCCGCCCCGTTCCCGCCGCACCGTCTTCGTCAACGACGAGGTGGGCTCGGGGCGGGACGTCAGCGCCCGCGTGGAAGCAGACGCACCCATCTGCGCCGAGCGGGTGATGTACTTCGACTACCACGGGGGGTGGCCGGGAGGCCACGCCTCCAGCGGACTGAGCCAGCCACGCAATATATATCTCTTCGCCGAGGGCTACACCGGCGCGGGCTTCGAGGAATGGCTTACCCTCTACGCGCCGCGCGAGAGCGGCGGAGCTGATGGCACCGACGTCACCCTGAACTGCCTGTTCCAGGGCGGGGAGGAGCAGTCCCTTAAGGTGCACCTGGACCCCGACAGGCGCCACACCCTGTTCATCAACCAGCTCGCAGGCGAGGGCAAGGACGTCTCCCTGGAACTTTCGGCGGACGAGCCCTTCCTGGCCGAGCGCCCCATGTACTTCAACTACCGCGGCTCCTGCCGCGGCGGGCACGTCTCCAGCGGGGTCGAGGAGGCGGGCACCCAATGGTACCTGGCCGAGGGCACCACCCGCCCGGGGTTCTACGAGTACCTGTGCCTGATGAACCCGGGGGATACGGAGGCGACGTTGACGGTGGATATCATCAGTGCGCAGATCAAGCCGACAACCCTCGCTCTCACCCTTGCAGCCCGCTCGCGCCTGACCGTGGATGTCAGGGCTACGCTCGGGACGGGGTTTGACACCTCTTTCGAGGTCGTCTCGGACCAGCCCATCGCGGTGGAACGCCCGCTGTATTATCCCACCCAGAGCTTCGAGGTCGCCAACGCCACGGACCACCTCCGGCACCTGAGCGTGAACATCGGGCTGCGTATCGAGGGCACGGCGGGGGAGGAAGCGGCCGCCGCGTACCTGGCTGCGGTCCTGGAGGGATATGGGTATGACCCCGTCATCCAGGAGGTGCCGCTGCCCAACGGGGCCTTCACGCGCAACGTCATCGCGCGAATGGAACCACTCCTGGCCAGGCCCGCGGCGGCGGGAACCGGCGGCAAGACCCTGGTGGTGGGGGGCCACTACGACACCAAGATGGGAACGGGCAGCCCGGGGGCCAACGACAACGGCTCGGGCACGGTGGTCGTGCTGGAGCTGGCCCGCTGCCTGGCGGAACAGCGAGTCGCATTTCCCGTGGAGTTCGTGTTCTTCGGGGGAGAGGAGCGGCTCGTGGAGGGCACCGACCTCCACCATTTCGGCTCCCGCTACTACGTCAACAACCTGTCGCAGACAGATAAGGACAACCTCTACGGCGCCATCGTCGTGGACATGGTGGGTGTGGGCAGCCAGCTCTATGCCCGCACCATGGGGGTGGGCCCCATGGACCTCTGCAACCAGCTCATGGCCTATGCCCAGGGCACAGGGATATCCCTCCCCTACCTGCTTGGCGGCTCTTATTCCGACCACGAGCCCTTCGAGAACGCGGGCATCCCGGTGGTGTGGCTGGAGTACATGACCGACCCCTGGTACCACACCCCCCAGGACAGCTTCGATAAGATAAACCCCGCGCACATAGAGAACACCGGGCGGTTGCTGGAGGGCTTCATCCGCTCCCTGTAAAAACTGATTATCCGTCAGGTTATTGCGGACCCAGCCGCAAAAATGTAGAATCTACAAGTCTAGGCTATTCGGCGGCCCGCCAGGGGCCCGCCTCGCAGGGATGGAGCAACTCAAGGGAAAAGGGGGTTTACTCATGAGCGTTATCTACATCCCCGGGAAGGACGGTACCTACGAAAAGGTCCAGGTGACGCCCGAGAACACGCAGCGCTACATCCAGAGCATCCCGCTCTATGCCGAGGACGACGATCCCTCCTTCTGGTCGCAGGACCGTATCCGCGCCATGCAGGACGAGATGCTAAAGCGCCAGATGGAATGGGTATGGGACGGCCACGATTACTACAAGCGCGTGTTCGCCGAAAACGGCATCGAGCCGGGCGACATCCAGAACATCGACGACCTGGAGAAGCTGCCCCTCACCTATAAGAAGGACTACATGGCCGAGCCGGACTCCTTCAAGCTCAAACCCTCCAGTCCCACCCTCTACGACTGGGTCTTCGAGGTCACCTACACCACCGGCTCAACCACCGGCGTCCCCACCCCTTTCTGGAACACCATCCACGACGCCCACGGCATCTGGCAGATGCTCTTCCGCGGCATCAAGCTGGGAGGGTTCCCGCCCTACGCGCGGGGGATAAACCTGTTCCCGCTCGGGCCGGTGCCGCACATCGGCTTCTTCCGGGCCAGGGACATAGGGATGATGGGGCTGGGCACCATGAGCATGTACGGCTGCACCGGCATGACCTACCCCGAGTTCCCCGTGCACCGCTCCATGGACTACGCCATCGACCTCATCGAGAAGGGCAAGGCAGAGGTGTGGCTGGGCATCGCCAGCTTCATCCGCCGCCTGATCATGAGGGCCGAGGAGGAGGGCCGCGACTTCTCCGCCACCAAGCACATCCAGGCCCTGGGGGAGGCCTGCCCCAAGGGCATGCGCGACGACGTGCGCCGGCGCCTCATGAACATGGGCGCCGAGGACCCCTTCATCTCCAACTCGTACGGATTCACCGAGATGCAGGGGGCCATGCCCGAGTGCACCGATTTCAGCGGCTGCCATAATCCCTCCCCCAACCTCTATTTCTTCGAGGTGGTGGACGAGGAAACGGGGAAGCGGCTGCCCGACGGGGAGCGCGGGCTGCTCACCATCACCCACCTCAACCGCCGCGGCACGGTACTGCTGCGCTACGTCATCGGCGACCTGGGCGCCCTCACTCACGAGACCTGCCCACACTGCGGGCGCAACGTGGAGCGCTCCGTCATCGCCGTGGGCAGCACCTACGCCACGCGCACCTCCGAACTGGTCAACCTCAAGGGCACCCTCATCAACCCGGAGATACTCAGGGACGAGATCGCCAACACCCCCGGCGTGAAGGAATACCAGATAATCTTCACCAAGAAGGACCTCGAGGACCCCTATTCCGCCGACGAGCTGGTGGTGAAACTCGCCCCCATGGAGGGCTTCGACCCGGCGCAGTTGGAGAAGGACGTGGTCACCAGGCTCATCACCGCGGTGGAGATGAAGGCCAGGGTGGAGTTCGTGCCCATGGAGGAGATCTACGATCCCACCGTCGCCCTCAAGGCCTACCGCGTGTTGGACATGCGCCCCGGGGACCTGTAGGATCAGCGGAGTTCGCTGCGGTCGCCGACGACCTTCGCGGGGACGCCGGCGGCTATGGCATAAGGCGGGATGTCCTGGTTGACAACGGACCCGGCGGCCACCACCGCCCCGTCCCCTATGGTCACCCCCTTGAGGATCACGACGTGGGAACATATCCAGCAGTCCTCCCCGATGACCACGGGGCCGTAGGTGCCGTACTGGCAGCGCATTGGCTCCTTCCCGCACTCCATGCCATGGTCGGCGCAGTTGATGTTGACGTACGGGCTGAGCATGGTGTTCATGCCGATGCTGCAGTCGTCGAAGGCATTGATGATGTTATATGGACCTATACCGACGTTGTCTCCGATCTCGAGCAGGGCGTCATTGGCGGCGAAGAGGCGGGCGAGGGTGTCGATGGAACAGTTCCTGCCCACCTCTATCCTCCCCCTGTCGTTGCCGCGGATCTGGATGGCGGTGGGGATGAAGGTACCGTCGCCTATGGAACACCTGGAGTCCCCGCAGAGGGCCACGTCCGGTTTCGCGGCTATCCATACGTAAGGCCCGCACTCCACCCCGCCCCTCCTGAGCTGCCACTGGTGATAGCGGATGCCGGGGTGGAGGAGGGAGAAGCGCAGGCGGTTCCATGCGTCGGAGCGGCTCATGGGATGACCTCGAGTTCCGCCGCCGCGTCCCCGTAGCCTCCCAGCCTCATGCCCATCGACCAGTACTCGCGCTGGTTGAGGACGTAGGGATGGAATTCCTCCGTGAGTATCTTTCCTTTTTCCCCCAGGCACTTCCCCTCCAGGTGCACGGCAAGCACCAGGCCCACGAAAAGGGTATGCGAGCCCAGCGGCAGGGAAGCGCACACCCTGCACTCGATGTTGAGCGGGCACTCGGCCACCAGGGGAGCATCCACCTCGCTGGCCCTCTCGCGCGTGAGGCCGGCGAGGTCGAACTTGTCCCGGTCACGTCCCGACACCACTCCGCAGAGATCGACGGCCCGCCACAAGTCGCGCGACGGGATGTTGACCACGAATTCTCCCCCGGCCTGGATGAGCTCGTAGGTATACCTGGTCTCGCGCACCGCGACCGCCACCTGCGGGGGCTCCATGCACACCACGCTGACCCAGGCCGCGGTCATGACGTTGTCGCGCCCGCCATGGGCCGTGCTCACCAGGACCACGGGCTTGGGAAGAAAGAGGGTGGAGGGGCTCCTAAGCTCTTTCACCGCGCAACCTCCTCTCGAAACGCGCCAGCATATATCCAGCCCACAGGGCATACGTCAAGTGTACCTTGAGCAGTTCCCTCTCCTCCAACCTGATCATATCGGGACCGTACACGATCTCCCGCACCAGGGCTTCCGCGATGGACTCCACGCCCAGCGGCTCCCCCGCAAAGGGGGTTGCCCCCACCATCTCCTCCTCGTACATGATGCGCAACCTGTCCAGGTGCATCTCCACCGACGCGGGGCGGTCGGGATCGGAGAAGATGACAGGCGCGGCGCCGCGGCCGTCCGCGGCCCGGGCCAGGATATAGCCCTCGAGAAAAGTGGAGTTTATCACCTTGGTCACGTCCTCGATGAGGCTGCGTGAGCCCACGCGCGGAAAACAGTTGCGCACCACGCGCTCGCGGAAGAGCTCCAGCCACAGAATAGCCATGGAGCGCGAGGCAAGGTCCAGGTCGGCGAACTTTATCAGTTCGCGGTAGTCCTCGAATCTGTCCCTAATATTCATCTCTCTACAGACGTACCAGGTTATCGGCGTACGCGTCGTACTGGTCCCCGCAGGTGAAGACGATCACCTGGCGCCCGCGGGCGAAATCCCCCAGCAATTCCAGGGACCGTTCGAGGCGGCGGGGGTCGAAGGTGACGAAGGGATCGTCGAGGAGCAGGGGCGGGCGCCGGTCACCGCATATGACCTCCACCAGGGAGAGGCGCGCGGCCAGGTAGAGCTGATCGACGGTCCCCCGGCTCAACACCTCCGGCTCCACCTCGTCCCCCTTTTCCCGCGACCACACCCGTATGCGCAGGGTCCCCTCATCCACGCTCACGCGGTTGTAGCGGTTATCCGTGATGCGGGCGATATAGCCGCCGATCATCTCCTCCATGACGCGTGCCGCCGAGGCAAGGGTCGTGCTGGCCGCCTTTTCCAGCCACTCCCGCGCCATCTCCAGCGCGCGGGCCCGCCTGCGCAGGCGGTCTATCCTTTCACTCAGATACTCGACTTCCTCGCAGGCGCGGAGGTATTCCTCCTCCACGCCCTCCTCGCTCACCGCCACCTCGAGGCGGACGCGCTCCTCCTTGAGCCCGTCCAGCCTGGCGACCAGGGCTTCCTTATCTCGCATGACCTCCTGTAGCCCCACCGCATCCACGGTGCGCCCCCGCAGCTCCTTGAGCCTCCTCTCCCGCAGGCTCACCTCCGTGGCGAGCTGCCGTGCCTCCTCCTCCACGCGCGCGGTGACGCCGTCCGGGACGAGCACCTCGAGCTTGTCGGCGATCTCCTTGCGCCTGGCCAGAAGCTCCAGGTATCCCAGCTTCATCCGCGTGAAACTCTCGACGGAATCGCAGCCGGCTTCGGATAATATCCCCTCGGCCTGGGCGTTTATCTCCCTCTCCCGCCCCTCCAGTTCGCGCACCTGCTCCTCCAGGGCGGTATACTCCCG
Source organism: Actinomycetota bacterium (assembly GCA_028697145.1). Taxonomy (GTDB): domain Bacteria; phylum Actinomycetota; class Geothermincolia; order Geothermincolales; family RBG-13-55-18; genus SURF-21. The sequence continues at coordinate 70,018 of JAQVFR010000006.1, read as the reverse complement.
CCCCCTGCGCAGGAAAACCAGGTAGCCGCCGGGGAAAAGGGAGAGGGCCACGCAGACCGAGCCCGCCAGGGTGAAGGCCAGCATGTAGGGTGAGAGCGCGATCCCCGCCAGCCCCACCAGGATAAGGGTGATGCCCGCCAATAGGAGGTAGGGAGCCCAGGCCCTGTAGCGCGCCTTCCTGGCCTCCTCCAACCTGCCGCGCATGATACCCAGACCCTCCAATATGCCGGCGCGCCGCATCTCGATCTTCCCCAGTTCGTCGCGCCTGTCCTCGAGGACGCCTTTCAGCGCCCCGTATCTCTCGCGCTCGTCCTTCTGCAGCGCGGCGTCCTCCGCCGCCAGAGACACGGCCGACTCCAATTGCCTGTAGCGGCGGTGGAAGTCCTCGATATCCTCCTCGATGTCGGCGTGTTCGGACGAATCATCGGCCAGGCGCCGCAGCGCCTCCAGCCTGCTGGAGATCCCTTCCATCTCCATGCCGCACTGCTCCAGGCGCCGCCGCGCCTCGACGCGGTTCTCCACCACGGCCGCCAGCTCGTCGCGTCTGGCCCGCCAGGCGCTCATCTCCTCCTCGGCGCATACGAGGGGGCCCGGGTTTTTCGCCGTCCCGCGCGCGCCCCGCAACAGCTCGGTCAACTCGCGGTCGATCGCGTCCAGGGCTTCAGTAGCTCCCGCGGACGTATCCGAGCCGGTTATCGTGCCCTGGATGCTCTGGCTCAGTTCTTTCCTCCCCGCGGAGATGGCCGCCACCTCGTCCTGCCGGATGCCGGCGGTGGAACGGAAGGCGAGCTCGGATCCCAGTCCCAGCCACTCCCGGACGCTCTCGTCGATCGCCGCCTGGTCTCCCATCTCCCTATCGCCCCATACCAGGGAAGCCCGCTTTGTGGAGAAGTCCTTGACCAGTTGGAAGGGCAGGCCCGAGGCCTCGCCCTCCATCTCGATGACGAAGCCGCCCTGCTCCCCCCAGGTCAAGCTGTCCCTCACCTCTTTGCGGGTGGCATCTACCTTCCAGAAGAAGGCGGCCAGGAGGGCCTGGACCAGGGTGGATTTGCCCGATTCGTTGGGGCCCTTTACGACGTTTATCCCCTCGTCCAGCGAGATGTTCACCTGCCGGAAGCGACGAAACCTGCGCAAGGTGATCGCGGTGATCTTCACGGTCAGGGCCTCCCCGTGAGATGCGAGAGACCGAGGCGCAGGGCTTCCTCCGCTATATGCAGCTCCTCGCCCTCCTTGCCCGCCATCTCCTCCCGGGCTATGCGGATAAAGCGGCCGATGACCGACTTCTCCGCGTAGGCCTCCAGGTCATGCGCCGCGAGCCCCGCGGGCGAGCACTCCATGCGAAGGTGGAAGAAGAGCGGGGTGAGTTCCTCCTCGAGCATATCCCATTCGCAGGCAACCCATTCCTCGCCCCACAATCCCTCCAGCCGGACCTCCAGGGCGAGGTCGCGGTCGGACATGCGGCGCAGGTAGGCATAGAGCTCCGCCGGGCCGCCTATCCGCCCCGCGTCCAGTTCGAGGCGGCACATGCGCCTGCGGCCGACGGGGATGGGTTTCACGGCGGCGGCGGAACCCTCCTCCAACTCTACCAGGAGCACGCTGCCTTCCTCGCCCCTGCCCATCTCGAGGGGCTCCGGGGGACCGCTGTAAAAGGCGGCGGTGTTTCCCTGGCTGTAGTCACCCTGGGAATGCCAGTGGCCCAGCGCCAGATAATGCAGGTTGCAGCCACCCACGCTCCCGGCGGAGACCAGCATCTCGTCCCTCTCCACCTTGCCCGGCAACACGAAAGAGGCGTGCAGCAGGCCCACGCGCCAGCGCGCAGCGTCCCCCGCGCGAAAACCGCTCAGGACGTCTCTCCCCTCCCCGTTTACGGCCATGCCGTAGACGTCGAGGTCGAGGCCGCCCACGGAGAACGGCGCCATCTCGCCGTCCCTGAACACGTGCAGGCGGGCCAGGGAGGAGAAATCCCCGCCCTCGTACACTCCTCCCGGAAGCATGCGGTCATGGGTCCCGGGTACGATCAACGTCCATATGCCCTCGCTGTCGAGGCGGCGCAGTTGATACACGACCTCGCCCACCAGCCCGGGTTGGGGGTAGGGGGAATGGAAAAGATCGCCCGCGATGAGCAGGGCGTCCACCTGCGACGTGATGGCGAGGTCTATCACCCGCGAGAAGGTAGCCTTGAGTTGCTCGCGATGTTCGCGCCCGCGCCGCCCCAGGAAACCGAAGGGCGCGCCCAGGTGCACGTCGGCAGTGTGCAGCAGTCTCAGTCCGGCCACCTTACCTCCCCGATCGCGGATAAATCACCATCATTATAAGGCAGGGGGAAGACGGTGTGCCGAGCCGGTCCGGCAAGATCGCGCTGTCGGCGGACGGGCGTTCAGCCGTTGTCCTCCTCCTGGAAGAATTCGGCGGGCCGAAAGGCGAAGAGGGATGCCAGCAGCAGTTGGGGGAAGCTCTGGATGAACGTGTTGTAAATGCGCACCGAGCCATTGTAGTACTTGCGGGAGGCGGCCAGGTGGTCCTCCACTCTTGTCAGCTCCTGGAACAGCCGCTCAAAGCTCTCGTCGGCCTTCAATTCCGGGTAGCGCTCCCTCAGCACGAATATCTCGCCCAGGGCGGCCGCCAGCGAGAGTTCCCTGGCTCCCCTCTCCCTCACGCCGGACGCCGCCTGGCTCTCCGCCCGCATGCGGGTGACCTTCTCCAGCGTCTGTTTTTCATGCAACGCATAGCCCTCTGCCGTAGACACCAGGAGCGGAATGAGCTGGTGGCGCAGCTTCAACTGCACGTCGATGTCCTGCCAGGCCTTCCTCGTCTTGTTGCGCAGCCTGATCATATGGTTGAAGACGAGCACCACGGCGAGGAGGAACAGCGCCCCGACTACGATAACGGCATAAATCCACGCATCCATGCGTAGATTATACCCCCGATCGATCCATAGTCCCGCCCGTCTGCGCACCTCCGCTCTCTCGACGAACCGCTGACAGGGGTCAGGTTTTGCTTTCGCTCAGAAAACCGCCTGTTGCCAACAGGCAACATACCGGGGTATGCAAAAAACAAGACCTGACCCCATTAGGTGACCCCATTAGGCTCGCTTCTTCTCCTTGCGCAGGGCGATGGAAGCCAGGAAAGAGGGCTCGAGCACCAGGGCGGCGAAACAGGCGCTGGCTAGGGCGATGGCGGTGATGATGCCGAACCTGCGCAGCGCGGAGAGGCTGGAGATGGCGAGGATGAGGAAGGCTCCGCAGGTGGTCACGGCCGCGGATATGAGAGCGACGCCCACGTTGCGCACGGTGGCGTTCACGGCCTCTGCGGCTTCCACCCCGTTGGCGTAGACCTCCTCCCGGAAGCGGTGGGCAACGTGTATGCCGAAGTCTATGCCGACCCCGATGACCATGGAGGCGATCATCACGGTCATGATGTCCAACGGCCACCCCATCAGGCGCAGGATCCCCAGCTCGAAGGCGATGGCCAGGAAGACCACCGAGATGGAGGCGAGCCCGTAGTAGAAGGAGCGGAAGATGAGCACCACAAGCAACAGGCACAGGGCGAGTGCCAGCAGGCTGGTCTCTATCTGGGTCGAAAACAGCTTGTCCATGGTGTCCGAGATGATCAGCGGCATGCCGGTCACGCGGTAGCGGGGGGAGCCGGGGGAGATCATGGTCTCGTTCGCGCCGTCGCTGAGGATAGCGGCCATCTCCTTCTCCGCCTCCTCGCCCAGGAAGAAGATGTCGAAGACGATGAGTGCCTTCTCGCCGTCCGGCCCTATCAGGGCCGAGGTATCGAAACCGTACTCCGCCCCCGCCCGCTCCAGAGCGGCCTCGGCCTCCGCCCGGGAGGAGGGCAGCTTGCCCTCCAGCGCCTTGAAGATGGTCGACAGGCTGCTGACCCGGTCGCCCTTGAAGTAGACCTCTTCCCCCTCGCTGGAGAGGTTGCGGGGATCCTCCAGGACCTCGCCGATGAAAGCGTCCATGGAGCGCAGGGACTCGGGGGAGAGCAGGTCCTCCCCCTCCACCAGGGCGACCGCCGTGTCCTGGCCGCCGAAATGATCCTCCAGGCGGAGGAATATCTCGTACGAGGGCATGTCCTGGGGTACGAAAGAGCGCATGTCCGCGGCGGTGGAGAGACCCGCCGCGAGCGCGATGCATCCCGCCACGAGCAGCAATGTCACCCCCCATACCACCTTACGGTGACGCTCGGCCAGCATAGACAGCCTGGCCAGCCCGCGGTCGACCCAGTCGAGGAGGCGGTGGGACTCTACCCGCCTCCGCTCCACCGTATCGCGGCGCCTGTCCCTGAGGACCAGGGCGGCGGGAAGGAGGAAGACGGAGAGGGCGTAGCCGAAGAAAACGCCAGCCAGGCAGAGCAGGCCGAACTCCACGATGGGCGGCACGTCGGAGATGGAGAAGGAGAGGAACCCGAACATGGTGGTGGCCGCGGTCAGGAACACGGCAACGCCCACCGTATTAACCGCGCTGGTGGCGGATTCCCGGGCGCCGGCGCCCTTGTCTCGCTCCTCGTAGTAACGCATGAGGATGTGTATGGAATAGGCGATGTCTATGCCCAGAAGCAGCGGCACGATGGCGATGCTCATGATGGTGAACCTGACGCCCGCGAGTCCCATGAAACCGAAAACCCACAGGGTGGATATGAGCACCACGGCCAGGGTCAGGATCACGTCCAGCACCTTGCGGAAGGTGAGAAAGAGCACCAGCGCGATGAAGAGCAACGCCGCCAGCCCCAGTATCATGCCGTCCCGGACCGCCAGGTCCTGGATATCCGCCATGATATAGGTCTCCCCGCTCACCTCGGCCGTTATCCCGTAGCGGGCGAAATATTCCGCTGTGAAGTCCCGTAGCCGTTTCGCGTACTCCATCTTCTCGGATTGGGCCAGTCCCGGACTCACCTGTATCTTCAGCAGGGAGTGCGCGTGGCCCGCGCTCAGTGTCCTGCCCATCACGAGACCGGCTGCGGCGGGTTCAGCCAGGTATCCGGCTACGGCCTCCCGCATCGCCAGGCCGAGCGCGTCCTCGATCAAGCCCTTCAGCGCCATGGATTCGTCCGGCTCCGCCGCTCGGCCCAGGATCTCGAAGAGAGCGGCGGAGCCCTCGTAATCCCCGAGGGCCGCGGCATCCGGATCGGAGAGGAAAGCGCGCACGGCAGCCGAGAACTCCCCGGGTGTCTGGGACCCCTCGACCGCGTATGCGAGGGCGAAAAGGGGCGCCGCCTGGGGATTGCGCGCGAGCTGGCTGATATAGCTCTCCACCCCGAGCACGTACTCCCCCCAGAGCACGGGGTCGCTCATGTCCTCGAGTTCCAGGGCGTAGCCGTACAGGGCGAGGATCGAATCGGGTGAGGTGAGGTCGTCCCCGCCGAGCAGCACCTTGACGTAGTCTATGCCCCCGAAGTCCTCCTCCACCTGCTTGACGGTGTCTATGGAACCGTAGCCCTCGGGAAGCAGCGACCTCTGGCTGAACTCCATCTCCACGCGCAGGACCCCGAAAACGGCCGCCACGGATATCAGGAGTATTACCGCGATTACCGGCCACGGCCTCCTGGCGCCGGCCGTGACTATCGACTCGATGATCCTCTTCACGAATCCGCCTCGCCGCTCTCTCCGGCACCCGCGGAAATCATCAGCCTGAGTGCCTTGTTCACGAACTCCGCCACCTGATATACGAACTTCCGTTCTTCCTCCCCGAGGCGCGCGACCTGGTGTGCCACCACCTCGGCCTGCTCGTCCCTCATCTCCTCCATCTTGCGCCTGCCGCTCGGGGAAAGGGTCACGATGACCCTGCGGCGGTCGGCCTTGTCCCGTGCGCTCTTGACCCATCCCTTTTTCTCCAGGGCGTATACCATGCGGCTCACCGTGGAGGGATTGATGAACATCATCTTCGCCAGGTCACCCTCGCTCAGCGCTCCGTTCATGTAGACGGTGATGAGGGCCACATACTGGGTGTAGTTTATGTCGTTTTCCTTGAGGATGGCCCCGAACTCTCCGTACTGCTCGTGCATGAAAAGGAACACCGTCTCCACCATCTCGACGAAGACTTCGTCGTCGCCCCTGGCGGGGGATTTCTTTGCATCTTTCATATTTTTCATTACACAAATATTTTATTGCCCCCGTCCCGACGGGTCAAGCGGTCGAGGTCGGGGTGAAATTGACCTTGCCGGGTGGTGATGGTAAATTGTGACTGTCAGTCATAATAATGGAAAGGCCTATATGAGCAAGGAAAGCAGGGCGGAGGCGTCAGTGCGAGGGGTGCGTTTCGCCCAGGACCGGTCGCGCGAGACCCTGCGCCGCATCGTCGAGGCCGCGGAGGAGGTGTTCGCCGAGCACGGCTACGACAGGACCACCGCAGCCAAGATCATCTCCCGCGCCGGCATCGGACACGGCACCTTCTGGCTCTACTTCCGCAACAAGGACGACCTCCTGCGCTACATGCTCCAGGACATGATCGGCGAGTTCGAGTCGTTCGGCTGGTTCCGCGATGACGAACCGGAGGGTCCCTCGGTGAGGTCGCTGGAGGAGGTGGAAGGCATCATCCGCGGGGTCATGGAGATATTCGCGCGCTATTCCAACATCCACCCCCTCATCGTGCGCGCTTCCCTCGACAGCGAGGATTTCCGCCAGGCGCTCGAGGAGTTCAACCAGCCCTTCGTGAGCATAGTCGAGAGGAAGCTGCGCGAGCACCTGGAAAAGGGCCTGTGCGGGGACCTGGACCCAGAGGTGACCGCCCAGATCATTGTGACCATGCTCGAATACACCAACCTGCAGTGGCTGAGCGGAGGGCTGCGGGCCGACCGCGACGTCCTCATCCACGACCTCAGCGTGATCATCCACCACACCCTGAACCATTGAGCTTCCCGCTGGCACGGCGCCGGTCATGCGGCGTTTCCGTTGCCGGCTCCTTGCGGCCCCGTGACCTTCCCTTTTAACAAGGTGGATATCGCCGCCAGAGATAGCCGGCCACGCCGTGGCCTCCGCGGGCAACGTCGAGACGTGAGCTGATTCCTTTCTTCCGGCGTGCGATAATCGATAATGATCGAGCCGGCCTCGGGATAAACGCGTGCGGACACGTCCATCACGGCAGGAGGCAACCATTGTCGGAGCGCGGAGCGCCACCAGCATTTCACGTCCTGGCCAAGCCCACCGGCGCCGCCTGCAACCTCGCCTGCGCCTATTGTTATTTTCTGGAAAAGGAAAGGCTCTATCCCGGCAGCGATTTCCGCATGAGCGAGGAGATACTGGAGGCGTTCATCGGCCAGTACATCCGTGCTCAGCGGGTGCCCGAGGCCGTCATCTCCTGGCAGGGGGGCGAGCCCACCCTCATGGGTCTGGACTTCTTCCGCCGCTCGGTCGAGATAGCGCAGGAAAAGGCGCCCCGCGGGATGAGGGTATCCCACACCTTACAGACCAACGGCATGCTGCTGGACGACGCCTGGTGCGAGTTCCTGTGCGAGCACGGCTTCCTGGTCGGCCTGTCCGTGGACGGGCCACGCGAGCTGCACGACGTCTACCGCCGCGACAAGGGCGGCGGGGGTACCTTCGAGCGGGCGGAGCGGGCCGCGCGCCTCATGCAGCGCCACGGCGTGGACTTCAACGTCCTCTGCGCCGTGAGTGCCGCCAACGCAGTCCACCCCCTCGAGGTCTACCGCTTCTTCCGGGACGGGCTGGGCGTTGAGTGGATACAGTTCATCCCCATCGTAGAGCGCGTCAACCGCGATGGCTCTACCCTGTTGCAGCAGGGCGACACGGTGACCGGCCGCTCCGTGGACCCCGCGCAGTGGGGGGACTTCCTCATCGCCGTCTTCGACGAATGGGTGCGCCGGGACGTGGGGAAGATGTTCGTGAACTACTTCGAGGCCGCCGCCGCGTCGTGGACGGGGGCAGGAACAGCCATGTGCATAACCGACGAGACCTGCGGCCGGGCCCTCGCCCTGGAGCACAACGGCGACCTCTACGCCTGCGACCATTTCGTGGAGCCGGATTACCTGCTGGGCAACATCATGGAGACCCCGATGTTCGAGCTTGTCTCATCCGACGTACTGCGCAGGTTCGGCGAGGACAAGCGCGACTCGCTGCCACTCTGCTGCCGCGAGTGCGAGGTGCTCTTCGCCTGCCGCGGCGAATGCCCTAAAAACCGTTTCCTGCGAACCCCCGGAGGCGAGGAGGGGCTCAATTATCTTTGCCGCGGATACAAGGCTTTTTTCACCCACGCAGGGCCGGTCATGCGCGTCATGGCCGACCTCCTGAGGAAAGGCCGCTACGCAGACGAGATCATGGACATCGTGAAGGCACGCGATGACGCCCTGCGCGACGCCTTCGCCGGCGCCGGACGCAACGACCCCTGCCCCTGCGGCAGCGGCAGAAAATACAAACATTGTCATGGAAAGTAATTCAGGCGTGGTCGAGGTCTTCCGGGAGGAGCTGCTGCTCTTCTGCTACCGCATGGGGGGCTCCCTGCGGGAAGCCGAGGACCTCGTCGAGGAGACGTTGGCAAAGGCCGGCGGCGCGGCGCTACCCGACGACACTGACCGCGCGCGCGCGCGGCTTTTCGGGACCGCGGCTCGCCTGTGCATGCGTGCCCTTACGGACCGGCCCGCGCGCGTCCTGCCCCGCCTGGCAAACCCGCCCGGCGACCCCCGGCTGCCGCCCCTGCCGGGGGAGGAAGGCCGCCAGTGGCTCGAGCCCTTCCCCGACGACCTCTACCGCCAGGCAGCGCCCGGCGGCGAGAGACGTTATGGCGAGAGGGAAAGCGTGTCCCTTTATTTCACCGCTTCCCTGCAGTCGCTGCGTCCGGACGAGCGCATCTGTATCATCCTGGGCGACGTCATGGGCTGGAGCGTGGAATCGCTGACTCGGGTTCTGGATGGAGGCGCCGCGGAAGCGCGCGCCGTGCTGGAGGAAGCGCGCGCCTCCATGTCCCGCACCTACGACGGCGCGATGGGGACCAGGGAGCCTCCCGCCGATAACGCGGCTGCGGAATTTCTCATGCGCTATCTCTTTGCCTGGGAAAGCGGCGACGCCGTGGCATTGATGGAACGGCTCAGCGAGGACGTGGTCCTTCAGTTGCCCCCCTCCCCCTCCTGGTACGCGGGGAGGGACGCGGTGGAGGAGCACCTGGCCGCCGGCATGCTCGCGGGCGCGGCGCGGGGCCGCTGGCGCCTACTGCCCCGGCGTGCCAACGGGCAGCTGGCCTTCGGCGTCTACCAGCGAGACGAAGAGAGGCGCGTTTTCCGCGCCCATTCCATACAGGTGCTCCACTTCGCGGGAGAACTGGTAGCGGAGATCGTCTCCTTCGGGTATCCATGGCTGTTTCCAATATTCCAGCTTCTACCGGAGGTAGTCGTACAGGGATAGGAGCGGCGCGCCCGTCGCGGTCCGGAAGCGGTTTCCAAACAATCGCGCCGCAATCATGCGGCTTGCCGACCTGGAATATGGTTAAATGGATGGTGAAATCTGCCGGATCCGGCGCGGTGCCGGAACCGACTTGGGCATTCCATATAGTGCTTCGGGCGTATTTCATAGTCAAGGAGGGGGCCATGACGCAACACTGGATAGACAGCGGAGCCATACCACAGGACGACGGCGAGCGCATCGTGGGAGGGAGCATCGATTACTACGCCGAGAACCGCGAACCGCGCATGCTGCACCCCGAGTGGCTTCAGGCGGCCGAGGAGAAGCTCGCCGCCCTGGAGAAGAGAACCGGGAGGAAACCCAACTTCCTCGTCTATATCCTGGACGACGTGGGCTGGGGCGACTTCGGCTGTTACGGCGGGGGGCACCTGCGCGGCGCTCCCACCCCGAACTTCGACAAGCTGGCGGCGGAGGGGCTCAAGCTCACCTCCTGCTACTCCCAGCCGAGCTGCTCCCCCTCCCGCGCCACCATCATGACCGGTCGCCTGCCCATCCGCCACGGCATCCTCACCCCGCCCATGTACGGCCAGCCGGGCGGCCTGCAGGACGAGGTGACCCTGCCGGAGCTGCTGAAGAAAGCGGGCTACGCGACCCGCGCCGTGGGCAAGTGGCACTGCGGCGAGAACGCCGAGTCGGTGCCGCAGAACAAGGGCTTCGACGAATTCTATGGCTTCTACGGCGTCTCCGACATGTACACGGAATGGCGCGACAACTACTTCTACCCGGAGATAGTGAACGACCCCTTCGTCTTCGAGGCGGTCATGCGCATGAAGTTCAACAAGCACAACATCCTGGCCAAGGCGGGGCAGTTCGACGTCCCCGAGATCGAGCAGGAGGAGATCGACCTGGAGACGGTCAAGGACCTGGACGAGAAGTGGGCCGCCTACTCCGAGAAGTTCATCCGCGACATGGCCGCGAGCGACCAGCCGTGGTTCCTCTACCACGGCACCCGCGGCTGCCATTTCGACAACTACCCGCCCGACGGCTTCAAGGGGAAGTCCCGCGCCAAGTACCCCTTCCACGACGTGCTGGTGGAGATGGACGATATCTTCGGGCGCCTCTTCCGCGCCCTGGAGGAGACGGGGCAGCTGGAGAACACCCTCGTCTTCGTCACCTCCGACAACGGCCCGGAGATGGAGAGCTGGCCGGACAGCTCCTACACCCCTTTCCGCGGCTCCAAGGGCACCACCTGGGAGGGTGGCATCCGCGTGCCCGGCATCTTCTACTGGAAGGGCATGATCGAGGAGGGTCGCACCAGCGACGGGCTCTTCGACTTCTGCGACCTCTTCCCCACCTTCTGCGCCCTTGCCGGGGTGGGTGAACTGCCCGGGGACCGCTTTATCGACGGGGTGGACCAGCGCGGCTTCCTTCTGGCCAGCTCGGTTCCGGAGGATACCTACTGGGCCGTGGACCCGGCCTGGTCCTCCAACCGGGTGGCGGTGCACTCCTGGCTGCTCGACCAGCACTCCGGCGTGCGCATGGGAGGCTACAAGCTGATGACGTGCGCGACCGAGATCGACATCCACGACACCGTGACCCCGGGCGGTTTCAGCGGCCATAACGTGCAGTACACTTACGGGAAGACCTTCAACCTCTTCCTCGACCCCAAGGAGGAGCACTCCTTCACCATCCGCAAGCTGGTGCTCCTCCCGGTGATATCGGGGATCGCTGCCCGGCACGGGGCGACGTTCAAGAAGTACCCGCCGCGCATCCAGGTGAAGGGGGGCGCATCGGTCTGAGGGCGTGCCCGGTGGGCGCCTGAGGGGGCCCCCAACGTGCTCATGATCGTGCTCGACGATACCGGCTTCGCCCAGGCGGGATGCTTCGGACGAGCCGCGGGCGGCGCAATACCGCCAATGACGCGGCGCGAGCCTGGGCATCCTCGTGCGCGCGCGATGGTCCAGGCCTGCTGCCGGCTTAATCGCCGGTGCTTCCCTGGAAGGTGCGCTCCGGCACGACCTTCAGGTTGATGGTCACGTCTCCCGCGCGCTCACTCATACCGGAGAGGAGGTCATCGAAGGGCGGGAGGTCTCCCTCCCCGGCCACGATGGCATCAACGCTACGGCCGTCGACGTATATCCTGTAGACCTCGTAGCCAGTCCCGTCCAGCCATTCCTCCAGTTCCGCCTTCGTCCGCTGCTGCAGGATCTGCTCGGTGGTGACCCGGTGGCTGGTGACACCCAGCGGCGCGAGTATCATCAGGGTGGCAAGGATGATGACCAACGTCGCCCACCGCTTCGCCTTCCTGCCGCGAAGATCGAGGGCCGCTCCCCCGTAGCCCATGACGGCGAAGACGACGAGGCCGGCGATGACGATGGCCAGGAGGTTGGTGAGGAAGAGGACGAGGGCGCCGAGGGCCTCCCTGAAGGCCCCGGCGGAAAGGCAGATGCCCACGACTGAAAGCGGCGGCACCAGCGAGACGGCGATGGCCACGCCGGGAAGGGCATCGGACACGTCCTCCCTTCCCGTGGCGAAAGCCCCCGCGGCTCCGGAGGCCAGGGCGATGATGAGGTCGATGAGGCGTGGAGAGGTGCGGGCGGTGATCTGTGAGTTGCCGGCTGTATACACGGAGCCCACCAGGATCTCCGCAAGTACGTACGCGAATCCCACCACCGCCGCAGTGCCCGCGGCCACGACCAGGAACGAGCGGACGATGTTGTGGAGGTCTCCGCTGACGACGCTGAGGGAGATGGCCATGATAGGGGTCATGAGGGGAGCCACGATCATGGCGCCGATGACCGTCGCCACCGAATCGCTCACGACGCCGTAGGTGGCGATGACCGCGGAGAGGAGGAGAAGGACGAAGAAGCGCACGTAACGATCCCGCTTGGGCTGGCGGTCGAACAGCAGCTTTTCCTCGAGGATCACTACGTCTGTAGACGTAACCGATCCGCCGTGTATGAGATCGCCGATCTTCGCCACGCCATCACCCCTGAACCGCGACACCGGGCGGAGCCCCGGGGCGCCTCCCGCCTGACGGCAAGGTTTCCGTTATCCTGTCCACGATGATTATCACTAAAACGCGGCCGCTCCACAAGGAGACGCCGGGAGCGGCGGTGTTCGTCATCTCCAACAGCGTCATCGCCCCTCGCACCGGGATCCGGTCCCCCGGTTTCAAAGCCCTTCAGGCAGGGAATAATGGGGCAGGTACCGGGGATCACTCAAGATGTCCGCGACCCGCAACGTCCGTTCGCAGCTGGAAGGAGTCCCGCAATGTGCTGCTGTGTAGCCGCTTTCGTAGGGATGTTCGCGCCCCGGCTGGCCCTGCTCATCGTCTGGATATTCACCCCCTACGTAAGCCGCGCCTTCACCACTTTCTGGTGGCCGCTGCTGGGCCTCTTCCTCCTCCCCTACACCACCCTTCTCTACTCCCTGGCCTACCTGCCCGGCGTCGGAGTCTTCGGCTGGCGCTGGCTCTGGGTGGTCCTGGGTGTGCTGCTCGACATCGCCTCGTACAGCAGCGGAGGGGCCAGCAAGAGCAGGCGGATCAGGGCGGCTTGACCCCCGGGGTTGCGCTATGCGACCTGGATCCAACGGCCTGCGCTCGCGGCGCCACGAAAGGTGACTCGGACGCCTGCGGCGAAAATAGCGAAAAGAGGGGCCAGGCCAACAGGGTGAAGGTGTGCGCCCTAAACCCGGACACCATGAAAGAGGGAGGTTCACGTGGGAGGCGTGATCGGGGACATCCTTCCCCTGGCGCTGGGGGTAGCCATAAGCCCTGTACCCATCATAGCCGTTATCCTCATGCTCTTCAGCAAAAGGGCGAAGGGCAACGGCCCGGCTTTTCTCCTCGGCTGGATCACGGGTCTCTCCGCTGCCTTCTGGATCGTCTATGCTATCGCCGGCACCGCCGACATCGCCACCAAGAGCGGCCCCTCCAGGGGGGCGTCCATCGTCAGGCTGGTGTTGGGCGTGCTGCTCTTCATCGCCGCCTGGCGGAACTGGCGCAAGAGGCGTGAGCCCGGAGAGGAGCCGGCCATGCCCAAGTGGATGTCCACCATCGACACCATCACACCGATCAAGTCTTTCGGCCTTGCCACGCTCCTGTCGGGCGCAAATCCCAAGAACCTGGCGTTGACCCTGGCGGCCTCCATGGCTGTCAGCCAGGGCGGTATGGGCGGCGGGAAGTCCGCGATCGCCTTCGCGGTATTCCTGGTCATCGCCATCGTCAGCGTGGCCGTTCCGGTCATGGCGAGCCTGCTCCTGAAGGAGAAGAGCGAGAAGCTGCTCAATGGTTGGAAGGTCTGGCTGTCCGGCAATAACGCAACGGTGATGTTCGTGCTGCTGCTGGTCTTCGGGGTTGTCCTCATCGGCAAGGGCATAGCCGGATTGTAAGCGACGCAGCGGATATCAGCGGCGCAAGGAATGGTCGCAAGAGAAGAAGGGGGACAAAAGCTTCGAAGCCCGTGCGCTCCCGAGCCCTCGGGTGCGCGTAAGACGCGCACACGTCCTTCCGCTCTTGCCGTTGCTCATCCGGGGGCTTGTAGCGCCGGAAGAGACCCGCTCCTGTCCGCTCCCTCGGGGCACGCGCGGTCAGACCGCGGCTCCGGCGGGAGGCTGCTCCTTCCACCAGCTCCTGATCAGGACGGCCAGGATGACACGCAGTATGCCCACGAAGATGGAGTAGATGCCGATGAAGAGGATGACGGACCAGATCCCCAGGCCCGGCCTGAACATGAAGATGAAGCCGACGACCACGGAGAGCACGCCGGTTATCCCCAGCAGCACCCTGAGTCCCGTGCTGACCGCCTGCATCTCGAACGCCGCGAAGATCTCCACGAATCCGTACGCGACGAGATAGACGATGACCAGTACGAGCAGCGCTCCGAGGCCTACCCCGGGGCGGGAAAGGACGATGATCCCGACGATGGTCTCCAGTAGCCCGAAGAGCAGCGTCAGGACCCATTTCTCCTTCCTGGCGGCATCCGTTATCGCCTGAACGACGTGGAAGATGCCGTCCACCAGGGCCAGCGCCCCGAAGAGGATCAGGAGCACGAGGGTGGTGGCCGCCGGCCATATCAGGATGACGATACCGAACAGCAACGCCAGCAGACCGCTCACAAGGGTCAGCTTCCAGTTCCTGATGACGAACGCGGGCTCCATGCGTTTCTCCTTTCACGGCTCCGTCCCGAACATCCCTTTCATATCCATATCGTTGGTCTTATATTAAGCCATGGGGGTCCGTTCCACCACGATATCCCGGGCGGTGCCCGACACGGTGGTTCAGACCTTCCCGCACAGCACTGGTATAATGTTCTGGCCCCATACATAGGGAGGGTCTATATACGGGAGGGATGTCATGAAAGTCATCGTAGTCGGAGCCGGCACCTCCGGACTGGCGGCCGCATACACCCTGCGCAAGAGGGGCGCTGACGTCGTGGCCCTGGAATCTAAGGAACTGGCCGGCGGTCGCATCATCGGAGCGCGCCGCGAGGGTTACACCATGGACCTGGGCGCGCAGTTCTTCTTCAAGTTCTACGAAACCACCTTCGGGCTGTGCCGCGAGATCGGCCTGGGGAACGATATCGTCACCTTCCCCTTCAAGGTCGCCCTGACGAGGAACGGAAAGCTGTATCCGCTCACGGCCGGGCTGGATCCCAGGCTGTTGTGGCGCAACCGTGACGACCTCGTCCGCTTCCGCGGCCTTTCCCTGAAAGCGATCCTGCAGTTCCTGCGCATCTCACCCCT
Source organism: Actinomycetota bacterium (assembly GCA_028697145.1). Classification (GTDB taxonomy): domain Bacteria; phylum Actinomycetota; class Geothermincolia; order Geothermincolales; family RBG-13-55-18; genus SURF-21. The sequence goes on along the minus strand of JAQVFR010000006.1, from coordinate 54,912 downwards.
GCTGTTGAAGCGCCGCCGCGACCTCCACTTCATAGATTACGCGAACATGCTCGACCTGGACGACGAGAGCCTCGCCGACCTCGCGCTGCGCCGCGGCGGCGAGGACATCCTGGAATATCTCTTCCAGCCCATCGCATCCTGCCTCACGCTGGGCGAGCCGGAGGACGTGGGGGCCGGTTACGGCCTGTCGCTCCTGTGGTACGCCCTCAACGGACTCTTCACCCTGAAGCGGGGCATAGGCTCACTGGCCGAGAGACTCTACGAGGAATGCGCGCAAGACGTGCGCCTGTCCACGCCGGTGAAGAGAATCGTCATCGAGGGGGGCGCCGTGAAGGGAGTGGAGACGCAGGACGGCCTCATGGAGGCCGACGCGGTGGTCTGCACCACCACCGCCACCAGGGCCCTCGAACTCATGCCGGACCTGCCGGACGGGCTGCGCGGGCCCATGCGCAAGGTGACCTACAGCGCTTGCTGCCACACCATGTTCGGGCTGGAGGACCACCTGCTGCCGGAGGGGTGGTACGCGGTCGGGCTGACGCGAAGGGCGGGCACTTCCATGGCCGGGTTCACGGATAACTCCGTCAAGTCCCCGCAGTACACCCCGCCCGGCGGGGGCATGGTTCACTGCTTCACCTTCGGCAGGCATGCCTTCGAGCTCAACGCCATGCCCGACGCGGATGTCTTCTCCCGCCTCAAGGGCGAGATAAGGCGCTTCGTGCCGACCATGCCCGACGAGCCGCTTTTCTCGGAGATCTACCGCTGGGACGAGGCGGTCTGCCTCTCGCCTCCGGGCATGCTGCGGGAGATCCACAACATGAAGCGCGACCATTACCGGGACGTTAAGGGTCTCTTCCTCGCGGGCGAATACATGAACATGCCGTCGGTGGACGGCTCCCTGCGCAGCGGCATCGACGCCGCGGAAGCCGCGCTCAGGAGTTGAACGCCGGCTCGATACCCGCGGCGGCGGCCCTTGCCCCCTTTCCCGCCGCGGGGAATAAAACCCACCTGGTGCGGGCTGCACCGGGATCTCCGGCTTTCTCCGCCCACGAAACTCCCGTGAGGTTTCCGCCAGACGCCGTGTGGATAGATATGATGCTGGAGAGGAGATGAGGTCACGGGCGCAGCCCGTGAAGGCGGCCCTCTGGCCTGAAGGCAGGCCCGTGTCCTGCGGAGGTTTTTCTCGTATGGAGAGGCAGGGAAACCCGCGGGGTCAAAGGGGTGCGCGGAAATCCTCCGCGCCGGGAACGCGTTCAGCGCACGCGCAACAGGCCGGGGCCCGGGCCCCGGCCTGATTCGTTCAACGGCCTGGTTCAGTCGGGCTTCTCCTCTTCCCCTTCATCCTCGCGCCGCACGCGGCAAGCGCCGGAGATTCACGTGGGGACTCCAAGCCGCGGCAGAACGAAGGCGCTCAATACCAGCCACGCCGCGATTACGATAACGAGAATAAGCCATTCCATCTCTTGCTCTCTCCCGGTCCGGACCGGACCCTCACCACGGACGTCACGTGGAGCGCGTGCTGCACCCGCCGGCGTCCCGCTCCTTATCGGCGCCTCCGATCCCGATGACGGAAAACATCTTGGCCACCCTCTCGGAACCGCACTTGCCGCAGACAAGCTGCTCCTTGTCGGCGTCCTCCGCATGGCGGAAGAAGGCGTCGAAGCGGTGCTTGCATTCCTCGCATCTATACTCGAATATAGGCATCCTTACCTCCCGCAGAGACCGTTTCTAAAAATATATATGCGTCCGCCGCCGCAAACAATGATCCAGCTCAATGCGACACTCATTCCCGCTCCGGGCGCCCGCCCCGGGTCTCCGATCATGTGAGTGCGGGAGGAGAACCTGCGCAAGCCCATTTTCTACGGGAACGGCGGGACGTATTCGAGACGCGCCCGGCAAAGGGCCCCGCACGCCCGCATTGATGGGCCACGAGCGCCATGATAAGATTGTGTTCGCCCAGGAACACGCCGCTATCGCTCCTGCGCAAGGAGACAATACACAGGGGGAACCAGGGGCGGGAAATCCAAGTCATAACCCGAGGGTGAGAACATGAACAGGATATCGCAGTGGTACAGCGGTTTGAGACGGGGAACGAAGATAGCCATCGCCGGCCTGGGCATTGTGGTGGCTCTGGCCGTCATCGCCGTCGTCGCCTATATGCTCGTGGTCCCCAAGAAGGTAGAGGTAAGATACGGCACTATCGTGAGGGACCCCCTCGACAACCACATATGGGAGGACAACACCCAGACCGCGTGGGTGGACCCGTCTGAAGCCGCCGACTACAAGATCGAATACGTCGACAAATACAGTCCCGAGCACGAGGAGCAGCTCAAGAAGGAAGCCGAGGCCATAGCGGAGCAGCAGAGGGCGATCGACGAATCCTCCGGCATCGAGGCCATACAGACGTCCATACCCACGGATACCATAGTGGACCTCAACACCCTGCAGCAGAACATCTCGGTGATGGGGCAGGACCTGATCTCCGGGATGGAGATGGCCAACGAGATCTCGGAATGGAAGGCCATCCTCGTGGACTACCGCAACCAGGTGGTCTCCATGTACCTGGCTCCCGAGCTCGAAACGCTGCGCCAGAAAGCCCTCCAGATACTCGACATGTACATCGGGGCCTGCGACCTCTACCTGCGGGCCATCAGCACAGCGGACTTCAGCTATATCGATGAGGCCAACCTCCTGATCCAGCAGGCCAGCGAGATGATACAGAGCCTCATGCCCAGCTGATGACGATCCCGTCGGCGCCTTCCCGGGGCGCATGCCCGCCCCTCGCGTTCGATAAGAAGCTCGGAGGATTGAAATGATGACCGTCGTCGAGGAGATGCTGCGGTGTCCGTCCTGCAGGGGCCCGCTGGAGAAAGAAGCGGGCGGGCTTGCCTGCCCGGCATGCGAGATCGCATTCACGATGCTGGACGGCCTGTGGGACCTTCTCCCGCCACAGTCCTCGGACCTCAAGCTGTCCGAGAGGGAGCACTACACGGAAAAGATCGGGTACTACCTGGACATGCACGCGACCTGGCGGGACAGTCCATTTTACCTCCACTACCACGAGTCGTTCCTCGATGACCTGCGGCTCCTGCCCACCGGTTCGCTCATACTGGAGGTCGGCTGCGGCCTCGGCACCGACGGGCTGGAGCTGCTGAGGTCCGGTTACCGGGTGGTGGAGACGGACATCGCGCCAGGGCACCTCGGGGAAGCGCGCAGGCTGCACCGGGAAAACGGCTACGGCGATTCCTGCGACCACCTCCTCACGGACGCGGAATTCCTTCCCTTCGCCGACGACTCATTTGACGGCGCCTTCATGGTGGCCTGCCTGCATCACCTTCCCGACCCCCTGAATTGCCTGAGGGAGATCGTCCGCGTCCTCAAACCGGGGGGAGTATTCTCGCTGGGTACGGAGCCCAATAGCTGGCAGAACCACACCATCTATCCCCTGGGCAAGCTCCTGCTCAAGGCGGTGAAGAGCATCGTGGACAAGCCCATCGGCGGGGAGGAGATGGTCTCGGAGGCGGACAAACTCACGGAGGGTTTCTCCCGGGACCAGCTCGAAGGGCTGCTGAGGGAGGCCGGTTTCACCCGCATCCGCCTGAAGCCGGCGGGCTACCTCTCCGCCGCGATCTTTTTCGTCTCCACCGAGTTCTCTCAGATGGTGGGACGGAACCTGCGCCTTTTTCCCCTGGAGAAGGCGGCCATTCCCCTGGACGAGGCTATAGGTAAAATTCCCATCCTGTCCAGATATCCCTGGCACTGGAACGCCCTCGCTCGATGAACTGACGCCGGGCCCTGCGCCCTGCGCCGGGCGGCGCCCCACAGCCTCTACCCGTCACCGCCGCCGGTCTTCCTCTCTCTGCCGGTGATCTCCGGCATGGCCTCGGCGATCTTGTCGTCGAGGCGGTGCCTCATGGGGGGGAAGAAGGAACAGGCGAGGTACCCGCAGAGCATATAGAGAGGCCCTTCATCACGTCGGGAGGGACGAACGAAGCCAGCGCCCGGTTGAGGTGAAATAGGAGGAGGAGGGTGAACTCGGCCGTTCTGAGAAAGAGGTCGGGGGCGGGTGCTGCCCTTGTGCCGGCCGCTTTTCCTGCGTCGCTCGCTCGATAGGCCATAAGGCTTAAGACCCTTGCTCAACCCCGCTGCTTTGCTTTGCCCTCCATGATATCCCGCGCCCCCTGCCAGAAACTCCAGAGCCCGAACCAGCTCATCCACTGCCCGGGGATCTCGCGGATGATCTCCTCGCCGCACTTCACTACCTCCTGCATCACCCGCGACACCTCGCTCCTGCGGTCCGCGGCGGGGTCGCAGGTGACGACCCCCGAGACATTCAGGCAGTTGTCGAAGGGGCCCTTGCCCCGCCGCAGGGAGAAGAGGACGACGGGGGCGCCGGAATCGTAGGCGAAATGGGCGACCCCGGTGGCTAAGGCCGCCGGCCGTCCGAAGAAATCCACTATACCGCTCCCGCCTATGTCGAAGGTGAGGCCGATACGCTTGCCCGCCTTCAGGTGCTCCTTGACCTTGGGGATGATGTCCTCCCCTACGAAGAACACCGGCTCCTCGACATCGCATCCCAGGATGCCGCTGCAAAACTCCAGGGTCTCCACGTAACGGGGCAGTTCCGTGTCCTTGGGGTTGAAGGCGATGGGCGTGTACGGCTTGCCCAGGCGCGCCATGACCGCGTGGATGATGCCGATGGCGCCCGTATGCGCGCCGGTGAAGATAATGCCCTTGCCCCGCGCCTCCGCCTCCTCGAGCAAGTCCATCCCCTCCAGGCGCAGCTCCCGCATGTAGCGGTCTCCGTGCCGCGCCAGGATGAAGATGTCGAAGAGGGGCATGAACACCCCGACGCAGACCTCGCGGCCAAGACGGCCCAGTTCGCGTGGGTCGCTGATCTCCGGCATAGCCTCGGTGATCCGCTGCAGGAGCCTGCGGCGCATCCCGGGCCGGGCGTAGAAAAAGGCGATGCCCATCGCCTTGGGGATGAGGCAGAGCACGGAAGGGGGAAGGATATAGGATAGCGCTTTGATGACGTGGAACTGGGCCATGAACGCGCCCTCGAGCAAACGGAACAACAGCTTCGGTTTTTCCTGAACGCCCTCTTCCATCATGTTCTCCTCATCTCGATCGTAGCGCACGCCCCTGCACCCACACGGTTACCCTTTCGGCATCGGCGCCGCCCCATGAACCGGGAATATATTTTTACCACAATCGCGTGGTGGTGTATATCGAGAATCGTGCGGCAACGCCGTCAAGGCAGGGGCCACCTCGCCGACGATCATCGCGCACGTCCGTCTTGCGGGGAATTTGTTACGATGACGTTACATTCAGGTTGTGATTCTGTTAAATTACTTACGGGTAACTTGATTTAAGCACCAAACAATGTAAGATTAATTGTACAGGAAGGTTGTTTAACGGCGCAGCCCGACTGGCTTACAGGAACGGGCAGAGAGGCCGGCAAGAGACAAGCGGGCACTAACTGGGGGTGTTTGGAGGACAAAAATTCGGGCGCAAAAGGTGAAAACAACACGGGCGAAGAATCATTTATGTTTGATACTTCCTATCTATACAGATATAATTCCCTTTTACCCGGCTCCGTCCTCTACGACTCACCGGTTACTTTCACCGCTTGATCGCGAAGGACGAGGCAGCGTTTCTAACGGTGTATAGTTGACGCCGCGGCGATGAAGGACGACGGGAAGCGATGAAAGTAGCCCTGGTACACGAATGGCTTACAAACCTGGCGGGCTCGGAGAGGGTGCTTCTGGCCCTGCATGAACTCTATCCCGAGGCTCCCGTATATACCTCCGTGTTCGTCCCGGAACAGTTCCCGGAACTTGCGGATAGCGACGTCAGGACCTCCTTCCTGCAGAAGGTGCCGGGCGCCAGGACAAGGCACCAGGCATTCCCCCTCCTGCGCACGGTCGCCTTCGAGCGTTTCGACCTCTCCGCATACGACGTGGTCATATCCTCCAGCCACGCCGAGGCGAAGGGCGTGATCACGCGGCCGGAGACCCTGCACATATGCTACTGTTATACGCCCATACGCTATTACTGGAGCGGTTATCATCATTACCTGGACAATCCGCGTTTCGGCGTCCTGAACCCCCTGGTCAAGGCGGTCATGCCTTACATGACCAACTACCTCAGGGTATGGGATCGCTGCGCGGCGGACCGCGTCGACCGCTTCGTGGCCATCAGCCATCACGTGGCGAGGCGCATCGAGAAATACTACCGGCGGGAAGCGGACGTCATCTATCCGCCGGTGAACACGTCCTGGCTGAACATCTCGCCCTCCGTGGACGATTACTTTCTCCTGGTGGGCAGGCTCATCCCCTACAAGCGGGCGGACATCGTGGTCGAGGCCTTCAACCGGCTGGGCCTGCCCTTGAAGATCGCGGGCACGGGTTCCGAGCTGGACTCGCTGCGCGCGGCGGCCGGCCCCAACATAGAGTTCCTGGGAAGGGTGTCCGACGCGGAGCTGGGTGAGCTTTATTCGCGCTGCCAGGCATTGATCTTCCCGCAGGAGGAGGACTTCGGCATCGTCCCCCTGGAGGCCATGGCGGCCGGCCGGCCGGTGATCGCCCTGCGGGCGGGCGGCGTCCTGGAGACGGTGGTGGAGGGAGTCACGGGCATCTTCTTCGACCGCCAGGACTCCCAGTCGCTGCAGGAGGCGATAAGAGATTTCGACCCCGGGCGTTTCGACCCCGAAACGTCAAGACGGCATGCCATGACCTTCGACGTCGCCGTGTTCAAGCAAAATATGCTCGCCAATGTCGAGCAAGCGTGGAAAAGCTTTTCGCATAGCCAGGCGACTCTCACCAAGACGGGGCACCTCATAAGCGTTCCCGTACCCGACACAAACATGGAGGGGCATAATGGAACGGCAGCTGACGAAAAACGGGTTGTCTGAGACCGAGACAGGATTCGCGGAGGTGCAGGTAGCCTTACCCGCGGCCGGGGGCATATCGGACGAGGAGCTTATCGCCATTCTCTCCGAAGCCGAGATGAGCCTGCTGGAGCGCCCGGTCTCCAAGCGGCTCGAGGTCGCTGCGCGCGTGGCTTCCCGCCTGTTCGTGGACGGGATCGCCTTTTTCCTGGCTATTTGGGTATCGTACTGGATCAGGTTCGAGAACGCAGCCGTACTCCGCGCCTTCCCTCCCGAGAACGTCGCGACGTTCGGCGATATCGCCCTCGTCATGCTCGTGACCTCGCCCATCCTGTTCTTCGCCCTCAAGATATGCGGGATGTACGAGACCCGCACGCGCGTGCGCATCCTGGACCGCATACCCAGGATCATGGGGGCGGTGAACGTCTATCTCGTGTTCCTGCTCATCATGTCCTTTCTGCTGGACTCCTCGGTTGCCACCCGCGGCTTCCTGGTGTTCTTCTGGATGCTGTCCATCTTCTTCCTCTTCGCGGGCCGCATGCTGCTGCAGCTGCTGCTGTCTTCCGTGGGCATAAGCGACATCGTGATGCGCAACACCCTCATCGTCGGCGCCGGCAAGGTGGGAAAGGAGGTCGCGCGCAAACTGCAGCGGCACGACTCCTTCGGATTGCGCCCGATAGGATTGATCGACGACGACCCGCTATACGTGGAATTCTCCGAACCAGAGCTAAAAGGCATGCGCGTGCTGGGAGGACTGACCGACCTCACCCGCATCATCGAGGATTTCGATGTGGAGAAGGTGGTTATCGCCTTCACCGGCGCGTCCTCGGAGCAGCTCCTCAACCTGGCATCGCGGTGCAACAAGATGGGAGTGGAGTGCTGCATCGTCCCCCGCCTCTTCGAGGTGATAACGGACGAGATAAAGGTCAACGAGATCGGGGGCATCCCCCTCATCCGCCTGCGCGAAAAGAAGATCGGGGGTTACCGCAGGCTGATCAAGGCCGCCGAGGACTACGTGCTGGGGACCATCGTGCTCCTGCTCGTCTGGCCTATCCTGGCCGTAACCGCCATAGCGATCAAACTGGACTCGCCCGGGCCGGTCTTCTTCCGTCACAAAAGGGTGGGGAAGAACGGCAGGTGCTTCAACTGCCTGAAGTTCCGTTCCATGGTGGACGGTGCCTGCAAGATGCAGGAAGAGCTGGTCAAGAGCGACACCAACGCCGAGAACGGCTGGCTGTGCTGGAAGATCCAGGACGACCCGCGCGTAACGCGGGTGGGAAAGTGGATCCGCAAGTTCTCCATCGACGAGCTGCCGCAGATATTCAACGTCCTCTCCGGCAAGATGAGCCTGGTGGGGCCCAGGCCTCATATAAAGGAAGAGGTCCAGGGATACAAGGACTGGCACAAGCAGAGGCTGAACGTCAAACCAGGTATCACCGGCCCGTGGCAGGTGAGCGGGCGCAGCGAACTCCCCTTCGACGAGATGATAAAGCTGGACCTCTTCTACATAGAGACCTGGTCGGTGTGGACAGACGTCAAGATAATCCTGAGGACCTTCTCCGCGGTCCTCTCCTCCAACGGAGCCTACTAGGAGCGGGCAAGGACAAGGACTATAGCGTAGGGGGGTTTGGGGGAACCGGGTGGCCTGACGGCCACCCGGTTTCGATTTCCAGCCCCGGTCCGCCAGCGTCGTTCATTCCCTCAAACGCTCCCGCCAGCGGGCACCACGACTTCGACGCAGACGCCGTCCACCGGGATCGTCTTGTCGACCCTGAGGCGGGCTCCGGAGCTTTCCACCACGCTGTGATCGAGCACCATGGTGGCATCGCATGCATCCGCATGCGCCGAGCGGCAGAACCCGGCCGGGCACTTGTGAAAAGTGTAGACATTCTCCCGGGGGCCACGGGTCTCCTTCTCGTAATCGCCGGCACCCACCAGGACCAGGTAGGTCTCCCAGTTGTGGAGGGCGTTCTCGTAGGAGGGATCTTTTCTGAAGCCGAGGAATGAGAGCCGGGGCAACAGCTTCCCGAGGGCGCGGTTCATCGCTCCTACCATGGCCTTGCCTCCCGGAACCCGCACCATCAGCCGGTTCTGCGCTCCCACCATCTTGACCACGGGCTTCATGACCTTGGATGCAACGACGAGCTTATCCATGACATTCTCCTTCCCGGCTTGCCGAGACGCAAAGACAAAGGGGTCCGCAACGAGACTATTGTAGGGAACGCCGTGAACCCATCACAAGAGCGATGGTGGTTACATGGATTTCAACCCCTCGCCCTGCGGGAGGGTTGACAAGCGGCTATAGGGGCGTTCTGGGAAACAAGAAGTGCTTTAAGACGTCTTGCATTCTATGCCTTTACCGGGAGGCTCTCATGCCTCGAAAGGCGCTGTGCTCTGAAAGAAACCCGGCAGAATCAAGATCCTAGCTCTTCACTTATCGCTGCTTTAAGCTGCTCTTTTTACGATTAAAGGTTGCTATACATGAAGGAGTTGTAAAAAGGACGGGTTCTCAGTTGTGTCCAAATCGTGCCCATTTCCGAACGTCAAGATGACCTGAACCCAGCCTTCAATCTGCAGCCGGACAGGTCGTCGCTGCATAATACGCTATTTCAAGATGGATTCAGGGCATATAAAGACAGGGGGAGAACACCGGTATGGAATTCCGGCTTACGGACCACGCGCGTCGGGAGATGTCGAGGAGGGGTATACCCGAAGAGACGGCATATGAGATTATTGAATCGCATGAGCAGGAATATGAGGTTCGCAAAGGCCGGAAGGTGTATCAAGCCCGGAGATTGGAGGGTGACCCACCTCGCATTTATCTGTATCGGGTTTTCGTAGATGTAGATAGGCGGCAAATCGAGGTGGTTACCGTCTATCGGACGAGCAAGGTCGACAAGTACTGGAGGACCGAGGCATGAAAGTAACTTATGACAAGGAAACCGATACCCTTACCATAAGGTTCAACGAAAATCCAATAGTCGAGAGCGATGAGGAGAAACCCGGAATCATCATCGACTTCGACGGGGAAGGGAACATGGTGGGTATCGAGGTCCTTGATGCCTCACGCAGGGTGAAGGAGCCCGCCTCCGTCGAGTTCCACCTGCTTCCATCCGGCTGAGGTAGTCAAGTTCAAGGCGGCCCCTAAGGTCCCTTAGGCGATTCATTGACAGCTTGGTTAACAAGAAGTTTCCCAGTGGAGGGTTCCGTCCCGGAGAATAGATCTTTGCGATTGGGAGCAAATACTCTGCCGGCAGCAAACGGAGGTGACCGACCCTGAGCAGCGGACAGGGGTGCAGGCGAGATAATGGCCACGGGGATCACAAGCACGGAAGCGACCCGAGCAGCTTCTGGATGCACGATCCGGAGCTGATCTTCGGCGCGCTCGGAATTGAGAAAGGAGACTCCTTTCTGGATTTGGGCTGCGGGCCGGGAGATTATGCTCTCCGGGCATCCAGTATTGTTGGGGAGACGGGGGTGGTGTATGCGCTGGATTGCTGGCCGGATATGATCGATGCCCTATTGGAGAAGATCGCCGCGCGGGGAATAGGGAATATCGAGGCAAAGGTCGCGGATATCACGCGCCCGCTGCCGGGAATTCTAATTGTCGCTGATCACCAAGAAGAGATTCGTGGATTACCTGCGTGCCTGGGGTGACTTGGGGATCAGCCACATCCAGTTCAACGTGGTCGATCGGGAGACCCTCCTGCAGGCGCAGGAAAAACCGGAGGAGTATCAGGACCTGGTAATCAGGGTGGCGGGGTACAGCGCCTACTTCGTCGACCTCTCCAGGGGCCTTCAGGATTCGATCATCGCCCGCACCGAGCAGAGATTCTGAGGGATACCGGGCCAAACGTTTCAACTGTTCAAGATCGAGTACAAGTCGTTTCCATACATGCATGACCATCATCGAGTGGCCTGCATCGCTGGATTATCCAGGTGGGGTGCATCTGGGAAATATCTTCACGGGTCCGCTCAAGCCTGCCCTCTGTCGAGAAACGAAGAGGGGTCGGTCCAGGACTCGCTGCGCGCCGCCTCCCTCTCGAGGTCGTGTTCCGGCGGCGGGCCGTGGAAGTCGGCGGGGTCGTACTTGTAGCCCTTGTAGTCGTCGGGATTGACGCGCTTCCCCTCCACCCTTATCACCCTGGCCGGATTGCCCGCCACCACCGCGTACGGCGGCACGTCCATGTCCCACACCACGGCGTTGAGGCCGATCTGGGCGTACTCGCCTATGACGGCGCTGCCGCCCACCATGGCGCCGTGGTAGATCTGCACGTAGTCGCGCACGTCCATGAAGGGCTTGTCCTCCGGCAGTCCCACGGCGCCCACGGCCACGTGTGAATAGATGCGCACCCCCCTGCCGATGCGCGTCTGCCTGCCGATGAGGGTGGCCACGGGGTGGTCGAGGTGGAAGTCGGGGCCGATGTCGGCGTCGGGGTGTATCTCCACCCCGCACAGGAAATAGTTCAAGCGGTAACCCAGAAAGGCCAGGTTGACATGGCCCTTGAGATAGAGCATGCGGTAGATGCGGTACAGGGCTATGGCCTGGTTGCCGGGATGCAGGAAGACGTCTCGCATGAGACCGCCCGCCCCCTTGCGCTTCACCGCCAGCTTGAGATCGTCGATAAAGTGCGCTTGTGCGCCCTCAGCCATCTTCATTCCTCCTTAGCGTTGCCTCGCCTCTCAACCTTTCTTCAACCTCGCCGCCAGCCACTTGCGCGCCGTGTCCAGTGATCCGTACCAGATGAGCGAGGTCTCGTAGGGCTTGCTCTCCAGTATCCTCACCGTCTCCCTGGACACCACCCGCCTGCCCCTGAGTACCTGTGGGAGCCCCAGGAGGGTATCGAATATGCCGCGGAAGAAGTCCCGGAAGGTGCGGTGCTTCATGGAATACAGGACGAAGAAGACCAGGTACGTCGCGGCTTTCTCCAGGGCCTTCCCCGCCGGGTAGAAGCGCGCCAGATACCACCAGCCGCCGGTCATGGTGATGTACAGCCGATGCCCGGGGTTTCTCACCTCGCGGGATATTTTGTGGCGGATGGTCGACGCCGGATGATAGACGATGCGGAAGCCACGGTCTATGGCCTTGGTGGAGATGTTCCTCTCGAACTGGTAGAGGAGTATCTCGGGCTCTATATAATCGATCATCTCCAGCACGTCGCGCCGGATCAGGGCGCCGTTGCCGTGGAAGCTGGGGACGTCGAAGACCCCGTCGGAGCCATGCTCCTCGGCCGTGAACCAGCGCAGGGGGTCGAAGACCTCGCCGCTGTCGTAGTAGAGGTTCCTGGAGTGCACTACCGCGATGCTCGGGTCGGAGCCCATGACCGCGACCAGGCGCTCCAGAGCGTCCGGCGCCAGCACGCCGTCGTTGTCCTGGTGGAGGATGAGGTCTCCGCTCGCGGTCTTGGCCCCGATGTTCAGGGCCTGGATGACGATGTTGTGCGGGGACTGTATGAACATCACCTCCGGGAACTCCTCCTTGACCATCTCGCGCGTGCCGTCCTGGGAATTATTGTCAACGACGATGATCTCGTCCACGGGATAGGTCTGCGCCTTGATGGCCTCGATGGCCTCGCGCAGGTCGTCCTTGCGGTGCCAGTTGGGGATCACCGCGCTCACCCGCGGCCGGTACTCCCCCCGCTTCTCGCTGCTTGCCATGTATTTCACCTCGTATCCGTCGTGTAATCCATATATCGTCAGCGGCTCTTAATATATAAGCCCTCCCGTCAGCCCATCGCTTCCCGGAACACGCGCCGCGTCTCCTCGGCCGCCCTCCTCCAGGAGAAGGTGGCCGCCCTGCTCCTGCCGGCCTCGGCAAGCTCCCCGCGCAGCTTCGCGTCGCTCATTATCCGCGCCACCGCTCCCGCCATCTCCTCCACGTCCAGGGGATCGAAGTACTGCACCGCCTCTCCCCCCACCTCGGGCAGGGAGGTGGTGTTGGAGCAGGCTACGGGGGTCCCGCAGGACATGGCCTCGATCACCGGCAGACCGAACCCCTCGTAAAGCGAGGGGTAGACAAACATGCCGCAGGCATTATACAGCAGCAGCAGCTCCTCCTCGCTCACGTATTCCACGTGCACGACCCTGTTCTCCATGCCGCAGCGCCGTGCGGTCCCCCGGATGTCCACCGGCGGGGTGAACGGGGCCGGGGTGCCCAGGATGAGGAGCTGCAGCTCCGAGCCCAGGAGGCGTGAGGCCTCCGCCGCCGCCTCGATGAGCCTCTCCAGGTTGCGCCTGGTGTGGATGGACCCCGCCGTGAAGAGGAACCCCTCGGACAGGCCCAGCCCGCGCCTCAATCCGTCCAGGCGTTCCTCATCGTCAACGGGGCGGAAAAGCTCGTCAGCCGCCGCGGGGATCACGGTGATCTTCCCGGGGTCCACCCCCAGCGTCCTCACGATGTCGCCGCGCGAGTGCTCGCTCGTCGTCAGGATGCGCTCGGCGCGCTTCACCTCCCTCCAGAAGATGTCGTCGAAGATGAACCTGCGGTCTTTCGCGAACCACTCGGGGTGTACCTTGAAGGTGATGTCGAACACCTCCACCACGGAGGGGCATACCTTGACGAGGGGAAGGAAATAAGAGGGGGAGAAGTGGAGGTCCACCTTGTCCCGGCGCATGGCCAGGGGCAGGCGCAGGTGCCTCCACGCCAGTGACGGGGCGAAGCCCAGGACCTCGAGTTCCAGGTTGGGTGAAGAGAAGCCCAGTGGCTCGATGGCCTCGGAGAGGTAGAGGACATACTCGTCATCCCCCATCTGCACCAGGTACTTGAGCAGGTTGACCAGGCACCTGGCCACGCCGTAGCGCTTGCCCTGCAGCGTCCTTCCCTCAACGCCTATCCTCATGGCCAGGACCTCCCCGCGCTGCCTTTCCCGCCGTACGGCCAGCGATCACCTCAAACGGCGTCCGCGCCCGCCGGCACCCGCTATCACCTCGCAAAGCTCTCTCTCCATCTCCCGCGTCCTCAGTCCGATATCGAAAACCTCGGCCGCCCGCTTTTTACCCGCCTCGCCCATCCTGACCGCCTCATCGCGGCGGCCCAGCACCCGCAGCGCCGCAACGGCCATGCCCTCCGCGTCCCCGGGCGGCACCACCAGGCCGGTCACGCCGTCCTCCACTATCTCGCCCACGCCGCCCCCTGCGGCCGCTATCACCGGGATCCCCAGGGCCATGGCCTCGATGAGCACGGTGGGCAGGGGATCGGGGAGGACGGAGGCGTGCACCAGGAGGTCCAGCGAGGCCATGATCTCCGCGACGTCCGACCTGAAGCCGGTGAAGACCACCTTCTCCTCCAGGCCGAGGTCCGCGCACATCCCCTTGAGTTCATCCACGTAGCTCTTCTCCCCGAAGGTGGCGTCCCCTACCAGCATGAAACGCGCCCCGGACAGTTCCCTCGCGATCGCCGCGGCGGCCCGCAGGAAGACGTCCGGGCCTTTCCAGTCCACCAGCCTGCCCACCATGCCGACCAGGGGCGCATTGGCCTCGATGTCCCATTCGACCCTTACGCTTTCCCTGCCTCTTTCCGGCTTGACGGACGCCAGGTCGATGCCGTTATACAGCGTCCTCACCTTTCGGCGCGGCACCCCCAGGGCCACCAGGGCCTCGCTCGCCGCCCCGGAGACCGCCAGCACCCTGGAGGCGAAGAGCGACGCGCAGGACTTGAACAGGAACATGTTGAAGCGGCTGAAGGCCTCCGCGGTGACGATATCGTGCAAGCGCCAAACCACCGGCCTGCCCGCCACCCATCCCGCCAGGCTGCCGTATATGTCCGCTTTGGCGCTGTTCGTGTACACCAGGTCGAAGCCGCCTCTCCTTATCAGCCGGGCCAGCCCCCGCACGGTGCGCGCCAGGTCATAAGGGTAGAGAAGGACGCCGGCCCCGCTGTTCCCCACCGATCTCCTCTTCACCTCGAGAAGGCGCGGGGAGGGATAACCGAGATGCGCCTCTATCCCCAGCTTCTCCGCCTCCACGGTTAGAGGCCCCTCGCGGGGGCATGCCAGCGCGGGCTCGAAAAGGCCGCGGTCCAGGCTTTCCAGGAGCCTGATAAGCACGCGTTCCGCTCCGCCTGTCTCCACGGCATGGTTCACGACCAACATGCGGTACTCGGCCACGCTCTCCTCCTGGATGTCTCATGTAGGCGGCGGCTGCCGCCGCCCGGCACGCGCCGGTTATCCCGACCTCTCCTTGCGCATCTTGGCGTCCAGCAGGTAATCGAAGGGGGTGCCGGTCCTGATCTCGCGCCAGTCGCGCACCTTCACCCCCTCCTCGCGCCAGGTAAGGAGATGGTCGAAGGCGGTGGTTGGGCCGCGCGATTCGTTGGGATGATCGAAATACAGCTCGGGGTGCACTTTCATGTCCGCCTGCCAGGCCAGGCCCAGTTCCTCGGCGGTGAAGAGCTGCTTCGCCGGATCGCCCCCCCATACCGTATGGTCCGGCAAGTCCTTGGTCACCACCGACCCCGCGACCACGCCGCAGCTCGTGCCCACGGTCACCCCGGGCATGATGATAGAGCGCGCCCCTATGGCGGAATTGTATCCGATCCGGGTGGTCTTCACCCTCATCGGCAGGTCGACCACGGCGTTGACCGCCGCATCGTGGGCGAAGATGATGACGCCGTAGGCGATCTTTGCATAGTCCTCGATGAACACCGACTGCGGCGTGGTCATCTCTATCCAGCATCCCAGGTCGATCCAGGCATTCTCGGCTACGTTCACGCCCCTTTTTCTCAACAGCTTCTTGCGCGTCTCCATGTCCGGATGCCACATGGAGAGCAGCATGAGCAGGCGATAGTCCAGTAAGGCCAGGAGCTCCAGTGCCTTGTTGGTGATCTTGCCCGCCAGCAGGTTTCGCCCCAGGAACCAATACCCCCTGGCCAGCATGGTGTAATACTCGCGATCCATCTTTCCCCAACTCCTTTCACCCACCACCCCACGGCCACCGCCGTCCGGAAGCGCTCATTTACTTCATCTCATCGTCTATAACACCTTTATACTAAATCAATCTCGTCTTTAATCGAACCCGCCGTCCCCCCATGGCCGCGGCGCCGGATCACGGAGGCGGCGACCGCCGCCAAAGCCCCTCGTGATGCCCGAAAACGCTCGGGATATGGGCGCTCCGCCCCCTCCCGCCTCGATAGGAATGCCCTGATGGTGCTGGTATAATATACCCTATGTATAAACAGGACTAATACCAATGTATGGCTGTCGACCCGCAAAAAACGAGAGGGAAGTGACATGAGGCTGCAAGACGTGACGGGCGCTATCAGGAAGCGATGGTGGGTCATCGTGGCCTTGACGCTGATCGCCATGCTGGTGGGAGCGATCGTGGCTTACATACAGAGCCCGGTTTACAAGGTGGAGATCGTGATCGTCGCCACGCCGCCGAAGAACCCGACCACCAGGCTCCCCGACGCGACTATCGCCGCGGCATATTCCGCGGGAGGGCTGCTGCCTTCCATAGGCAACGCCTGCGAGAGCATCGAGGTGGCGATCAAGGTGAGCGAGAGGTTGTCCGGCAGCGGCGTCGACATCCCGCCGGAGGAATTGCTGGGCAAGGTCAGCGCCCAGCCGGAGGTGTCATCCACCTCCCTCAGGATCGTGGTCTCCGACGGAAGCCCGACCAGGGCGGCCGAGATAGCCAACACCTGGGGAGAGGTGTTGAGCCTCAAGTCACTGGCCGTCGAGGGCAACGACCTCTACGACGCCACTTTCGGGACCCTTCTCCTCGGAGGCACCCTCTCCTTCACAAACAGGGCCGTGGTGCCCGAAAAACCCACTCAGCCTAAGCCGCTGCTCTATGTAGGCCTGGGCGCTTTTATCGGGCTGGTGCTCGGCCTCACCCTGGTGATAGGCATCGAGTATTTCGATCCCCATTTCCGTTCCACGCGAGAGACGGAGGAGATGCTCGGGCTGCCCATACTGGGGATGGTGCCGAAGGAGCGGGGAGACAGGAGCAACGCCCTGCTGCCCGCTATCGAGGAGGGCTCCCCCGCATGGAACGCCTATTCCGACATCCGTTCCATGCTCATATTCTCCCAGAAAGAAGAGGACGTGAGGTCCATCCTGGTCACTCCCGCCGTACCATTCGCGGCCGGACCGACCGTGGCCTTCAACCTGGCCATGAGCATCGCCAACACCGGGAGGAGGACCCTGCTCATCGACGGCGATATGACGGAGCGGGCGGTGTCCGACCTCCTGGGGGCAGCGGAAAAGCCGGGGCTGTCCGATGCCCTCGAGCAGGAGGCGGGCGTTCGCGGCAAGGTCGTCGAGGGCGGCGCGGCCGACCTGTACCTGCTCCCGGCCGGCAAGGCCAGCCCCAGGTCAACGGACCTGGTTTCCCTGCCCTTCTTCGAGGAGGAGTTGCGGCGCCTCGAGGACCAGTACGACCTGGTGGTGATCTACGCGCCTCCCCTCTCCACGTCGATGAACGGCGCGATTATCGCCTCCAATGTCCACGTCTCGCTGGTGCTGATCGACGTCGACCTGTGCACCCGCCGCCTTGCCCTCGAGGCCCTGACGGCCTTCGAACGCCTGAACATAAAGCCCAGCGGCGTAGTTCTCGTCAACGTGAAGATAAAAGGCAGGGAGCGCGCCGGGGGGGCCGGCAAGGCCGAGGTTGCCGCCGTCTCCGCCACGAGAGATAAAAAGCGCAAGAAAGCGCCGGCCGCAGCCTCGGCCGTTCCACCCCCGCCCGCACCCGCCGCCGCGGCGGCCGAGCCGGTCCCGGTGGAGGAGACGGAGCCGGAGGCGGCAAGCGCCGCCCCGGCAGCGAGCGGGCGAACGGAGCCGCCCGCGGCCGCGGTGGAAACGGCCGCCGGGCCCGAGCCAGAGGAAGAGATGCCCGCGGCCGGGGGAGAGAACCGGGAGGTCGTGGAGGAGTTCCGGCGCCTGGGCGAGACGGGGGCTCCCATCCCCAAGACATGGTTGAGGGCATTGAACTCGGACAAGGCGGATATCGGGGGCCCGGCGGAGGCGGCCATTACCGCTTATTACCAGTCATTCCTGCGCCGCTACAGCATCAGCGACGAAAGCGTGGTCGATATAACCGATTCCATAATAAAGATGATGCGGCGCGAGGGAGAGTACGCCCACATGAGCGAGGAAGGGGCTCAGCAACACCTGCGGAAGATGTTGACTGACGCGGGCGCCAGGTTCGCTTCCACCCCGAAGAGAGGCGGCGCGGCGGCGCCGTCCGGCGAGGACGAAAACAGGCCGCCACGGGGCTGACGGCGCAAGGGAAGGAAGCATCGGGCCCCGCTTCATGAGGGCAAAGCCAGGGAAAGCGAGGCTGTCAACCGCCGAAGCGGCAGCGAGGAAGGCACCGACTGGGAATAGACGGCAGGTCCAGGCCTTAACATCCAAAGCCGGCACCGGCAAAACGAGCGAGACAAAACCGCGGGGTGTTCTGGCCTGCATCTTTGTGCGCGACCGGGCTGCGAGCAGGGTCCACGAAAGGGCAAGAAGGACAGCGATGGAAAGAGTGAGCCGCCTGTCGAAAAACACCGCGGCGCTGGTGAGCGCCAGGATAGTCACCTCCGCGCTCACCTTCGGGATGGCCATTATCATCAACCGCAAACTGGGCCCGGAGCTGGCGGGCATATATACCTACGCCTTCACTCTTTACACAATCTTCCAGGTCATCCCGGACTTCGGCATCGGCAACATCTCCATCCGCGACATCTCCCAGGAAACCTCCCGCATGCGCCGCTATTTCCAGAACATCGTATCCCTGCGCCTGCTCCTCGGCCTGGTGGCCTTCGGCCTCCTCATGCTCACCAATTTCATCACCCTGGCCCTGCAGGGCGACGGCGCGCTGGCCGGGGAGAAGTTCTGGGTCGTCTTCACCATCGCCTTCTGCCTGCTCATCGAGCAGCCCTTCTCCAACTCGCTCTCCGAGAACTTCATCGCCCTGGAGAGACTCGGCGTGGTAGCGCTCGTCTACATGATCATGGGGATCATGAAGGTCGCGATGTCCGTGTACGTCGTCGTCGTCGGCCTCGAGAACGTGCTCATCTACCTCATCATCATCTATATCATCACCATCCTGTACTCCATCCTCCACCTCTACCCGCTCTACCGCCGCACCCTGCGCAAGGCCGGGCTGGTGACCGCCGAGATCAGCGATATGGCCATGGCCGAGGCCGTGACCCACGCGCCAGCGCCCTCGGGCGAAGCTGCCGTCGAGGCACTGCTCGCCGACTACTCCTACGCCGGCCTGGCGGAAGCGTCCGGGGCCCTGCCCGGTGAGGACCCCGGGGCAGAGGCGGCGGCGCCGCTGGTGGCGCCGCCGCAGAGCGACCCGGCCTCCGTCTCCAGGTTCGGCCCCTTCACCATGGACGGCAGGTTATGGCGATACCTGCTGGGCAGCGCCTGGCCCCTGGCGGTGGTCTCGGCGGGCGTGACCATATACGCGGGTATCGACATACCCCTCCTCTCCTGGCTCAAGGGGGACACGCAGGTGGGCCTGTACAGCGCTGCCGGGATGTTCGCCAAGGCCTTCGTCTTCCTCACCCTGGCCCTGAACATGGCCGTCCTGCCCGCGATATCCAGGGTGGGAGGGAAGGATCCCGCCCGGCTGGGGCCGATCTGGGAAAAACTCCTGCGCTATGCTTGGTTCCTGATCATCCCCCTGGCCGTCATCGTGCCCATCCTGGCCCGGCCCATCCTGGTCCTGCAGGAACACGATTTCGTCCGGGCCTGGAACGTCACCTGGTTGACCATGGGCGCCATGAATTTCACCTTCATGTATGCCATCAGCTTCCCCTTCTTCATCGTCATCAACAAGCAGAAGACGGTGACCCTGATCGTCACCGTCGGCCTGGTGGCCAAGGTGATCCTGGCGCTGCTGGTCATCCCGTTCTGGGGATACACGGGTGCCGCGGTCACCGTCCTGGTCAGCGAGGGGGTGGCTTTCGTGGTCCTCTTCTGGCGGCTCTCTGTGGAGTTGCGTTACCGCATCGACCTGCTCAAGTTCGCGGCAGTACCGCTGCTCATGCTCGGAACTCTCTACGGTGCCGCCTTCGTCTTATATAGGGTTTTCGCGGTGGGCAAGGACACCTTCATGAGCTCCCTGCAATCCGCCTTTATAATAGCGGCGGCGCTGACGATTCTATACGTGATACTGGCGTTCGCTACCAGGGCCTTGAGCAGAAAGGGCCTGCATGAGCTGAACGACCTGCTCACGGTGTGATCATGGGCATCGCGATCCGAATGTGAGGTAAGGGATGGCGTCTGGACTCAAGTGCAAGGTGGCCGTCGCGGTGCTGGCCGTGCTCCTCGCCGGTCTCTTGACGGGCGGGTGCAGTTGCGCGCTGACCCGGGTGATCGATCAGGCAACGGTGACGGTGCGCGGGCTGGCCTGCGCCAACGAGCTGAACCAGAAAGCGGGCGAGGGGTATGACGTCCGCGAGGCCCGGGCGAAATGGATGCAGGCCCTCGACGCCTACAACCAGAACGATTTCGCGCGGGCGGACGAACTCATAGACGAGACATACGACGCCATGCTCAACATGGAGAAGGTGGCGGAGCGGGTCTATTACCAGAGCTCCGGCGGCCTGACCGTCTCGGGCCTGCTCTTCCGTCCCGCCGAGGGAAGCCCTCCCTGGCCCACCATCATCGTCAACCATCCCGGCTTCGGGACGGCCGGCGATTTCAGCGACGTCGCCCTCATGATCAGGGACCAGGGGTACCTGGTGTTCAACCCCGATTACCGGGGAAGCGGCATGTCCCAGGGCAGCCACGAGGGGGCCAAGGGGGAGGTGGACGACGTCATCGCCGCCATCGACTACCTGGAGTCCCGGGACCTGATCGAGGGTGAGCGCATAGGCCTCTACGGCCAGAGCCATGGCGCCGCCATCTCCGTGCTCGCGGCCGAGCGCGATGCGCGCATCAAGGCGGTCGTGGCCGAGGCCGGTTTCTACGACGCCGTCGACCTCTACAACAACGCCGTGGCCTCGAGCGACCCGACGGTGAAGACGATCCTCAACGACCTTCTCTCCATGGTCGGGGGCACGCCGGACGAAGTCCCCCGGGAATACGAGGTCCGCTCCGCCCTGAACTACACCGACTCGCTGCAGGCCGCCACCCTGCTCATCCACGGTGAGAAGGACCCCATCTGTCCCGTGGGCCAGGCCCGGCGCCTGTACGACGCGCTCAGCGCGGCCGGAAAGACGGTGGAGATCAAGCTCTACCCGGACGAAGCCCATTGCGTCGTAGATCCCGCGGGGCGCCTGGAGGTATGGGAACTCATGTTCGCCTGGTTCGAGAAGAATGTGTAGCCGGCGACATCGCACGATGCCGCGAGTCCCGCTCTATTGCTCTCGAGGTGAGGCAGATGCCAGATAGAGAAAACCAGGGGGGACCAGACCCGGTCTCGCCGGAACTGTATACACGCGAGTATTACACCAGCGACTGTGAGGGCTACGAGATCTTCCTCAAGGATGCCGAGGAACTCCCCGAGCGCATAAGGGAGGCCCTGGAAAAGGCCGGCGACCTGGACGGACGCTGGGTCCTGGATATAGGATGCGGGCGCGGCGAGCTTGTGTGCGAGGCGGCCAGGAAGGGGGCCCACGCCGTGGGGATCGACTACTCCGAGGCGGCCATCGAGATCTCCCGCCAGCGCCTCGAGGCGCTCTACGGGGACGTCGCCGCAAGGGTGGAGTTCAGGCAGGTCGACGCCAAGGGCCTGCCCTTCCCCGCGGGTTCCTTCGACGTGGTCTTCATGGTGGACGTCTACGAACACCTCCATCCCCACGAGATCGAGCACGCCCTGGGGGAGATCAGGAGGGTGCTGCGGCCGGGCGGGATGCTCATCGTCCACACCGGGCCCAACACCTGGTTCTACAGGTACGGGTATCCTCCGGTGCGCACGCTGGCCCGACTGGTCCTGCGCCGCGAGTTTCCGCAAGACCTGCGCCACGAGTCCGACGCCTACCTGCACGTCAACGAACAGAGCCCCCTCTCCCTCTACCGGGGACTGAGGGAGGCGGGTTACCGGGCGCGAGTGATCCCGCGCAGCTTCTTCACGGGAATCGATCCCAACCCGTGGGAGCGGGCGGCGATGAGGGTCCTCTTCGCCCGCCCTGCCGGTTACTTCTTCTGCCTCAGCCTCATGGCCGAGGCGTGGCCCCGGGAGGGGGGAAGGGAGGCGCAGTTGCGGGTGGACCGCCTGCTGCGCCTGACCAGGCCCCGCCGGGGAAGCAGGGTCCTGCTGGTGGGAGAATGCGAGGGGATGCTGGCCGGCCGTCTCGCCGGCCAGGTCGGCCTGGAGGTCATATGGCTGGAGCCCGGAGAGGGACCTGCGCGGGAAGGCCCGGCGTCGCCCGGGCGCGGCAGCGGATACCGCTGGGTGGCCGGAGACCCGTGCCGCCTCCCCTTCCCCGCGGGCCACTTCGACACCGTGATCGCTCAGTTCACCCTGGAAGGCCTGGAGGACCCCGGGGAGGCGCTCTCGGAATGGGGCAGGGTCCTGAAGCAAGGGGGGGTCGTGGCCCTGGTCACCGCCAACGCCCTCTTCAGGGGGTGGGAGCCGAGGCCGGGTCCCAGGCCGGTCAACAGGTTCTCGCCGCGCGCCATGGGAGAAGCGGTGAGGGAAGCGGGGCTCGAGGTCTTTCACACCTCGACGATGCTGCCGCACCTGAGGCTGCCCGCCCTCTACAGGGGGGAGCTCTCCTTCCTCCCGTGGCTGGAGCGCCTGCCTTTTCTCGGGCGGAGGGGACGGCTGCTGTTCGTGGCCGCCCGGAAGACAATGGGGGGCGGGGCGGCTTGAAGGGCTTGAGGGTAGGACTGGACGGACGTGCCCTAGGCAACGTCAACCGCCTGCGCGGTATCGGCCGTTACACCGCCCGCCTCGTGGAGGGCCTGGCGCGGGCAGGTGATGACATCCATTTCGTCCTCTTCGGTTACGGCGGGCCGCCCGGGGAGGACCTCATCGCCCGCGACGCCATGGACGGGCTGGAATGGCATGAGATCCCCCGCGTCAAGGGCCCGCCCCTCCTGGCCTTCCCGGGCGAACACCTGACGTACGCGCGGGAGATAGAGAAAGCGGGAGTGGATATCTTCCACGGCATCGACCATAACATGGTCCCCTTTCTGCGCTGCCCCAGCCTGATCACCGTCCACGATCTCATCCTGCTCGTGCTGCGCGGTCCCTACCTGGGCCCCACCGCATGGCTGTGGATGTGGGCCCACCGCCGCGCCGCCCGAGGGGCCGACATGGTGATTGCGGTCTCGGAGAACACCGCCAGGGACGTGCAGCGCATCTGGGGCATCCCGCCGCAACGCATCGCGGTGGTCCACGAGGGCGTCACCCCCGATTACGCCCCGGTGGAGGACGGGAGCGTGAAGGCGGCGGCGCTGGAGAGGTACGGCATAGAGGGGCCTTATTTCCTCTACCTGGGGGGCTTCGATCCCAGGAAGAACCTGCGCAACATGCTGCTCGCGTTCAAGCGTTTCGCGAGGGCAGCCGGCGACGGCCCGCGCCTTGTCCTGGCCGGGGATTTTCAGGGCTTCGAGGGTTACGTCGGGGACGAACTGGAGGAGCTGGGCATGGAGGACATGGTGTCCCTCCCCGGGTTCGTGGAGGAAGGGGACCTGCCGGCGCTCTACTCCGGCGCCGCCTGTTTCCTCTGCCTCTCCCTCTACGAGGGCTTTGGCCTCCCCCTGCTCGAGGCCATGGCCTGCGGCTCCCCCGTCCTTGCCTCGCGGGTCTCCTCCATCCCCGAGGTGGTGGGAGACGCCGGCCTTCTGGTGGACCCCCTGGATCCCGGGGAGATAGCGCGGGGGATGGAGACCATGTGGGAAGGCGGGCGGGAGGTCGAGGAGCTGAGGGAGAAGGGGTTGCGCAGGGCCTCCGGGTTCACCTGGGAAAAGTCGGCAGCGACGATCATCGGCCTCTATGATATGGTCAGTGGGGGGAGGTGTCGGAGTTAAAGGTATCCCTGAAGGAGAGGTATAAACCTCGTTCGTGGCCCCTCTCCAGGCTTGATGTCCTGCTGGCCACCATAGTGGTCCTGGGGACCATCATCGGCCTGGCTTCCACGCGCCTGCCCTTCCTCTACGTCGCCATCGCCTTCGCCGGCATCGCGCTCTTCTTCCTCATCTACCGCTATCTCTGGCTCGGGCTGGGACTTTTCCTCCTCCTCAACCTGACCATCCCCCAGGCCGGCCCCACCTGGAACCTGGGCATGCAGGTGATGGTCATGGGGGAGACCCGAGGCCTCCACTTCAACGTGCACGAGATCGTCATCACCATGACCCTGGTGGCCTGGATCCTCAAGTGCTTCCTCAAGGAAGCGGAGTGGAAGACCTCCAGCCCGGTCATCTTCGCCATAATCCTCTACATGCTCACCTCGATCCTCGCCGGCTTCGTCGGACTCATAAACGGGGCCAAGCCCCTGGTGCTCGCCTTCCGTTTCGTCCGCACCACCTTCTTCGTGTACATATTCTTCCTGGTGATCAACATAGTGAAGACACGTTACCTGTTCCGCAACCTGGTCATCCTCATGCTCGTATGCGCCACGCTGGTGGCCCTTTTCGGCCTGGTGCAGTTCGCCATAGGGCAGTCCAGGACGGAGTGGATCGCGGAGCACGTGCTCAAGAAGATAGGCTACCCGGACGACGTCAACTACGTCGCGGGGGGAGGCGCGACCCAGGCATACCGCATCAACTCCACCTTCCTGCACCCCAACATCCTCGGTGGGTACCTCGTCTTCGTGTTGCCCTTCCTGGTCAGCCTGCTCAGCATGGCGTGGCGCGCCGGCCGCAAACGGGCGTGGTGGATACTCCTGATAGCCCTGGGCATAAACCTGGGGGCCCTTTTCTTCACCGGCTCCCGCGCCGCCTGGGTGGCCGCCGGGTGCATAGCCATCATCTACAGCATCTTCGGCCTCAAGGACAAGCGGGTATGGCTGGCGGCCGGGACCGTGTTCCTCGTGCTGGTGCTCATCTTCTTCATTCTATCCCCGCCCGAATTCGTGAAGAAGCGCTTCAGCAGCCTCAGCGCCACGGAAGCCGCGGAGGGGCGGATATACATGTATCAGCTCGCGTTCGACTTCTTCCTGTCTCATCCCGTCTTCGGCCTGGGCATGGGGATGGAGGGCCAGAGGATCGTGGAGAACAACCTGCGGGCGACATGGGCGGCGGTGGAGAACGCCTTCCTCACCTACCTCGTCTCCCACGGCCTCGTGGGCCTCATCGCCTTCCTGCTGGTCTTCATCATGTACTGGGCATTGCTCCTGCACGTGCGCAACAACTCGCCGGGGGACCCCTTCCTGTATTTCCTGAGCGAGGCGTTCATCCTCGGCATGGTGGGATACGTGATAGCCAACATGTTCGGTGCGTGGCTGCTTTTCGCCATACCCATGCACACCCTCTTCTGGTTCTTCGTGGGCATGGGGGGCAGCCTGTACAACATCTACCGGGAGGGGGAGCCGGCGCCCGCACGGCGTTATTCCCTCCACCTGACGTGACGCGTTCCGGCCACGCGGAGCGCGAAGCAAGGAGCATGACGGGAATGCTCGTGCGGCTCGCTACCCCGGCGGGGAAAAGACGCGAACGTGTTTCAACCGTTTGTTCAGAAAGGGTTTGCATTTGGGTGTTTTTCGCATATAATAATGAAACCATAGACAGCGATATGTAGCTCACGATAGGGAAGCGACGATCCGCAGTGTGCAGTGTGGTTACCTCAGCTGCGGGGAGCTAGTGGTGAAACCGGCCCGATCGTTTTAAACGGTCGGGTTTTTTCATACAAGGAACGGCAGACAAAATCGGACGCAAAAGGAGGACGCAAGAAGGGGTAGGAGGGCTGGATCCGGGGTGGACTAACGGGTCGTGGCCAGGACTCACTCGGCGTAGATGCCTGGTTTGGCCGCAAGATCTTCTCCTGAGACAACCCTGAGACACTCCTCGTTCGCTTGCTCGCCTTGTGCCGAGGAAGCGAAAGCGCGTCCCGCCTTTGAGGAGAAGCAACTCAGCGGAGGTGACGTAATGAGCAAGACGACCAGGTGGTTGGCCTTCGTCTCCGTCACGGCTCTCGTGCTGTTGTCGCTGCTGGGAGGCGTCGTGTCCGCCACGGCGGGGAACGGCGGCGCGCCCGATGCGGCGCAGGAGACCTTGATGGCGGAAGGCTTGCAGGACGTCGAGGTCAAAGGGGAAGCACCGGTCGAGGATGGCTCCGGGGGGACCCCGCCGCAGGCGGGCGTATTGTGCGCCGAGGGCAGGATCTGCGTGATCAAGTTCCTCGACGGGAACGAGAACGGCGTCATGGACGCCGAAGAGCAGGGTCTGTCCGGAGTGACCATAACGCTCAACGGCGCGAATCCCAAGCAGACGGGAAGCGACGGCAAGGTCTGTTACGACGATCTCTCCGGCGGCACATACACCGTGAGCGAGACCGTCCCCGACGGTTACTACGCCACCACCCCGACCTCCTACACCTTGGATATAAGCTGGAACGAGAAGGTCACCGTTTATTTCGGTAACGCTCCTGACGAGCCGCTCAAGGGCTCCATCAGCGGGCACAAGTACGACGACGTGGACGGCAGCGGGGCGTACAGCGAAGGCGACCTCCCGCTGGGCGGGGTCACCATCGAGCTGTGGTCCGGCGGCGTCATCGCCGCCACCGCGACCACCGCCGCGGACGGCAGCTATTCCTTCGGCGACCTCGAGCCGGGGGATTACACCGTCAAGGAGATCGTCCCCGCGGGCACGGAGGCGACCTCCCCCGCCAGCGTCGACGTGACGGTCGCGGAGGGGCAGGACGTCACCGGCGTCGACTTCTTCAACAAGGACAAGGACAGGGTGTGCGATGACGGCGTCATAGAGGCCCTGGTGAGGGTGGACGAGGACTGCGACGGGGAATTCACGTGGGACGACCCACTGCTCGACGGGGTGACCATCAGGCTCTACCACATCGAGGAGAACGACGACCTGACCCCCGTCTCGCCGCCTTCCATGATCACCGGACCGGGGTGGGGCTTCCAGGTGCTCATCATCACCCTCCCCGTTTATTACCCCGGCGGACACGTCATCTGGGAAGGCCTGCCGCGCGCCTACGGCGGCAGCGACACCGAGGCCAGGTACAGGGTGGTGATGGAGACGCCGGCGGGATATACGGCCAAATCGCCGACCGAGGTCGACGTCGTCCTCCACAACTGCCCCTGGCCTTGCTGGTGGCAGTGCGTATATTTCCTCCTCTCGCCGAACTCGCACCTGCGCGGGCACAAGTATGAGGACGTGAACAGCAACGGCGTATACGACGCCGGCACCGACGTGCCCCTCGAGGGATGGACGATAGAGCTGTACGACGACCAAGGAGCCCTCATCGCCACCACCACGACCAACGCCGCGGGAGAGTACAGCTTCGATGGCCTTCCCGAAGGCCTGTACACCGTCAAGGAAGTGCTCCAGGCCGGCTGGAGATGCACCTACCCCGAGGGCGGGATCTACGTAGACGTGCCGGTCGGCACCGGTGACGTGGACGGCAAGGACTTCCTCAACGCGCGCGACCTCTCCATCAGCGGACATAAGTTCGAGGACGCCGACTGCGACGGCGAGATCGGCGCGGAGGACCCGGGCGTGCCCGGCGTGGAGGTACAACTGTTCATCTGGAACGAGGTCAGCGGCGAGTACGAGTACGTGGCCTCGACGCTCACCGGCGCGGGCGGCTATTACGAGTTCACCGGCCTCAAGCCCGGCACCTACAAGGTGCGGGAGGCGCTCACCGCCGGGATGCTCGAGGACTGGTATATCGTCAGCCCCGACGGCGGGGTTTACGACCCGGTGGTGCTCACTGACGCGGACGTGGAGGACCTCGATTTCCTCAACGCGCGCTACGGGGCCATCGAGGGCTGGAAGTACTGGGACAAGGACGAGAACGGCATCATGGACGGAGATGACGAGGGGCTCGCCGGAGTGACCATCATGCTCGACCCCGATCCCGATATCGGAGCGCCCCAGGTCACGGTGACGGACGCCGACGGGTACTTCTACTTCGGCCATCTACTGCCCGGTAAATACACGGTGAGCGTGGATGAGTCCACGGTCCCCGATTACTATCCCCTCAGCCCCGTAACCGTGGAAGTGGACGTGGTCTGCGGAGTGACCGTAAAGGTCTATTTCTCCGAGGCCCCTTACGGGTCCATCTCCGGGAAGAAGTGGCTCGACGCCGACTACGACGGGGTCTGGGACGAGGAAGAGGCGGAATTCATCGCGGGCATAACCATCAACCTCTACGAGGGCAGCCCGCCCGGCGACCTCATCGCCTCGGCGGTGACCGGCGAGGACGGGTATTTCGAGTTCACCCACCTCGAGCCCGGCACTTACACCCTGGTCGAGACGGAGAAGGAAGGCTACTTCTACTGCACCCCGGTCAACGTGACCGTGGTCCTCTCGGCGGGGGAGGGCGCGGTGGTCAACTTCGGCAACTGCCCCTACGGGCGCGTAGAGGGACTGAAGTTCGACGACCTCGACGGGGACGGCTCCTTTGACCCGGGAGAACCCACCCTTGCGGGGATCGAAGTGACCCTGGAAGGCCTCGGCGATATCGCCTTCCTGGCCACCACGGTTACGGGCGAGGACGGCACCTTCGTCTTCAACGACCTCAAGCCGGGCCAGTACGCCGTTTCGGAAAAGGTGCCGCCGGGCTACTACGCCACGCGCCCCATACTGGTCGAAGTGACCGTGGGTCCTGGCGAGAGCATATCCGTGATCTTCTCCAATACCCTTTACGGCAAGATCATCGCGAACAAGTGGCTGGACGACGGCGACCTGCTGCTCGACAAAGAGAAGGACAAGCCAAAGGCCGGCATGCCCCTGAGGCTAACCGGCAAGACCCTCAGTGGCGAGCTGGTGAGCATCGATGCGGAGACGGAGGAGGACGGGAGCTACGCTTTCCTCCTGCTCGAGGCGGGCGAATACAACGTGACCGAGTTCTTTGATTCCACCAAGATGAAGGCCGTCACGCCGGAAAGCGTGGACGTGACCCTGCCACCGGGTGGAGAGGAGGCCGTCGACTTCCTCAACGTGGAGGTCGAGGTGCTGCCGCAACCGCCAATCAGACCGGACACGCTTCCCATGACCGGCATGAACCAGCTCCCTCTGATCCTGACGGCGGCGGTCCTGATGGTCATCGGCCTCTTCTTCCTGGCCCTGGGCCTGCGCCGCCGCTACCAGGAATAAAAAGAGCAATCCCTTAACGTCACACCGCCAAGGAAAGGGCCCCCACGGGGCCCTTTCCAATGGGGTCAGCCCTTAACATTCATCATTTGTTTCATTTTCGAAATAGTATCCATGTCCGTCTTCCTTGCCGTTGACCGGGAAGGCGCTACGACTATGGATGCTTCGGATCAAGGGCTCGGAACCGCACACGAAAAGATCGATAAATGCTACCTTAACAACGAAATGACGAATGTTAAGGGCTGACCCCCTACCAGGTGAAGCCTATGGAGGGATCGTCGTAGGGGATGCGCTCCTCGTCGGGGTCGGACGGATTATAGCTTTCGCTGGTGTGGTAGAAGAGCCCCGCGGGCCGTTCTCCCAACACCTTGTAGCCGTGGGCGACGCCGGGGGGGATGACGATGAGCAGCGGCTTGTGCTCACCCGCGTGTATGACCTGGGTGCGCCGGTAGGTGGGTGAGTCCTCCCTGAGGTCGTGTAGGACCACCTGCGCCTCGCCCATTGCCATGAACCACAGGTCGTATTGTCTGCGGTGCCAATGGAAGGCCTTGATCACGCCCGGGTAGGTCATGGTGAAGGTGGTCTGCCCGAAACGCTCCAGGAGCGCGTCGTCGTCACGCAGCACCTCGAGCAGGTACCCCCGCTCGTCGCAGAAGCGGATAAGGGACTTCACGCGCACGCCGTCTATGCTTTCGGAGTACCTGTCGTCCATAAATCATCACCCCCGTACAGGTTAACGGAGCGAGTCACCAAGCGCAATGCCGTTGCCTTTTTTCCGTCATCACGAGGACAAAGCGGTGCGGCGATCTCCGTTAACGAGTGCGGGACGTACCAAATGGGGCCGTTTTGCTACGCTCGCGATGACGGCGCCAGGCACAAGGCGAGGCTTGACCCCGATGCCTGAGGCTTGACCCCGGGGCACGGCACCGTGTTAAGGTTCAAGAATCGAGGCGTGCCGGGCTACCACGAGGAGGACGGGAATGCGCGTGATCATCTGCGGCGCCGCCGGCCAGCTTGGGAGCGACCTGGTGAGGGTCTTCGAGGCCGGGGGCAAGGAGGTCCTGGGATTCGACCTGGACCTGGACATCACCGACCACTCCCTGGTCATGGAGAAGATCCCCTCCCTCGGGCCCGACCTGCTCATAAACTCCGCGGCCGACCTCGACGCCGACCAGGCCGAGCTCGACCCCGAGCCATCCTTCAGGACCAATTTCACCGGCACCCAGAACCTGGCCCTCGCTTGCCTGGAGGCGGGATGCCCCCTTGCCTTTATCAGCTCGGACTACGTCTTCGACGGCCGCAAGGGCGGCGCCTACAACGAGTTCGACGAGCCCAATCCCCAGGGAATCTACGGCAAGGCCAAGCTGGCATCGGAGCGCTATATCGCGTCCATCCTTCCCCGCTGGTACGTATTCCGCACGCAGTGGCTCTTCGGCAAGGCGGGGAAGCGCAACTTCGTCAAGAGCATCCTGGGGGGTGCGAGGGAAAAGGGCAGCCTGCGCGTTGTCACCGACGAGGTGGGGACCCCCACCTGCACGGCGGACCTGGCGGAGATCATCTACCGCGTGTGCACCTCGGACTGGCACGGGCTTTACCATGCCACCAACGAGGGGGTCTGCTCCCGCTTCGAGTTCGCGCGGCAGATCCTCGAACTCGCGGGCATGCAGGACGTCCCGGTGGAGCCCATCGTTTACGCCGACCTCGGCCTGCCCTGCCCACGCCCGCCTTATTCCCCTCTGGACAACATGAATCTGCGCCTGCAGGGCTTCCCTCCGGCGCGGCATTACATGGAGCCCCTGCGGGAATACGTCGAGTGGCTGCTGGAGAGCGGCGAGCTATAGAGGAGCGGCAATGTATGACCTGGTGGTAGTGGGAGCAGGATGCGCCGGCTGCGTGGCGGCGGAGAGGACGGCGGGGCGTGGGTTCAAGGTGCTCCTGCTGGACCGCCAGTCCCCGGACGGCCTCGGCCACACCTGGGTAAACGGCGTCGAGAGGACGGTCTTCGGCCGGCTGGGCATAGCCATGCCCAGCGGAGAGGAGACGATGCCGTCGCCCTTGAGCTCGCGGCTCCTGGGACCCGCGGGAAAACGTTACGTGGAGACGACGTCCGCTCCCACCATCGAGGTACGCATGAGCGTGTTCGTCCGCCGCCTCCTTGCCGGCGCCGTGGCGGCAGGCGCTGAGCTCAGGGGCGAGACGACGGTGGAGCGCGCCCTCGTGGAAAAGGACCGGGTGTCAGGTGTGGTGACCGCGTCCGGGGAGGAGATCCCCGCGCGCGCCGTGGTGGACGCCTCGGGATGGGAGGCCGTATTGCGCCACGGGCTCCCGGAGAGTTCGCCCGTGCCGCGGGAGATGGACGAAGGTTACATGGTGACCGCCTGGCGCGAGCAGCGGCGCCTCCCGCCCGACGAGGCGGCGGACGTCCCGCGCCTTCTGGGCATACCCCCGGGCGTGAGCGTATCCCGCGTGGGTTGGCGCGGCGGCTATTCCGTGCTCATGCTGCACTGGGACCCGCGCGAGAGCGAGCTGGACATCCTGGTGGGTTTCAACCGGGAGGAGGCGGAGGAAAGCGCCGGGGAATTCGTCGCACGCTTCCTCGCGGAAAAGGGCATCGGCGGAGAACGGGTTTACGGGGGGGGCGGCCTCATCCCTGTGCGGCGTTCGCTCGACGTCCTGGTCGACCACGGCCTGCTCCTCACGGGCGATTCCGCCTGCATGGTCATCCCCGCCCACGGCTCCGGCGTTGCTTCTTCGCTCATAGCCGGCGACCTCGCGGCGCGGACCCTCGCGCGATGCCTCGAGGAGGGCGACACGGGCAGGGAGAACCTGTGGGAATACGCCGCTGCCTACCAGCGCGGGCGCGGTGCCCTCATGGCCTACTTCGACGTCACGCGCGGGCTCACCGACAACTTCGACCGCGAGGACATGGACAAGCTAGTCGGCTACGTCATGACGCCGGGCGACGTGGAGGCCGGGCTCAAGGCCGAGCCGCTGGGCATCGACCTCACCGACGCCCTGCGCCGCCTGCGCAGCCTGCGCCATCCCCTCTTCACCGCCCGCTTCGCCTGGCTGGCCAGCGCGGCCATCGCCCTCAAGAAGATCTACGAGGATTACCCCGAGCGTTACGACCCCGCTTCGCTGGAGCAATGGCGCTCCCGTGTCGCGAAGGCCCGCCGCCGCCTCGAACCGGCCTGAACTCAAGCCCGACAAAGACCCATCTGCTTGACCGTCGCCAGCCCGGCGGGCAAGGTGCTCGGAGGAGCATGCGACGACGACCAGCCTTGCCGCCGGGCTCTTTCGGAAGTGAAGGAGCCGTTACCCCGGGCTCGGGCTAATAATGGATCTCCATGGCCCGGGGCGGGCACACCTTGATGCACAGCTCGCAGGCCACGCATTCCTCGTCGTTGAAGGCAACCTCCATCTTGTCGCGGTCCACGCGAAGGGCGTCGGTGGGACATACGGCGATGCAGGCGCCGCAGTGGGTGCACTTGGCATCGTTGCGCCGGATGTCCTGGGACAGGGGCTGGATGCTCACGCCGCAGGACTCGATGTAGGCCATGCCGCGCTCGTAGTCCTTCTCCTTGCCGATTATCTCCAGCACCAGCAGGCCCTCCTCGCGCGGTGTTATGGAGGCCTTGAGGATATTGAAGTCCAGCCCGAAGTCCCGTACCAGTCTGCTCACGATGGGCTTGTCCACCTGCTCGTGGGGGAAGTGCAGGACTATCTTGTGCCTGACCATCTACTCCACCCCCTCTTCCCGGTCAGCGCAGGGCAACAGCTCGACCGGACGCGTGAGAAGGAAATCACGGCGTGATATCCACTCCTTCAGGGTCGACGCGATCTCCCGCGCGCGGCTGTAGCTGGAGAGCGAGGCCGTGGGAACGTCCTTCCCCTCCAGCCTGATGCTGCCGCTCTTGAGCTCGGCGTAGGTTACCTCCGCCAGCACCCTACCCGTCCCCTGGGGATAATCGACGGAGTAATCGACCACGGGGGCCTTGAGGTCCTCGTCCCGCACCGCGGCCGCCCTGACCACGTCCTCGTCGAGGACGGGGATGGGAACGCCTATCCCCACCGCCAGGCTCGCCCCGTACCCCAGGATGGAATAGCCGGTGAGGTAGCGCGGGTTCATCCCGCGCAGGTCGCCGATAACCGACAGGGTACCGGCCGGACGGGTGGGAGCCCCCTCCCCGTCGCGGGGCACCCGGGTGTTGTGCTGGGTGCCGTGCCAGGCGACGTAACCCGTGCCGCCGCCCAGGAATATGCGGGTGCCTATGCCGATGGTCCGCAGCAGCGGATCGTTGAGCAGCGGTGAGAGCTGGCCCGCGCTGCAGTAGTTGGCGTTTCCCAGCTCCGGCCGCAGCACCCCCATATAGGTGTAGATGACACGGTCGGAGAGGTTCACGGCCACGTTGTAGTTCTGATACGCGTTGCGCGGGTTGAAGAGCCACGCCTCCTTGATCTCGGCCAGGGTGACGTCTTTCTCCCAGTGCCGGTTGGGGTAGCAGTCGGTGCCGTAGGACTCGGCCCGCAGGCGCAGCGTCTTCCCCGCCACCAGGTCCTCGATGACGTGGCCCCCGCCGTAGCGGAACTCGCCGGGGAAGACCTCGTTTAGCGGGTCGTGTTCCGCCATCTCCGTGGCCCCAATATAGACGTCCACGGCGGCGATGCCGCAGAACACCGGCACGTCGTTGAGCCAGGCGCGCGATATCCTCATGCGCGGCTGGGCGTGCCCGACGTTCACGAAAGCTCCCGAGGAGCACATGGGGCCGAAGGTGCCGGTGGTGATGACGTCCACCTTGCGCGCCGTCTCTTCGACCCCCTCTTTCCTCACCAGGTCCATGACCTCCTCGGCGGTGACCACCACCGCCTCGCCCCGCTTGATCCTCTCGTTTATCTCCTCTATGGTCTTGCCCATTTCTCAACTCCTCTTCCCGTCATACCGACAACTCACGCGCGCGGGTAAAGCCGGGCATGACCCATACGGAGGCCACCACCACCTTCGCCGTTATCTCTTCCTCTCTTCTCTTCACTCCGATCTCCGTCTTCTCGCTTCCAGCCGCGGGAGACACGCCGTCCCTCTTCCGCCACGCTGCTTGCCGGCGACCTCCGATGCAGCCGCCCCGAGGGGAGAAGGATAAAAAACGCCGCCGGCGAAGGATGCACGGCGGTCTCATAACCGTCTCTCCCGCACCGGGTACGGCGCCGCTGCGCGATACCCTCGCCTGTGATCACGGAGGCATCCGTCCTCGCCTACTCGCTCGCGCTTTCAGCGGGAAGCTCCGGGGCCATCTTCAGCCCGCCCGGCGCGCCGGTTCTCAACCTCAGCCCGGCTCTCTGTAGCGCCTCCCGCGGGCTTAATCCTCCCCTTCATCGCCTTTCGCGGTTGGTATGTCGTTGTCAATAATCCCCAGTAATAGGGTAATAAAAAGATGATACTTCCACACCTTCCCCGTGTCAAACGGCACCGGCATGCGCATGCGTGACTTCACGGATCGGACGGGAGAGGGCAGGCGGGTGGAGAAGTTGACCGCGGGGAGAGGGGCCGGAATAATATCAAAGAAAATCCATGGAGGAAGTGTAAAGATGATAAGACTGCTGGGAGAGGCGGACCGCGATAAGGCCCTTGCTCTGCTCGACCGCGACCACGAGCTCAACCTTATCATGATCTACGATATCACCCACTTCGGTATCGAGGATCGGGGGCATCCCTTCCAGGGGCAATACTACGGCGCGTTCCGGGAGGGAGACCTCGGCGGCATGGCCGCCCTCTTCAATTTCGGCTCTCTGTTCATCTACGCTCCAGATCCCGCGCTGTTGCCGGAACTGGTGGAACTAATGGCCTCCCTGGAGAGAAAGCCGTCTTACGTCATCGGCCGCGCCGAGTGGGCGGGCCCGCTCATCGACGCGCTGGTGCGGGGTGGCCAAGCGGTCGCAGGCGTGGAGGAACAGGAATACATGGCGCTCGCCCCCAACCGGTTCTGTCCGCGCTTCGGGCCGGGGGCCCGTTTCGCCGAGCCCCGTGACCTGGATCGCCTGATGGAGTTGAACCGCGCCTTCCAGCTCGAGTACTTCGGCGAACTGAGTGATGCCGAGGAGGAACTGGGCAGGATGGCGGAGATGCGCATGCTGGACGGGGGTATCGCCGTCGGCGAGTTCGGCGGGGAGATCGTGTCCAAGGCCGAGATCATGGTGCGCACCTCGCTGGCTGCCCTCGTCGGCGGCGTCTATACCGTTCCAGAGCACCGCGGGAGGGGCCTTTCCTTCGCCTCCATGTCCCTGTTGTGCGAGGGGATCCTGGCCCGTATCGGCAAGGCCTGCCTCAGCGTCTCCAGGGAGAATGCCCCCGCGCAGCGCGTTTACCTGGGCATAGGGTTTGAGAAGCTCTGCGACTACCGCATGGCCCATTTTCCCCGCCCTTAGAACGGAATGGACCACACCCGCACCTGGTGCGACATGGCGCCGACCCCCCTCGGGCCCCGGCCCTGCCGGCTCCGCTGTGTTCGACATCGAAACAGGGGCTGAGGGGCTGCCCCCGGTGCAACGAGTGCAACACGCCGCCATGCACGGTAGTAAGCAATGCTAACGAAATGATGAATGTTAAGGGCTGACCCCCGTGAGGGAGGCGTCGTCGAACCACGCGCTGCCCATCGCCCCCGAGCCGCTTTCTCCTATGGTCTGCAGGCTTACCACGGCCGAGACCGCCCCGGACGGGGCTATGGCCTCGAACGAGAGAGGCTTCCAGTTGTGCGTAGAATACGAGGTCGCCGCCTCCCGGGTTGAGGTGCTAGTACCCACGAGGTTTCCCGACGAATCGTACCAGTAAATAGCTGCGCCCACGGAAGCGCCCTTGAGCATCCTGGTGCGGTAGGATACGAGAAACTTGTACCTCCCGCCGGCATCTATCCCGCTGGTCACCCGCGCGCTGTTCCAGGCGCAGGCGTAGGGGGACGCGGTGGGCGCGGGGTCCTTTATGCGCAGGGAACGGCCCCCGCCGTGGGACTGCATGGGAGTAGACTCCAGGCGCGCGGTGCCTCCGGAGAGCGTCACCGGGCTCCACCCCGGCACGCTGCCGTCCGGGTTCACGCTCTCGAATCCCGCGTTGGAGAGCAGGTTCTGCGGCAGCGTCGCCGCCATCGTTATGGTCAGCGTGCGCTGATGGTTCAGGGCGATGGTGGGAACGAAGAGCGAAGCCCCCTGCAACGAGTAACCCGTTCCCTCCACGAGGGGCGCCCCGTCCAGCTTCACCGCCATCCCGGCCTCGGCCGGCCAGGCGTGCACCAGTTCGAGAGAGATCATGCCCAGCCTGTCCGCCACGGGCATAAGGCTGGGACCGGTTTCGGCATCCAGGCGCAGGGTCACGGTCTTGCCCGCGCCGATGTCGATACCGGCATCCACGAGGTCGAGGGTGAGGGTCTCGACGTTTTTCGCGTGGGCCGCAACCGCGTTCGCGGTCCGGTCTACCGCGGCCCTGGCCAGGGCCGCCTCCTCCCCCGCCGCCGCGTATCTCCTCATCCTCATCCAGTAGGCCTCGCTGGACTCGTCGTCGTAGCTCTTGTACGCCACCTCGGCGGGATGCCGGACCCTGGCATGCGCCTTGAAGAAGTTGGCGGTCGTATCGTAGGGTTCCATGAAGCCGTGCCCTCCCCAGGGGCTGGTGTTGTATTCGGCGTAATAGGGGCCAAGGCCGGACCAGTCGGTGAGGGCCTCGTAGATATCACCGCCGTTGGCGAAGGTAGCCGTCGCGGGAGAATAGGGGGCTGGCGCCTGCACGTGCCACCACCAGGTGGACGAGGGGTCCGTCTTCATCCACCACACCACGGTCAGGTTCTCATAGGAGTTGGGGAAATTGCTGTCGTTGAGGCCCTGGACGATGCGGATGGGCATGTTGGCCATGTTCTCCAGCACGTAGCGCGCGCTGTAATCCCTCATGAGCGGGATATCCATCGATTGTTCCGGAGAGTGCTCCTGGCCGGCGAGAAGCCTCCAGCTGTCGCAGACGAAGGCGTCGTTTACGTCCGCGTACGGTGCCCCGTAGTTCACGGGGAAGTGCTCCTTGAGGAATTCGAAATCGTAGACCAGGTCCGAGGCCCCGGCATTCGGGGAGACAGCCGCCACAAGTCCCGGGGCGTGGATGCCCAGGATATATGCGCCCGTGCCCCCCATGGACAGGCCGGAAGCGTAGACGCGGTCCTCGTCTATGTTGAGCTTCTCCATGGCTTGGTTGATGCAATCCAGCATGTCCCGCTCGCCGTACTCGTAGTCGTTCTGGACCCGCAGCTCGTCGAACTCGTGCACGCCGCCCATGCTGCACAGCGACACCTCACCGCTGGTGGGCGGCTCGGGCAGGATCCTTCCCACGCCGTAAGGCGCCGCTTCGCCCGGAACCTGTATGTCGACGGGTTTGTCGTTGACCGCGACCCTGATGTAGCCGTTATAGGAGGTGACCTTCAAGGTCAGCCAGGTATCCCACATCGTCAACGGCTTCCATTCGTTGACGACCTGGCTGATGAGGGTCCAGGTGCCTCCGGAATACC
This sequence comes from Actinomycetota bacterium, assembly GCA_028697145.1. Classification (GTDB taxonomy): domain Bacteria; phylum Actinomycetota; class Geothermincolia; order Geothermincolales; family RBG-13-55-18; genus SURF-21. The sequence goes on along the minus strand of JAQVFR010000006.1, from coordinate 17,323 downwards.
TGAAGAGGCGCACGTACTTGTTCGTTCCTTCCGTGTAGAGGTCGACGTGATAACAATCGCCGGTCGCCGGGTCCCTGCGCAGCCTGACCCCCATGGCGCTGGCCGTCCCGCCGCGGCTTACCTCCCTGAGCCTCACGCGCACGGCGTAGTCCTGGCCGGAGGAACCCGACCTCACCGCCTCCTTCCACGCGCTCGATCCGTCGGTCTGGCGAAAGATGCTGCCGGTGGTGGACCAGGCCCCCGCCGCCACGTTCCAACCGCTCAGGCTGGAGAGCCCGTCGATGATGTCGGGTTCGCGGTTGTCCCCGGAGTCCTTCTTCACGCCATCGATGTAGTAGCCGCCCAGGTTTCGACCCCACGGGGAGAGCACTATCCACCCGTTGGTATCGGCCACGTTCTTTATGCTGTTGGAGAAGATGTCCCACTGGTTGTTGGATACTATGGGCACTCCCTCCAGGGCGTGCAGCTCCACCCACATCGGATAGGAACGGGAGGGGTCGTAGCCCTTGGGAAGATAGATGCTGCAGGGCAGGTTGAGGCCGTCAACAGTCGAGACGAAGTCATAGCGTACCGCCTGCCCCCCCGTGACAGGCTCCCCGTAAGGAAGGATCTCGCACCCCGCGAAAAAGGCGAAGACCAGAGCGGCGCATAACAAAGCCACGACAGCAAACGGCGTTTTTGCCCTACTTTTGCAGCACATCATCTCATTCCTTTCGGAATCGGGGGAGCAGGTGGAACCAGCGACAAGTGAGGCTATTACCGCTCACATGGACCTGCCCTCCATACTCAGCACAAAATAGCCCAAGGACATTATACATTAATGTGTATGCTGCCGGTACTTTTATCCGCCCTATTTCGGCCCGTTTGCCTGCAGCTTGGAAAGAGCCCCGTTACCAGCCACGAGGAGAGCCGGCGGCGGCGGGACCGCGAGGAGAGGCGCTGGCCTCTGCCTACTCCCTCACGATGAGGACGGGACACTTGGCGTGATGGGTCACCCGGTTGCTCACCGAGCCCAGCAGGAATCCTCCCAGGGCGCCGCGCCCGTGGCTTCCCATGACGATCATCTCGTAATCCCCCTCCTCGGCTTCCTGGAGGATCTCCGCCGCGGAGTTGCCGAAACGTATCTTGGGCATCACCTCCAGGCCCGCGCCGCGCAGGGGCTTCGCGCTCTCCGCGAGCATCTCCTCGGCCCGCTTGTCCAACTCCTCGCGCAGCTCCTCGGGCGGCGGCACCAGCACCTCGGGGGCGATGAGGCCGTCGGACCAGAAGGCGGAATACACCGGCTCCTCCACCACGGAGAGCAGGGTGACCCTGCAAGATGAGTTGGCGAACAGCTTTGCCGCGAAGGCGATGGCCTTCTCGGCCGTCTCCGAACCGTCGGTGGGAAGCAGCACTTTATCCAGCATGGTATCCTCTCCTCCTGTTTCGCCGGCCTGCCCTTCATCTTCAATGATAACAGGACTTGCCCCGCAGCTAACCCCCTCTTTCACCGGGACGCCGATCTGCCATTTTTTCATCAGGCCATGTCTCCGCGTCTCTTTCTCACCCGCATACGCGCCGTGCCCGCCAGGGAGAGCAGACCAAGGGTGAGGCCCAGCATGAGCAGGGCCGCCTTCCTATGCGATCCCCGGCCGGGGACCGCGTCTTCGGCAGTGTCTCGCCAGGCGTTTCCCGCGTTGTTCTCAGCCCCTTGCGCATACAAATCATCTGGCATAGTATGGTTAAAACGACAGGGAGTCGGAAAAGGAGGAGGCCATGGGCTGCGGCGCCGATCACGAAGAGAAAAAGACCGAGTGCACCTGTGCTACATGCTGCGACGAACCGTGCGGTCCGCGGCCTAATCCGATCATCATGGCCCTGCGTTTCGCGGCCTTCGGGACGGGCATCATCATGGCCCTGGTGGGGATGATCAAGGAGCGCAAGTTCAAGCTCCTGGGTGCCTGGCTCGGCGTCTGGTCGGTATTCCTCACCATCGCCCGCTACATCATCTGCTCGCGCTGCGAGGGCTACGGCCAGATGTGCTACTCCTATTACATCGGCAAGTACACTTCCCTCGTCCTCCCAGGGGTGGAGGGCAAGGACGTGGGCCCCGTGGGCATCGGCCTGGAGGCGGCATGCCTCGGCTCCATTTTCTGGATACCGGCCGTGGCCATGCGCGGAGACCGCCGCATGCTTGCGCGTTATCTGGCGGTAATGCAGCTGGTGCTCATCGGGCAGGTCTTCCACGCCTGCCGCTGGTGCGCCCGGAACTCGACCCAGGAATGGAAGAACCAGTGCCCCGTGCACCGCACCTGGAAGAAAGCGCTGAAGATATCCTGAACGCGCGAGGACGGGTGGAGCGCGGATAAAGAGTCCCATGAAGGGCCCGGAAGGCCTTCCCTTGAAGGCCGCGACGCACAGGAGGCTGGGATGAAGGGCAAGGGATCTGCGGCCGTCGGGGTTTTTACGGCAATCGTTCTCGTGTTGCTGTTCCTGTGCCCGGTCGCGTGGGCAGGCGACAGCGGGGACATATACACCGCGCGCACCGTGGACGGCGTGGACCTCGCCATGTGGAGGTACCGCCCCGATCCGCAGAGCCCTCTGCGGGAGGGCGCGCAGCCGGTGATCCTCATGCCCGGTATGGCCTGTAATTTCAACTTCTTCAACGTGCACACCCCGGAGGGGGCGGCCTACGCAACGCAGCTACCGCGGGACCCGGCCCCATGGGCCGCCGGGGACGCCTACCTGCGGGAAGACCCCATGCGTTACTACAGCCTGGCCTACTATCTGTGGAGCCGGGGTTACGACGTCTGGCTGGTGAACTATCGCGGCCAGGGCCGAGGTGAGTTCAGGAGTGGCGGAGCGAGCGGGTACGCCATCGACGAACTCGGCATCTACGACATGCCGGCCATCATCGCCAGGGTGAGAGAGATCACCGGGCGCAAGCCGGTGTGGGCCGGGCACAGCATGGGCGGCGTCATGTCCTACATGTACCTGGAGGGCGCGAGGTTCGAGAACATGGCCGATCCCGACTCCAGGGTCATCTCCGACCCCGCCCTGGTGCGCGAGCGCAACGACGGGAAGGGGCCGCAGGCGCTCAAGGGCCTGGTCTCCCTGGACGGGCCGGCTTACCCGACCGGCAACCTCACGTGCCTGATGAAGATAGTCCTGTGGACCGCCCTGTACATCCCCTACTACCTGGACCTGAGGCCCATCACCGCCACCCTGGGCGGAGCGGTGGCCTCACCCGTCCTCGGCCTGGAGAACCTGCTGCGCGGGGTGTGGAGCCTTCTGGGCTACCCGGACTTCTTCTTTCCCGCCAACCTGATGCTCTCGATCTATCCCGACAACCTCAACGCGGATATATCTTCCTTCTTCTTCCAGTACGCGGCGGACGGCTTCAGCTCGCGGGCCGTGGTGCAGTTCCTTGACGCGTGCGTTAACCACAGGATGCGGGAGGACTACCGCAACGGCTTCTTCAACTTCTGGCGCTGGAGCCCGCCTCCACCCCGCGGCGGCGACGGGTATTTCTACTACTCGGATAACCTCGACAAGATAAGCCTCCCGGCCCTGGTGCTCGTGGACGCCACCCGGGACATCACCAACCCCGAGGACGTCGAGGCGATCCACTTGCTCAAGACCCGCGACCCCAGGGACCGCTGCTACGTCATTCCGGGCACCGCCCACGCCGACGTCGTGCTGGGACTCAATGCGCCGACCGAGCTGTTCCCCAGGATCGGGGAATGGCTGGAGTCGCTGTAGCATCATACCCGGGGTCAACCCCGGCTCGTGCCACATCCGGCCGCCCCGGGCGGCGAAAACCGGGCGAAATGGATGGTCTTGCCTCCGGCGCTGGCTCTCGACGCCCTTAAGAACAGGCCCTGCTCGCCCGATGCTTGCCATCTCCCCTCCTTGCATTATAATGACTATAGTCACTGACCTTAGTCATTGAAATGCGGCGGCTGAAAGGGGCCCTATGGGAGTGGGATCAGGCCAGGGGGCCGCAAGACAACGGGTGAGCATCGACACCGCGCGAGCGGCACCGGGCGGCGGTAAGACCCGCGGGGACACCCCGGGGGGGAAGCTCACGCGCAAGCAGCAGGCCGAGAACACCCGCCTCAAGCTGGCGGAGACGGCGCTGCGGCTCTTCGCCGACAGGGGTTACGACAACGTGGCAGTGGACGACATCTGCCGCGAGGCCGGCGTATCCAAGGGGACCTTCTACGTGCATTTCGCGTCGAAGGACCAGGTCGTGGTGGACGAACTCCTCGCGCTCGACCGTTCCTACCTGGACGCCCTCCCTGAGCTCGGCGACATCGAAACGGCCATCGGACGGCTCGAGGCCCTCGGGAGGTATTCGCTGCGGCACATCTCCGGCCTGGGCAAGGGCTACATCAAGGCCGCCTATTCCAGCCAGATGGCGCCGGGGAGAGGCCATTCCCCCCTGGCGTCGCGGGATCGGGCCTCGCACCTCATCACGCTGCGCCTGGTGAGGGAGGCGCAGGAGAGCGGGGAGCTCCGTCGGGACCTCCCGGCCGAGGAGATCGCCCTGGCGCTGACCCGCGCCACGAGGGGGATCGTGATCGAGTGGTGCCTGACCGACGGCGGTTTCGATCTCGAGAAGGCGGGCGGACCTATGCTGGCCATACTCATGGACGGATTAAGGGCGCGGAAGGGGGATACTCCGCCGGGGGAAACGGCGACTCCCGCGCCGAAGAGGAGGGGTTGACCGTGTCTTACAAGCTCACCTTGCCCGGACAGGAAAAGGAACTGCGGCGGTCGTTCACGCGCGAGATCGCCCCCGACGTGTGGATGCTGGAGGGCTACATCAGCGATTACTTCCTGCTCAAGCCCGCGTCCTGCAACGTCTTCATGCTGCGGGACGGCGACTCCCTTCTCGTCCTCGACACCGGCACCTACCCCTTCTACCGCGAGAGGATGCTGGAGGTCATGCGGCGCTACCGCGCGGACGGGGTGAAGAAAGTCGATCTCGTGCTCACCCAGGGACACTTCGACCACGCCTCCAACAACGACGTCATCCGTGAGAGCGGCCTGGAGTGGAGCTTCCTGCTGCAGGAGCCGGAAGCCGGCGTGCTCGACTTCTTCTCGGACTGGATGGCGGACTTCCGCGACCTGGAACAGCTTTACAACATCTACTCCCTCTTCGACATGCGCGGTATAACCGCCCCCGTGAACCTGGCCTCGCGGGTCTCGATGGGCTTGGCGCGATCGCTGCTGCAGGCCAACCTCAAGCTGATGTTCGGGGGCATCGACAACTTCCTGGGAGGCGCGACCATACTGCCCGAAACCGCCAAGGTGAAGCGCAGCTTCGGCGGCGTCGAGCTGGAGGGATGGGAGGTGGGGCGCTTCTTCGCCATTCACGACGCCTCCCACACCCGGGGGCACGTCTCCCTCTACGACCCCGAGAACAAGCTGCTGCTGTCGGGGGACGTGACGGTGGAGATCAACCCCGCCTTCTACTACTCCTCGCTCGACCGCTGCATCTCCGCCTGCGGCAAGTTCCGCCGCATGGCGGAGGAGGGCTACATAGAGCTGGCCACGGACTCCCACCGCAGCACCACCTTCTTCCCCGACGTCTTGGACAGTCTTGGCCTGACCCCCTTCGACGATATGGAGCTGGTGGACGTGGCGCGCGGCGGGGACGAGTGTTCCCGGTTCTTCGGTGCCTTCGAGGACCTCTACTCGCGCCTCAAGGAGAACGTACTCACGGCCCACGCGAGGGCGGGCGAGGCCACCATCCCGGAGATAACCGAGGAGCTGCGCGCGATAGACGAGCCGGCCAATAACCTGCGCAAGGCCATGAGGTTCCAGCGCGTTCCGGGCCGCCTGGACGTGCTGGTGGCGGTGGTCCTCAAGGAGGCGGGCGCCGCCAGCCGCCGGGAGGGGGAGCGCGTGCTGTTCTCTCCCGTGGGATGAAAGGAGCGTCCATGGGCCTGTTCGAGAAGCTGAGGATATGGTCGCTCTTCGGCAAGATGACCAACTCCCGCCTGGGCACGAGGTTCCAGAGTACCTTCCGCAAACTGGTGGAGAAAGGCATGAAGCCCATCGCGGCGGGCGAGAGCGATGAGCCCCCCGCCTTCACTCCCCTGCGCAAGCCGCTGTCGCAGTGCCGCGTCAGCCTCATCACCACTACCGGCGTGCACTTGCGCGAACAGGAGCCCTTCGACACCGCCGCCGCGCTGGGGGACTCCAGCTACCGCGCCGTGCCCTCGGACGCGGACCCGGCCCGGCTGTGCATCTCCCACACCCATTATCCGCTCGACCGCGCCCAGGCCGACATCAACGTCATCCTTCCCCTGGACAGGCTGCGCGAGCTGGCGGGCGAGGGCGTGATCGGCTCGGTGGGAAGCTGCCATTACTGCTACGGTTTCGACCTCCACGTGAAGGAACTGGTGGACCCCGCCGTGGGCAGCGCCCACGAGGTGGCCCGCGCCCTCGTGGAGGACGGCGTGGACGTGGTGCTGCTCACCCCGGGCTGACCCATGTGCAACCGGGCCGTGAGCCTGATCGCCCGCGTGGTGGAGTCCTACGGCATAAGCACGGTGGCGCTCTCCCTCAACCGCGAGCTGTCCGAGAAGATAGGCGCCCCGCGCACCCTCTACCTGCGCTACCCCTACGGAGCGCCCCTGGGGGAGCCTGGCAATATAAACCAGCAGCGCACCATAATCAGGGACATGCTGGCGTCGCTATACTCGTTGGGAGAGCCAGGGATGATACTGGACCTTCCTTATCAATGGCGGCGCCATGAGTTCTCGCCTGTCGATTTTTCCGACTGCGCAACCACCAGCAACGTACAGGGGTTTGAACGAACGGAGCAACTACAGCCTCATCAGTGGTCGCGAGGCTGCTTTTAATAGGGGACTGCCGCAAAGATCGTATGAGGTGATGATGATGCTTCTGATGGCTGTCGGTACGATACCCTTTTCCTCGGTCGCCGATTATGCGACGGTGATGATCGAGGAATCGACGAAGGGCCCCTTTCCCGGCTATGCAAGAAGGGACGTTTACTACCAGTTCGGCGACGACGGGATCATTGAATATATAATCGTCGACGTGGAAAAAGGCCATGAGGATGAGGCGTTGCGCCTGATGAGGGAGCTGTTGTTCAGGCTGGGAACATCGGTAAAGGGTGTGAGGTGGAAAGTAGAGCAGGTCTTCTCGCTCGACGAGGCACTCGAGATGATAAGCAAGGCAATTCCTTAAGGATAAACGACACCATACCTTCCAGCATGGAGGTGCCGGGCACCGTCATCGACCTCCCATGCCGCTGGCGCCGCGACACCTTCGCAGAGGTCAGCTTTTTGCTGCTATGCTCTAAGGGAACGGGAACATCCGGACGCACTGGAAAGACGCAGTGGGGACTAACCTGAAGGACAAAGGATTGACCGCTTTCTCGTCCTGGAGCGGGGGCAAGGACTCCTGCCTCGCCCTGCACCGCTCGCTGGCCGGGGGCAACAGCGTCGCCGTCCTCTTCACCATGACGCACGAGAGCGGCGGGTTTCTGCGTACGCACGGCACCCCGGGGGCGCTCATCGAGCGCCAGGCGGAAGCGCTTGGCCTCCCCGTCCGTTTCGCAAGCTCCACCTGGCAAGGCTACGAAGCGGCCTTCAAAGAGGAGGTCGCCAGGCTCAAGTCGGGCGGGATCGAGGCAGGCGTCTTCGGGGACATAGACCTGGCCGAGCACCGCGAATGGATCGAGAGGGTCTGCGCCGAGATGGCCATCGAGCCCCTGCTTCCGCTATGGGGCGAAAAGCGGGAAGATCTGGTTTTGGAGTTCATCGACCTCGGGTACCAGGCGATGATCGTCTCTGTGCGCGAGGAGGCCTTGTCGAGGGACTGGCTGGGAAAGACCCTCGACCGCTCCACCCTGTCCGCGCTGGAGAAACGCGGGGTGGACATCTCCGGGGAGGGAGGCGAGTTCCATACCTTCGTGTACGCCGGCCCTCTCTTCCGCCATGCGGTGGACTTCCGGCCGGGCGGGATAGAGGAAAGAGACGGCCTGCTGCGCTTGCAGTTGGAGACGTAACCTGAGCCTGGTGGACTGCACCAGACAGCGTTTCGATCTTGCATCAGCCAGTCACCCTCTGTCACTGCCATCCTGTAGTCTTACAAAATAGGGTAAACGCAGTACGATTTCATATTGAGAGATTGATACGATGGGTGGTTTTGCAGGGCATACAGGTTCAGCTTATCTTGCTCATTCGGTAAATATTGCCGGAGAAGTTGACACGCTACGCGACCACCTAAAAAAGGTAGCAGATAGAGCTGCAGAATATGCAGAAGCATTCAATGCAGCACCTGAGGCGTACCTCGCAGGCCTTCTTCACGATATCGGGAAGTATGGGGATGCGTTTCAGAGAAGGTTACGAGGCGAAGTGAGGGGGATTGATCACTGGTCGCTTGGTGCATGGATCGCATTAATGAGATACAGAGCATCGGGCATCGCAGCTGCACTTTCGATTCAAGGGCACCATGCCGGACTCAAGAAAGCTTCTAGAGACGCCTTGAAGGAGCTTGATCCTGCCAGATTATCGGGCAATCAGTCCACGGATTTGGTTCTTTCAGAGAAAGATGTCGCGGTGCTCTTTGAGAGAATAGAGGGTGACGGCCTTGAGCTTCCCCCACCAGAGCAGATAGTTGATCCCATCTACAAGCATTCCAATGGCGCCAAAGCCTCTGGAATGCTCGATGTCCGCATGCTATTTTCCGCCCTTGTTGACGCCGATTTCATCGAAACAGAGGCACATTTTAATGCGAAGAAGAAGGGGGAAAGAGCTTATCGCGAACCGGGATTATCCTTGAAGCCCGATTCCCTTCTGGCACATCTTCTTGCCTACATAGGCGAGCTGGCGGAGGAATCCACCGCATCGCCTGATGTCCGTGCAATGCGCGATGACCTCCTCAATGCTTGCCTTTCTGCCGCAGAATATCCACATGGTTTATTCACTCTAACGGCACCTACCGGAACCGGCAAGACCTTAAGCATGCTTGCCTTCGCGATGAAACACGCGTCGCAGAACAACCTCAACAGGATAATCACGGTTCTTCCCTATCTCAACATTATCGAACAGACGGTTGGCGAGTATCAGAAGGCTTTTGCGTCAGTGATTGCGGAAGAAGACATGCATAAGTATGTTCTCGAGCATCACAGCCTCGCTGGCTTGGGCAAAGACGAGAATACAGCTCGCCAGGGTATTCATGAAGATGAACAGAATCGACACCACCAAGAGAGGCTGCTAGCGGAAAACTGGGATGCGCCGGTAATCATAACTACCAGCGTACAATTCCTTGAATCCCTTCTTTCCAATAGGCCTTCTGCTTGCCGCAAGCTTCATAGAATCAGCAACAGCGTGGTTCTTTTCGACGAGATCCAGACTCTTCCTATCGGCTTGGTTATTCCTACCCTGGCGACACTGTCGCGCCTCGCAGAAAAGTACAATTCCACTATTGTCTTTGCCACCGCTACACAGCCTGCCTTTTCTCATCTCGAAACACATGTGAGGCGATACTGCTCGTTTGGTTGGAGCCCCAAGGAGATCGTGCCTGAGGAGCTGGGTCTCTACCAAAGAGCTCGGCGCAATAGGATAAAATGGTTTGAAGGTGCAGGTCATTCGCTTTCATGGCAAGATCTTGCGATATTGCTGGCAGATGATACATGTGAACAGGTGCTCTGTATCGTAAACCTCAAACGTCACGCCTTGGCGCTTTTCAACGAGCTTGTCGAAACAGGTGTGCCTGATATCTTTCACCTCTCAACAAACATGTGTCCTGCTCACCGGCGGGAAGTACTCAGAGAAGTATGCTCCAGGCTGAAGGACAGAAAGCCATGCCGCCTTGTTTCAACACAATGCGTTGAAGCCGGTGTTGACGTTGATTTTCCTCTCGTATACCGGGCATTGGGTCCCATGGACTCCATAGCGCAGGCGGCCGGACGATGCAATAGAAACGGCAGGCTGGGCTTCGGGGAAGTTGTATTGTTCACGCCCCAGGACGCGGAAGGAAGAAACATCTATCCTGATGGTTCCTACAGGCAAGCTGCTGTGATAACGAACAGTTTCTTAAGGACATACGACGATCAAGAATTGGACATCAATTCCCCACATATATTCGAGGAGTATTACCGAGAGCTCTATGATGTCGCAAAACCGGAGGCGAGAAAAAAGGACTTGCTCGATGCGATAGACCTTCGGGATTTTGAAAAGGTTGCCTCCAATTACCGAATAATAGAAAACAATACCATCAATATCCTTGTCCCATATAACCCTGGAATTTTCACGCTTCTTGCTGAAGAGGCGCGCAATAACAGGCTGAACGCGAAGTGGATCGCTAGGGCTAGACCATATGCCATCGGCTTGTTTAAGCCGTCAGCTGATAATCCTGTGAGTTCTTATATCGAACCGGTTCCAATCGGCAAAGGTGCTTTCTCGGAGAACTGGTTTGTCTACTTAAACGAGAATCATTACTGCCCGGAAACCGGGCTTAATCCTCCGGAAGGGATGGAATGTTTTATAGGCTGATCGGCTGGATAAAAGGGAGATAGACATGAAGCCCAAGACTCAAGTATTGGAGGTTTGGGGAGAATTCGCCTGCTTTACACGACCCGAGCTCAAGGTGGAGAGGTTCAGCTATCCGGTGATCACGCCATCAGCCGCTCGCGCGATATTCGATGCTATCTACTGCAAGCCAAATAAGAACCCGTCTAAAGCCGAGTTCAGGTGGCAAATAAAGAAAGTGGAGGTCCTATCGGAGCCAAAATATATCGCCTTACGGCGCAACGAAGTCAAGGAGAAGGCTCCGAGCACGAGCACGATATTAAGCTGGGCGACAGGCGGGCGGGAACCTGAACCGATAATCGCGGATGGAACAAAAGACGTACTTGGGACGGATCAGAGGGGGCGCACACAGAGACAGACCATGGCCTTGAAGGATGTCCGTTACCGCCTGCATGCGGAAATACGGCCGTGGCCGGGTTTCGAGGACCGTATTCAAGGAATGGAAGCGCAATTCCGAAGAAGAGCATCTTGCGGGAAGTGCATTTATCAACCTTATCTAGGCTGTCGTGAATTCCCAGCATATTTCGAGTTGGTCGAGCCGGGATTACCGTTATGCGAACCGCTTCCTTTGAACGTCGACATAGGTCTTATGTTGTATGATGTCTTTGATCTATCAAGACCTTGCTCCGCCGATGAGAAACCGCAAGTAAGCCTGTTTCGAGCGAAGGTGGAGAATGGTATCTTGCTCGTCCCCGAGTATGAGAATGGTGATGAGGTCTTCAAGGTAGATGGGGGTAGATATTAATGTTGGAGGCGCTTATCAAATATGCAAGGGAGCATGGCTTAGTGGCAGAGCCCGGTTTTAGCCCTAAGTATGTCCGATGGGCCATCGTTCTCGATGAAAGCGGTCGCTTTCTCGATGTCTTCGAATTGGGCGATCCTGATCAGAAAAGGAACCCAGGTCAGCAATTTATGAATGCACCCGACCTCAGCCACTCGGAGATGGTGAGAAAGGGGGGCATTAGGTGCCATTTCCTGGCTGAAACCACTTCTGTTGTCGCACTATACGGGAAAGATGCCGGGAGTAGGAAGACAACCGATAAGCATGCGTGCTTTATTGGGCTGTTGCGCAAAGCAGGCGAAGCTGTGCCGGTACTTCGCATTATTGCAGATGTTTTATCCGATGAATCCTTGCTGCAAGCGATACGAGAACGCTTGGCTGACGCCAGAGCAAAGGAAACGGATAAGGTAACTTTTCGAGTAGGGGGGGTTTTTCCCCTGGAATCCGACGCTTGGCACGATTGGTGGCGCGATTTCAGAAAAGCCGCACTTCAGGAAACAGGAAATGACAAGGAATTGATGCGTTGCTTTGCGACTGGAGAATTGGTAGAGCCAGCCACGACACACTTTAAGATAAAAGGTTTGGCAAACGTCGGCGGTAACGCACAAGGTGATGTATTGATAGGCTTCGATAAAGACTCCTTCAGATCTTACGGCTTTGAACAATCTATGAACGCAGCAGTATCCGAGAACGCAGCTTCGGCTTATAGGGCATCCCTTAACCATTTAGTCGAGAATCATAGCCAAAGGATTGCAGGGGCTAAGATAGTTCACTGGTTTAGGAATAAAATCTCCGATGAAGACGATCCCCTGAAATGGCTGGAAGAAGGAGAACGGGAAGAGGAATTGCAGGCCCAAAATCTTGCAAGCAGACTGCTACGCAGCATCAGGGATGGCCAGAGGCCAGACCTTCACAACAATTATTACTATGCTATCGCGCTCTCGGGGGCGGCTGGAAGGATTATGGTGCGAGATTGGATAGAGGGCCCATTTGTAACTCTCGTCAGCAATATCGATAAATGGTTCGAAGATTTATCAATCGTCAATCTTCAAGGAACAGGCTTGACCCGCTTGCCAGGGATTGAGCGGATAATTACCTGCGTGCTGCCTCCTCGTAAACAGAACCAGAAATATAAGGACTGGATTAAACCGATAGGCTCCGAGCGCCTGGAAATATTTAAGGCAGCAACAACTAACCAACCAATTCCCAACAGTATTCTCACACGAGTGGTAATCCAACAAAGAAACACGGTGGTTTCTGGTAATCTTGAGGAAACCCTCAATGCAATGCTCGAAGGCAAACTGACTAATGACCAAATTGGTGTTCTCTCAGCAACTTACGCGCGCCTTGCGCTGATGAAAGTATATCTTCGAAGAAGCCAGAAAAGACGAGGAGGTATGGCTATGAGCGAGATGATCCTGCCACGATTGAACAGGAGCAATATGCATCCGGCGTATCAATGCGGTAGATTGATGGCAATGCTCGCTGATTTGCAGCACAGCGCCCTGGGTAATGTAGGGGCGGGCATAGTCCAGCGATATTATAGTGCGGCTTGTACAACACCATCACTTGTACTCGGGCGACTAACATCGCTAAGCCAGCATCATCTAAGTCAACTAAGTAAGAAATACCCAGGAAAAGCCCGCTGGTATGAAGATGAATTATGCGAAATATGGCGTAAGCTAGGCGATTCAATCCCAAGGACGCTCGATCTGGAAGAGCAAAGCCTGTTTGCTCTTGGATACTACCAACAGATCGCAGACGTAAGAAAGGGCAAAGATAATCAGCTCGAGAAAGTCAAGGAGGCTTGTGATGACTGATACCATTAAGAACCGATACGAATTCTTGTTACTTTTCGATTGCGAGAATGGAAATCCTAATGGAGATCCTGATGCAGGCAATGCTCCCCGCATAGACCCTCAGGATATGCGAGGCCTAGTATCCGATGTTGCATTGAAGAGACGGGTACGCAATTATGTACAGATAGCTCGAGGAAACAAGATGCCATTTGCAATCTTTGTTGAGCACGCAACCAATCTCAACACTAAAATTGCGAGAGCACACGAAGAAACGAGTGGTATGCCGCCGTTTAAGAATACTAAGTGGAAAACGACCTTGGATAAAGCAAGAGCTGCCGGTAAGTGGATGTGCCAGAACTTTTACGATGTTCGGACTTTCGGAGCGGTTCTTTCAACAGGGCCTAATGCTGGCCAGATACGTGGCCCTGTTCAATTCTCATTTGCCCGATCGGTTGATCCTGTATTGCCTCTAGACATATCGATAACCAGGATGGCTGTTGCAGATAATGAGATTAAGGGCAAGGGTGTCGGATCTAAGCAATTCGAGGAATGGGAGAAAGAGCAACCCGAGGACGAGCTCCGCACCATGGGCCGAAAGGCATTAATCCCGTATGGTCTCTATGTCGCCAAGGGCTTTATCAGCGCGCACCTTGCACAGGAGGATACTGGAACTGGATTTGCAGAGGATGACTTGGCGCTCTTCTGGGAGGCGTTGCTAAAGATGTACGAGCATGATCGTTCGGCCAGCAAGGGTCTTATGTCGGTTCGCGAACCCATTTTCGTCTTCAAGCATGTGGGAACAGATACCGACATCAAGCAGCGCGAAAAGCAGGCGATGCTGGGATGCGCTCCTGCACATAAGCTCTTCGATCTTATCGGCATCGAGAAGAAAAAAGGAGTGGAAGCCCCGCGATCCTTTACCGATTATGAAGTCGTCTTTAATAAGAGTGCGCTGCCAAAAGGCATCGAAGCAGGATTCATCGTCACTGGTGAAGGAGGAGCCGCCAATTTGCTGTGGAACGATGTGCCACACAATATCATCGAGTCATAGAGGCACCAAACCAACTTGATATGTTTAACGAAGATGACTTTATACCTTTGTCCTCGCTTCAGCACCTGCTCTTCTGCGAGCGCAGGGCAGCGCTGATATATATCGAGGGGATATGGGATGATAATCCCTTCACGGTGGAGGGGAGCCATTTGCACGAACGATCTCATACCTCCTCTACTGAAGTGCGAGGAGACATAAGGATCGCTCGCGGATTGCCGTTAAGGTCCATGGGGCTTGGGCTTTCGGGCAAAGCAGATGTTGTAGAGTTCCATCGTTTTACACAAGGTGATATTGTTCTATTTTCTGACAGAATCTTACCTGATGGAATCCGCTTGGAGGGCGTACCGGGACTATGGCAACCTTTCCCTGTGGAGTATAAACGCGGCAAGCTGCGGCATGAAGAAGGATACGAAGTGCAGCTCTGTGCCCAAGCTATCTGCCTGGAGGAAATGCTGGAGACTACTATTCAAGCGGGGGCAATTTTCTATGGCAAGACAGGGAGGCGTCTGGAAGTAGAATTCGATGAAACCTTGCGGGAAAAAACCGAGGCAGCATCAAGAAGAATGCATGAAATACTTAGACATGCCCGTACACCTGAAGCCTATTATTCCAAGAAGTGTGATAAGTGTTCCTTAATCGATGTCTGCCTTCCCAAAGCACTAAGTAGAAGCAGAAGTATAGAGCGATATTTCAACGACGCCATTACCGAATTTGAGGAGGGTGCTGATGAAGCATCTCCTTAACACCTTATATGTAACAAGCCAAGGCTCTTACCTCTCCCGCGAAGGCGAGACCGTACTCGTAAAAGTGGATCGTGAGGTAAAACTCCGCATACCCATACATACACTCGACGGAATAATCTGTTTTGGACAGGTTACCTGCAGTCCACCACTTATGCAGATGTGTGGAGAAAGGAACGTCAATATTTCTTTCCTGAGTGAGTATGGAAGGTTCTGGGCAAGGGTTCAGGGCCCGGTTTCTGGAAACGTCCTGTTAAGACGAGAGCAATATCGGAGAGCGGATGATGTTGACTTCTCCTCTGAAGTCGCACGCAATATCGTTCTCGCCAAGATCGCCAATTCCAGAGTTGTGCTCCTGCGAGCTCAACGCGATCACCAGGACAGCATCGACGTTGATTCGATAAGGAAGTCCATACGACATCTTGCACGTATCGCCGATAAGTTGAAGGAATCGGTTAATGCGGATACTGCGCGTGGCCTTGAAGGCGAGGCGGCTCGTGTCTATTTCAGCGTGTTTAGCCATCTCATCATCGCCAATAAGGATGACTTCTTTTTCCATGGTCGCAACCGCCGTCCGCCGATGGATAATATGAATGCGCTTCTCTCTTTTCTTTATTCATTATTGGTACACGATGTATCCTCTGCATTGGAGGGAGTAGGCTTGGATCCAGCGGTTGGTTTCCTTCACCGTGATAGACCGGGAAGGCCTGGACTGGCATTGGACATCATGGAGGAGCTACGCTCCTTCTTTGCGGATCGCTTAGCCCTATCACTTGTTAACCGGCAACAAGTAAAGGGCAAAGGTTTCAAGAAAACAGAATCGGGGGCAGTCCTTATGAATGATGAGACCAGAAAGACCATCCTCGTTGCATATCAGAAGCGCAAGCAAGAGGAGATCCTTCACCCCTTCATCAAGGAGAAAATCGCGATCGGCCTTATTCCTCATGTGCAAGCAATGCTGTTCTCTCGTTTTCTAAGAGGGGATATCGATGGATATCCGCCTTTTTTGTGGAGATGATAGGTGATGATGGTACTCGTTACATATGATGTGAATACTGAAACGCCGCAAGGTCGGAAGAGGCTTCGGCGCGTCGCGAAGAAATGTGAAAATATGGGCCAGAGAGTGCAGAAATCCGTTTTTGAATGTTTAGTTGATATGGCTCAGTGGACTGCATTCAGAAAGCGCCTCATCGATGAGATAGACAAGGATGAAGATAGTCTGCGTTTCTATTTTCTTGGCAACAATTGGCGTCATCGCGTTGAGCATATAGGTGCAAAGCCCTCATATGATCCGGAGGGTCCTCTTGTCATATGAATATCGCATTCGCGAATGTATAGCTATCATGGTTAACCGGAGAAGTTCGCGATGCTCTAAGGTTCCCATCAATAGACAGTTTTATAGAATGCTCTTTGACAATTCCCATAGTGACATATTAGCAAATGCAATGTATCGCGAATTGCCCCGTTTAAACGTATATTTCAAGAGGGTTTAACGGGCATGCGGTCGCCTCCCGCGCGGGAGGCGTGGATTGAAACATACAGGGGCTCGTGGAGGAACGGGAGGAGGAGCGTCGCCTCCCGCGCGGGAGGCGTGGATTGAAACAGTTGATGGGCGAGATAAGGCACCTGATGCGGCGTCGCCTCCCGCGCGGGAGGCGTGGATTGAAACAACTTGACCCCGCCATGATCGAGGCCTCGAGGATGTCGCCTCCCGCGCGGGAGGCGTGGATTGAAACGGATTCGATGATGTCGCCTCCCTCGATCGGCTCAAGTCGCCTCCCGCGCGGGAGGCGTGGATTGAAACGGATTCGATGATGTCGCCTCCCTCGATCGGCTCAAGTCGCCTCCCGCGCGGGAGGCGTGGATTGAAACCCGCTGACGCCTTCCTGGAGGAGATCGAGAAGCGTCGCCTCCCGCGCGGGAGGCGTGGATTGAAACTCATCGCCGCCATTCCCACCACCGCCTCTTGGGATGTCGCCTCCCGCGCGGGAGGCGTGGATTGAAACTATCACGGCTCCCTCGATGCACCGCCCGATCTTGTCGCCTCCCGCGCGGGAGGCGTGGATTGAAACGACAGCTCGCCACTGATCGATCGCGAGACGAAAGAGTCGCCTCCCGCGCGGGAGGCGTGGATTGAAACTGATAGCTCCTGGTTAAACACCAACGTATTATGGTCGCCTCCCGCGCGGGAGGCGTGGATTGAAACTGAGAGGTCCAGCTTCTTTCCCTTCGACGTGACGGTCGCCTCCCGCGCGGGAGGCGTGGATTGAAACAATGATGAGCAATACCATAAACCAGGCCCGTAAGATCCTGGAGAAGGAAAAGCCGTCGGAGATCGCGGCCCGCTTGGGGGTGAAGAGCCAGAGCAATATCGGACAGCTCCGGGACGGCAAGCGGCC
>JAQVFR010000036.1 GCA_028697145.1 Actinomycetota bacterium | reverse complement strand
GATTTATCCTGGCCCCAACCCCCATTACCTCAAGCCCGGCGTAACGATACATAACCTGCCGGTCTGAGCACCCGGCGTTCGCTCAATCGCCCATCCGTCTGCCCGCCCCGGCTCGTTCTTTTCCCCGCAGGGTGGGGTCTGGTCTTGCGTTTTGCGCCGCAGGCGGAGCCGGAGGCGTGAAATGACAAGACCTGACAACAGTCGCCATTACCTCGAGACCAGGCGTCGAATAGACAGCCACCCCTACCGTTCGAGACCACTCCCCTTCCAGACCAACGCTGGGAATAACATGAACCACCTCGGACACAAGCCATGGGGGTCACGTTTTGCACGAACGCGATAAAACCCCAGTTGCCAACAGGCAACATACCGCGGTATGCAAAAAACAAGACCTGACCCCTGAAATCCCCCTGAAATACATGAAATCAAGGAAGACCCTGGCTACGGCTATGGCCTATGGGTTGCTGTTCATGTTTAATGAGAAAAGGCCGAAGTATCACTTGTAGGAGGGCTGCGGAGAGCGGCCGAAGACGAGGATGCCCACAAAACAATGCCCACCGCATGGCCGCACGATCTGGTTGAAAGGCCTTTTCGCGCGCTGCGGACTCGAAATCGGTCGGGAAGGGTATCGACGCATGACGGATGAGGAACGGGCCTTGGAGGAGCGTATACGCGCCATATCCGAGACCCTGGGTATCATGAATCAGGCGGGCCTGGAGGTAACCGGCAAGTCCGCGCCCCAGCTGATGTATTTCGCGGGGAAGGACCTCGGGCTAAAGGAGGCAGCCGCCCATGACAGCACGGACGATATCGAGCGTGCCTTGAAGTGGGTCTTCCCGAGCAGTGAGGATGTGTGGAAGGTCACTCTATGGAAAAACAAGGAAGACGACGATTTCTGGGTATACGAGGTCGAGGAGATGTTCATCAGGCTCCTTTTCGAGGAATGTCCGGTGCGTGACGCCTGTCTAGCGGCGGGGGTCAGGATGGGCGGCGTGGCCTGCCAGACGGTACATGGTTATGCGGCAGGCATGCTGGAGAAGATATTCGAACGCAGGGTAGACCTCCATACCGAGCACACGGGTCCAGGAGCCTGCCTTGTGATGCTTGTAACGAACCTGGAGTAGAAGATGCGGCTGGCAATGGTGTCCCTCGGCTCGTGCCTCGGGTGCCAGATGGTTTTCCTCAGCATGGAGGATTATCTCTTCTCGCTGATCAGCGAGAACAGCGTGCCCTTCGCCCCCTTTGTCGTAGACCGGAAGGGCATACCGGAGGTCGACATGGTACTCGTCGAGGGCGTCATCCGCAACGGAGACGATTACCGTAAGGCCAAGCAGGCGCGCGAGAGATCCGAATTCCTGGTCGCCCTGGGGACCTGCGCATGTTATGGGGGGGTGCCGGGCCTGGCGGATATGTTCTCGGAGGAAAGGATGATGCGGCGCCGTTTCGGGGCCGATGCGTCCTTCGAAGGAGAGCCGCAGGGAGTGCGCCGCCTGCTCCCCGTTGATTCGTACGTGAGGGTAGACGCCTACCTGCCGGGATGTCCGCCACCGGTGGAGCTGATGAGGTCTTTTCTGGAATTCTCGTTGTCGGGCACGTTGCCATCACGGGAGGGATCGAGTGTTTGCTCGGAGTGCGCGGTTTCCGGAGTGTCCCTCCCCCAGGCGGGCCCGCACAGAACCACCGATGCCGAGGCTGCGGAGAAGAAGTGCCTGCTGGAGCAGGGATTCCTGTGCATGGGGCCCCTCACCAGGGATGGATGCGGGGCGGTATGCGTGAGCGAATCGGGCATACCATGCGACGGATGCAGAGGCCCCAGCGACGCGGTGCTGAAGCACCCGGCGCTTGATCCCCGGGCGGAGACCTTGCGGCGCCTGACGAGGGCGACGGGCAAAAAACCACACGAGGTGCAGGACGCGATAAAGGACCCCGCACATTCCTTTTTCAGGTACTGCCTGGCGGAGGCGTTGTTGAGGCGTCGCAGGCCCGGGGGCAGCGCGCCCTTCCTCTATCGTCTGGGAGAGAGGGAATAGGGCGAGGGGTGATGAGATCGTGGAGACCGTAAAGGTGATACAATGCCGGAGATCCTGATAGATCCTCTGACCCGGATCATGGGGAACGCCAGCGTGAAGATTGTCCTCGACGAGGCCGAAAACCCGCGGGACGCGCGTTTCCAGGCTTTCGGGTACCGAGGCTTCGATCAGATAGCAAGAGGATCGCACATCGACGGGCTCTGCCCCATCGTATCCCGCATCTGCGGCTGCGATTCTCTCTTTCACCAACTCGCCGCCGCCACCGCGGTGGAGAATGCGCTGGGGGTGGAGGTGCCGCCGGAAGCCCTTCGCCTCCGCGAACTGGCCCTTTGGGGTCAGCTGTTCGAGCGGCACGCGGTATCCCTTACCGTGCACAGCCTTCCCGATCTTCTCTTCCCTTCATCCGATCCGGGTCTGCGTAACATTATCAGCATCCATCGCGTCGATGAGGAGACGGTCAAGAGGCTCATGGAGCTCAAGTCCCTTGGGACCAGCGTGTTGAAAGAAGCCGGGGGCAGGGCCGTGCACCCCGTGAATTTCCTGCCGGGCGGAGCGGTCAGGGACATATCCGCGGATACGAGAAGGGCGCTGATCGACCGGCTCAACGAAGCCAGGCCGTTTCTTATCGAGACTGGGCGTCTCGTCAAGCTCTTGCTGCGCAGGAACGAGGAGGCCGTGAACGCACTGGGCACGGATGAGGCGCCATCCCTGTCGCTCCGGGGGGAAGGCGGGATGGCGATCACGGGAACGGCCCTGGCGGTCGTCGATGCGGGAGGCGAGGCGAAGGAGGCCTTCGGCCTCGAAGAGGCCGCCGAGCGTTTGCGGGAGGACAACTCGCCCCATTCGCATATCAGGAGTGTGGAGCTGTCCGGAGTGGGCGAGGTGAGGGTCGGCCCGCTGGCGCGTCTGAACGTTAACGGAGGCTACGGTACGGCTCTGGCCGACGAGGAACTGGAGGAGGTCAAGGCCCACTGGGGGTTCCCACTGCACCGCAACATGATAGGACACGCGGCCAGGATCCTGGAGATGATCCATGCCTGGGAGAGGATGGTAGAACTCCTCGCTCTGCCCGGCGGAGAGATGATGCGCCGGACGCTGAACCCTTCCGGAGGTAGCGGGGAGGGAGCGGTTGAGGGTCCGGAAGGGACGCTGCTCTACGGTCTGGTCCTGGACGAGGACGGCCTGGTGAAGCGGTTATCGATCACCACGCCGCTGCAGTTCAACCTCAAGTCCCTGGAAAGGGCGGTGCTGGAAAGCGCGCGAACCGTCCTGGGTAGCGCGGATACGGGCGAAAGAGCCCTGGTCCTCCTGGAGACGGCCATACGTGCTTTCGCCCCCTGTATCCCCTGTGGCGTGCATTGATATGTCGCTGTTCTGAGCGGGAGGAGTGAAAGGGTTGGAGTACGTGGAGAAGGTTGAGCCCCTGATAAGGATAGACCGCGACAGATGCGTGGGTTGTTTCGAATGCGTTGACATCTGTCCGCAGGTAGACGGCCTGGAGTTCCCGGTGTTCGTTCGTGGGGACGACGGCTATCCCCGTGTAGCATGCGAGGAGAGCTGCATCAGGTGTCTGAGCTGCGAGGTGGCATGCCGCGCGGATGCGATCGCGGTGGAGGCGGGGGATGGAACAGAGCGTTACGGGCCCGCGGACGCCCGGGCGCAGCTAAAATGCGCCGCCATGTTCTGACGGGCTCCCTGCAGGTGGCGGAGCCTATGTTGATGCACGGAAGCAAGTATGAGGAAGTGAGATGTTGCCGGGCGGTGTCAGGTCAAGAAAAACCAGGAAATGACGATATCTATTCATTGGAGCCAAGATTTAACTTTAGTATAATCAAACAACATCAGTAACGGGATTAAAAACGCGATAAGGTAATGACGATAAGAGTTTAGAGTGGTGGTAAACGTCATTACCGACCGGATATAAGAGGAAAGAGAGGAGAGAGATCCCTTTCTCCCCGGGGCAGGAGGTGTTGTGGATTGCCCGATCTGAGAAAAGTCCTGGAGGAATTGGTTGCCACCGGAACCGTGCGTGCAGCGCTGGTGGTAGGGAGAGACGGCTTCATAATCGAGACGGCGGGTGAAGACGCAAGCCAGCTGGAGGCCGTCGGCGCGATAGCGCCCAGTTCCCTGGGCGCCGCCGAGGTGATAGGGCTGGAGCTGGCCCAGGGGCCGATGGCCCAGGCCATGTTCGAGTTTGAGAAGGGCGCCATCCTCATGAGCGCCGTTGGCACGGATGCGATTCTCGTGTCTATCCTGCCCTCGGGGGCGAACCTGGGAAAGGCGAGATATGACATCCGCAAGTATCTTCCCGCGATCGAGACGTCCCTGTAATGGGGCGGAAATGGCGTCTCCCCCTATAGGGAGGCGGTGACCTGTCGTTCTTTCAGGAGGTAAGATTGACTTCGGACAGAATCGAGAGAATGAACTCCATCCTCATGGACTTGCGCTCCAACCTGCCGGAGATCGAGGCGGCGGTTCTGATCAGCTCGGATGCCATGGCGCTGGCCTCGGATATCTCCGACGAAGCGGATGAGGAGATGATAGGAGCGCTGTCTGCCTCCGTACTCGGTATGGGCGAGAGGGCGGCCCGCGACCTCAAGAGGGGGGAACTCGAGCAGGTGTATATTAAAGGGGACATGGGATATCTCCTGCTCGTTCACTGCGGGCCCGATGCGCTGCTGTCACTGCTGGTTAGAGCCGAAGCGAAGATGGGCGTGGTTTTTATGGAAGGGAAGCGCACCGCGGAGGAATTGGCAAGGCTCTTCGAGTGAGGGCGAGAGAACACGTTTTTTCTGGACAATACATAGGAGGTCGGTTTCTTGGCGGAATCTAGGGAGGACAGGCTGAGGAATGCCCTTAACGAGTTGGTCTCGAGATCTGCCGAGGTCGATGCCGCGGCTGTCGTCAGCATGGACGGCCTGGTAATGGCATCGGTCCTGCCCAATACCCTCGAGGAGGACAGGCTTGGCGCCATGTCTGCCGCCCTCCTCAGCCTGGGGGAGAGGACATCAGAGGAGTTGGGGAGAGGGGAGTTGGCGCAGGTGTTCGTGGAGGGCAATTCCGGATACGTTTTTCTTATGGCCGCCGGGGAGGACGCGGTACTGACCGCGCTGGTCCGCAAGGGGAGCAAGCTCGGACTGGTCTTATACGACGTCAAGGGCGCGGCAAAAAAGATCGCCGAGATCATTAAGGTGGAATTCCGCATCGAATATGATTGAAAGGGGCATGGCGCGTTTGCACCTGGCCAAACGGCCCGGGCGCGGCCAGGACCGTTGAAGGAGCGTGGCGTGGGGGAACGGAACGGAAGCATAGCATACGAGGGCAAATGCGGGACGAAGCGCGGCGCGTGCTTCCTCCCGGCGGATGCGCTCGCGGCGGGTGATGTGATCATATGGCCCTGAAAGGAAGCCTGAAGGATTTCAGCATTCCCGACCTGTTCCAGTTGCTGAATTTCGGCAAGAAGAACGGGACGCTCAACCTTACCCGCGGGCAAGCCAGGGGTTATATCTGCTTTCGTAACGGCGAGGTATTTTTCGCCACCACCAACTGGAAACGGCAATCGCTCGGCCTCAAGCTCCTTAACGCTGGAATCGTCTCGAAGGCACAGGTAGACGAGGCGCTGGAACTGCAGAAGACCACGGCCCGGGGCCAGCGGCTGGGGCAGCTCCTCATCCGCATGGGATATATTACCAAAGAACAGTTGGAGGTGTTCGTAGAAGAACAGATACAGGACGCCGTCTTCGAGATGCTGCGGTGGACGGACGGCGATTTCGATTTCCAGCCGGGGGTCGTTTTTCCGGAGGAGGACATCGGCCTCTCCATCAGCACCGAGGAGCTGATCATGGAGGGATCGCGGCGGCTGGACGAGTGGAACCGCATCGAGAAGAAGATACCCAACCTGAACGTGATCTTCAAGATGACCTCCATGCAGGGCAGAGAGGCCGCGCAGATAAGCCTGACGCCCGAGGAATGGATGGTCCTCACACATATCGACGGCGAAAAGACGGTCAGGCAGATCGTAGAGCTCACGGGAATGAGCACCCTGCACACCTGCAAGATCCTCTACGGACTTATCGGTTCCGGGCTGTTGGAGAACATCACCCCGGCCTCGGAGGAGCAGGAAGCGGATCTGAGGCTGGAGCGGCTGGCGGAGGAACTGGAGAAAGTCGAGGAGGAGGTAGGCGAAGCAGCGCCAGCTTTCGTGGAGATCCCCGACTTCGCATCCGAGGCGGAAGAGCCGGCGGAAGAGATTATCACGGAGCCGAAAACGGTGGAGCCTGCCGCGAAAGAGGCCGCCCAGGCCGCCTACGAGGAGGAACCATGGGAGGTCGCGGACGCCCTGGGCGAGGTGTTCGAACGCCTGGAGGCGGATGCGCAAGGAGAGATCGAGACGGCTCCCCCCGAGACCGGTGGCGAAGAGGAGAAAGAGGTTGAGGCGGCGGCGCCGGTGCCGGTGACCGGGTTGGTGGAAACGGGACTCGCAGTGGAGGAGGAGCCCGTAATCAGCGATGAAGCGCTGGAAGTTACGGAAGATATCGAGCAGGTGGCGATGGTTTCCGCAAGTTCGGTGGAGGCGGTGGAGGCAGCGGCCGATTCAGGCGAGGCGGAGGCCGTAGAGATCGAGATAGGCGATGATTCGGAGGGAGACATACTTGTCGAGGAGGTAGTTACCGCCGCGCTGGAGGTCGAGGTAACGGAGGAAGCGGCAGACGGTGCGGAGGAACAAGAGGTCGCGGCACCGGCGGCCGAAGGGGAGCGGGAGATATCGCAAAAGGAAATATTGCCGGAAGCGGAGCTGCCGCTGGGTGCGCAGAAAGTCCTCGAGGAAGAGAAGAAAAAAGAGGAGGAGCACATCCTCGAGATGAAAGAAGCCGCCATCGAGGAGTCCATGGAGGCCGAGCAGGTCCTGGAAATAGACAGCAAAGAGGCCGAGCTGGAGGAGCTCAAAAAGAAGATAAGTTCACTTCTTCCGGAGGGTCTGGGCCTGGACGAGGCCGAGGGAGAAAAGGAGGCGCTCCCTCCGGAGCGCGCCCCTCATTACCGCTTCGAGAAGATGACGAAGGAGAGCGTCGAGGCAAGGGCGGCGAAGCGGGCATATCTCGAGAAGAAATACGGCAAGATGGAGAGCCTGGCCGAAAAGGAGAGAGCGGAGCGGGAACCGGAGGAGATACCCGAGGAGTGGAAGAGCCACCTGGCGGCAACGGAAACGGAATCGAAGATTGAAGAAAGGCATGTGGCGGGCGCCACCGCAGATGGGACCGGAATCGACGAAGAGACAATGCCGGGCGACCCCCCTGGAGGCGGCGTTGAGGCCGAGACGGAGGGAAGAGCGGTGGCGTCGGCATACCCGGAGCCTGCGATGGGGGCGAGCCTGGACGAGATATTCGAACAGCTCGAGGGGAGCGATGGCAGTGTAGGGGGCGCACAGGTCTCCCGTACGTCCCTCGAGGAAGAGCCCGGTTTAGCCGGTGATGACGGCAGGGGGCCCGACGACCCCTCGGCCGCTGCCATCCTGGAGAGCGTGATGCTCGAGGATATTCCCGAAAGAGCGGGGGAGGAATACCTTGCTGCGGGTGGAATATCGCACGCTGAGGAGACGGAGCCGAGGAAAGAGGAACCGGCTTACGCCGTCGGCGTGGACTTTTACACCGATGCATCCGCCGCGGATATCCTGGAAAGCGTAATGCTGGAGGATTTGCCGTCATCCGAGAAAGCCCTGCTTGTGGAGGACGCATTGCCGTTGCCCGAGGAGCCGGGGCTGCAGCCGGGAGAACCTGCGGAGACCTTCTTCGATATCGGCGAGGTGGTGCCTAAGTCCGAGAATGCTATTGGAGAGCGCAGAGGGGATCTTTTCAGCGACGAGATAGAGGATCTCGAAAAGGAGATACTGGAAGCAGAACAGGGTGTTCCCGCCCTGGATATCGCGGAGCTCGAGGAGGAGATTGCGGCGCTGGAGGAGGAGATCCTTGCCGACGAAGCCCTGCCGCAGGACCTTGCGGATGAGATATCCGGGCTGGAAAAAGAGATCCTTGAAGCTTATGAGGAGGAAGAGCTCGCAGGGGAGGCGTTGCCCGCGCAAGACGATATGCCGGCATCGCTGGAGGAGCTGGAGAAGGTCTTCGGGGCGGAGACGGAGGTTCCATCCGATGGCGGAACCGCGCAGCTGGAGCCGGAGACCATGGAAGGACCGGCCGGCGAGACGATAGATGCCCAGGTGCCGGAGGCGCTCGAGGAATCGCGCAGCACGTTCGATATCATTGAGATGCTGGCGGAAAGCCCCGAGGCCATGCCGGAGCCCGCAGCGCCCGAAGCGGAGTTCGCCGTGCCGGAGCCCGCCCGGGAATCGCCCGAGCCCATCGAATTGCTCGAGAGGCTGGCGAAAAGCCCCGAGGCCATGCCGGAGGCGGCAGCGCCCGAAGCGGAGTTCGCCGTGCCGGAGCCCGCCCGGGAATCGCCCGAGCCCATCGAATTGCTCGAGAGGCTGGCGGAAAGCCCCGAGGCCGTGCCGGAGGCGGCCCAAGCACCCGCTCCCGAATACGTGGAGCCCGCCGTGCCCGAGCAACCCGCCGCAACCGTGCCGACGGTGGCCCCGGAGCAAGCCATGCCGGAGCCCGCAGCGCCCGAAGCGGAGTTCGCCGTGCCGGAGGCGGCCCAGGCACCCGCTCCCGAATACGTGGAGCCCGCCGTGCCCGAGCAACCCGCCGCAACCGTGCCGACGGTGGCCCCGGAGCAGCGGCCGCCAGCAGCTTTCGAGCCCTCGCAGTTCGATGCTCCAGTTGCCTCCGCGCCCGCTTACGAGGCGGCGGACAGGGTAGAGGACGCCCTGGAAGAGACGCAGGATTTCGACGTGGGAGCCTACTCCTTAGAAAGAGAATTGGCCGAGCTTACGGGAGTATCCACGCCGCAGCCGACAAAGAAGATAAAGATACCGGTTAAACCGAAAGGAGAAGAAGAGGAAGTGGAGGAATTAGATAGGGGTAAGCCGGTTCCCAAGGTAAAGCGGGATAAGGCCGTAACGAAGAGCATCATCATGCGTATCATCGACGGCATTAAGAGACTGTAAGGGGTGGATGGCCAGTTGCGATCCTTCAAAATCGTAGTCACGGGGCCCTTTAGCGCGGGAAAGACGACTTTCATCAAGAGTATAAGCGAGATTTCCATCGTCTCGACGGAAAGGGCTATTTCGGACTCCACGCGCAGGGTAAAAGCCGAGACCACCGTCGCGATGGACTTCGGAAGGATCACCATCTCCAAGGATATCGTGCTGTATTTGTTTGGAACGCCGGGCCAGGAGCGCTTCGATTTCATGTGGCAGATATTGTCCGAGGGTATGCTGGGGTATATCCTGATGCTCGACGCAAGCCGACCAGATACATACGCGGAGGGCAAGCGCATCCTTGAGTTCTTTGCCACCCTGTCCGATGCGCCGTTCGTTGTCGGCGCGACCAGGATTGGCGATGAAGGCGACGCGCAAGCCATCGAGAGGATTCGGCAGGAACTCAACATCGACGGCGATACACAGATAATACCCTGCAACGCCATGGAGAAGGAGGACGTGAAGAAAGTGCTCCTAGGCCTGCTGTACGATATCCTCAAAACCCTCGACAAGTAAATCCCTCCCCACAAAGCATGCCGGTTCGGCGCAGGTTTCTCGAAGGGCCTGTGAACGGACATGCTCGTTCGATGGGGGGTGTGTGGACCCGGAGGCTCGGCATGGATATTAATGGTGAGACACAGCTGGTGGGCATCGTCGGGTACGATATCGCATACACCCTCTCGCCGGCGCTCCATAACGCCGCTTTTTCCACTCTCAGGATGAACTGGGTTTACGTGCCGCTTCGGGTATCAAGACAAGAGCTGGGAACGGCATTGCGCGGAGTTTGCGCGGCGGGATTCAGGGGCTTCAACGTCACCATACCCCATAAGGTAGAGGCGGTGAGCTTCGTGGACGAGCTGATCGAACCGAGCGGAATCCTCGGAGCGGTGAATACAGTGGTTTGCGCAGGCGGCGCCATGATCGGCCACAATACCGACGTCGAGGGATTCAGGTCGTTTCTGGGAGAGGCCGGTGTGCCGGTGGCGGGGTCTTCGGTCCTGCTGATAGGGGCGGGTGGCGCGGCGCGCGCGGTCGCCCTCGCTCTGGCTGGGGAGGGCGCTGCCCGCATATTCGTCATGAACCGGTCGAGGGAGAGGGCCGCGGAATTGGCGGGCTTGTTAAAGAGGGCAACCCCCGCAACCGAGATATCAGTAAGAGCGTTCGACCTGGAGGGCTCACAGGTATTGCGGGAGTGCGACGTGGCGGTGAACTGCACTCCCCTGGCGGAGGCAGGACAACTCCCCCTCGATTACGGGGGTTTTGCTGCCGGGAAATGGGCCATCGACCTCAATTACGCGAAGGGTGATACAGTCTTTCTGGCGGAGGCATCCGCCCGGGAAGCCAGCACGGCCGACGGGGAGGGCATGCTTGTTCACCAGGCAGCCGCCTCCTTCAGGCTGTGGACCGGGAAGCCGGCACCGCTGCAGGAGATGAGGAGAGCCTATCACGCCGCTTTGTCCGCATAGGTGGAACAGGGGTGCGAGGTAATGCAAAAGCCGAAGAAAGAGAAACTGGGACAGCTGCTCATCAGAAACCGCATCATCACCGAGGAGCAGCTGCAGCAGGCGCTGGAGCGTCAGGGCGAGACGGGAGAGTCGCTGGGCAGGGTGCTCATCGACATGAAAATGGTCAGCGAGGGAGCCCTTACCTCTATCCTTGCCCGGCAGATAGGGCTGAAATACGCTGATCTGTCAAATTTCGACGTAGACATAAGCGCCTGCTCCCTGGTGGATGCGGAGATCGCCAGGCGCTACAGCCTGATACCCGTAGGTTTCAACGGAGATCGCCTCATCGTGGCCATGGCGGATCCCGCCAACGTCTTTGCCCTGGACGACATCCGCATCATGACCGGTATGCAGATCGAGCCGATGGTGGCCACGAAAGAGGATATCATGGCGGCCATCAGCCGCTACTGCCAGTCTGACACGGAGATCGACTTCTCCAGCGATGATCTCAAGATGGACGGCGAGGATGCCTCCGATGAGGCGGAGATGGATAACGCGCCCATCGTCAAGTATGTGAACCTGCTCATCTCCGAGGCCGTAAACGACCGCGCCAGCGACGTGCACATCGAGCCCATGGAGAACGACGTGCGAGTGCGATTCCGCATCGACGGTGTGCTGCACGAGATCAGGAGGAACCCGAAGCAGCTCCACCCCGGCGTCGTGGCCAGGATCAAGGTCATGGCGGACATGAACATCGCCGAAAAGCGCGTCCCCCAGGACGGCAGGGCATCGGTGGATATCAGGGGCAAGCCCATCGACTTGCGCGTGGCTTCCCTGCCCACCATCCACGGAGAGAAGGTGGTGTTGCGCATACTCGATAAGAGCGCTTCCCTCATGAGCCTGGAGGAGCTGGGGTTCAGCGAGGATATCCTGGAAGTTTACTCGCGCAGCTTCCGCAAGCCCTACGGCACGATCATGGTCACCGGGCCTACCGGCAGCGGCAAGACCACGACCCTTTATGCCACCCTCAACGTGCTCAACAATATCAAGCATAATATCATCACCGTGGAAGATCCCGTGGAATACCGCCTTCCCCTCATCAACCAGGTGCAGGTGCATTACAAGGCGGGACTGACCTTCAGCGCCGCGCTGCGCTCCATCCTCAGGTGCGACCCCGACATCGTGATGATCGGAGAGATCCGCGACCCGGAGTCCGCGCAGATCGCGATCGAATCGGCCTTGACCGGCCACCTCGTGCTGTCCACGCTGCACACCAACGATGCCCCCAGCGCCCTCACGCGCCTGCTGGAGATGGGGATCGAGCCTTTCCTCATCGCATCAGCGGTGGACTGCGTGAGCTCGCAGAGGCTTGCCCGCAGGCTCTGCGACCGCTGCAAGGAGGCTTATGAGCCCGACCCGGAGTTCCTGGAAGGGGTCGGTTTCAACTGGGATAACGGCGGGAAGGTCCTTTACCACCCCAGGGGCTGTCCCGCGTGCAACAACACGGGGTTCAAGGGCAGGATCGGCATCTACGAGGTGTTGGAGGTATCTGAGGCCATCGAACACCTGGTGGCCAGGAACGCCCCCCATGTAGAGATCGCCGCGGCGGCGAGGGCGGAGGGGATGAGAACCATGCGGGAGGAGGGCTTCATCAAGGTCAGGAGCGGCATGACCTCCATAGAGGAGGTGCTGAGGGTCATCATGTAGGGCCGCTCACCGACTTCGGGGTGAAAGAAATCCCGCTAAAAACCGATATAGGGAGAGAAATACGGGCGGGGGACATCAGGATTGACGGTGGAAGACGCGTCCCTGTGATGGGGCAGGAGGATAGGCCCGACAGGCGCGTTGACGGTATGGCCGGAAGGCCATGAAGGTTCCGAGAGGAGGAACGGCCTTGGCTGGAAAGTTTGATATCAACGAGTTGCTGGAGGAAGTCCTGGTGAGGGGGGCTTCCGATCTTCACCTCACGGTGGGCGCCCCTCCGGTCATGCGCATCAACGGGGTCCTGGTGCGCCTGGAGGAGTATTCCCGCCTGACCTCCAACGACACCAGGGACATGGTCTACAGCATACTCACCGCGAGGCAGAGGGAACAGTTGGAGAGCAACCTGGAGTACGACCTCTCCTACTCGGTGCCGGGGAGCGCGCGTTTCAGGGTGAACGCGTACTTTCAGAGGAACAGCATCGGTGCGGCTTTCCGCATCATCCCGTACCGCATCAAGACCCTGGAGGAACTGCACCTCCCCCAGGTGATCCAGGAATTCTGCATGCTGCCGCGCGGCTTTATCCTCGTGACCGGGCCGACCGGCCAGGGGAAGTCGACGTCGCTCGCGGCCATGATCAATATCATCAACGAGACGCGCAACCTGCATATCATCACCGTGGAGGATCCCATCGAATTCCTGCACGTGCACAAGAAATGCATCGTCAACCAGAGGGAGGTCGGAGGAGACACCCACTCCTTCTCCAACGCGCTCAAGTACGTGCTGCGCCAGGACCCCGATGTGATCCTGGTGGGCGAGATGCGAGACCTGGAGACCATCTCCACGGCGCTTACGGCGGCGGAGACCGGCCACCTCGTCTTCGCGACCCTGCATACCCAGGACGCGCCGCAGACCGTCGACCGCATCATCGACGTCTTCCCCACCTACCAGCAGCAGCAGGTCCGCATGCAGCTGGCCAGCACCATCCAGGCCATCGTCACCCAGCAGCTTCTTCCCACCAAGGATGGACAGGCCCGCATCCCGGCGGTGGAGGTCATGGTGGCCACCTCGGCCATACGCAACCTCATCCGAGAGGCGAAGGCGCATCAGATCTATTCCTCCATGCAGGCGGGCGGCCAGTACAAGATGCAGACCATGGACCATTCCATCGCCGCTCTGTACAAACGCGGCTTGATATCGCACGAGGTGGCCATGGGACGCTGCAGCAACCGCGACGAGATGGTGAGGCTCATCGGCTGAGGCGTAGATGCGTTTGAAGAACGGGACGCGGGATGCGCGCACAGAGAAGGTGTTCACGCCCCCCGTCGAGAACTCAGTTTCAGGCGGGGAGAAATGGGTTTAAGGAATGGACGGTATCGAACGATATATTAAAAGGCGCTCGTTCTTGATGCAAAAACGTTTAGCTCAAAGATGTCACTTGCTTTGCATCCGGGCTAAGGGGCAGAACATCGAGGACGGGCCCTGAAGCGTCAGGTAGAAGCCGGAGAAAAGGAGACCTAGGGGTGGCTCAGACATATTCCTACCGGGTGAGGGACCGGCAGGGGAAGATCATCTCCGGAAAACTCGAGGCCGAGAACGAAGCCTCGGTCTCGCAGCGGCTGCGGGAGATGGGGTATTTCATCATCGGGGTCGAGGAGGAAAAGGCATCCCTTACCAAGAAAGAGCTGCACATCTTCAAACCCAAGGTGAAGCAGAAGGACATAACCGTTTTCACCCGCCAGTTCGCGACCATGATTAACGCGGGACTTCCCCTGGTGAAATGCCTGAACATCCTCGCCGAACAGACCGAGAGCCCGGCACTCACCGAGATCATTACAGACGTGCAGCACGAGGTGGAGATGGGCCGCTCCCTCTCGGAAGCCCTCGCCAAGCACCCGGATACGTTCAAGGAACTGTATTCGAGCATGGTAAAGGCCGGCGAGATCGGCGGCGTCCTCGATGACGTGCTGCTGCGCGTGGCGAACACCCTGGAGAGCGAGGACGAGATCCGGCGACGCATCAAATCAGCCATGACCTATCCCATAGCCATGCTGGGGATCTCGGTTCTGCTGCTGGTGGTCATGCTCATTTTCGTCGTGCCCACCTTCGAGAGGATGTTCAGCGACATGGGCGCGAACCTGCCCTTCCTGACCAAGATCATCATCACTGTCAGCCACTTCCTGGTCAGCTGGAAGGGCGCGATCCTCGTGATCGCGCTCATCGTGGGCATCGTTTTCCTGCGCCGCTGGCTGAAGACGCCCAACGGCCGCAGGAAGCTCGATGCGCTGAAGCTGAGGCTGCCGGTGTTCGGGTCGCTTTTCCACAAGATGTCCCTCTCGCGTTTCTCGCGCACCCTGGGCACCCTGGTGGCGAGCGGCGTTCCCATCCTGCAGGCCCTGGAGATAACCTCCAATACCGTGGGCAACGTCCTGGTGGCGGACGCCGTGGATAGCGTGCGGGCCGGGGTCAAAGAGGGCGATTCCATAGCCAGGCCCCTGGGGCAGAGCCCCCTCTTCCCTCCCATGGTGACGCAGATGCTGGCCATCGGCGAGGAGACGGGGGCGCTGGACACCATGTTGAACAAGGTCTCGGATTTCTACGATTCCGAGATCGCTGCGACGGTAGAGGCCCTGACCTCTCTCCTTGAACCCCTCATGATCGTGGGCCTTGGAGTTGTAGTTGGGACCATCGTCATCGCTCTTTACATGCCGATTTTCTCACTAATAACCCAGTTTACCGAATAACGACGGCAAGCCGGAAGGCTGCGTAGGGATTGACGGCGATATCCCGAAAGGCCCGAGTGGGAATCGAGAGGACAGGGCGCGGCATTGTTGCCGTGCCCTTGCTGTTGCAGGAGCGGCTTGAGAGACGACGAGATGCGAAGGAGTGATGCGATGGAGGTTTGCCCGGTGCACGCTCGCTCGGAAACGCGCAGGCTGGGAACGCTGTTAAGCGTGTATATTATTGACAACTAAAATTAGGTAAACATAGAATCTGATTAGAGTGTGCAATAAATCAAATGATGCTAAAGTTGGTTGAGGATGTTGGCGATGAAGTATATTGACCCATGAAGTTGGGTATTGTCAAAGAGGGTCAAGGGTTGAATGAAGTCGCTGACTGGAGGATAAGTGTTAGGGGACAGGTTCAGCAACAAACTGTTGACGGTCAATGAAGTCGCCAATATCTTGAGGGTATCCAACATGACGGTCTACCGCCTGGTGAAAAGCGGGCAGATACCCGCCATCAGGGTCGGGAAGAACTATCGTATCAAGGAGAGCGACGTCAATGATTACCTTTCCAGGGGTTCGCAAAGATAGAGGGCTGGATCGGGGGTAGCAAATGAGTCCTAAAAAGGTTGCAGCATCGCTGGGATTGGACATAAGCACAAACTCGGTTAAAGTCGCCGAGGTCACCGTGGGTAAGGGAGAGCCGGCGCTCTCCAACCTGGGCATCGTGCGCATGCCCGACGGGGTGATACGGGACGGCGAGGTGGAGGACGGGGTAGCCCTCGCCGAGTCGCTGAAGGAGCTGTGGGCCAAGACCGGCATAAAGGGGAAGTCGGTTATCCTGGGGATCGCCAACCAGCGGGTCATCGTGCGTCCCATAGAGCTTCCGTACATGGAGAAGGAGGAACTGGACAACGCCCTGCGTTTCCAGGTGCAGGAGTTCATCCCGATCCCCATCGAGGACGCCATCCTCGACTTCGATATCATCGAGGAGTTCATGACCGCCGACGAGGAGCGCATGCTCACCGTTCTGCTGGTGGCGGCGCACAAGGACATGATCCAGAGCTTCATAGAGGTCCTCAAGTCCGCGGGGCTGACCCTTGCGGCCATCGACCTCAAGGCATTCGCGCTGGCGCGTTCGCTGATCCCCCTCGGAGTGCTGCAGGGAGGCTACGAGGAGGGCGAGGCGATATGCCTGATCAACGTGGGAGCCGGCATGACCAATATCGCCATCCTCAAGGACAACGTGCCGCGTTTCGCCAGGTTCCTGCTGCGCGGGGGGGACGATTTCGTGCGGGCGATCGTGAACCGACTGGATATCGATTGGGAGGAGGCCGACGCGTTGAGGCGCGGAAGGCAGGCGAACGAGGAGGCCGATAAGGTCCTGCAGCAGGAGATCTTCAACTTCGTGGGAGAGATCAGGAGGTCCATCGACTACTATATCGCCCAGACCCAGGAGAGGACCTTCAGCAAGGTGGTACTCTCGGGAAGCGGCTCCGCGACGGTCAACCTCATGCAGGAGATGAACCGGGGCCTCAGGCTTCCGGTGGAACTGGGGAGGCCGTTGCAGAACGTGCAGCTGGGCAGGTTGCCATATACCGCCGAGGAGCTGGCCGAGATCGAGCCCGCCGTTGCGGTAAGTGTCGGCCTGGCGTTGCGGGAGGTGGTGGAATGACCAGGATAAACCTCTTACCGCCTGAGATCAGGGAAAAGGCAGAAAGGCCTCACCTCGCCCCCTGGTTCATCCTCATGGGACTGGTCACCGTGGCGATAATCGTGGGCCTTTTCCTGCTGTTCAACGCGCAGAAATCGGGCAAGCAGGAAACGCTCGACGAGAGGAAGCAGGAACTGGCGGACCTGCAGAAACAGACGAAGCCGATGGAGAAGTACGAGGCACAGCAACAGGAGATGCAGGCCCTCGAGGACCTTTACAAGCAGGCGAACGCCGGGAGGGTGGCCTGGGCGCAGATGCTAAACGACCTGGCCATGTATGTGCCCGAGGGGCTGGCCACCGCCTCTAATCCGAGGGCGCCGGCGATCTGGCTGGTCCGCATGACCATTAACGCACAGCCGCTCGAGGCCATTGCCGGTGGATCGGCCCAGGTTACGGCTGCAAACACCGCGGCCGCGGCGGATATCACCATGGAGGGTTACGCGACGCCGGCCTGGCTGTGCGTGCAGACGTGGCTCCCCAGGGCGAGCGATTTCAAGGCCAGGGGATTCCTCGACGCCTACCCGTATTACTACTATTTCAGGGGCCACCCCAAGGTGGCCGAGTTCTTCGTGAGGCTTCACAACATGGAGGAATGGACCGACCTCTGGATAGAGAAATCGACCCAGGCGACCATCAGCGAGCCCAGGCAGGTCGTGAACCCCGAGACAGGCGAGATAACGGAGGAAACCTACAACGACTGGGGCATCAACTTCGTGATAAACGCCAGATGGAATCCCGACCTGGCCATCTGGGGCGGCACCGAATCCGGTGCTGCGGAGGGCGCCGAGGCCACGCAACCCGCGGAAGAGGCGGGAGGTGAGGGACAATGAAGATCAGGGCAAGCTCGGGCCTGTGGCTGCTGGTGGGCGCGCTCGTGTGCATAATCATCCTGGTCCTCGGGCTCTTCCTCGTCGTATTCCCGCAGAGGAACAAGGTAGGGGAAGTCGAGGACGAGATAAAGAAAACGGAGAGCAGCATACAGTCCGAGCAGAACCGCCTCAACCAGTTGAGGCAGCTCGAGAAGGATCCGGAACAGTTCCAGAGACAGCTGAACGTGCTGCTGGAGCGCATACCCCAGGACGTGGAGTTGGCCGACATCATCCAGCAGATAGACTACGCCGCGGAGGAGGCCGGGCTGGACTTCTTCTCGATAACGCCGAAAGTGCCGGTGTCCGCGGGCAGTTACTATACCGTCACCTGCGAGACCGTGTTCCACGGCCGCTATTTCAACCTGGTCGAGTTCTTCAACCGCATCGAGCGGCTGCCGCGTTCGGTGAAGGTGGTATTCCTGGATATCGCGGCGAGTGACGGCGGGCTACCTTACCTACAGATCCGGGTGGATTTCCGGGCATTCTTCACCACTAACCAGGGGATCGAAGGCCTGGTGCAGTCTAC
Organism: Actinomycetota bacterium; assembly: GCA_028697145.1. Lineage (GTDB taxonomy): Bacteria > Actinomycetota > Geothermincolia > Geothermincolales > RBG-13-55-18 > SURF-21. The sequence continues at coordinate 16,563 of JAQVFR010000036.1, read as the reverse complement.
CGCGGGTTGAGAGGCAGGTGTGAGAGCATGAGAACTGGAAAAACGCGCGAGCATATGGAGAACCGCTCAATGAGAGATACCGTTAAGGGTGAGACGGATACCGCCCAGAACATGTTGTCCAGGGGGCAGGTAAGGCTGTTGATGGGAATGGCCGTCGCCCTGGTGGTGATGACGGTCCTGGTGATGGCCGCGAGGCCGGGAGCATCCGCCGGAGACGGAGCGATGCTCTCCCAGGCCATGCTGCAGGACAAGGCGGAGGTAGACATAGATTCGGACGGACTGGCGAACAGGGTGGTGGAGCAGAAGTTCCAGATCCACATGGAGGAGATGGACCAGCAGTTGGGGGAGATACCCTACGTGGAGGTGTGGGTGCTCAACGATCCCTTCTACCCCCTCATGGGAGAGGTCGCGAACCTGAGGAATTCCGACGGCACCCTGGCGAGCAAGGAATGGCAGATGCTGGGCTTCCCCGATTACGAGGCCGCGGAGCAGGGAACGGCCACCGGCGCGCCCACCTCGGCGCCCCCCAGCAAGCTGCCCGTGACCACCAGCGTCCCCCAGAGGGTCGTCCTCGTCAAGGGCGTCTACGAGATCAGGGGTATCAGGTACGCGGATATCAAGGTGAACGACGGCAGCTATGATAAGCTGAAGGCGGGAAGCGATTTCGCAGAGGTCTTCAGGGTGCAGGAGATAAAGGACGAGCAGACGGTCACCGTGCTCTGCGGGGACGAGATATACGAGCTGAAAGTGAACCAGCTCAGAAAGATCTAGGTTGCTGAAGGGACAGGGGGGCGGCACGGGCCGCCCCCTTTTCGATTTTACCGGGAGTCGGGCGGAGAGCATCCCCGCTGCATGTTTGAGGGGATGCCGGGAGCGGATGCCGTCTGAGGCGGCGGGCACAGGCGGGCCATCGAGATGAATGATGACGGGAGGATTATGCTGAGGTTCCTCGACGCGGGAGAATCGCACGGCAGGGGGATGGTGACCATCGTGGAAGGCCTGCCACACGGCCTTTCCCTGCGCGCGGAGCGGGTAGAGTCCGAGCTGGCAAGAAGAAGGCTTGGACACGGCAGGGGAGCGCGTATGCGGCTGGAGGCGGACCGCGTCGAGATTCTCAGCGGGGTAAGGGCGGGGAAGACGCTGGGAAGCCCCCTGTCCTTGCTGGTGCGGAACGTCGAATACGAGAAATGGCAGGATATCATGTCCGTAGAGGGGGAGAAGACGATAGCCCCCATGACCGCCCCCAGGCCGGGCCATGCCGACCTGGCCGGAGCCATGAAATACGGCACGCACGATCTCAGGGACGTGCTGGAGAGGGCCTCGGCGCGGGAGACGGTGGCGAGGGTATGCGTCGGTGCCGTGTGCAAAGCCCTCCTGGGCGAAGTGGGCATAACGGTGTGCTCCCACGTGCTGGAGGTCGGGGGGGAGAAGGCGGAAGCGGGGGGAGTCTTTCCCACCCTGGAGGAGGTCATGCGGGCTGACGATGACGAGATGCGTTGCCTCGACCGCGGGGCCTCAAGGCGGATGGTCAGGGCGGTCGACGCGGCGCGGGAGGAGGGGGATTCCCTGGGCGGCGTCTTCGAGGTGGTGGCGTTCGGGCTTCCGGCGGGGCTCGGCAGCCATGCGCACTGGGACCGGCGGCTCGACGCCCGCTTGGCGGCCGCGGTCATGAGCATACAGGCCGTTAAGGGCGTCGAGATAGGAGACGGGTTCGAGGCCGCGAGGAAGAGGGGCTCGCAAGCGTTCGACGTCATAGAACACGAGCCAGCGAGGGGGTTCTACCGTCTCAGCAACCATGCTGGAGGGATAGAGGGAGGCATGAGCAACGGAGAGCCCCTGGTGTTGCGCGCGGCGATGAAGCCCATTCCGACCACGGCCAGGCCTCGCGATACCGTGGACATCGTGAGCAAGGAGAAGGTGAAGGCCACGGTGGAGCGCGCGGACGTGTGCGCCGTTCCCGCGGCGGCGATAGTAGCCGAGTCGAGCGTGGCCTTTGTCCTCGCGCAGGCGCTGATCGAGAAAACGGGCGGAGACAGCATGTACGAGATACGGGAACGCTTCGGGGAACTCGAGACGAGGCAGGCGGGATTCTGAATGGGGGGAAGAGGCCGCGGCGCACAAGCGGCGACGAGGCGATGGTAAAAGAGGGGGATTGCATCGCGCTTATCGGCTTCATGGGCGCCGGTAAGAGCGCCGTCGGGGAACTGCTGGCTGAGGAGCTGGGCATGGAATTCGTGGACCTGGACGGGGTAATCGCCCGCGAAGCGGGCATGAGCATCGATACCATCTTCACGCGGGAAGGCGAGGACGGGTTCAGGCGGCGTGAGCGTGACGCCCTCACCGAACAGCTCGCCTCGGGCGGGATGGTCCTGTCCTGCGGCGGCGGTGTGGTGACGCGGGAGGAGAACGTGGAGATGCTGCGCCGCAGATGCCGCGTCTTCCTGCTGGATATCTCGGAGAGCACCGCCATGGAGCGATTGCGGGGGAGCTCCGGCCGGCCGCTTCTCTCCGACGAAGGGCTCGAGACGGCGGTACCAAGGCTTATGCGTGAGCGCGCGCGCCTTTACCGGCGGGCAGCGCACGAGATCGTAGACGCCAACGAGGTGAGCACGCGAGAACTGGCGAAGGAGATAGCCGCGAGATGGAGGAAGTCCGAGTCGAGACGGCGGGGGGAAGGTACCCGGTCTACGTAGGCGACGGTCTCTATGAAGGGAAATTCGTAGAGGAGATAAGGCGCCTGCGCCCGCGGACGGTGGCGCTGGTCAGCCACCCCACGATCTTCGCCGTACACGGCGAGCGCATGCTAGCGGCCCTGGGGGAGGCGCTGGGCGCCGCGGGGAGCGTGGCGAGGTTCCTGTTTTCGCAGGGAGAAGAGCACAAAAACCTGCGCACGGTTGAGGCCGGTTACGTCGCTCTGCTCGAAGCCGGGATAAACAGGGAGGATGTGCTGATCTCCTTCGGGGGAGGAGTGGTGGGCGATACGGCTGGATTCATCGCGGCCACCTATATGCGCGGCATCGGCTGCATCCAGGTACCGACGACGCTCATGGCCATGGTGGACTCGAGCATCGGGGGAAAGGTGGGCGTGGACCTCCCCGGGGCCAAGAACGCCGTGGGCGCCTTCCACCAGCCCCTTGCCGTGTTCAGCGATACGGGCGTCCTGCAGACCCTGCCGGCGAGGGAGATGCGCAGCGGCATGGCGGAGGTCGCTAAGTATGGTTTCCTCTACGACGAGGCGCTGCTCGCGGAGGTGGAGACATGGTCGGGGAGGCGGGAACCTGGCGCGGCAGGCCTGGAGGACATTATCGCCGCATGCGCGGTTCACAAGGCGCGCGTGGTGGGGGAGGACGAGCGCGACGTGGGCGGCGTCAGGGCCATGCTGAATTACGGACATACCTTCGGGCACGCCCTCGAATCCGCCGCGGGATTCGGCACGCTGCTCCACGGGGAAGCGGTGGCCGTGGGGATGATGATGGCGGCCCGCCTTTCGGAATCGATGGGCTTGGCGCAAGGCGGCCTTTATGATGTCCATCGCAGGCTGCTCGCGCCACTGCTGGCCGCGATGCCGTTGAGGGTGGAGGTCGATGCGGAGGAATTGCTTGTATACATGCGGTCCGACAAGAAGAGGGGAAAGGGCGAGCGCTTCGTGCTGCTGGAAGGCCCGCAAGCGCCCCGCCTCGTGGAGGATGTGCCGCGTGAACTCGTGAACGAGGCCGTCGAGGATATCGTCGAGGATATAAGGAGTGGGGAACCATGGCCGTGATCGCGGTTGTAAACGGGCCCAACCTGAACATGCTGGGCGGCAGGGAACCGGAGGTGTACGGGACCGAGACCTGGCAGGAGATCAGGGGAAGGCTGGAGAAAATAGCGCTCGACATGGGACTGGAGCTAGACTTCTTCCAGAGCAACCACGAGGGGGCGCTCGTCGATCACGTGCAGGAGGTTGCCACCATCGCCAGCGGCATGATCATAAACCCGGGCGCTCTCACCCACTACGGTTATTCGCTGCGGGACGCTGTCGCCGCCCTGTCCCTACCGGTGATAGAGGTGCACATCACCAACATATTCGCGCGGGAGGAATGGCGCTCCCGGTCGGTGGTGTCCCCGGTGGTGAGGGGGGTCATCTCGGGATTGGGTGCCGCGGGATACGAGCTGGCCTTGCTCGCCCTTGCCGCGATTGTGGGAGGCGAGGACAGGTAGTCGTTACCGGGCAGAACCTCCGGGGTCGCTGCCGTAAAAAGTAGACAAATCCGCGATATATCGAGAGGAAGGAGAAGGACTCCGCAGGGGCATTAGATATCGCGGTAAAGGCCGTTTGCCATCTCTTTCTATCGGACAGGGATACGAATATAAAAACAGCATATAAAGCCTGTGTAACAATTACGTAACATCCTTTACATAGTATTTTCTTGCAGGTCGGTAAAGGCCGTGGGTAGAATCTACCGATAGAAGGATTGAATGAGATGAAGGCATTTGTATTTTTTGACTGGGGATGAATGGGAATAGCCACAGAGGAAAGGGCAGGCCTCTAGCAATGGAACGGCGAGTCACCAAGGGAAGAGCTGGCAAGAAACGCCGGGAAGAAGGGTTTACGCTCACCGAGCTTTCCATCGTCATCATAATACTGGGCATCATACTGGCCCTGGCAGCGCTCAACATATCCAACATAAGCGGGGGCATCAAACTGAACGCCGCCAGGAAGCAGGTGGAAGCCGCGCTCTTCCGCGCGAAGACGGCGGCGCGGCAGGAGAACGTCACCTACAGCATGATCATCTATCCCGCTGGAAATGCCGATAATCCGAACAGCTACGAGTTCATGCACAACGTTCTGGTGGACGGCGAATGGGAGATGACCCCCGTGGACCTCACCGTATCCAGCGAGAGCGTGGTGGAGGAGTCAGGTCGCCGGGTCGTCCAGATCGGAGGCAACGTTCAGATAAGCGGCGAGGGGGCGGAGGTCACCTTCAGGCCGACAGGGACGCTCATGCAGGTCACGCCGGCCTCCATCGTCATGAGCAGCGGAAGCCAGACGGGGACCGTTTCCATCGACGCCCTGGGCAGGGTCACGGTGGATTGACGGCAACCGGGAAAAAGCCGCTGGAGGATATGGGCCTCGAGGAGCGAGGAGGAGACAAGTAAGATGCGGTCGCGAAGGGGCATAGGCGATCAGCGGGGATTCACCCTGGCCGAGATACTGGTGGCAGGGATGATCCTCGTGGTCGCGTTGATCCCCATCGTGAGGATGTTCGATACCTCCTTCGCCGGTATCATGTCGTCCTCCCGCGCGCACAAAACGGTCGCACTGGCGCAGTCGATCATGGAACGAATAAAGTCCATGCCCTATTACGTTCCTTTCGACGACGAGATGGGAAAGATGGACATAGACGACTATTTCTGGGGTGAAAGAAATCCCCAGTATGCCAACCCCGCCAACGGTTCCGGGCCCGACTGGGATGCCATTCCCGAGGTCACCCTCCCCGCTTATGCGTACGGGAGCATAGAGGGAAACAAGGATTTCAGGGCGGGGGTCAGGGTCTGCTACCAGGACAACGCGACGCAGGTCAGCGAGATGAAGAGCACCTGGGGCCCCATGAAGGTGGGGAACGACCGCCCCAAGGACAAGGACAACAGGAGCATCAACCTTCTCGTAGTCCAGGTCAACATCTACGCGATGAGAGATGAGGTCGAGGTGCTGGAGCACAAGGCGGAGGCCATCGTCACCGCTTCCGAGGCCATATACAACCTTGGGGTATCGAGGATAACGGTTGACGGCCCGGAGGCCATCCAGGGGACCAGCAGCGACGCGGCGGCGCACTGGCCGGAAAGAGACGCGAACGTCACCATCGAGGGCTGGGGTTTTGACCCCGGCGCACCGAATTTCGAGGTCAAGCTGGCGAGGCCCGATTACAACGATGTAACGGTGGCGGTGAACAAGGTCACCAGTACAGATACCGTGATCAAGGGGACCGTGAAGCTCTACAACTCGACTCCCGGAAGCCCCTGGGGCGGCAAAGCGCCCATCGGGTACTGGTCGGTAAAGGTCAGGCAGGAGATCGTGTCGTCGTACCTTTACAACGGCTTCATCTGCGAGTACCCGAGGCCGATCATATCGGACTACGGGAACGATCCCAACGGCCCCTTCAGCCCGGTAGCCATGTCGAAGACGGGGCACAAGGAGTGGGGAGCGCTGCACCTGAGGGTGACGGGAGGACGCTTCATCAACATCCCCAATTTCGAGAGCGCCAGCGTCAGGCTGGTCCAGGACGTAGAGGAGAACCCCGTTACCGTCCCGGGCGTCATCACCTCGATAACCGCTCCGAACAACGGCTATATCGACAGCGGATGCGTGATACTGGCGACCTTCGATATCAACGAAGCACCCCCCGGGGACTACCGCATCGAGGTGATAAACACCCAGGCGGAGGTGGTGGGCCACGTATCCACGCTGAGCGGCACATATACGATCGAGGGGGACTGGCCGGCCACGATAGAGGATTTCAGCCCTGATCCCGGAAGCGGGTTCTTCGAGAACTACTACGACATACCATCGACCATCACCGGCACCAACCTCTCCGATGCCCGCAGGGTGGAGATCCGCAACGAGGACGGCGTCATATACGACATCACCGGCGGCTGCACGCTCGGAGGCGAAACGCAGATACCGGTCCAACTCAACCTCATCGACTGCGACAACGAGAAGAGCTGGGAGTTGTTCGTCTACAACTCGGAGGGGGCCTTCCTGACGAGGGATTTCGATATAACCCTGGGGCCCGCCATCACGCTTCCCGTCTACGACCCGCAGAAGGCGGTGCGTATAGAGAGGTACTACTGGAGCGTGGGCGTCTGGGTGAGCGACGACGTGAGCGAGGAGACCACGACCACGCTTGCAGGCGCCAGGAGGAGCGAGGCCGCCACGGCGCGGGGGGCGCTGTTCGAGGTAAAGGGGATGGGCTTCCCGCTCAATGACGATACCGCGCTGGAGGTCTATGGCGACGGCAGCAGCTGGACGAACGACTACGGGGTAATAACGGACAGGGACGCTAAGGTCGTAATGATCAGGTCTAATATATTCACCATGCCCGATGCGACGTGGAGCGACGGCGGTATCCGCGTGAAGCACGGCGAGTACGACTGGTACGAATCGCCCGGTACGCCGCCACGATGGGAGCTGGTGGACCCCTGACGAGGCCCGAGAAGAAAACGGAGAAGCGAGATGCTGTTGGGTACGGGAGCGAGCACATCACGAGGCGAGGAAGGGTTCACCCTTGCTGAGCTCCTGGTGTTTCTAGCGATCATGCTCATACTCCTCGTCGGCATCGGGGGGATGATATCCTCCGGCGCGAAGAGCTCGACGGCATCCTACAACCTCGTCAAGCTGGAGAACGCGGCCAACGAGGCCGTGGTCGCGATGACCAGGCAGATAAGGGTGGCCACGGCCATAGACGCGGGCAGCAATGAGCAAGCGATAACCTTCGTCGGATTTCTCGACGGCAGCGAGAAAACCTCGGTCACCCTGGCCCTGCAGGAGGGAAGCATCACCCGCAACGGCGCCAGCTGGATCGAGGATGTCGAAAGCATGCAGATAGCGTATTTCGACGAGCGGGGAGAGCGGTTGAGCCCCGGGACACCGGGCTGGAACACCCTTGTGCACAGGGTGGATTTCGAGCTGGTCTTCTCGAAGGAGTCGATGGGCTTGAGGCTCTCGAGGACATATCAGGGGACCGTTACCCTGAGGAACAGCCTCGATCAGGCGTGACAGGGAGTGGATGGAAGGTGGATGAGGCGATGAAAGGGTTAACGGGATCGGGCGGAGAGAAGCACGGAAACGAAAAAGGCTTCGCCCTCATCATGGTCCTGATCGCCCTGCTCATGCTCTCGGTCCTGGGCGCACTGAGCCTGCTGGTAATGGTCTCCTCCCTGCAGGGAGTGGCGAACCTGAAGCCGGAGGACCGGGCGTTCCAGGTGGCGGAGGCGGCCCTTCACGTGGCTCACGCCAAGATCGTCAACGACGACCTGGAGGCCGGGCCCGTCTCCGGTGAGATCCTCGGCGGGGATTATACCATCGAGATCACGCCGACATCGTCGACGGACTTCACCGTGATCTCGGAGGGGAGTTACGAAAGCGGCGGGAGGACCTACCGCCGCAAGATACGGGAAGAGGTCTCTTACAGCGGCATGCAGGCATTCGACGTCATGCGCAAATACCTCCTCTTCGCCAAGAACAACATCAACATAACCCTCGACGATATCGTGAACCTGAATCTCCCCGTGACCGTGTACGGCCCCATAAGGGCCGAGAAGAACGTGAGCATCAGGAATCAGCCCGTGGCCAGCATAGGGGACGGCTTGACCTTCAACGGCGATGTCGAGGCCGTTGAAAAGTTATACGTTGAGACCGCGCCCAAGGTGGCCGGAGGTCTGAACACGAAGATTCTTGGGGACATAAGGACCGGGAGAGTGGGAGGGTCCAATACGGGGATAGTGGACTTGCTTGTAGACGACGGCTGGTTTTCGGACGGCAGGATAGGCGCTGCCGCTAATTTCAGGCTCGTCTGGCTGATTCCTCCGATATTTAGAGTAACCGACAAGTGGGACATATATTGCGGCACGCTGTCCAGCAGGGAAGGGGGCGGGGATATCTTCCTGGGCAACAGGGTGAACCAACCGGGGTGCGAACCCGTCTACATCCCCCAGGCTGATTTTGCCTACTACAAGGCCCTGGCCCGGGAGCAGCACAAATCCACGGGCAAGAACTTCGTCGACGGAGACCTCAACCTCAATGGCAGAAGCATCAGCGAATTCGTGCCGGCCGGTTCCTCCGTCGCCGTGATATACGCGACCGGGAACATAAGCGTCAGCAACTTCATCTGGGACCAGACGAACATAAAGGCCACTTTCGTGTGCGAGGGCGACTTCACCTCCACTTCCACCTTCACCATCCTGAACAGCCTGCAGTGTCAGGTGATCGCCAAGCACGACGCCACCTTCAACAACGAGTGGGATATCGTCCCTCAGGTCATTAGGGAGAACAATGCCTTCTTCGTCTGGGCCGGTAACAATGCCAATATCAACATGGGCATGTGGTCGGGGAATTCACTGCAGGTAACGGCCATGAACGATATCAACGTGAGCAGCAGGAACGCCTTCGACCTGTGCGCCGTCAGGTACAGACCTCCGGACGTGGACGTGGCGGGTTTTCCCATCGATATCACCGTCAAGGACTGGAGGGAGCTCCCGAGCGAGGGGACGTAGACGGGTTTTTACAGGCAAGCGCCATGCGGACAATCCCCCTACCATCCATCCGCAGCTTATCACTCCCTCCGGTCCCGGGTGCGCACCTGTGGGGCTTGATGCCCGGGAATGCGGGCTGTTGCCCGCACCCTCCGGTGGCGTTAATCTGTTGATAAGCTTGCGCTGCGACAGATAGGGGCTGTGGATACTGAAGGGGCTGTGGCGGCAGTGAGATTCGAGACGAGCCCGGGAGAGTTCGAGAAAAGAAGAAAGAGATATCGCGAGTTCATGGCCCGCGAGGGGCTGGACGGTCTCCTGGTCACCCATCTCCCCGACGTGCGCTACCTCTGCGGTTTCAGCGGCTCGAGCGGCATGGCACTGCTGCTGCGCGGCGGGGGTTTCTTCCTCACCGACTTCCGCTATCGCGAACAGTCCGCGCTGGAGGTGGTGGGGCTCAGGCCCGTGATATACGAGACGAACGCGGAGGAGGCAGCGGCGGGACTGCTGCGCCGCCGTGGCGGGCTGAGGCTCGGCTTCGATCCCGCGGCGCTGTCGTACGCGGGCGTAGTGAGCTTGCGGCGCCGCCTAAAGGGAGTTGCAGGCCTGGTGCCCCTCAAGGGCTCCCTGGCGCTCCTGAGAGCGACCAAGAGCCCCTCGGAGCTGAAGAGGATAGCCATGGGTATAGGCATCGCCGAGAAGGCGTTCGTGAAGGCCCTGGAGGAAGTTGGTGGAGACGGAACGGAATTCGCCTTCGCGGCAGCCGTTGACGCGGCGGCGAGGAATATGGGGGCGGAGGGCCCCTCGTTCGAGACCATCGTGGCCGGTGGCAGCCGGGGAGCGCTGGTGCACGCGAGCCCGTCCAGGAGAAGGCTGGGGGGAGCGACGGTGATCGACTGGGGCGTGGTCTTCGAGGGTTACTGCACGGATACGACCCGCACCGTGGCCTTCGGAAAGGTGCCCCCGAGGCTGAGAAAAGCCCACCGCGCCGTCCTCGATGCGCAGGAGCGGGCGATGGAGGTGGCCAGGCCCGGGGCAAAGGCTGGCGACGTGGACCGCGCCGCGCGCGAGGTCATAGAGAAGGCGGGATTCGGAGAGGCCTTCGGGCACGGTCTCGGCCACGGGGTCGGGCTGGAGGTACACGAACGCCCCTACGTGGGCAGGGCCAGCAACGACATCCTTGAGGAGGGGATGGTGTTCACCAACGAGCCCGGCGTTTACCTCCATGGCACAGGAGGCGTGCGCGTGGAGGACATGGTGCTGGTCACGCGGGACGGAGCGGAATTCCTGACCACCCTCCCGCGCTCCCTCGGTCCCTCGGATTACTGACCTTCTGTCTGCCCACACCGGTTCGTTCTATAATCCCTCCATCTGCCCACACCGGTTCGTTCTGTTCCCCGAAGGACAACAGTCACCATTACCTCCCACCCAGCGCCCCGATGCTTCTGAGCGTTAAGGCCCCGGCTCGTGTACGCAGCTACATTATCCCCCAACGAATGTTAAGCGCTGATTCCTGTGTGGTAGAATTATCCCCGCAGCGCAATAGAAAACGGGAGAACGAGACATGATATCGACGGCTGATTTCAGGAACGGCATGACCATCGAGATGGACGGAAACCTCTTCAACATCGTTTTCTTTCAGCACGTGAAGCCGGGCAAGGGAGGCGCCTTCGTGCGCACCCGTCTCAAAAACCTCAAGACGGGAGCGGTCATGGAGAAGACCTTCCGCGCAGGGGAGAAGGTGGAACTGGCGATCCTGGACAAACGCAGGATGCAATACCTTTACCGGGAGGGCTCGCACTTCCTCTTCATGGACCTGGAGAACTACGAGCAGATGGCCATCTCGGAGGAAGAGGTGGGAGAGACAGCGAAATACCTGGTAGATGGGGTTACGGTAGACATCTCCCTCTACGAGGGGAAGCCGGTCGGGGTCGAGGCTCCCGTCTTCGTGGAGATGGAGGTAACGGAGACGGCCCCGGGCGTGAAGGGGGATACCGCGAGTGGTGGGAGTAAACCAGCCACCCTGGAGAGCGGGCTGGTGGTCAGCGTGCCCTTCTTCATCGAAGCGGGAAACAGGATAAAGATCGATACGCGCAGCGGCGATTACGTTGAAAGGGTGGATTGAAGGGATGAGGGACAGCAGGGATTTCAGGCTGCGCTCCGGTGTCCTCGAACTCATCGCGGGCATCGCGCTATCCGGCGTGGAGGGAGTATGGGGCACCGCGGTGAGACCGGATCACCCCGAGGACAAAGGAAAAAAAAAGAACCTGGTCAAGGGCATCAAGATCGAAACGGATCAGCGAGAGACCGCTGTGGATATCGACGCGAACATGGAATTCGGCAGGGATTTCATCGCTCTCGCGCAGGAGGCGCAGCGGGTGGTCGCCGGGATGATCGAGACCATGACGGGATGGAAGGTCGTCGCGGTGAACGTGAACGTGGTGGGGGTGAACGCCCTCTAGGTGAGCGAGACCACGCCCTTCAGCAGGCGTACACTGGCCCGCATGTTGGCCTGCGATATCCTCTATCAGATGGACCTGACCGGTGAAGACCTGGAAAAAGTCACGCAGGACTTCCTGCGCATGCTGCAGGAGGGCATCGAGGACGAACGGGTACCGCCGCAGGATATCCCCGGTATATCGCTGGAGCACGTGCGCCGGTTGCTCGGAACCAGCGCCGAGATAGAGGGGCTGGTGTCATTCGCCTCCGAGAGCTTCGAGTACCCCGAGGGGATACCGGAGTTTTCCCGCGAGCTGGTCGATCTGTACATGAGCAACCGCGAGGAGATCGACGGGCTGCTCGCCTCCTACGCGGACCGCTGGTCGCTCGAGCGCATGCCCATGGTGGACCGCAACCTCCTGAGGCTGGGGTTCGCCGAGCTGCTGTTTCGGGGTGACATACCAGCCAACGTCACCATCAACGAATACCTGGAGCTCGCCAAGGCTTTCTCGACGGAGGACTCGGGCAAATTCATCAACGGCGTGCTGGGCAAGCTCGTCAGGGACAGGGGCCTGGGCGGCGAAGGGGATGGACGAGATTACCGTGGCCGTGGCGAAAAATAATATCGTGGGCGTCGCCGGGCGGGAGAGGCGGTCGCATCGGCTATCGACCTGACCAGCCATGCGTAGATGGTCCAGAATCGCCGGCTCCCATCGCATCACGCATGTTGCGCGTTCCCGGTGTGGATGATATTCTTTGATAGACCTTTAATTCAGTCCTGCGAGGCTGGCAAGGAAACATATGAAAGGGATTTGGAGCCTTCTTGCGCCGCCCGCAGGGAGGCTTTTTCACTGGAGGTGAGGATGGCGTTCAGGGAGCGGGTCAAGGTCATGGAGGAGCCGGACATTCGACGCGCCATCCAGCGTATCTCCCACGAGATCGTGGAGAGGAACAAGGGGGCAGAAGACGTCGTCGTCGTGGGCATCCGCACGCGCGGCGTGCCGCTCTCCATCCGCGTGGCCGAGGCGGTATCACGCATCGAGGGCGTAGAGGTCCCCGTGGGCAGGCTGGACATCACGCTGTACCGGGACGACCTGCATACCATGAGCCAGCCAGTGGTCAGGGAGACCCACCTTCCCGGCGATATCGAGGGCAAGAACGTGGTCATAGTCGATGACGTCCTCTACACCGGACGCAGCGTCAGGGCCGCCCTGGACGCCATCATCGATTTCGGCAGGCCTGCCACTATACAGCTGGCGGTGCTGGTTGACCGGGGGCACCGCGAGCTTCCCATCAGGGCCGATTACGTCGGCAAGAACGTGCCCACCTCCAGCAGCGAGAAAGTAAGGGTGGCTTTGAGGGAGGTGGACGGAGAGGACGGTGTCTTTATCGGCTACGACGAGGATTGATCCCGTCGCGAGACGGGATTTTTTTTCGCCTGCACGTTTGGGGCCGAGCGGAGGGATGATATGGCGCTACACGGCGGGAAGGAGGCTTGGCTTGGCAGAGAGAAAACATCTCCTGGACGTCGATGACCTCGAGCGGGAAGACGTGGAGAACGTGCTGGAGACCGCGCGTTCATTTTCGGAGGTACTGAGGCGTCCCATCAAGAAGGTGCCCTCACTGCGGGGCAAGACCGTGGTAAACCTCTTTTACGAACCATCCACGCGAACGCGCATGTCCTTCGAGGTCGCCGCGAAAAGGCTGAGCGCTGACGTGATGAATTTTACCACCTCGACGTCGAGCGTGGAGAAGGGAGAAAGCCTCAAGGACACCGCGCTCACCCTGGAGGCTATGGGCGTGGACGCCGTGGTGGTCAGGCATCCCGTGGCGGGAGCGCCCTGGCTGCTGCGCCAGTGGCTGCAGGCGGCGATCCTCAACGCCGGCGACGGCATGCACGCGCATCCCACCCAGGCCTTACTCGACCTCTTCACCCTCAAGGACAGGTTGGGGGAACTCGAGGGAAAGACCATAGCATTCGTCGGGGACATACTCCATTCCCGGGTGGCCCGCTCCGGCATAAAGGCCTGCAGGGCCATGGGGATGGAGGTGCTGGCGGTAGCTCCGCCCACCCTGCTTCCGCCCGTGCCGCTCGAGGGGGTAGAGACCGGCTACGATTTCGATGCCGTCATGCCGCGCTGCGACGCGCTCTACATGCTGCGCATCCAGAAAGAGAGACAGAAGGAGGGGAGGTTCCCTTCTCTGGAGGAGTACACAAGGCTTTACCAGCTGGACGCGCGCCGCATGGGGAAGGCCAGGCCCAACGTGGTGGTCATGCACCCCGGGCCCATGAACCGGGGCGTGGAGATAGCCGCGGAAGCGGCAGATGCCCCTCACGCCGCGATCACCGCCCAGGTGGCGGCGGGAGTGGCGGTGCGTATGGCGGTGCTCTTCATGCTGCTCGGAGGAGGGGAAGGGGGTGAGAGGATTGCCTGACCTGGTTGTCAAGGGCGCAAGGGTCATGGACCCCTTCAACCGCATCGATGAACCCATGGACGTGCTCGTGTCGAGGGGGCGGGTAGCGGCGCTGTCCGCGGACCTCGAGGCGGAAGGCCGCGAGGTCATCGATGCGCAAGGGCTTGTCCTCGCACCCGGCTTTTTCGAACTCCACGCCCACCTGCGGGAGCCGGGACGCGAGGATGCCGAGACCCTGCGCAGCGGGCTGGAAGCAGCCCTGCGCGGCGGATATACGGCGGTGTGCTGCATGCCCAACACCATGCCTCCCCTGGACAACGCGACGATGGTGGAGGGGGTCGCTGCCAGGGCGGGGGAGCTAGGGCTCGCGGATCTCTATCCCATAGGATGCATTTCCAGGGGAAGGGAGGGCAGGGAACTGGCGGAGATGGCCCTCATGCACCTTAGCGAGGCGCGGGTACGCGCCTTCTCCGACGACGGAAGTGGAGTGGCGGACGCGGCGCTTATGCGCATGGCCTTGCAGTACGTGTCCGCCTTCGGAGGCTTGATAATATCGCATGCGGAGGAACCCTCGCTCTCGCGCGGGGGCCAGGTAAACGAGGGCGCGGTGTCCACCGCCATGGGCTTGAGGGGTATACCCGCATTGGCGGAAGAGGTGATGCTGGCGCGGGACCTCCTGCTCGCCGAGGAGACGGGAAGCCGACTGCACCTCGCGCATGTCAGCACCGCACGTTCGGTGCGTATGCTGAGAGAAGCGAAGGAGAGGGGGGTGCCGGTGACGGCGGAGGTCACGCCGCACCACCTGCTCCTGAGCGAGAACGACATAGACGGTTACGACACCGTTTTCAAAGTGAATCCTCCCCTGCGCACATCCGAGGACGTGCAGGCCCTGCGAGAAGCTGCTGCGGACGGCACCATAGACGCAGTGGCCAGCGATCATGCCCCCCACACCGTGGAGGACAAAGAGAAGGAGTTCGACTTCGCTCCCTTCGGCATGGTGGGGATGGAGAGCACCCTCCCCGTTCTGTACACGGGAATGGTCGAGGCGGGCGCCATCGACCTCATGCGTCTCCTGGAGCTCTTGACCAGCGGGCCGGCAGGCGTGATGGATTTGCGGCCCCCGGATTACGGGGCCGGGATCAGCGAGGGCGCGCGCGCCGATCTCGTCCTCATCGACCTGCAGCGCGAATGGACCCTGGACGCATTCGCTTTCGCCTCCAAGGGACGCAACTGCCCCTTCCACGGCTTGAGGGTAAAGGGAAAGGTGCTCTGTACCCTCAAGAACGGCAAGACAGCCTTCAGGGCGGCCAATGTGGGGGGTGGTTGAGATGGCGGAGGCCGGAACCGCGCTGGTCGTCGGCCCGGGTCCGGTGACCCTCTCGCAGGGGCCCGCCATGCAGTACCTGGCGGCGCGCGGATGCAGGCATCTGGAACGACGGGGACTGCGGGTGTTGATACTCGAGGACAACCCGGCCACCCTCATGGATGTGGGAGGGGGCGCCAGGGATGTTTTCGTGGAGCCGCCGGCGGCCGAGGTCGTGCGGCGCATCGTGGAAAGCAGCGGCGTTGACTCCATATGGTTCGGGTTGGGAGGGAGAAGGGGTTGGCTGCTGGCCTTGCGCCTGGCCAGGGAGGAGTGGTTCGAGGCAGGAGGGGTCCGGACGCCAGACATGGACGATCGCTCGCTCTGGCTCTGCGGTGACCGATCCCTGCTGCGCGAGACCCTCGAGGCCGGCGGCATCGCCAACCCCGCGTTCCAGGCCGTGAGCAGCCTGCGTGAGGGGCAGGAAGCATCGGATAGACTGGGGTTCCCCCTGGTGGTAAGGCCGCACTTTTCCTGTGGCGGGCGCGGCGCGGGTCTGGCTTACAACCTCGAGGATTATCCCGCGCTGCTCGAGGAGGCGATACGGGAGAGCATAACGGGGGAGGTGCTGGTCGAGGAGGCACTGGAGGGGTGGCGCAAGTATGTTGCCGTCGTGTTGCGTGGCGGTGACGGCAGGACCTGCGTGCCAGGGATGTTCGAGCAGCAGGAGGCGATGCCCAGGCACGACGAGGACGCGGTGCTGGTCTATCCGCCGCGTCGATGCGGGGCGGAGGGAGAATACGCGCTGCGGGAGATGGCGCACAAGGTCGTCGATGCCCTGGACCTGCTGGGAGTGATCGAGGTCAAACTGGCCGTGTCCCCGGGATGGGAATCCGTCTACGCCGTAGATGTCAATCCGGGGCCCTGGAGGACCACGCCGCTTCTGGAAGTCGCCACGGGCATGGATATACTCGGCGCACATCTCGACCTGGTAGCGGGGGGGAACCTGGCGCGGGAATGCGAGGTGATGGAGGGAAGCACTCCCCCGGTGACGGTGGTAGCCGTCCCGAACAGCGCTTTTCTCGAGGAGGGCGCCGGGGAGGGTTATATATCTCTCGCCTGCCGTTCCATGGGCCGCACCTTGTTCAGGGGCGCCGGTGCCGCCGCGGCGGCGCGCG
>JAQVFR010000005.1:98576-117635 GCA_028697145.1 Actinomycetota bacterium | reverse complement strand
CGGTCATCAACTTGAAGAAACTCGTAAGGCATAGCTCCAGGGAAGCTCTCTTCATGCTCTACGCTCGATTGAAAAAAGGTCGCAAGATGAGTCCCAAATTCGTTGAAGTGGT
Organism: Actinomycetota bacterium; assembly: GCA_028697145.1. Lineage (GTDB taxonomy): Bacteria > Actinomycetota > Geothermincolia > Geothermincolales > RBG-13-55-18 > SURF-21. Next base: position 117,523 of record JAQVFR010000005.1, on the reverse strand, counting down.
ATCCTCAAGATCAGCTACTTAGGCAACAGGCCCCGATGTGGGCATAACTTTAGAGGGCGGGATAAAAATATATTGAAAACCGCAGTTTAAAATTGTAGGTAGCAGAACAATTAAATATCATCCCTTGACCCGAGCCACATTCATCGCCTTTGGTTTGGCGGGAACGCGCCATCTATATTCCGGAGGCAAGGGCTTTCTTAACAGGTTTCTGGAATCAGATCTGTCCACGGACCTGCTATTGATCTTCCGTACCACAGGCCTCTATACCTCTCTCGCATAGGTTATGGATTCGTCCCTGTCGAGGATCTCACTCCAGATGCCCTGCTTGCTCTTCGCCTTCTCTTCTTCTCATATTCGTTCTCTCGTATTTAATAATATCCAATGCTTGGTTCGCTTCTTAACCCATGAATGATAGAATCAATTCATACAGGGAATATGGGTATTGGCAAATGTTGGTACATATTGGGGGTTTCCGCTCATATGCTGTTAAGAATCCGCCAATGTAGATACATAATAGTCTTTGTTTGCCTCATTCTGCTGTCTACAATGATCGCATGCAGCGGTAATGAGGATAGAGATACTATGGCAGCCGAAACGGAGACCCAACACGCCGGCAAGTGGGGCTATATAGACAGGGCAGGGAACATGGTTATCGAACCCCAATTCGATTGCGCATGGAATTTCTCGGAGGGCTTGGCACCAGTAAATGTCGGCAGGCAATTGGGATATATCGACTGGAGGGGCAACCTGGTTATAGAACCCCAGTTTGCATACTGGCAGGTAGAACCGTTTCCCAAGGACAGGCAATATGGCGATCATGACATATATTTCTACGATGGATATGCGCGCATCCTTAAGGACGGTAAATATGGATTTATAGACAGTAACGGCAATGTCGCAATCGAGCCGGTATTCGACCAAGCGATGCACTTCAGCGATGGGTTGGCACCAGTTCTGATCGATGGCAAATGGGGATTCATCGATACCAATGGGTACTTGGCTATAGAGGCCCAGTTCAGTGGCGCTGAACCTTTCAGCGATGAACTTGCTCTATTCTGGAACGAAGATGGCATTGGTTTTATTGATACCAGTGGCAATGTCGTCATAGAGCCGCGTTTTCAGGAAGCTGGGTGGTTCAGCGAGGGTAGAGTGGTTGTTACTATCCGGGAAGAATCGGGTGATCTTGTTTGGGGCTATATCGACGCAGAGGGAGATTGGGCGGTAGGGCCTGAGATCTTTACCGGAGAACATCTTATGATACATCAACGCTATTTCTCCGAAGGCCTTGCAAGATTCCAGAATGGATACGTGGACAGGGATGGAAACACCGTGATCGAGGGAGGCGGATACCCCTTCTCGGAGGGATTTGCTCTGGCCGCCACACCAGACGAGGATGGCTCCCTCCGCTACGGTTTCATCGACAGGGAAGGTAATTGGGTCATCGAACCGCGTTTCGAATTCGCCGACAACTTCTCCGAAGGGCTTGCCCTGGTAAAGGTCGACGGAAAGTACGGGTTCATAGACGAATCGGGTGAATTCGTCATCGAACCTGTCTACAGTAATGCTTTGAGTTTCTCCGAGGGGCTTGCGCCGGTCAAGGTCAGGTAGTGCAGTTTACTTCCAGCAAAATCCGGCTCAGTGGAAAATCTTGTGGTCATATTGTGGTTACGGGATCTCCTACCTCTTTTAACGTAAAAACCAGGCCGGAGCACATGCCCTCTGACCTGGTTCTTTTCTGGTGGGCCCAGCAGGACTCGAACCTGCGACACGCGGATTATGAGTCCGCTGCTCTGACCAACTGAGCTATGGGCCCGCACGCATTTTCAGGTGATTATTATAGCGCAAACCCAGGGCTGAGAATACTTGCAACCGGGGCCTCATGGGCAGCCCCTCTTCGCGCAATTCAACCGTATCCGCCGGCAGCTACTCCCCGGGCGTCGCTTCAGGGGGCCGGGGCTCTTGCGTACCAGGCACTGGCGGCGCCTGCGTTGGCGGCGATGGGACCTGGCCGCCCTGGGGCGTTGGCGGCGGCGGGCCGGCTCCCGGTCCCCCGGCGTATGGCCCCGCGTCACCTCCGCTGCCTCCGCCGGGGGGGCCGTAATAATACGGACCGGAAGGCCCCATCGGGGGCTGGGCGGGCGGCGGCGGCGAGCGGCGGAACATCAGTAGCATCACTATCACCAGGATGATGCCCAGCGCCAGGAGCCCGATCACCAGGGCGATGATGAGCACGCTGAGGTCGGTCTCACCCTCGCCCTCACCATCCGTCTCGACCTCCAGGGCACCCTCGTCGATGGCGTCGCCCTCCTCGCCCAGTGCCGCGATGGCGGCCTCTAAGGGCTCGGTGGCGGTGGCCTGCACCAGCTCGGTGTTCAAGCCGTTTCTCTTCAGCCCGAGCATGTAGTCGTCGCTGGACCATATCATCCACGATCCAGCGGGTTGCTCCTTCTCGAGCTCACCCCCAAAGCGGCCCTTTAGATATTGCGCGTAAGCGGCGGCGAACTCCTGCGCGTCCTTCTCGCTGTCCCAGGCATACGCCTGGACCAGCAGCTCCTCGCCGTCCCCGCTGGTGTAATAGTGGTAGCGGTTGCCGCCCCAGCCCCCGGCCGCGGTCTCTACGTCGTCTATGTCACTGAAATAGGGCGCGAAAAGCTGGTAGACGTCGAATTCTCCCAGCACGTTCTCGTAATCGAGGATCCAGCCGCCGCCGAGCTTGGAGGATATGTCCTCCAGCTCCACCTCTATGGCTCCCTCCCCCTCGATATACTTCTCGGGGTGGTAGATCTGTTCAGTGGTGGAGGGAGGGTTGTCGAAGGCCTTGTCGATGGCGTCGAATCCCCCTTCCTCGTATATGTAGCGCACGAAATCGGCGCCCTCCATGTAGGGGAAGAGAAGGCTCTCGTAGATGTACTCGGGGGCGCTGTCCAGTATGTCGCTGGAATACTCCTCGCTCTCGGAATACATGTCCATCATGTCCTCGGCGTCCATGTACGCCATCAACCAGTTCTCCGAAGTCAGCACGGCGTCCCCCTCGACGAGGCAGGTAGCCGCGAAGGACGAGTCGTCGTCGGTCGGCACCTCGATATCGTCGGGATCGTAGAAGGGAGGGCGCATGAGGTCGAAGTTCTGGTCCTGCAGGTAGTGGACGAACTCATGGGAGAGGGTGTAGCGGTCCATGGCGCTCATGGACTGCGATTCCGAGATGAGGTAGAGGCCGTTGTCCTCGGGGTCGTAGAAGCCGGCGATCTGCTCGGTGAGCATGGCGATGTAGAAATCCTCCAGGTCCAGGTCGGGCTCGATGAAACCGAGCATTACCATGATGCCTTGCGCATCTTCGAGCTCCTCCTCCGGGTTGTCCTCGGCGAAGTCCTCCAGCATGCGCGCCTCCAGCTCCTCGCGGGTGAGGTAATTCACCGGGATGTTCGGGTCGGCGTCGAGGCCGCGCACCGATACCGTCTCCTCGAACACCTCTGCTATCACCGCCTGCACATCCTGGGTCTGGGTCTGGGCCAGGGCCGCTGGAAGGGAAAACGCCAGGATGACCAGGGCGAGCACGCAGGCAAAGGTAATCCTCGATATGGTCTTCTCAGGCATCGCCGCTTCCTTCCTCCTTCAAGCCCACGCGCGGACATATATCGTTAAGACAGCAACCGGGACAGTCCGGTTTCCTCGCCTTGCACACCGCCCTGCCGTGTTCGATCAGGTTTATATGCAGCCTGAACTTTATATCGTCCGGCACCGCCGTGTCCATGATGTCGTGCGCCTGGTCGGCGCTGGCCCGCGGCGGTATGAGGCCCAGCCGCTTGCCCACGCGCAAGATGTGCGTGTCCACCGGGAACAGGGGATATCCCAGCTGGAAAAGGAGCAGCACCGCCGCCGTCTTCCTCCCCACCCCCGGCATGCCCAGAAGGTAGTCCCGCGCCTGCTCGACCCCCATCTCCCGCAGGCACTCCAGGGAATACGAGCCGCAGTCCGCGCGCACCATCTCCAGCACGGCCTTTATGCGCTCCGCCTTCACCCGAGAGATGCCCCCGGAGCGGATGGCCTCTTCTATATCCGCGGTCGCCGCCCCGGCCGCGTCCTCCCATGTCGGAAAGGCCTCCTTGAGCTGCTCGAAGGCGCGGTGTGAGTTAACGTCGCTCGTGTTCTGGGAGAGGATGGTATGAACAAGACCGTCTAGTAATTCCCCGAATCGGGGCGACCACTCACGGTCTCCGTAACAGCGCAGAAGCCTGCGGTCCACCTCCGCGGCCATCCCCGCGGCAGGATCCCCGCGCGAGGCAGGGGCGGCCTTCCCCAGCCCACCCGCTCCTCTTCTCTCCACCTGCTTCATATGAAGGCTCTTCTCTCGAACCCGTTGTTCAACCCGGTCGCACCTGACCAGGCACATTTTCCCCAGCATAGCATAGGGGCGCAGCGGCGGCGGATTGTTTGACAAGATGTATGAATTTTGTGGAAAATGTATAAAACCTGTGCAGTCATACACCACCAGACAGGAGGTTGCAAATTGCCGAGAAGAGACAAAAGGGCGGACATCGTAAATGCCGGGATACGCATCTTCTCCCGTAAAGGGTTCAATCGTTGTTCGGTCGAGGACATCCTGCAGGAGGCGCACGTGGCCCGCGCCACCTTCTACAGCTATTTCGACAGCAAGAAGGACCTTTTCGTCGAGCTGGTGGACGGTATCCTCAACACCATGTTCGAGATCGTGGCCAAGGAACTGGGCGACATCCCCATGACCCTGGAGGAACTCAAGGAGAGGACCTCCAACACCATCCTGGAGCTCTACAAGTTCTTCAGCGAGAACTGGGAGTTCTCCGCCATCTATATCAAGGAAGTCATGGGGATGAACCCCGAGATCGATTACCGCATCGTGGAGTGGCAGCAGAGGGTCGCGGACATGGTGAAGGTGCTACTCAACCGCGGTATCGAGAGGGGCATCTTCCGTTCCATGGACGTGGACATCGTCTCCACGGTGGTTGCCGGAATACCGCAGCACGTAGGGCTGCAGCTCTTCATGCTCAATCAGGCGGTGGACATACCCAGGGTGGCGGAGGCGATCACCGACTATCTCATCTACGGCCTGGCGACGCGCAATTAGACCAGGAAGAACGACCGGGCCCCGCCCGCGGGCGGGGCTTCTTCTTTATTCACTTGCGCGATCAGGCTCCGAACAGGACGGCGGGGCCGGGCTCCAGGCGGGAGTTCTCCTCCGCAATCTGCCTGAGCTCCTCCAGGACGGGTTCGCCCCCGGGCCGGAAGAGATGCGCGAAGCGCCGCTGCGGGCGCAGGTAGTCCTCCACCGGCCTGCGCTCCTTCACCCTCCTCACCCTGGTGATCACGCCGTTCTCTATCTCGAACACCGGGAAGAGGAAGGTCTCGGTGGCCAGGCGGGCCATCTCCACCGAGAGCTCCGATTCTATCCCCCAACCCGGGACGCAGGGCACCAGCAGGTGCAGGTACTTGGGGCCCTCGATCTCCAGGGCCTTCCGCACCTTGCGCATGAGGTCGCGGGGCTCGGCCGGGGTCGCCGTGGCCACGTAGGGCACGCCGTGGGCTACGGCGATGAGGGGCATGTTCTTCTTGCGCGTGACGTTCCCCCATGAATTGCGCCCCGGGGGGCTGGTAGTGGTGCGCGCGCCCGGGGGCGTGAGGCTCGAGCGCTGGTAGCCGGTGTTCATGTAGCCCTCGTTGTCGTAGCAGATGTAGAGGATGTCGTGACCGCGCTCGAACATGCCGCTGATGCAGCCCATGCCGATATCCGCCGTGCCGCCGTCCCCCGCCTGGGCGATGATCTTCACGTCCCCGTAACGCCCCATGGCCTTGAGGGTGACCTCCATGCCCGCGGCCACCGCGGCGGCGTTCTCGAAAAGGGAGTGTATCCAGGGGACCTCCCAGGAGGAACGCGGGTAAGTCGTGGTATAAACCTCCAGGCAGCCGGTGGCGTTGGCGATGATCACGCGCGGGCCCGCGGCTTTTGCCACCAGGCGTGCGCCGATGGCCTGGCCGCAACCGGCGCAACCGGTGTGACCCGGCTCCATGAGATTGATGATGCGACCCTCCTCCCTCTCCATCAGCCCTCATCTCCGTTGAGCAGGTCCTCGCGCAGGCCGCGGAACTCCACGCGGCAGGCGGGGTTCTGGGCCAGGTCCCGCGCCACCTGCTTTATCTCCTCGACGGTGATGTCCCTGCCGCCCAGGCCCATGATGAAACTGGAAATCTCCGGCGAGTCCTCGCCGCAGAAGGCGGCGCGCATCTCCGAGCACAGCGTACCCTCCAGTCCGAGGGATATGTCCTTCTCGATCACCCCCACCGTCTGGAAGTCCTTTATCGCGTCATGGATGGCGTCCTTGGGGAAGGGGCGGAAGCAGCGCACCTTGACCAGGCCCACATTGAGTCCCTCCTCCTCGCGCAGCTCGTCCACGGCCGCCCGCATGGTCCCCAGAAGTGAGCCCATGGAGACCAGCACCACCTCCGCGTCATCCACGCCGTAGGCGTCGATGAGGCCGGTGCCGCCGCGGCCGAAGACCCCGCGGTACTCCTCGCACACCCTCCGGATCACCGCGCGCGCTTCCATCATGTCCATGTGCACGTGGTAACGCGTCTCCATGTAGGCGTCGGGGCCCACCATCTCCCCCATGGTGAAGGGGTCGTCGGGGTCGAGCTTATAGGCGGGGTCGTAGGGCGGGAGAAAGCGGTCCACTTCCTCCTGCTCCGGCATGTCCACGGGTTCCCAGGTGTGGGTGAGCACGTAGCCGTCCATGCACACCATCACCGGGATCATCAGTTCCTCGGCGATCCTGAAGGCCTGGATGTGGGTGTCCACCGCCTCCTGGTTGTCCTCCACGAAGAGCTGGATCCAGCCGGAGTCGCGGATGGACACCGCGTCCTGCTGGTCGTTCCAGATGTTTATGGGGGCGGAGACGGCGCGGTTGGCGCAGGTCATGACCACCGGGAGCCGCAGCCCCGCGATGTTGAAGATGACCTCCACCATGAGCAGCAGACCCTGGGAAGAGGTGGCCGTGTAGGAGCGGCCTCCCACCGCACTGCCCCCGAGGACGATGGAGGCGGCGCCGAACTCGCTCTCGGCCAGGACGTAGCCGGCGTCCAGGCGCCCGTCGGCCACCATGCGCGAGAGCTCCTCCACGATATGGGTCTGGGGGGTGATGGGATAGGCGCAGACGAGGTTGGGGCGGCAAAGGCGCACCGCCTCCGCCACGGCCAGGGAACCCTCGAGTATGGTCCTCACGGCGCTTCCTACCCCCTTTCCCTATCTCGTCCCGCTCTCCCTCTTCCGCCTCATTCCAGCTCCGGCACCTCGCAGCCCTCCTCGAGCACCATGTCGATGTCGTCGACCGGGCACTCGTGGGCGCAGATGCCGCAGCCCTTGCAGTAGTCCAGGTTCACGTCGAACTTCTTCTTCTCTATCTGGTAAACGGTGCCCTCGGGGCACCCCAGGAAGCACCGCTGGCAGCCGATGCAGTCCTTCTGCTTGTACACGGGGTGCTTGCCCCGCCAGGCCTTGGTCTTGTTCTCCAGGCTGGTCCCGGGCTTTCCTTTTCTTCCCACGAAGACGCGCATCAGCCGCACTCCCCTATGCGCTCGCAGGCCACCCTGGTGGCCTCGGCCTCCTTCTCACCCAGTTCGCCGGGAAACCTCTCCCGGATGGCGTCCACCACCGCGTCCAGCCTGACCAGCCCCGTGGCGCAGGCGAAGGCTCCCACCATGACCACGTTGAAGTAGGGCTTGCCGATGACCTCGTAGGCCACCTGCAGAGCGGGCACGGTATAAATCTTGAATCCCTCCGCGATGGGCAGTTCCTCCCCCGGCCGGTTGGTGTTCACCAGCACGGCGCCGCCGGGCTTGAGCCCTTCCATCACGTCCCCTGAATAGAGCAGCCCGGGGTCCTGCACGATGAGGTAATCGGGCTCGTATACCTGCTGGCGCACCGTGATGGGGGCATCGCTGATGCGCACGAAGGCCATCACGGGCGCACCCTGCCTCTCCGCGCCGAAGCTCGGGAAGGCCTGGGCGTATTTGCCGTCGGCGAAGGCGGCCTGGGCGAGCAACTCGGCGGCGGTGACGTTGCCCATGCCGCCGCGGCCGTGCACGCGTATCTCCTTCATCTTCCCTCTCCCGTGAACGGGCGCGTATCGCCAACTGCGCAAACGTATTTCCTGAATAGATGATTCCCTCCCCGGGAGAGCGATAAACAAAGGGGGTTATAAACCAGGACGACGGGGGAATAGAGATCGATCGCGGCCATGCGCTCCGGCGATGCGCAGGGTATCTCCACCGTTTTCGCAATGGACATATGGCTTGCCGCGCCCGCTGCAAATCGAGAACCATCGTAGCCAAAGCCCGGCCCGCCAGGAAGATCTCGCGGTATTTCTTGCCGTGGAGGAAGAAGTCGCACGTTGGTAGTATAATCATGTAGGGCAAGATTACCTCGGGGGAACACAAAGGACGCAAAAGCAAGCCCACACTGCGAATATAGCCGTGGGAGGTAGGGCTTTGTTTAAATCTAAGACTTTTATCATCTTTCTTATCCCCGTCATTCTCCTCGCCTTGGGCATCTGGACCGTCCTTTCCACGGAAGTGGACCGCGGCGACGTGAGAGTAGCCGGTGCGCTGATCGGCGACGCCGAAGTAGGAGTATCAGTGACCGCATGCCGCGTGGAAGAAGTTGACGGCGCCAGGAAACTGGTGGTGGAGCTGGAAGCCGAAAACAGCTCGCCAGGAAACATAAAGCTCGTCCCGAACGACTTCTCCCTTATCCTCGCAAAAGGCGATAGGCTGGAAGCTGACCCCCTGTGCAGCAGCTTCACTCCCATTCGATATTCTTCCGAGTGCGACGCCGCAACCGACAGCGCCTCGATCATCCCGGCCGGCGCGGTGCGCTCCATAACCCTGGTCTTCTGGGGCGAAACGATGCCGCGCGGAGAGGAATGGGAAGATCATATCCTGAGCCTGGAGTACTACGATGAGACCGCCCCGCTCATAATGAGCACGCTTCTAAGCCCCACGGAGGAATAGCGGTCTAGGGGTGCCAGTCCTGGAGGGGCTTCACCTCCATGCCCCTCTCCAATAGAGATTCAATACCGTGCAGGGCGGCGCGGGCGGCGCTCATGGTGGTGATGAGGGGGATGTTGTAGAGGACCGCGTAGCTGCGGATGGACCACTGGTCGGCGCGCTGTCTCTTCCCCGACGGGGTGTTGACGATCAGCTGGATCTCGCGGTTCTTCATGTAGTCGACCACGTGCGGCCTTCCCTCGTGCATCTTGTTCAGCACCTCGACCGCGATGCCGTTGCGCTGCAGCACCTCGGCGGTCCCCCGCGTGGCCAGGATGTTGAAACCCAGCGCGGCCAGGCGGCGGGAGATGTGCACGATGTCCCGCTTGTCGCCGTCCTTGACGCTCACGAAGATGTTGCCCTCGCGGGGCAGCAGGGAGCCCGCCGCTATCTGGCTCTTGGCGTAGGCCATGCCAAGGTCGCGGTCTATGCCCATTACCTCGCCGGTCGAGCGCATCTCCGGGCCCAGGATGGTGTCCACCCCGGAGAAGCGGTTGAATGGGAGCACGGCCTCCTTCACCGAGATATGATCCACCTCCACCTCGCGGGTTATGCCCAGCTCGCGCAGGGTCTTCCCGATCATCAGCTTGGTGGCCACCTTGGCCCAGGAGACGCCGGTGGCCTTGGAGACGAAGGGCACGGTGCGCGAGGCGCGGGGGTTGACCTCCAGGACGAATAGCGTCTCGTCCTTCACCGCGTACTGCACGTTCATGAGCCCCACCACGCCCAGTTCCCGGGCCAGGGCGCGCGTGGCCTCCTTTACCTCCTCCACCATGGCCTCACCCAGCGAGAAGGGGGGGATGACGCAGGCGGAGTCGCCGGAGTGGATGCCCGCCTCCTCGATGTGCTCCATGACCCCGGCCACCACCACGTCCGTGCCGTCGGAGACGGCGTCCACGTCGATCTCCACCGCCTCCTCGAGGAACTTGTCGATGAGCACGGGGTGGTCGGGCGAGACCTCGGCGGCGGTGAGCATGAACTCCTCCAGGGACTGGTCGTCGTAGACTATCTCCATGCCGCGGCCCCCCAACACGTAGGAGGGGCGCACCACCACCGGGTAGCTGATGCGGCGGGCCACCGCCACCGCCTCCTCGAAGGAGCGGGCGGTGCCGTTCTCGGGCTGGCGCAGGCCCAATGCGTGCAGCAGCGCCTTGAAGCGGTCGCGGTCCTCGGCGCGGTCGATGGAGTCGGGGCTGGTGCCGATGATGGGGGCGCCCGCCTGCAGGAGGGAGACGGCCAGGTTGAGGGGCGTCTGCCCGCCGAACTGCACGATGATGCCCTCGGGCTTCTCCCTCTCCACGATCTCCAGCACGTCCTCCAGGGTGAGGGGCTCGAAGTAGAGGCGGTCGGAGGTGTCGTAGTCGGTGGAGACCGTCTCCGGGTTGTTGTTGACCATGATCGACTCGTAGCCCTCCTCCCTGAGGGCGAAGGAAGCGTGCACGCAGCAATAGTCGAACTCGATGCCCTGCCCGATGCGGTTGGGCCCGCCCCCCAGGATCATCACCTTGGGTTTCGCGGCCGCGGCGTGATGGCCCGCCAGGGGCTCCTCCTCCTGTTCGTAACAAGAGTAGTAATAGGGGGTGTAGGCCTCGAACTCGGCGGCGCAGGTGTCCACCAGCTTATACACCGGGCGGATGCCGGAGCGCGCCCTGCGCTCCCTCGCCGCTCCCTCGCCGCCGCCGGTTAATGTCCCCAGCTGCACGTCCGAGAAACCGAAGGCCTTGGCGCGGAAGAGCACCCCGTCCGTGATCTCCCCCAGGGAGCGTCCCCGCAGGGCGTCCTCCATCTCCACTATCTCCCGCATGTTGTCCAGGAACCAGGGGTCGATATAGGAGATCTCGTACATCTCCTGCACGCTCATCCCCAGCTTGAGGCCGTAGCGTACGTAGTAGATCCTGTCGGCGTTGGGGGTGGTGAGCTTCTCCCTTACCACCTCGAGCGCCTCCTCCCGCTCCTCCCGCGAGGCCATGGAGGCCGGGTCCATGAGTTCCTTGCGGTCGCTGCCCAGGCCGAAGCGCCCTATCTCCAGGGAGCGGATGCCCTTCTGCAGCGCCTCCTTGAAGGTGCGCCCTATGGACATGACCTCGCCCACCGATTTCATGGATATGCCCAGGGTGGGGTCGGCGCCGGGGAACTTCTCGAAGGTGAAACGCGGCAGCTTTACCACGCAGTAGTCGATGGTGGGCTCGAAGGAGGCCGGGGTCTCGCGGGTGATGTCGTTGGGTATCTCGTCCAGGGTATATCCGACCGCCAGCTTGGCGGCGATCTTGGCGATGGGAAAGCCCGTGGCCTTGGAGGCGAGGGCGCTGGAGCGGGAGACGCGCGGGTTCATCTCGATGACCACCATGCGCCCGTCGCGCGGGTCCTGGGCGAACTGGATGTTCGACCCCCCCGTCTCCACGCCGATCTCGCGGATGATGTCGATGGAGGCGCTGCGCATGAGCTGGTACTCGCGGTCGGTCAGGGTCTGCGCGGGGGCCACGGTTATGGAGTCCCCGGTATGGATGCCCATGGCGTCGAAGTTCTCGATGGAGCAGATGATGACCACGTTGTCCTTGAGGTCGCGCATCACCTCCATCTCGTACTCTTTCCAGCCTAGCACCGACTCCTCGACGAGGATCTCGTCCACCATTGATGCCTCGATCCCGGCCGCGGCGATGCGCTCGAACTCCTCGGCGTTGAAAGCCACGCCCCCTCCCGTGCCTCCCAGCGTGAAGGCGGGGCGGATGATGAGGGGGAAGCCGAGTTCCGCCGCCACGGCGCGGGCTTCCTCCATGTTGTGGGCCAGGCCGGAGCGGGGCAGGTCCAGGCCGATGGAGGCCATGGCGTCGCGGAAGAGCTCGCGGTCCTCCGCTTTCCTGATGGCCTCGTATCTCGCGCCGATCATCTCCACGCCGTACTCGTCCAGCGTCCCCATCTCGGCCACCTTCACCGCCATGTTCAACCCCGTCTGCCCTCCCAGTGTGGGTAGCAGGGCGTCGGGCCTTTCCTTCTCGATGATGCGCGAGATCACCTCGGGGGTGATGGGCTCGATATAGGTGCGGTCGGCCATCTCCGGGTCGGTCATGATTGTGGCGGGGTTGGAATTTATCAGCACCACCTCGTAGCCCTCCTCCCGGAGGGCCTTGCAGGCCTGGGTGCCGGAGTAATCGAACTCGCAGGCCTGGGAGATGACGATGGGGCCCGAGCCTATGATGAGTATCTTGTGCAGGTCTTCACGCTTAGGCACCGGCGTCACCCCGCTTGGCCAGCATGTCGCGGATGAAATCACCGAAGAGGTAGAAGGCATCGTGCGGGCCCGGCGAGACCTCGGGGTGGAACTGCACCGAGTAGGCGGGGTAGCGGCGGTGGCGGAAGCCCTCGAGGGTGCCGTCGTTGAGGTTGACGAAGGTAGGCTCGGTCTCCTTCGCGATGGGCCCCAGGTCCACGCAGAAGCCGTGGTTCTGGGCGGTGATGACTATGTTCCCGTTGCGCAGGTCCTTCACCGGCTGGTTGGCGCCGCGGTGCCCGAACTTGAGCTTGAAGGTGCTCCCCCCCAGGGCGAGGCCGAGTATCTGGTGCCCCAGGCAGATGCCGAAGATGGGCTTCACACCCACCAGCTTGGATATCTCGTCGATGAGATAGGTGACGGCCGCCGGGTCGCCGGGTCCGTTGGATATGAAGATGCCGTCGGGGCCCATCTGCAGCACCCTGGACGCGGTGGTGTCCGCGGGCACCACTATCACCTCGCATCCCATCTTGACCAGGATGCGCATGATATTGGCCTTGATGCCGCAGTCGTAGGCCACCACCCGCAGCGGGCGCTTCCCCGCGCCGGTCAGGCTGGGCAGCGCCCCCCGGGTCATGGGCGGCACGCGCGAGTCCTCCCAGAGATGGGGCTCGCGGCAGGTGACCTGCGCCACGAAATCCTGCTCGACGTAATCGGGGGCCTCGTCCAGCTTGCGCTTGAGGGACGCGAGGTCCGTATCCTCGGAGGATATGATGCACATCTTGGCCCCCAGGGACCTGATGTGCCTCGTCACCGCGCGGGTATCGATGCCCTCGACGCCCACGACGCCGTGCTGCGCCAGGTAATCGTCCAGGGTCTGGGTGCACCGCCAGTTGGAGGGGTAGCGGCAGCACTCCCGCACGATGAAGCCCTCCACGCGGGGAAAGGGTGACTCCAGGTCCTCGCCGTTGATGCCGTAGTTGCCGATGAGGGGGTAGGTCATGGTGACGATCTGGCCTTTGTAGGAAGGATCGGTGAGGATCTCCTGGTAACCGGTCATGCTGGTGTTGAAAACCAGTTCTCCCGTGCGCGTCCCCCGGGCTCCGAAGGGCGTGCCGGTAAAGTACTTCCCGTCCTCGAGCAGGATGACCGCTTTCTCCATGCTTCCCGTTCGCTTCCCCCGACCTGTTGCCTCCGCCTCCGGGCTCGCGACCGCCCCCGACTCCCGGCTTACACCTGCGTTTTTCCAGCTTGAAGCGCCTTTTTCTGCCACCAGGTTACGGTTTGGGATGCGCCTCCCGCCTCTGAATCTCCGTCTATTATATGGACTGGCACCAGCACATGGAAGGACGAAATAAGAGGTGCCCGGCAAAGGCTACCTCCATAGCATCAGCCTGGCGGAAGGGGCGCTCATCGTGCCCATCTTCTGGGGCAGCGAGCTGGACCTGCCCGTCCTGGTCTGGGAGTGCTTCTGGGTTCATTACTTTGAGGCCCGATGAAAAGGGTCATTCCAGGTAGCAGACCGCCCTTTGGGTATTGGGGTCAGCCACCACCTGTGCCCGGGCTCCTCCCGCCGCCGCAGGCACGTCAATCACGCAGACATATTCCTCAAAATCGCCCGCTTCGGGCAGGAGTTCCAGGAGAGCATTGGGCGAGGCGGTGAAGAAAGCCTCGTTGTATTCGGACTCCGGGCGGTCTGGGTACAAGGGAAGATAGACCACCTGGGCTTCCACCAGGTCCTGAAAGAAATGCGTGCCGTATGAGACCTCGGGCACGTGTCCCGCATCTTCCCGCGCGATCTCGACCAGAACCGCCGCGTTGTCGATGTCGCAATAACTCGCGTTCACGCCCAGGTCGATGTTGCTGCTTCCCCAGCGGCCGGGGCCCATCATCATCACCCCGCCCTCCTTTACGGCGGGATGTTCATTGATGCGCCCCACCAGCCTTCCCAGCCCTGTCTTGATCTGCAGGCTCGGCACACCCGCATAGCTCTCCGGGTTTATATATACTATGTAGCGTATATCCCTTATCACGCCGCCGCTGATCATGCGGTCTGACTTAAACAGCACGCTTCCTTCGGGCAGTTCCTCTGGAATGGATGCCTCACCGACATGGCCGGGAAGAAAGAGGGGCCGGCACTGCAGCAGGTTGATCCTGGCCTTTCCCTGTGGCCCGATAGTTGCGGTGAATTCGATATCCACCGGGTGCCTGTAAGCGTGTTCTAGTTTCTCCAGGACCGCATCCATGGCAGCGACAAAATCCGTCCGCCGCATCAAGTTGTTGAATGTAAGTACGTAATCGCCCGGAGGACCGTCCACCCTCTCCCCGATGGGGTCTTGGGGGTAATCTTCCGACATGACCGACACGAGCAGGCTGAGCCCGGGGTAATCGCGCCCCCCTACCAGTTCGCGCAGGGGCAAGCTCGTGAACTCGTTAGCCTCCAGGTCTAAGAGGTCCACCCGTCGCTGCGAATACCTTGCGATCTCCATGCCCACCTCCGGCCTTAAATCCGGGTTGCTCACGGCTATCATGCGGGGATAGTCCTTGCCGACCCGCTCCACCGCCCGCGTACCCAAACCGAAGACCAGGCGGATGATGCCCCGTTCCGGGTCTATACGACTGCTCCAGGCATAGAGGTTGCGCGAAAACGCCACTCCGGCCAGGCAGGGGAAGAAATATTGCTTGTAGGGCATGCCCGAAACGCGCATGACCAGTATGGCCATCTGCTCGTCGCTCTCTCCCAGGCCGCGCTTGCGGCGGTAAGCGAGGACTCCCGGGTTGATCGCGCTGGCATAGACCAGCTTGACGGCACGCAGGAATGCTTCCATGCGCTCCTCGGGACTTCCCTGGTTTGCACAGAATTCGCTGCGGTATTTCCCCGCGAAGGCGTTGCCGAAACTGTCTTCGAGGAGGCTGCTCGAACGCACGATTATAGGGGCTTGCCCGAAATAGTCGAGCATGTTGCGGAACTGTTCCATGATAGCCTGGTTGAACCTCCCCGCGAGAAAACGCGCTTCGACCTCCTCGAACTCCTCCTGGCTGAGCTGTGAATCGCTGGTCATCTGGAGTCGAAGGCGGAAGAGATCGTTCTCGACGAGGAATGTAAAGAATACATCCGATCCGATGTAAAAGGAATCGTGGTCCTCCAGCAGGCTGGAGAAGTCGAATCCACTGTCGTCTTTGCCGCTCATGAGAATACGCCTCGCCAGGAGCATACCCGCCGCCTTGCCCCCTGTTCTCCCCGACCCCACCAGGCGTTCCCTTATCTGGAAGAGGTCCTCCAGGGTGAAGTATTCCTCCGCCAGATGATTAAACTCTGCATGGCTCCCGAACAGCATCAGGCGCAGTTCATCCTTGAGGGCTATTGTTTCGGAGTCCGCCTCGTCGAACCCCCGGCCCATCTGGCGGTAAAGAGAAAGCTTGTTGTAAACACTGTCCCATGGCGCTATGGGAGCGGAGGTCCCTCTCAGGGGATGCTTGCTGGCGGTTGCCGATACTGCCGCTGCCTCTCCGCTGTGAAAAATAGCCGTCAACTCACTTCCGTTGAAAGCATGCGGCAGGAACATCTGCGGGGAGTACCTGTCCCACACCTTGAGGGGGTGAACGTACATCTGCCCGCCTACCCTGTACACGTCGATAAGGACCTGGGTGGTGTCCCTTATCCTGGCGATGACGTCGTTAGCATGCTTCCCGCGCACCAGCGCGAAATAGGCCACGGTAGCCAGCTCGAAAAGATAGGGGCAGGTGACCTGGAAATAATTGGCGAGCAGCTCGTCGGTCGCCCATTCCACCACCAGCGCGGAGAGATTATCGAAGACGTAGAAGACCTCCCTGCCCCGCGCCTCGATGATATTGTGCACCTCGCGGCTGAAGTGGTCGAAACCCTGGCCGGGGTCCACCTCAATCACCTCCAGGCCCTCGCGCCGCTCAAGGACGGGAGGGTGGGGGGCGAACCTGACATATACGCATCCTCTTCCGTCCTTTATCGCCTGCTCGACGAAGGCCTCCGCAAAAAAAACGTAGTCTGACAGGTCGTCTATCTGCCACACCACGTTATCCCCCAGACGCAGGCCTTGAATTGCTTTGTCAAGACCCCTTATCCCACTTCGCACGTACATGTGCCCACCTCTATGGGGTCAGGTTTTGATTTTCTACGTACCCTTAATCCCTAGCCCCTACAAAACACCTGCATATGTCGCCCGTTTTTCCTTTGTTGCGGAAGAGATACTAGAGTATGCAAAAAACAAGACCTGACCCCCTGTTTCTACTGTTTCTATATCCAGCCTCTAGCCCTCATCGCCTCCACCACGCGCTTCACCGCGATGGCGTAGGCGGCCTGCCGCATATTTATATCGTATTCCCTCGAGGTCTCGTATACGGCATGATAAGCGGCGGTCATCTTGCGGTCCAGCCGCTCGTAGACCTCCTCCTCCGTCCAGTAATACATGTAGAAATTCTGCACCATCTCGAAGTAGGAGACCGTCACACCGCCCGCGTTACACAGGAAGTCCGGCAGGACGTGGACGCCCTTTTCGTAGAGGATGGCGTCGGCCTCCGGGGTGGTGGGACCGTTGGCCAGCTCGGCCACTATCTTAGCCTTGATGTTCGACGCGTTCTCCGCGGTGATGACGTTCTCCAGCGCGCTGGGGCAGAGGATGTCCACGTCCATCTCAAGCAGGTCCTCGTTGGTCATGCACTCGGTGTTGGGGAACTCGATCACGGAAGTGGTCTCTGCTTTGTGGGTGCAGACCGCGTCGGGATCGAGCCCGTCCATGCAGCAGATAGCGCCCTTACTGTCACTGACTGCGCAAACGTTGCAGCCCAACACGTTCTTGAGCAGGGTGGCTATGTAGTAACCGGCGTTGCCGTAACCCTGCACCGCCACCGTGGCCTTGATCAGGTCAAGGCCCTGCGTCTTCGCCGCCTCGCGTATGCAGTAGAGGGCGCCGCGCGCGGTGGCGTCACCGCGGCCGGCCGAGCCGCCCAGGTTGAGGGGTTTGCCGGTGATCACGCCGAACTGGTTCTTGCCGCGGATCTTGGAGTATTCATCCATCATCCAGGCCATGATCTGGGGATTGGTATAGACGTCCGGGGCGGGGACGTCCTGCTCCGGGCCGATGAACTGCCACACCTTGTCGATATAGGCGCGGCTCAGGCGCTCCAGCTCTCCCGGCGACATCTCCTTGGTGTTGCAGATGATGCCCCCCTTGCTCCCGCCCAGCGGGATGTCCACCAGTGCGCACTTCCAGGTCATCCAGGCAGCCAGCGCACGCACGGTGTCTATGGTCTCATCGGGGTGGAACCTTATCCCGCCCTTGGTCGGCCCGCGGGCGTCGTTGTACTGCACCCGGAACCCCCTGAAGGTGCGGATGGTCCCATCGTCCATGCGCACTGGGAGCGAGACGTGAACCTCCCGCATGGGCTCCCTCAGGGCCGCGGCGACATCGGGGTCCAGCTTGAGGATCTCCGCGCATTCATCCAGTTGCTTCTGCGCCATCTCGAACGGATTGATCTCTGCCATCTTCTCTCCTTTTGGTCCTTTCTATCTATATGTGCGAATTAATGCGGTGAAATGATGTTCCGCTTCATACCTGCACCCGCACCTCCAGCAGCTGCGCGCGTTTCTCGTATCGAGGCTCGTTTCCCCCGGTCTCGGGTCAGGGATATATTCTAAATGATGTTCCAGGCTCCTGCTACATGGAAAGCATCGGAAGGGAGGTCTGCGTGGAGCCCATTCGAGCGGCGGCATATCAACCGCTCGCATGCAATCGCTTGTACCCCACCGCGTGGTATCATATAATTTGGAATCGCGCATTAGCATTGAAAACATAATAGCAGGTAATAGCGTATGTAATGTGGTCATTCCCCGGTAGCTCAACAGGTAGAGCGGATGGCTGTTAACCATTAGGTTGGGGGTTCGAGTCCCTCCCGGGGAGCCAGCAAACCAAGCGAGGTCGAAAGGCCTCGCTTTTCCACGTGTGCTTGCTCGGGTCTGTATATTAGATAGAGATGTATCCCGCGAATGTGGTTGGTTCTGGGATCGGCAGGTTGTCTTCGAGCAATCCCCGCACATGCATTTCAATCGCATCATGCATATTCTTTTCAACTTCTTCCCGAGTGGCTCCAGCAGCCACACATCCCGGTAAGTCCGGGGAATAAGCCGAATAGCCGGTCTCCGTACTTTCTATAACCACTAAGAATTTATACATGCTTTCTCTTCTCCTTCAGCTGGGCTTGTTTCAGTATGCTATTCATCGTGCCTGGCGACAGATCGTCACTATTATGCCCGGCTATCGTGACCCTGCCCTTCTTCATTTGATGCTTGTATTGTCTGTGACTTCCCTTGGTTTCAACCACATACCATCCATCGTCTTCCAACAACCTGATGATATCACGCACTTTCATGGCCTTCCAATCTCGGTCTCGCTGCCTAATAGCAGGTAAATCAGCTCGCATTGACTATTATGGATGCTGGTAGAGACAAGGTATCGCGAAGCAGAAATCCCCGAAGTATGATTCAATCCTGGTTCTGACTTCGTCCATTACGGGGAGCCAGCAAACCAAGCGAGGCCTTGCGGCCTCGGTTGAGCCATTGGGGTCGATGGAGCCTCCCGCGCCGGCGCCCGCCGTTATCACCGGGTCGGTGTCGAAGTGGGCGGTGAGGGTG
>JAQVFR010000005.1:0-98476 GCA_028697145.1 Actinomycetota bacterium | reverse complement strand
CACGTAGCCGATGACGTAAGGGTCGGCGACCTGCTTGAAGAGGCCGTTGTCGTAAATGGCTGCTGCGTGATAACCGGGGTCGGGGACCAGGTCTACGCTGGCTCCGCTCCCGTGGAGCACGGTCTGCGAAGCAGGGCTCACCGCGCCGTGGCCGGTGTGGTAGACCGAGGAATTGACGGTATGCGCGTTCCTCAGGTCCAGGCTGTGCTCCCCCCGCCGGACACGGCCTTGAATCCGGAGTTGGGGGCGGGGACGTCGCACTGGCCGTCGCCGTTGTATCCCCAGGCACTGATCATGTAGCCGGCGCCCTGGGCCCGGGAGACCGGCGCGTTGGCCAACATCAGAAGACCACCCAGTAGCAGCGCCGCCAGCAGGAATACGAACGTCCTCGGAACGGTCGTGCGCATCTTTTGCCTCCTCGTCCTGGTCGAAGCCGGACGGGGCCGGCCCCGCCTGCCTTCTCTCCTTTATCTGCGCTTATTATGCTGCAAGCCTCCGCCTGTTCCTCGCCCGGCGAACGGGTTAAGCTATCATTGTCTTCCGAATCGTATGTTCTTCTCGACCTCTTCCCGCATGGCTCCAATAGCATGTGTTTATCCCATGACCACACAGGGCATTGTAATCTCATGGCTGAACATCCCATTGCTTTGGACTTCTGGCGCGAAGCCGTGAGAAGGAGGAATGACTTATGAAAAAAGGAGATAAAGAGGCAACTCCCGATCAACGAAAATCCGGCGCACGCGCGGACAAGGGGGACGGGAAAAGCGCCGTGCTCGCGAAGATCGCCGAGATGCCAGAGCCGTATCGCGCCATGGGCGAGCGCCTTCATGCTATCATCACCGCCAACGCGCCAGACCTCTCGCCGAAAGTCTGGTATGGGATGCCCGGGTATGCCAAGGACGGCGCGGTCGTCTGCTTTTTCCGTGGCGCCGATAAGTTCAAAGAGAGGTACATGACCCTCGGCTTCAACGACAACGCGAACCTCGACGAAGGCACCATGTGGCCGATCGCCTTCGCGCTGAAGGAGCTGACTGCCGCCGAAGAGGAAAGGATCGCCGCGCTCGTGAGGAAAGCGGTGAGCTGAGGACTGGGCTCGTCACTGGACTCAGGATGGGGATTTGCCATGACTCCTTGTATTGCTCTTGTAGTATATTGACTGGTAATCGACGCGTCCTAAAGGTAGTGCTCGCGGAAGAATAACAAGATGCTATTAGAGATAGAAGACATCAGCAAGGTTTACCGTAAAGGCATTCGCGCGAACGACGGGGTGTCCTTGTCTGTTGGGGCTGGAGAGGTATTCGGTCTTCTCGGGCCCAATGGAGCGGGAAAGACAACCCTGGTAAACCAGATAATGGGGCTCCTGAAGCCCACCTCGGGGACGATAAGGATCGATGGTACAGACGTCATTGCTGATCCCGGCTTTGCCAGACAGGCCTGCTCGCTCCAAGCCCAGGTGCAGGTTCCCATCGAGGGGCTCACCATCCTTCAGGCGATAGAGCTGGCGGGGCGGGTAAGGGGCGGGCGAAAAGCCGAGGTCCTGGCTCGCGCTCGAGAACTTGTCGATAACCTCGACATCGGCGAGTGGGCGAATAAGCGTGGCGATACCCTTTCAGGCGGCGTGCTGCGCCTTGCATCCTTCTGCATGGCGGCAGTGGTTCCCGGCCGCGTGGTAATCCTGGATGAGCCGACCAACGACGTAGATCCCTTGCGCAGGCGTCTCCTCTGGCAGGAGGTAAGGGCTCTCAAGGAATCGGGCTCTGCAGTGCTGCTGATCACCCATAACGTACTGGAAGCCGAACGGGCCGTCGACCGGCTGGCGATCATCGACATGGGCAAGGTGCTCGGGCAAGGCACGCCGGCATCCCTCAAAGAACATGAGGCTGGATTTATGAGACTGGAACTCGTCTTTGAGCCGATGGCGAAGATACCGGCTCCGCCGGAGTTCATCAACAAGGCGATCGATCTCGGGTCACGCTCCATAGGCATAGTCAGCGCGCAAGACGTGTGCGGTGCTATCGATTGGGCAAGCGAACTCAGGGAGTCGGGGATCGTGGAAGAGTTCACGCTCGGTCCCAGTTCCCTTGAAGACGCCTACATCAGGCTCATCGGTCGGGAAGAGGCAATCGATCCCGGGACGGAAGGGGCGCAGTAATGGGCCGCTGGCTGCGCGAATACTCATTGATGCTGAAGTGGCAGATGCTCAGCAATAAGCCGATGCTGCCACTGTATCTCGTAGTCGAAGCGCTGGTAGCGGTCGGTTTTGTGGTCGGGATCGGCTACCTCATACCGGACATCAATTCTCAATCGGCGATGTACCTGATAACCGGGGCGCCCGTGCTCATCCTCCTGATGATCGGCCTGGTGATGGTCCCGCAGATGGTATCGCTTGCCAGAAAAGCGGGGACGTTCGATTACATCTGGTCGCTGCCCGTACCTCGTTCGTGCTTCCTGGCGGCCGATACGACGGTATGGATAGTCATCACCGTTCCGGGTGTGATTCTCGCGCTTCTCATCGGCTCCTGGCACTACAGCTTCTCTCTGAACGTTAGCCCCTTCGTAGTGCCGGTTTTCCTGCTGGTGACGCTGACCGGCATCTCTATCGGCTATGCCATGTCACATGCCGTGCCCAAGCCTGAACTCACGATGCTGGTCAGCCAGGTACTCGTGTTCTTCATATTGATATTCTCTCCCATCCACTACCCTATCGAGCAGCTTCCGGGGTGGTTGGCGTCCACGCACCGCGTGCTGCCTTTCACTTACATGGCCGATCTTATGCGTGGTTATCTCACGGGCAAGCCGCCAGTCGACGCCGGGCTGGCTTTCGCCGTAGTCGGTACATGGTGCGTACTGGCATCAGGGATTACCTTTTTCGCTGTGAAACGCCGCAGATAAGATCGATATACGGCCAGACCCCGATTCCTTACGCCAGGCCTCTCTCCACCTCGATGCGTTCCAGGGTCTCCTCCCAGTCACCGGGGGGAACGACGGCATCCTCTCTCGGCTCGAACAGGATGGCCTCGCGCGGGCAGGAAGAGACGCATACCCCGCAGCCTATGCACCTGTTGGGGTCGATCTCGGCGGACTCCTCACCCTCCACGACCGCGTCCATGGGACAGCGGTCGGAGCATATTCCGCAGGTATCGCATCTCTCCGGGTCGATCCGAGAGCGATAATTGGAGTGCATGAACCTGGCAGGTTTGGGCAGCATCTTTATCAGCCTGAGCTGGGGGCAGCAGCAGCTGCAGCACGAGCACACGATCCTGACCTCCTGTGCGTTATCGGCCCTGAGCACCAGCCCCAACTCCTCCGAGCGGTCCAGGAAGCTCAGCGCCTCCTCGACGTCGATCCTTCTGCCCGGGAAACCGTTCTCCAGGTAGAAATCCATCTCCATGAGGACCAGGCACTTCTCCAGGGGATAGCGGCACTCGTTGCCGAGCAATATCTGCTGCTTGCTGCAGATGCATTCGAAAAGCCCCAGGTTCTCCCTGGACTTCACCAGGTCCCTTACGCGGTCGTAAGTAGCGACCTCGTGCGCGACATCAACCATCGAGGCAACCGGAACGATGCGCAACTGGCCGGTCTTGTTCCTTGCCCAGGACACGCCCAGGTGGGGGAAATATTCCTCCGCCAGCTCGGCGAATTCCCGGTCGATGGTCTTCATCTGCATCTCATAGAAACCCACGGCGAACTGCTCCGCCTGATAGCGAACCTCTCCCTCCTCCGTAATCCGGCCGATGAGTCCCCTGGCGGCCATGGAGTCGAGCATCTCTGCCACCTCCGCTTCCGGCATGCCGCGGCGCTCCGCTATCTCCGCCGCGGGTTCCGGATGCCTTGTCATGCACAGGACCATCTCCGCGTCCTCGGGAGCAAACAGCTTGCGCAGTATCCTCATCTCCACGCCGCTGTCCGTGGACGGGAACCCTCCCGGCAGCCTGTCCAGGAAATCGCGCAGCCTCACATATGTCTCGTCTCCAGCCATTTCAGCCATGACCACCCTTTCTTCCATCGTTGGCGTTCGGTGCAACTATTAGACAGATCTGGCAACAAGGAACAACCATAGAAATAATGTCCCTTCCATCAGACAGCCTCTCATTTCTATAGGTAATGTTAATCGAAATCCGGGATACATGTCTTTAACTCCCGCGAGGCCGATATCGCTCTGCGGTGCTATTTCCCTTACCGTCCCGATCCATATTCGCTATGCGGGGGCCCTTCCTCGGAAGAGATAGCGTGGGAACGGGAAGATCTCGTTTACGGACTGCTCGTATGACATGAATTCCTTATCAAAGGCCCTTCTCAGCACGATGTTTTCACCGTGAATGGATATCTTGAACCCGATGTACAAGACCAGGGCGATGGTGAGGATGAGACCAGAATGCATTGTCCAGGAATCTCAGGTCGAAGAACTCCGGGTATTTTATCATCTCGGCGCAAGTGCTGGGGAAGGGTTGCGGCAAGCCCCTCCAGAACTGCATCTTGATGGGGGAATGGGTAGAGAAAGGAGTGAGCGAAGGCCGTTACAGGGAAGTGAGCCGCAGGGATGCATTGGAGTTCAAGGCCGAGGCCGCGGCAAACGGCCTTGTAAGTTGGGTCGTCAACATACAAGACGGCAAAGGGCAGGTCTCCTGCTCGTGCTGTGCCTGCTGCTGCTACAGCCTCCGCCTGGTAACGGAGTTTGCGTGCCCTAGCTTCATCGCTCCGCCTCATTTTATCCCGTCGGTCGATGCCTCCAGCTGCACATACTGCGGAAAGTGTGCCAAGGCCTGCCCCATGGCCGCACTTATCGTCGATACCAAGGGCAAGGAACACCGCCGCCTGCCGGAGCGCTGCATAGGATGCGGACTGTGCGCGGTATCGTGCACGCAGGCGAAGGCGGTGACCATGGTGCCGGTCCCCGAGTATCGCCAGCCTCCAAGGAACATGTTCTCGTTGCTCGCGAGACAGGCGCCGGGCGTCATCAAAACCGCCTGGAAGGTCTCGAGGAAATACAAAAACGAAGCGCGCTCGTGAAGGCGTCTATCTACGTCTATCTATCCTGGATGCTGAGGACCGGCCCGTAACCCTGCAGTTCTCGCATCTCAACCGAGGTGGAGACGGGACGGTGAAAGACATCGATACCGCCGGCGCTGGCCCTGCACTCAAGGCTCGACCGCTCCCTGCCTGTTCTCCGAGGACTCTGCTCCCGCAAAAGAGTAGGTCATCTTTGGGGATTCACGATATATTTGACTGCGAGGGGTTTATGCGGCTGAGGAGGGAGCAGGATGAAAAGAGCGAAAACGGCTGCGGCGCTGGCCGCGGCGGGAACAGGGGTCCTGGCGATCTCGCGCATGAAGCCTTCCACGCGCGCCTACATCGAGTCGGTGGGCTGGCACCGGCCTGACCTCTGGCTGCACGGCATGTTTTACATGAGCCACACCAGGCGGTACGTGGCCATGGGCAGGTTCGCGACGCGCTATGCCCGCTACATACCCGGGCACATGAAGCGTCACTACGCAGACACCTACCACGGCAAACTGGTGCCCCTGGAGGAAGCGAAGAAGCTGGTGACCGTGTGTGAGGACATCGAGCTGCGCAACCTGGAAAGCATCGTGCCCTTCAGGATATGCAAGGACATCGTCCTTCAGAATCCGGATGCCATCCTCGCCTGCAAATGCGTCTGCCGCATGACCTCTCCCAACCACTGCCAACCAGACGAGGTATGCCTGATAGTAGGTGAGCCTTACGTCGGCTATATCCTGGACCATCAGCCCGAGTTCTGCCGGCGGGTAACCGCCGAGGAGGCAGTGGAGATCCTGCGGCAGACCGACGAAGCCGGCTGCCTGCATGCCGCTTTCTTCAAGGACGTGACGCGGGGCCGTTTCTATGCCATCTGCAACTGCTGCTCCTGCTGCTGCGTCGCCCTCAAGTCCCACCGCTTTCATGGCGTGCCCTTCTACGGCCACTCCGGGCTGGAGCCGTCCTTCTCCGATGCCTGCAACGGCTGCCGCAAGTGCGTCAAGGCGTGCCTGTTCGAGGCCCTTGCCCCCGGCGCCAAGGAGGGGCCCCCTATCCTGGACAGGGAGGCATGTATGGGCTGCGGCGCCTGCCAGGCCGCCTGCCCGCAGGACGCCATCACCCTGGTGGAGGTGGCAGGCCGCCCCGCCCCCCTCCGCCTGGACGAACTGTTGGAATCAGGCCGCTGACTTTTCAGGAGTGAACCGGAGATGGGCTTCAGGAGTTTCCCGGGCCTGGGCATCGAGGGCGTTCCGCCGGGGAACGTGCTCGCATTGCCTTTCGAGGAAAAAGCGCCGAAGGGCACCGCGATCTTCCATGCGGCCTTTGCCGCGGACGGTTCATAGGCCACGGAAGCGGGGTAGGGACGGAGGAATAAAACGATATGATATGGTTATCGCGGATGCGTGAGGAAACGGTGCGGCTGTGTGCCTGAAAGGGGGAATCGGTCATGGACGGGGAGCGTCCCTACTGGAACATGGAGATTGAGCCCATCCTCAACACCCCGGAGATGCGGGAGATGCAGCTCGCGAAGCTCAAGGCGTTACTAAGACGGCTCTACGAAGGTGCGCCTTTCTACAGGAAACAGTTCGACGAGCTGGGGGTGGTACCGGAGAAGATCGCGAGCATGGAGGACTTTTCCAGGGCCGTGCCCCTTTTCGACAAGGAGGGCTTACGGACCATGGTGGTGGAGTCCGGCGGTGACCTGCTGGCGGTGCTGGACCAGATAATGCCGGTTAGCGTGGACGACCTCAGCATCATGGCCACCACCACCGGCACCACCGGCATCCCCACCCCCTACCCCATGTCCTGGCACGACATGGAGGACGTATGGGGCGAGGCCATGGTGCGTGGCATGTGGAGGGCGGGGGTGCGCAAGCAGGACCGCATCCTCTTCTGCTTCGCCCTCTCCATGGTCATCGCGGGGGTACCCACCATGATGGGGGCCCACCGCCTCGGGTCCATGGCCATCCCGGTGGGAGCGGAGGCGGGAACGGACCGCATCATGCTCATGCAGACCCTCTTCCGGGGCACGGTATATTCGGGAACCCCCTCACTGGCTGATTACCTCATCGAGAAGTGCAGGGAGCAGGGCAGGGACCCCAAAGACCTCGGCCTGCGCAAGCTCATGTGTGGAGGCGAGCCGGGCGCGGGGATCCCCGAGGTGCGCAACCGGCTCGAGTCCGCCTTCGGGGCGCGCATCTTCGACGCTGGGGCGGGCTTCGGTTTCTCCTGCGACCACGAGGAGTACCAGGGCATGCACTGGACCGCCGACGACCTCGCCCTCTACGAGCTGGTGGACCCGGACACCAAGGAGTCCATCCCGCTGGAGGACGGGGCCGAGGGCGAGGCGATATTCACCGTGCTGGATGGGGACGGCATGTCCTGGCTGCGCACCAGCCTGGGAGACATCCAGCAGGTCTTCACCTCCCCATGCCCCTGCGGCAAGACCGGCATCAGATACAAGGTGGTGGGGCGCACCGACGACATGCTCAAGGTGAAGGGGGCCATCGTCTATCCCACCATGGTGGAGGGCGTGGTGGGCGGCTTCGTGCCCAGGGTCACCGGCCAGTTCCGCATCGTGCTCACCGAGAAGCCGCCGCGGGTTGTGCCGCCGCTCAAGATCAAGATCGAACGAGCCGAGGACTTCCCGGCTGATAAGCTTCCCGAGCTGGAGAAGGAGATGAAGGAGGCCTTTCACGTCAAGGCCAAGTTCACCCCGGAGATCACCTGGCTCGAGGCTGGAGAGCTGGAACGCTCCACCTACAAGGGGCAGACATTCGAGAGGCTGTACGAGCAATAAAATCAAGCGCCGGCAGTGCGATGACGCAAGCTGCGCCTGCGGTGGTGAGATGCCGCGGTGCGGTTCCGGGAAGTTCGCTACAGGGGGGACATGAAAAGGCTGGATGGCAAGCGAGTGGTGATAACGGGGGCGGCTTCCGGACTGGGGAGGGCGCTGGCGGTTGCGCTGGCGCACAAGGGGTGCCGCATCGGCATCGTGGACATCGATATGGATGGCGCCGCGGAGACGCTGCGCATGGTCGATCGGGCGGGCGGCCGCGGCGAGACCTACAGGCTCGACGTCAGGGTGGCCATCGACTGGGAGGACATGGCGGAGCACTTCTTCAAAAGTTGGGGCGGCGTGGACGTCCTCATCAACAATGCCGGCGTGGTCTCAGTGGGTCACGTGGGGGACATCCCCTTGGAGGACTGGGGGTGGATCTTCAGCATCAACTTCTGGGGCATGGTCTATGGGTGCCATGCCTTCATCCCGAGCATGAAGACGCAGGGCGGCGGGCATATCGTCAACGTCGCTTCCGCGGCGGGGCTCCTGTCCATGCTGGAGATGGCCCCCTACAATACCACCAAGGCGGCGGTCATCGCCCTCAGTGAGACCCTGCGCGGAGAGCTGGCCTCCGCGGGGATCGGGGTCACGGTCGCATGCCCCATGTTCTTCAACACCAACCTGCTTGACACCATGCGCTACACCGACGAGTTCGAGTCGGAATTCGCCCACGCCACCTTCGACAACGCCCGCATGACCGCGGACGAAGTGGCGCGTGCGGTGGTCAAGGCGGTGGAGAAAGGGAAGCTTTATGCCGTCCCCCATGGATCTGGCAAGGTGTTCTGGAAGTTAAAGCGCTTGAGCCCCGGCTTCTGGCACGGGATCCAGGCGTTTCTCAACTACAACGGCGTGGGGCGGCGCCTGTTCCTGTGGATGGCCCGCAAGGGCCTGATGCAATAGGTGCAAATAAGGATGTTCGCGTGTACCTGTCCTCCCTCCCGTATGCCCTGCCGGCACATGTCCGCGCTGATGCCGCGCGATCTCTCCTCCCGATTCCTATCCGTCGTGTCTCTTCCACCCTGTTGATGCTTTATTCGGAAGCAGTGCGGTTTCCAGATAATATCTTAGAACAAACCCGGATTTTATCCTATAAGAAACGGCGACGCGGCGGATGGAGACACTCGTGAGATGGGACACGGGGACGAAGCAATCAACGTCCCGGCTGGCCCCGAGGAAGAGCACAGCCGGGAGTTGTTCCGGCTCGAGGAAGAGGCCAGGGCGAGCGGGAAGGGACTATGGGCTATGCCCTACCTCGAGAGGCACGAGGCGAGGCTTGACCCCAATGCCTCAGGCACGAGGCGAGGCTTGACCCCAATGCCTGGGGGTGTTATTCCTGCGCCAGGTCCTCCCGCAATACGTGTTTGAGCACCTTGCCGCTGGGGTTGCGCGGCAGCACGTCCACGAAGAAGACCACCTTGGGGCGCTTGAACCCCGGCAGGTTCTCGCGGCAGAACTCCATGATCTCCTCCTCGCTCGCGCTCTCCCCCGGCTGCAACACCAGGGCGGCATGGATCTTCTCCCCCCACTGCGGATCGGGCAGGCCGAAGACCGCCACCTCCGCCACCTTGGGATGAAGGAGCAGCGCGTCCTCCACTTCCTTGGCGAAGACGTTCTCTCCCCCCGTCTTGATCATGTCCTTGAGCCGGTCGACGAAATAGAGGAATCCGTCTTCGTCCTCTTTAACGATATCGCCGGTGTGCAACCAGCCCCCGGTGAACGTCTTCTCCGTCTCGTCCTCGCGCCTGTAATATCCCTTGATGATCGCCGGCCCCTTGAGTAGCAGCTCCCCGATCTCTCCCACCGCAACCTCCTCGCCCGTATCCTTTACGATGCGGTAGTCCATGAGGGGATTGACCACGCCGATGGAGCCCGGCTTGCGGAAGTTGTTTTCGTGGTTGAGCACGGTGGCGTTCCCGCCGCTGGACTCGGTAAGCCCATAGGTATAGAAGAGATGGGCATTGGGCATCTTCTGCAGCACCGCCTGCTTGAGCTCCTCGGGAAAGGTGGCCGCGGCGGTCGCGAAAGCCCTCACGCTGGTGGTGTCGCAGGCCATGGCCTCGGGGACGCTCATGATCCACCCGAAGAGGAAGGGCGGCACCACGATGACCATGGTGACCTTTTCGCCCTCGATGGCCTTCATGTACGCGACGGGGTCGAAGCCGCGCTGCAGGACCACCGTGGCCCCCGCCGCCAGCAGGGGATGCAGGCAGTTGTTCTGGATGACGTGGAAGAGGGGAAGCACCTGTATGCCCACGTCCTCCGGGGTGATGCTCAGCGCGTTTATGGTGGAATAGATGGCGCTGAGGGCATTGAGGTGTGAGCCCATGGCCAGCTTGGACACTCCGGTGGTGCCCCCGGTGCAGAGGAAGCAGTATATGTCGTCGGGTAATACCTCCACCTTCGGCTCCGCCTCGCTGCCCGACTGCAGGAAATCCTCGTATTCGGTCACACCGGCGGGCACCTCCCCACCGATCTGTATGTAATCCTTTACTTCCGGAAGCTCCGGCTTCATGTCTTCCACCACCGCTGCGAAGGCGGGATGGTAAACGAGCACCGAGGCATCGGAGAGGTCGACCAGGTAGCGGATATCCGGTGGTGCCAACCTGGACATCACCGGGAAAAAGATGATGCCCTGCTTGGCGCAGGCGTAATTGGCTTCCACGATAGCGGGGACGTTCTCCGTGAGTATGGCAACCTTGTCTCCCTTCTTCAGCCCCAGGCCGGCCAGGGCGTTGGACAGCCTGTTTATCCGGGTGTTGAACTCCCTCCAGGTCCAGCGCTGGTCCTCGAATATCAGGGCCGTCTTGTCGGGGAACTGGATGGCGTTCCTGCGGGGGATGTTTCCTATATTCATCTCGGTATCTCCCTTCTACTCCCGTATCTCCATGGACTGCGCCAGGTCCCGCAGCTCCCGCCTGAGCACCTTTCCCGCCTCACTGGCGGGTACGGCCTCCACCACCTTGAGCAGCCGGATCTTCTTGTAGGCGGCGAGATTGGAGTTGGCGTATTCCAGCAGCTCCTCCTCGGTCACCTCCGCCCCGGGTATGAGTTGCACGAAGGCGATGGGTATCTCTCCCTTCCGCTCGTCTTTCTTCCCCACCACGGCAGACTGGGCCACGGAGGGGTGGTCGTTGAGTACCTCCTCCAGGTCGCGCGGATAAACATTGTAGCCCTTGTAGATGAGCATGTCTTTCTTGCGGTCCACGATATAGAGGTATCCGTCCTCGTCGAACTTGCCGATGTCCCCGGTGAGCAGCCAGCCGTCCTCCTTGAGCATCACCGCCGTCTCCTCGGGGTTGTTCCAGAATCCCTTCATGAGCTGGGGACCGCGGACGCAGACCTCGCCCGCCTCTCCAGCGGCCATCTCCCTGTCGTAATCCTCCGGATCGACGATCTTCACCTCGGTGTCCGCCACCGGCAGGCCAACCGAGCCCACCTTGAGCGCTCCCCGCTCCGGCGGGGATATGGAGACGATGGCCGTCGCCTCGGAGAGGCCATAAGCCTCGCAGATCACGCCGGGAAATTTCTCCAGTAGCTTCTCCATCAGGTTGAAGGGGATGGGAGCGCCTCCCGATGCCACCAGCCGGATCTCCGACATGTCGATCTCCGGGTAGAGGGGATGATCCACCATGGGCACGAAGAGCTGCGGCGCACCGCCGAAGCAGGTCGCCCGGTACTTGGGTATGGCCCGCAGGAATTCCTCGGGGTCGAAACGTGGAAAGACCACGAGGGTGTTGCCCGCCATCAGCTGCATGTTGAGGAAGCCGAAGGCGCCCATGGCGTGGAACCAGGGCGGCACGACCAGGGACATCTCCAGGCCGCGGCGGAAGGGGTGGTTTTCGCCCTTGTCCCCTTCCTCCAACTCGAGGCCTATGACCCCGTCCTTGTAGGTGATCTGCCCGCCGGAGAACCAGTAGGAGAGCTGGCAGGAATTCACCAGGGCGTTGTAATGGGTGACCATTATCCCCTTGGGAGTCCCGGTGGTCCCGCCGGTATAGGAGATATGCGCCAGGTCCTCCTTCACGTCAAGGGAGATTTCCGGGGGTTCGGCGGGATGCCCGGACAAAAGAGAAGTGAAATCGATTACTCCCTCGTCGAAGACTCCCTTGGAGAGCGCCTTGACCGGCGCGCTGATGGGCGGATAGCAGTCGGCCAGGCTGACCTCGATCGTCCTCTTGACCCCTGTCTCCGGCAGGACCCTGCTGGAGGCGGCCCAGAAGAGGTCCAGCCCTATGAACGTCTCCGATCCGGAATCGTTGAGCTGGAATACCAGTTCGCGCTCGGAGAGCAGGGGGCTCACGGGAACGAAGACCGCCCCCGCCTTGAGCAGCCCGTAGTAGGCTATGGCGAACTGTGGCGAGTTAACGAGATGGAGCGCGACTCTGTCTCCCTTCGCCACTCCCAGGCCGGACAGGGCGGAGGCGAAGCGGTCGGAGAGGAGGTCCAGCTCCCTGTATGTCACCTCCATGCCGCCGAAGACGATGGCGTTGCGCTCCGGCCACTGCAGGGCTGCCGACCGCAGGATCTGGAAGACCGGGACCTCGGGGTAGTCGAGGTTCCTGGCGACGCCTGCCGGCCAACGCTTGAAGTTCTTTTCCATGGTTCCCCTCCCGGAAATACGAGTGCTGCGAACGAGGTGCGATGCGCCTGTATGTCTATGTTGAGAAGTATGAACAGCTGCAGTTTCTGCTGGATTGTATTTTTATCCTGAAACAATCTTCTTGCTTTATGCAAGTCAAAAATTTCGCCCGGGCATTTCATCCAGGTAGCGGAAACAGGTTCGCGGAGATACCCCTCACACTGTCATCGCCGGCATTACCTCATCGCCGGCACGATACCCCCGTTCGTGGTGAAAGCGTCTCAGCTCGCGGCCTTTCCCTTCCGGAGCTTCCTGATCTCGCGGTCCATGACGTAGTCCACCAGCCAGGGGAAATGTCTCTTGAGCACGTAGATCATCTTCGCGGAGCCGGGCGTGATGACGAACTTGCCCTTCTCCATCCCCTTTATCAGGGCCTGTGCGACCCGCTCGGGCCGCATGAGGCCGCCGCCCTCGCTCACGGCCGCCGTCTCCGGGGGTTTATTGCGGTTCTCCACCTCGAAGCCGGGAGTGTCCGTGTCTGGGGGGCAGAGGATGGAGACCCCGACGCCGCAAGGCTTCAGCTCGCTCCTCAGGGCCTCGGTCAGGCCCATGAGGGCGAACTTGGAGGCGGCGTAGTCCGTATACCCGAAGGGACCCACGAAACCAACGACAGAACATACGTTAGTGATGTATCCCCGGCGCTGCTTCAGGTGGGGCAGAAGGGCCTTGATGGTGTTCCAGTTGCCGTAGAGATGGAGCTTCATCGACTCGTCCAGCTGCTCGTAGCTGATGTTCTCGAAGTAATCGGGAAGCGCCCTTCCCGCGGAGTTGATGAGGATGTCCGGGGGGCCGAATCCCTCGACGGCCTCGGCCATGACCTTTTCGACCTCTTCGTGATCGCTGATATCCAGCTGCTTGAAGGTGAAGCGCTGGCTCTCATTCTTTCTCCTGGCGGTGACCTTCTCCAGCGCCTCCTCCAGGCGCTCCCTGCCGCGGGCGAAGAGGATGACGTTGGAGCCCCTCTGCGCCAGTATCTCCGCCGCGGACAGGCCAATACCGCTGGAGCCGCCCACGACATAGACGTTCTTGCCCTCGAAATCCTTGATCTTCATGCGTTCCTCCCCTCGGGACTATCAACTCAGGCAAGCCCGTGCCGCGCCAGCCACATGGCCACGGGCTTGCCCAGACCCCGGCGGTTCAGTAACGAGAAGATGTCGAGGAACTGCGCCGGGGTCAGGCGCTTGTTCACCCACAGCAACTTGGCAAAAGGCTGGGGCATCTCGTAGAATTTGTTCTTCTCCACCGCCCTGAGGATGCAGCCTGCGATGGCGGCGGCGCTCATCCTGGCCTGGGTGAAGGAGGTGCGATAGAACTCCGCTATGAAATCGCTATTGATCCTGGCCGTCTCCAAGAGATTGGTGTTGAGGCACAGGGGGCAGGCGACGGTGACCCTTATGTTGTGGGGCGAGAGCTCCATCCTCAGCGTCTCGGACAAGCCTATGATCGCCGCCTTGGTGGTGTTGTAGGGCGCCTGCTCGAACAGGGTGATCATCCCGGCCATGGAGGCGACGTTGACGATATGCCCGCCGCCCTGCCGCTTCATCCCGGGCACGTAAGCCCGGCACCCGTAGATGACACCCATGAGGTTGACGTCCACTATCCTCCGCCAGTCCTCCACGCTGACGTCTTCTACACATCCCGCGACCATGATGCCGGCGTTGTTGACAAGTAAACCCACCTTACCCCAAGCAGCGAAGAAGTGCTCGGCGCAAGCCGCAACCTCCTCCGGGTTGGCGACGTCGCAGCGGAAGACCTCTCCCGTGCCCCCCGCCTTTTCGATCAGTCCCCTGGTTTCCTCCGCCGCATCGAGGTCTATGTCCACGATGCCCAGTTTCCAGCCATCCCTCGCGAGCGCCAGGCATATCTCGCGGCCTATGCCCTTCGCGGCGCCCGTCACCACGGCTGTCTTTTCGTAGTCGAATCGCATCTTTCGCCTCCCGCATGTAAAAGACGGCAATCCATCAGGTTAGCCTACCGAGACTGTAAAAAGGATATATCCGATACCTGCCTTTTACAAACCAGTTGATGAAGAAGCCGAGGCTCAGGCACGGGGCGAGGCTTGACCCCAATGCCTCAGGCACGGGGCGGGGCTTGACCCCAATGCCTGTGACTCTCATGCAGGGGGTGGTGATAATATATTGTCAACGGTGATACCGCATAAAGGGGGGAGAGATGGACGGGCCTCAAGGTATACTCGACACGGACCTCTACAAGCTGACCATGCAGCAGGCGGTCTGCCAGTACTACCCGCGGGCAAAGGCGCGCTACAGCTTCATCAACCGCGGCGGGACCCCTTTTCCACGCGGCTTCGGCAAAGAGCTCTTCAGGTACGTAAAGACCATGAAGAAGCTGCGTCTCGGCGCGGACGAGAAGGCGTGGCTGGCCGGGAAGTGCCGCTACTTCCATCCCGTATATCTCGACCTGCTCGAGTCGTACCGCTTCGACCCCGACGAGGTGAGCATCGCGCAGGAAGGCGGCGAGCTGTCCATAACCGTCGAGGGTTACTGGTACACATCCATCCTGTGGGAGGTCCCCCTCATGGCCCTCATCAGCGAGCTTTATTTCGAGATGACGGGGGAGAAAGAAAATGCCTACCCGGAGGAGAAGGTCCACGAGCTGAACCGGGAGAAGGCGCTTTTCTTCGCGGAGAACGGCATCCGTTTCGTGGATTTCGGCACCCGCAGACGCTTCTCGTACCGTAACCACCGCATGCTCATACCCGACCTCATGCAGGCGGGCGAGTACCTGCTGGGGACGAGCAACGTGCACCTCGCCCACGTCTACGACCTCACCCCCATCGGGACCCAGGCGCACGAATGGTTCCAGTTCCACTCAGCCAAGTACGGCTTCCGCGTGGCCAACCAGATAGCCCTGGAGAGATGGCTGGAGGTCTACAAGGGAGACCTGGGGATAGCCCTCACCGACACCTTCGGAACGGAGAACTTCTTCTTCGCCTTCGACACCTATTTCGCCAAGGTATTCGACGGCATCAGGCAGGACTCCGGCGACCCCTTCGCCTTCCTGGAGAGCGCCATCGCGCACTACGAGAAGCTGGGCATCGATCCCGCGAGCAGGAGCATCGTCTTCTCGGACTCCCTCGACCTGGAGCTGGCCAAGTCCATCCACGAGGCGTGCGCGGGACGGGTAAAGGATAGCTACGGCATCGGCACCTTCCTCACCAACGACGTGGGGGTCAAGCCGTTGAACATGGTGATCAAGATGGTGGAGTGCCAGCCCTTCAAGGACTCGGACCGCTGGGTGGACGCGGTCAAGATCTCCGACGCGGAGGGCAAGTACACCGGGAACCTGGAGACCATCCAGCTCGCCAGGCACACGCTCTTCATGGACGACTGAACGGGCAGAAAAGCCATGCGGCAGATACCCATCAAGCTGGGCGACTGGGCGCGTGAAAGCGCTCCGCGGCGGGTACCCATCCCGCCTTCTTTCTGATAGCTTAGGGGAACGATGATCATCCCGTTCCCGGTCATATCGGGTAAGGAGATGCGAGGGAGGTCGACCGCCATGGGCAGCGTGAAGGACTTGACGGTCATAAGAGAGCCGCGGGGTGCCGAGGCCGGCCTGGGCCGGTTCGTCTATTCCGACCGCTACTCGGTGTTCGACTGGGGCGAGATGCCCGACCACATCGAGGGCAAGGGCAAGGCCATCTGCATGGCCTCCGCGTTCTTCTTCGAGGGGCTGGAGGAGAAAGGGATAAAGACGCATTATGCCGGGATCGTGGAGGATGGCATCGCCAAAAAAACGAGTGAGCTGAGGGAGCCCGGGGACACCATGGAGGTCGGGCTGGTGAGGGTGATAGAACCCGCGGTGCAGGGTGATGACTACGACTACTCCGTTTTCACGGCGGAGAGGGGGAACTTTCTCATCCCCCTGGAGGTGATGTACCGCAACTCTTTGCCGGCAGGCTCGTCTGTGTTCAAGCGCCTCGAAGACGGCAGCCTCAAGCCCGCCGACATCGGCCTGGACGGGATGCCCGAGCCGGGCCAGTTGCTGGAGCGGCCCATGCTCGACGTCTCCACCAAGCTGGAGTCGAGCGACAGGTACATCGACTGGGAGGAAGCTCGCAGGATCAGCGGCATGGACAAAGGCGAGATAGAGGAGATGCAGAGGATCGTCCTCCTCATCGACGACATGATCAGCGGGGAAGCGGGCAGGCTGGGGCTCTCCAACGAGGACGGAAAGGTCGAGTTCGGCTTCGACGGGGGAAGGGACCTGGTGTTAGTCGATGCCCTGGGGACGCTGGACGAATGCCGCTTCTCCTACAGGGGGCTCCCGGTCAGCAAGGAGATAGCCCGCATACATTACCGCGGGACGGACTGGCACCGGGACACAGAGGAGGCCAAGAAGAAGGGCTTGGTCGACTGGAAATCCCTGGTCAAGTCCTCACCCGAACCACTGCCCCCGCAACTGGCTAGGGCGATATCGCAGCTCTACCAGGCCTACGCCAACGAGCTGGCTCGACGGCAGTGGTTCGACGTCCCTCCCCTGGCCGAGGTCCTGTCATCCATCGAGAGGACGCTGGGACAGCGGTGACGGCGGCCTGAGTGTCGATCTTTGCCTATAGCTTTTATCGCCTTCCCTGGTCCTCATGATGAGTCCCTTGGCGTACATGGATTCGAGCCTCTCCTCCGCCTCCGAGGCCTCCAGCCCGCAGCGTCCAGCTATGGTCTCTACCGCCTCCAGCTTGGGCGTAAGACACAAGGCCATAGCCGCATCAGCGGGCGTGAACAACTTCTTGAGGATTTTCACCTCAACGCCCGTATCGGTTGCCGGGAAGCCACCCGGCAGCCTGTCCAGGAACTCGCGCAGCCTGGTATACAGGTCAGCTCCTTCGATAACCTCGGCCATGACGCATCCTCCTTCCTTCAGCAAACCGCCGCGAGGCGGCTCCCCCTCCGCCCACAGCCATTCCCGGGAGGATTATCAGGCATGCGAAAGGACAGCCATGTACGTATTTGCAGCCCTGGAAGTACTCGCGGCAATAGCGCATGCGGTTCGAATTGCGCTAATAACCCTACTTAAGAGAATACGCTTATGGCGGGGTATCTAAAGCTGACCAACCCTCAGCAATGCTACCATATTATGTCAAGAATAGCGGCTATCATCAGGGGTGACAGGTTTGGATCACGGATTAGACCTGAGACGTCTCCCGCCGGGAAAAAGACCGATCGACATCAGGATGCTCCTATCTTCTTTCGGCATAACCTCGCATCCTTGACGCTGGTCTCGGAACGGGAGTCTCTCAGGCCTTCTTTCTTATCACTACCCTGCAGACCGGGTCGCCGTAGGGTAAGCGGGTCTCGATGGAAAGGTCGCAGCCGCAGTAGCGGAACATGGTGCGGTCCATGTCCATGGCGGCGTCGCAGGCCGCCGCGTCTTCGGGGCGGCGGAAGCCGTAAGGGCAGGAGGGCAGGACCAGCTCGATGCCCTCCTCGTCATGGTCGAGCCTCTCGAAGTCTATGCCCGTCCTGGCGAAGACCTTCTCCAGGTCCTGCCTCAGCGCCGCCATGGAACCCCGCCATTTCATCCCGCCGGGTACGTGGCCGCCCGCGAAACCCAGTGCACTGGCGATAATCCTGGCCGCTGGTTCCCCGACGAGCGGCACGCGGCAGAAGAGCCGGTACAAGCTCCCGAGGAGGAGAAAGAACCTCTTGCGTGCGCTCATGTCCCTCCTTGCCGGCCACCACGAATCCCTACGGGCTTATGTTCTCCAGTTCCTCCTTGAGGCCGGTAGTGAAGCGGGAGGCGGTCATGCCGTCGATGAAGCGGTGGTCGTAGGCTATGGACAGCTCCAGCACCGGCGCCACCCTTATCTCGTCGCCCTCCCCCGCCACCGCTACCCTGCGGATGGAGCCGACGAAGACCATGCAGCTCTGGGGCGGGTTGATGATGGGTGTGCCCGTCTCCACGCCATAGAAGCCGAGGTTGGAGACGGTGATGGTGCCGCCCGAGAGGTCCTCGCTGGTGAGCTGCCCCGCGGCGGCGCGTTCCTGCAGCTCCCTTATCTCGCTGCCGATCTCCCTCGCCGTCTTGCGCTCAGCGTTCTTCACCACGGGGACCACCAGCCCCTGCTCGGTGGCCATGGCCACGGAGACGTTGACGTCCTCGTAGATGGTGACGGTATCGTCCGCGAAGCTGCTGTTGACCTCGGGATTCTTCGCCACCGCGTCCGCCACCGCCTTCACCGCGAGGTCGTTGATGGAGACGCCCTCCATAGCGGCCTTGGCCGCGAGCAGTCTCTCGGCGTTGACCGTGGCCATCTGGGTGAACTGCGGGATGTTCTGCCAGCTGGAGAGCATGCGCGCCGACATGGCCTTGCGCACCTGGTTGAGCTTGACCTTCGCCTTGATCGCGGGACCCGTGGCGGCCGCGCGCACGTCCTTCTCGGTAATGACGCCGTCAGGGCCGGTCCCGGCCACGGCGGCGAGATCCACTCCCAACTCCTCCGCCAGCTTCCTCACCCGCGGGGAGACCCTCGCTCCCGCCCGGCCTCCCTCTCGCGACGGCGCCGGAGCCGCGGCGGCCGGCGCAGCGGGCGCCGCTTGTGTATAGGGCGCTGCCTCCTTTTCCGCCCTCTCGGCCTCCCATCTTCTCAGGGCCTCTTCGACGTCCAGCTCCTCGCCCTCGCCGGCGATGACCGCGATGGGCTGGCCAACCTGGGCTTCCTCCTCCTCCTCCACCAGTATCTTGCGCAGCACGCCCTCGTAGGGCGACTCCAGCTCGATGGTGGCCTTCTCGGATTCGATGACCACCAGCAGCTCGCCCTTACGCACGAAGTCGCCTTCCTTTTTCTCCCATGCGACTATGACGGCCGAGGTCATGGTCACCCCCAGCCGGGGCAGTGTCACTACGTCCATCTGTCTTCGCCTCCCGTGATGCCGCGTCTCAGTACTGCATGACCTCGCGCACCGCGGACATGAGTTTCTCCTCGTTGGGCTTGAACTCCTGCTCGAGGAAGATGCTCTGGGGGATAGGGGTATCCGCGCTGCCCACCCGCTTGATGGGGGCCGCGAGGTCGAAGAAAGCCTCCTCGGCGAGGATGGCAGCGAGTTCGGCGCCCGTGCCCCCCGTCTTCTGCTCCTCGTGGGTGATGACCACCCTCCCCGTCTTGCGCACCGAGGCGAGTATGGTCTCCTTGTCCAGGGGGATGAGGGTACGGGGGTCGATGACCTCCGCCTCTATCCCCTCTCCCGCCAGCATGCCGGCGGCGGCGAGGGCGGTGTGTACCTGCAGCGAGGTGGCGATGATGGTCACGTCGGAGCCCTCGCGCTTGACCTCCGCCTGCCCGAAGGGGATGGTATACTCCTCCTCCGGCACCTCCCCGGGCATGCCGTAGAGGACCTTGTGCTCGAAGTAGAGCACCGGGTTGGGGTCGCGGATGGCCGTTTTCAGAAGCCCCTTGGCGTCGTAGGCGTTGGAGGGCACCACCACCTTGAGCCCCTGGGAATGCATGAAGAGGGCCTGCGGGCTCTGGGAATGCTCCGGCCCGGCCCCCGCCATCACCCCCACGGGAAGGCGGATGGTCACCGGGATCTTGAAGCAGCAGCCGTGCATCCAGTTCCACTTGCCCAGCTTGTTGTAGATCTCGTCGAAGGCTATGCCGACGAAGTCGGCGAAGCTGAACTCGGTGATGGGGGTGAGCCCCGCCAGGGCCATGCCCAGGGCGGCCCCGGCGATGGTCGCCTCCGCGATAGGGGTGTCGAAGACGCGGTCGGGCCCGAAGCGGTCCAGCAGACCCGCGGTGGCGCCGAAGGCGCCCGACATGGTGGCCACGTCCTCGCCGAAGTAGACGCTGCTCCCGTCCCTCTCCATCTCCTCCAGCAGGGCCTCGTTGATGGCCTGCATGTAGCTGATGGTCTTCATCTACACCACCCCCTCGACGAAGAGGCCCTCGTAGATACGGGTGCACTCCGGCATGGGGGAGGCCTCGGCCGCCGCGATAGCGTCCAGGATCTCTTTCTCGACCTCGGCGTCGACGGCCGCGAAGTCCTCCTCCGCGGCCGCCCCCGCGGCTATGAGCCTGGCCCTGTAGTTCTTTATGGCGTCG
The DNA here is from genome assembly GCA_028697145.1 of Actinomycetota bacterium. GTDB lineage: Bacteria > Actinomycetota > Geothermincolia > Geothermincolales > RBG-13-55-18 > SURF-21. The sequence goes on along the minus strand of JAQVFR010000005.1, from coordinate 77,935 downwards.
CGTTTCTCCATCCATTCCTCCACCACCGCCTGGTCGCGGTAGAGAGCGGGGTCGCCCTCGAAGTGGCCGCGGTAGCGGAAGGTCTTTCCCTCGATGAAGGAGGGGCCGCCGCCGGAGCGGGCGCGCTCGATGGCCTCCTTCGCCACCTCGTAGACCAGGAGCACGTCGTTGCCATCGATGACGTAGCCGGGTATGCCGTAGCCGTCGGCGCGGTCGGCGATGTTGTTCTTGAGGGCGTGCGCTTTGGTGTAGTGGGTGGAGATGCCGTACTCGTTGTTCTCGCAGTAGAAGACGATGGGCAGGTTGTAGAGGCCGGCCCAGTTCATGCCGCCGTGGAAGGTCTCGCGGGCGGCGGTGCCGTCGCCGAAATAGCACACGCACACCTGGTCCGTCTTCTTCACCTTTACCGCGTATCCCGCTCCGGCGGCGATGACGAAGCAGGCGCCAAGGGTGCCGCTCTGCCCCAGCACCCCCTTCTCGGGGTAGGCGACGTGCACGATGCCCGCGCCGAGGCCGCAGGTGGTGCCGCATAACCTGCCCATGAAGTCGCCGTAGATCTTGTCCAGCGGGACCCCCTTGGCGATCATCTGGTTGCAGCCGCGGTGGTCGTAGAGTATGTAGTCGTCGTCGCGCAGGGAGGCGCAGGTGCCCGCGCCCGTGGCCTCCTGGCCGATGCCCGAATGGTAGAAACCCGAGACCTTGCCCTCGTGCAGCAGCCGGATGAGGTTCTCGTCGAAGGCCCTCTGCTTGACCATCTCGCGGTAGAGCCGCAGAAGAAAGTCCTTGTCGTACCTGGCGGGATCTATGTCCCTCTTCACCACCTCGGCCATGGCTTATCTCCTCCCTCCCTCAGGCATTGGGGTCAAGCCTCGCCTCGTGCCTGAACCACCACGTTTCCTCTATCTCAATACCTATCCCAAAGGTCCAGGGGCCTAAACCGCGATGCAGTTCCGCGACACCGGCGTTACATCGTCGTCCAGCCCCCGTCCACGGGTATTATCGCGCCGGTGATGTAAGAAGCCTCGCCGGAGGCCAGGAAAAGGGCGACGCGCGCTATCTCCTCCGGCTCCGCCACCCGCTGGAGGGGGATGTTCTGTTTGAGGTAGTCCTCCAGCATTGCCAGCATGTCGGCGATCATCGGGGTCCTCACCGTTCCGGGACAGATGCAGTTCACCCGGATATCGGGCGCGTAGGTGATGGCCATGATGCGGGTGAGGGCGACCACCCCTCCCTTGGCCGCGGTGTAGGCGTCCGCGCCCGGCACCGCCACCAGGGCATTGGAGGAAGCGGTGTTGATGATGGAGCCGCCCCCGGCCTTGACCATCTCCGGCTGGCAATACTTTGTACAGAAGAAGAGGCTGTTGAGGTTATTGCGGATCACCTCGTTCCAGTCCTTCTCGGGGGTGTCCAGCAGGGTGGTCATGGTCAACGGCGAGGAGAAACCGTGGCTGGCGTTGTTGAAGAGGATGTCCACCTTGCCGTACGCCTCCACCGTCCCGCACACCATGTCCGCCACCTGTTCCTCCACGGCGAGGTCGGTCTCCACGTAGAGGGCCTCTCCGCCCGCGGCCTTTACCTCGTCCGCTACCTCCTGGCCCACGGCCTTTCCATATACCCCCTGGTAATCGACCACTACTACCTTGGCCCCCTCGGCAGCGAAAAGCAGTGAGGCCGCCCTGCCTACCCCGCTCCCTCCCCCGGTGATCACAGCTACCTTGTCCTGCAGGCGCATCTCTCTACCCCCTGTTCTCTTACGGTCTGACCAGCACCTTGATGGACTCGTTCGGGTCCAGTTGCACCCGGAAGGCCTCGTTTATCTCTTCCAGCGGGAAGGTATGGGTGATGAGGGGCTGGGTCTTCACCTTCCCCTCGCTGATGAGCTCTATCGCCTTGGGGTAGATGGACCCCAGGCAGCCGATGATGCGGGGGTTCTTGTGCACGATCCTGGTTGTGTTCACCACCTGGTCCCCCTCGGGGAGGCCCACCAGGGCAACCGTCCCCGCCGAGCGCACGATCTCCAGCGCCTGGGCGAAGGTGTCACGCCCCCCGGCGGCGTCCACCACGATGTCGGCCATGGCCCCCTCGCCGAAATGGTAGGGCCCCACTCCCAGTTCCTTTTTCATGCGCTCCAGCACGTCTTCATTCGCGGCATCCACGACCACGTCCGCACCCAGTTCGCCCGCCAGGCGCATCCTCACGGGGGAGAGTTCGGACACCACCACTTTCTCCACCGGGACGGCCTTGAAGGCCTGCATGGCCGCATTGCCGATGAGGCCTGCCCCCAGCACCGCCACCTTGTCACCCTCTTTGGCGCCGCTCATCTCCACGGCGAAGACGGCAACGCCCACCGGCTCCAGGGTGGCGGCCTCCTCATCGCTCATCCCGTCGGGGATGGGGTGAAAAGTGAGCCCGGGCATGGCGTTCTCGATCTTCACGTACTCGGCGAAGGCGCCTGGCCTGCCGTAGCCGGTGGAGTTCTTGAAGGCTTGGGGGCAGTTGGCGAGCGCGCCGGTCTGGCACCAGAAGCAGGTGCCGCAGACGCCGATGGTGAAACCCATGGCGCGCTGCCCGGCCTCCACGCCGCTCAGCGCGGATCCCGCCTCCACCACGTCTCCCACGAACTCGTGGCCCATGATCTGTCCCGGCTCGACGTAGAATCCCAGCTTGTAGCTGTGCAGGTCGGAACCGCAGATGCCGCATGCCCTCACCTTGAGCAGGACGTCCATCGGCCCCACCTCGGGTACCGGCACTTCCCTTATCTCCATCGATCCCGGTTCGACGTAGACCGCGGCTTTCATGGTATCCATTCCATCACCTCCACCCCCATACAATCGGATAAAAAGTTGCCGTGTTCCGTGTCGTTAGAGAGAAGACCGGTGCCCGGTTATCTCCTTGATAGAAATGTGTTGCGTTTTCGAACCAGCCGGACCGACAGGGAAAGCAATCGATACTTCACGCATGATTATATATCAAGTTCGTCTCCATGGATGAACTTGCGTGTCGGCTTAGCGGCGGGTAACCCACCCGCCTCGAGATAGTGGAGAACCAGGCGGGGGTGAGGATGATAAGGGAAGCAGCCGGAGTATCATCGTTTTCCCAAAGGGGGCACGGGGATGAGCCGGCAATGACCGCTTACTCCACTTCCGCTCGCAGCACGATCGCCTCGGAGAGCAACTCTTCTATCCGCTCCACCTCGCTCCCCGGAACGGTCTCGGCCAGGTTTGTGACCGGCGCCGTCCTCGAACGGCCGCTGGGCTTGAGCAGGGACCGCATAGCCGCCAGGTCGCACGAGACCAGGAGGGTGCCGTGGTGGAGCAGCCTGCCCCGCCGCCGCGCCTGAGCAGAGCCGGATATCTTCCTTCCCTTTACGTAAACGTTGTTCGGGGCCACCCATTCCCAGGTCACTCCCAGGCGGTCCAGGAGCGAGGTCACGGGGTAAGATAGAGCCCTCAGGCTGCCTCCTATGTCGCGGAGCCGAGGATCCTCCATATCCAGGTAGAGGGAATAGTTCAGGTTGCCAAGGTCGTGGTAAACGGCGCCGCCGCCACTTGCCCGCTTCAGCACCGGTACCCCCATCTCCTCCGCTTTGCGAAGATAGACCTCGTCCGCGGGCTTGAGGAACCTCCCCAGCACGACGCAGCGGTCGTTGCGCCACACCCTGGCCTGGTTGCCGTCCGCCTCTTTCCAGTAGCGAGCGTCCCGCTCCAGGTTCAGGGAGGGATCGAACGTGGTCTCCTCGCTTATCAGCTCGATCTTCATTTCTTGTCCATACGTCGTTGCCGCCTTACCGTCCATATCCGTTTTCGCGCTTCAAACACCCCCGGGGGAAATAAAAAGCGAGAATCATTTCGAGTACATTTTTAAATGAGTCAACGGGGACCTGACCCCCTTAGAATTGGCATTCCTCGCCGGGTGGGCAAGGCTCCGTTTCCAGCTCCAGGGTTGCATGTATTACTTTGTGCTCGGCGAGCAGCATCTCCTTGATGTCCCGCAGGAGTTCCCCGAACATGCTCAGCCTGGCGTCCTCGACGACGATATGGGCAATGAGGGAATACTGGTGGGAGCCTATCTCCCACACGTGGAGGTCGTGCACGTCCGTTACCCCGGGCATGGCGGCTATGGCCGCGATGATGTCCCCGTAGTCTATTCCCCGGGGGACCGATTCCATGAGGATATGCACCGACTCCCGCATTATCTGGAAGGCGCTCACCAGGATAAGCACGCCGATGACCATGGTTATAGTGGGGTCCGCGTAGCTCCAGCCGGTGGTGAGAACGATGATCCCCGAGACCACCACGCCCAGGGAGACCAACGCGTCCGTGAGCAAGTGCAGGAAGGCGCTGCGCAGGTTGAGGTCCGACCTTCCCCGCCGCAGGATCAGGGCCACGCTGCCGTTGACCAGGAACCCCAATCCCGCCACGAGAACGACCAGGCCTCCCCTTACTTCCACCGGCTCGATGAACCTGAGTATGGCGCCGTAGAAGAGGAAAAAGCAGATGAGCGCGATGACGAGGGAGTTGATAAAGGCCACCACGATGCCCATGCGGTGATAGCCGAAGGTCTTTTTCTCCGTCGCCGGCCTGGCCATCACGCGCACGGCGACGAGGGAGAGGACCAGGGCGAAGGAGTCCGAGAAATTATGGCCCGCGTCACCCAGCAGCGCCAGGCTGCCCGCGACGATCCCGAAGACGACCTCGAAAACGAGAAACGCCGTGTTGGCCGCGATGGCTGCGACCAGACGTTTCGCGGGTTGGAAGTTCTCGGGGTGATCCTGCGTCAATATCCGTTCCTCCCCGGCACCTTATCCCCCGGTTGTCCCCATGTGGACACGATGCAATATTATTCCCTATACCCACCCTCTCTTTGCGACGTTCCAGGCAGGTTCCCCCTTCCCGCACGGCATTCCCTTCCTTTTATTAGATACGAACCAGCGCGAGAAAACAAAGGCTTCTGGCGGGACATACCGGTTCGAGGCCGTGCGGTCTCACGGCAGGCGACCTGGGGGAAATGCCTGAGGTGCGACGGGGCTCTCTTCTCCCCCGGTATATAATCGAGTGGGAAGGTCCTACGAGCTTCGGGGTTGATGGCGGATGAGAAATAAACGGCAGTTCTTCAGTCCTCTCGTAACAATCCTGCTCATGGCGGCTATCCCCTTCTACAATGGGTGCGGCGTGAGGGAGTCCGACTACAACAACAGCGGTGCGGAGCGCAAGATCCCGGGATTGCGGGGGAGCGTGGATTATCCCCCCGGTTTTGCCTTCGTGGAGGTACCCGACCCGCTCTCGGGTGAGAACCCCCCGTATCCGGAGCCCACGATGCCCGTGCCGGAGGTGGGGGTCACCTTCGAGGACGGGTGTTTTTCCACCCTACTCACCAGGGTCACCGAGGCGGACGGAATAGGCGGCAGGCACGAGTACTCACGCGTCGACCCCTTCAACGCCGACGCGTCCATGATCCTCCTGGTGAGGGACGACGGCGATTACGCCGTTTACCGTACGGGTTCGTATCCATACAACGATGCCGGGAACCTCGTCGCCGTCACCTCCGGTATCGCGGAGCCGCGCTGGGACCGGGACGATCCGGAGTCTCTGTGGGGGCTGAACGGGTTCGAGATCGTCAGGGACAACGTGGTAAGCGGCGAGCGGGTGGTGGTGAAGGACTTCTCCGCCGACCCGGCCATAGCCCCCATCCTCGCGTCCGAGCCCGACATCTACGGCGTGACCATGAATTACGAGGGGGAAGCCTCGCAGGACCTCCGTTACTGGGCCTTCATCCTGCGGGGAGAGGAGGACGACTACCGGCCGCGCTATATCCTCTGCTGGGACCGGGTGGAGGACGAGGTGCTCGGTCTGTACGAGGTCCAGCCCGGGGAGAGCGATATCGACTGGGTGGGCATGTCGCCCCTGGGCACCTGTGTACTCATCGGGGGGATGGAATATAGCGAGGGGAATCTCGTCGGCCTGACCATCGCGGACCGGCGGCTGCGGGAGTTCCACCGTATCGATTACACCACCTCACACGCCGACGTCGGCCTCGACGCGGACGGGAACGAGGTCGTGGTCATGCAGAACAACCGCACCGATTATATTGATATGCTGCCTTTGAGCCCCAACACGAAACCAATCCTGGAGGCCGGAGGAGATTATGAGGGGACAGGCCGCATCCCCATCCTGCGCCTCTTCTACGACGGGGGATCGCCCCACGACTTCTCCTCGGGCCTCCACGTCTCGTGCAACGCTGAAGGTTACTGCCTGGTGAGCACCCACATCGAGCCAGGAGCCCCGGAGAGGAACTGGCTCGACCGCTGCAACGTGCTCGTGCGGCTGGACCCCCGGGAGCCCAGGGTCTTTTATCTCTCCAAGACTTACAACACCACTGCCGAGTATTGGGAGGAAACCCACGGCGCCATCAGTAACGACGGCTCGAGGATAGTCTGGGCCTGCAACTGGAACCGCGACGCGGGCTCGCAGGAAGTCTTCCTCCTGCGGTTGGACATGCCACGGGATTGGAGGGAACTCACCGGGGTTTCCGGAGATCAGTAGCCGGGGACGCCGAGCCTGCGCAAAGCTTCCCTCGGGGGAGAATAGTCCGGGTCCAGTTCCGCGGCCTTCACGTACTGCGCGATCGCCTCGTCCCTCTGGCCGCGTTCCTCGTATATGACGCCGCGGTTACTGTAGGGGAGGGCGTTTGCGGGGTCGAGCTCGATGGCTTTGCCATAATCAGCTAGAGCCAGGTCGGGCTGCCCCAGAGCCTTATAGGCGACACCACGGTTGTTATAGGCGCTTGATTTTTCATAGCCGAGCTCGATGGCCTTGTTGTTATCGTTCAGCCCGCTCTCGTACTGGCCGAGTTCGTTGTGGGCATATCCGCGCTCGAAGTATGCATACGCATATTCGGGGTCCAGCTCGATGGCCTTGCTGGCGTCATTTATCGCCTGCTCGTACTGCCCCAGTTCGTTATATGAAAACGAGCGCTGACCGTAGGCGTATGCATTCTTGGGGTCCAGCTCGATGGACTTGTCGGCGTCCTTTATCGCCTGCTCTTGCTGCCCCAGTTCGCTGTAGGCACGCGCCCGCTGACTGTATGCGTACGCGTTCTTGGGGTCGAACTCTATGGCCTTGTCGGCGTTCTTCATCGCCTGCTCGTACTGCCCCAGTTCGTTATGGAGCCAGGACAGCCAGCGGTAGGCATACGCGAACTCCGGGTCGAGCTCGACGGCCTTGTCGAAACTCTCGATCGCCGCCTCGATCTCGTCGCTATCGCCCTGTATCGCGCCGCGCCCGGCATAAGCAAGGGGGATGGCGGGGCCGAGCTCGATGGCCTTGTCGAAATCGTCCCTGGCCTTGTCCGGCTTATCGAGGTCGTAGTAACACCAGCCGCGGTTGGTGTAAAACCTGGCGGAGCCGGGATCGAGCTCGACGGCCCTGGCGTAATCGACCAGCGCCTCCTCGTATTCGTTCATGTGCGAGCGGGTGACCCCGCGGCCGTTAAAGGCCTTTGCGTTGCCGGGGTCCAACTCGACGGCCTTGTCGTAATCCTCCAGCGCCTTGCCGTATTCCCGCATGGAGTCATAGACGTTGGCGCGGCTCCTGTAGGCGTCGGAGTAGTCGGGGTCGAGCTCGACGGCCTTCTCGGCGTCCTCGAGGGCCCGCTCCACCTCGTCCAGCCTCTCCAACGCGTCGGCCCGTGCCACGTAGGCCGGAGCGTACGCGGGGTCTGCCGCTACCGCCAGCTCCGCCTGCTCCAGGGCTTCCTCGTACTTTCTCTCCTCCAGCAGGACCTGGGATTCCTTGACGTAGGGCTCGGCTTTGGACACCTTGTCGCCGGTGAAAACGGTGAACACCAGCACCAGCACCACTACGGCTATCGCGAGGGTCGCGATACCGCCGATGAACAGGGGGTTTTTCCACCATGGTCTCGCGCTGTGTCCCGCCGGGACGGGGGGCGCCGGCGCCGCCACCTGCGAGGGTGGCGCCGCAGGCGCTTGATACGGCGGTGGGGGCGGCACCGCCGGGGTTTCCCCTTGAGGCGGCCCTGCCCCTTGCGGCTTACCCGTCAGGTCAGTGCCACAGAACTTGCAGAACCTGCTTCCGTCCGGAAGTTCCTTGCCGCATTCGTCGCAAAACATGTTCGCCTCCCATCACCCGCCACCGCATACCGCTCGCTACGGATTATCCGTCGGTCCATCAAAGGCTCCCGACGCCGCTTGTTTCTTCAGCACTCCATGATCATCATTTTAAACCCCTATGACGCGCGTATCCCGGCGGCGCCCGTCCCCACCGCGCCGTCCAGGGATCGAGGCGCGCCCGGGCACGGCCTCGACGGCGCCGCCACGTCCCGACCGGCCGCCCGGCAGGGCATGCGTTCACGCCCTCTCCAGGACCAGGGCCTCGTCGGGCCTGAGGCGGACACGCTGCAGATCGACGCCGTCGCCGTCTCCCCCGAGGGTGGAGATCAACCTCCTCCATACGCCACGCTCCGGGACGACCTCCAGCCCGGGCAGCGTGACTTCCCGGGCGGTGAAATTCAAAAACACCGCTATCCTCTCTTCCCCCGCTTCCCTCAGGTAAGCAAATACACCCTTCGGGGTACCGGCGAGGGCTCGGTAACTCCCGGCCCGCAGCGCCGGCTTTTCTCCGCGCAGCCGGATGAGGCTACGGTACCAGTTGAGGAGCGAGCCCGGGTCTCCGTCCTGGCGCTCGACGTTCCTGTCACCGCACGAGAGGTCCACGGGCAGCCGGGGTTCGCCCGAGGTAAAGCCCGCGTTTTTCTCCCCGTTCCACTGCATGGGGGTGCGGGAGCCGTCCCTTCCCACCGGGAGGGGCCAGAACTTCCTTCCGATGGGGTCGTCCATCCTCTTCCTGGGCACCCTGCTCGCGGGCATACCTATCTCCTCCCCGTAGTAGATGATGGGGGTGCCCCTCAGGGTCAGGAGCATGGCGGCGGCCACCTTCGCCCTGGCCTCCGCGTCGCCGCCCCTGCCAAGGCGGGTATAGGAGCGCGGCAGGTCGTGGTTGTTGAGGTAGTAGCAGGGCCATCCCCAGGGAGGGAGGTGCGCCTCCAGCCACCCCACCGAATCCCGGAACGCCTCCGCTTTCCACTTGCGCTCGGCGAAATCGAGGTAGAAGGAGAGGTGCAGGGCGTCGTCGCCGCCGCCCAGATAGGCCACGGCGTCCCGGGGATCATCCGTATAGACCTCGCCCATCATGGCACGGTCGGGGTAACGGTCGGTGAGGCGCCGCAGCTCCCTCGCCGCCTCCAGGCTCTCGGGCCGGGAACGGTCGTAGAGGTGACGCTGCCAGTCGTACGGCCGCAGGCCGAACCTGCGGGGGTTGTCGCGCAGCAGTTCGTCCTCGTAGAGGAAGTTGATGAGGTCGAGCCGGAAGCCGTCCACGCCCTTGTCCAGCCAGAACCCGGCCACGCCCAGCATCTCCTCCCTCACCTGGGGATTGCGCCAGTTGAGGTCGGGCTGGAAGGGGAGGAAGGCATGGTAATAGTACTGGCGGGTGGTGGCGTCGTACTCCCAGGCGCTGCCCTCCACCACCGCCAGCCAGCGGTTGGGGGGTTTGCCCTGCGCCCTGCCGTCACGCCACACGTACCAGTCGCGCCTGGGGTTGTCCCGGGAGGAGCGCGACTCCACGAACCAGGGGTGCTCGCTGGAGGTGTGGTTGAGGACCATGTCCATTATCACCTTCATATCCCGCCGGTGGCAGGCATCCAGCAGCTCCTCGAAGTCCCGCATGCTCCCGAAGCGCGGGTTTATCTCACGGTAATCGCTGACGTCGTAACCGAAATCGCGCATGGGGGACGCATTGACCGGCGTCAGCCAGACGGCGTCCACGCCCAGGGAAGAGGACGTCCCGTCGTTGAGGTAGTCGAGCCTGTCGATGATGCCGCGCAGGTCGCCCATGCCGTCGCCGTCGGAGTCGGCGAAGCTGGGCACCGCGATCTGGTAGATCACGCCTTTCTTCCACCAAGGGAGCCCAAGCACCGGCATGAGAACTCCTTTTTCCCCCGTTCGCGCCGCCCCTGCATCGCGAGCCCGTATATCCTCACGCAAAAATGATAACATGGCGGAAAGGCCGGGCGGATGCGGTCTTGGAGCGGGACGTCCTGCCACCACGCCGTTGGGCGCGCACCCCCGGGGCGCGACGGCTTCGCGGAACGGGTGTGCGCAACTGAACGGCGTTAATCGCGGCGGGGCCGCGGCCGATACTGAAAGGGCCGGGAAAGAGGCTGTCTAGCGAATGCGGGGTGATGGTCGATGAAGCGTTTCGAGGGCATATTCACGGTCATGCTGACCACCTACGACGACTACGGCAACGTCGATCGCGAGGCCATGCGGGAGATAACGGATTACCTGGTGGAGTCCGGGGTGCACGGCCTGGTGGTGTTGGGCAGCAACGGGGAGAACCCCTACCTCACCCACCACCACCAGAAGGACGTCATAGACACTGTGATAGATGCCTGCGCGCAGAGGATACCGGTTATCGTGGGCGTCAACAAGAGAGGCACGGAGCCCGCCGTGGACATGTCCCGCTACGCCGAGGAGGCCGGCGCCGACGGCCTGCTCATTGCCCTGCACCGCTTCTATAACCTGGACGAGGACGCCGTCTATGCCTTCTACGAGGACGTCTGCGGCAGCGTCAGCCTTCCTGTCCTTTTCTATAACTTTCCCTCCAACACCGGCCTGGCCCTGGCGCCGGGGAGCATCGCCCGCATCGCGGTCATCGACAACATGGTCGGTGCCAAGGAGACCATCTTCGAGGTCGAGGAGGTGCGCGCGCTGGTGGAGGCGACCGACGAGGATTTCTGCGTCTTCACCGGCATGACCTTCAACCTGGTGGAGACCATGGCCGTGGGCGCCTGCGGCGCCATCTGCCCCGTGCCCAACTTCATCCCGGAGAAGACGGTGGAGCTGTACGAGGCATGCCGGAACGGCGACGCGGAGAGGGCGCAGGAGCTGCAGAAGGACGTCTTCTCCCTGGCCCCCCTGCTGGCCTCCACCCCGACCCCGCATGCCATGCAGAAGGAAGCCTTGCGCCTGCTGGGACATCCCGTGATGACGCACGTCAAGGGACCGCTGCCCCGGCTGACCTCTGAACAGGCGAAGCTGGTGCGCGAGACCCTGGAGAACGCCGGCCTTATTTGAGCGGCTCCGCGTTTTCCATGTCGGGTATCTATGCCCTGCGGGGCAGCGCACGCGCGCGACCCGCGGGATATGCAAACACAACAGGGTATCGGATAATGGGAAGCGCGGCCGGAGATATCCTGGATCCAGGTCCAGTCCCGGCGCGGGCACGCTGGAACATTCCGTTTGATCAAAGACGGGAGGTAGCTGTGGCTAAGACCTGGGGGCTCTCCATCGGGGAAGCGGAGCGCATGGAACTGGAGCGCATCGTCATGGACGGGGACAGCGAAGGCGCGCTGCAGTTCCTGCATGAGGTGATCTACCCCAAGGTGAAAGAGAGCGAGAAGCCGGGAAGCTGCTTTCACGATGCCTCCAAGCCCGTGGAACAGCTCGAAAGACCGGTGGACAAGCACAAGAAACTGGGTGATTTCCGCTGAGCGGCGCCCCGCTCGAACGACCACGCCCTCGAGGCGGCGGGAGAGGCGTGCCGATCGGTCGTTTCCGCAGGCAAACTGCGTTTGCGCTTGCATGCGCGGTCCTCGCCCTCCTCGCGTGCTTTCTCCTTTTCCTCACGAGCTGCGGGGGCTCCGTCGCCAGGCTGGAGCCGGATGCCGCCGCGGACGAGGAGAGGGAGCGCAGCCGCGAGTTCCTGGCCGGGAGGGAGGCCCCGGTATACTCTTACGAGGTCATCGAGGTCTATGCCCACGGCAGCGAGGACTTCACCGAGGGACTGGTCATGGATGGCGGCATACTCTTCGAGGGGACCGGGCTGCGGGGTCAATCCAGGCTTATCAAGACCGACCTGCGTTCGGGGGAGGTCCTGGACGTCCTGGAGCTTGACCCGGAGTATTTCGGGGAAGGTGTGACCGTCCTAGGCGGCGAGGTCTTCCAGCTCACCTACACCTCGGGCCTGGGTTTCGTCTACGACCGCGACAGCCTGGAATTGAAGCGCAGCTTTTCCTATGCGAGCGAGGGATGGGGGCTTACGCACGACGGCAAGTCCCTGATCATGAGCGACGGCAGCCCGGCCCTGTATTTCCTGGACCCGGCGAGCGGGACGGAGACCGGCCGCGTAAACGTGTCGGACAACCTGGGGCCACTGTCGGACCTCAACGAGCTGGAATACGTAGCGGGAGAGATATATGCCAATATATGGCATACAAGCCTCATAGCCATTATCTCGCCCGCGTCAGGAGACGTTACGGGATGGGTTGACCTGGCGGGGCTCAATCCCGATCCCTCGCGGCTCAGGGGTGAGTACGTCCTCAACGGCATCGCCTGGGTCGAGGAGTCGGGCCACCTGCTGGTGACCGGAAAGAACTGGCCCCACATCTACGAGATACGCCTTTCCCCCCCTTCCTTATGATAATATTATTGCGTCTATGGCGTCGGGAGGGGTACCGATAAGAGACGTCCGGCTTATGTCAGCGTCCGGGGCCACGAAACCCGGTATTTCCCCCATCCCGCTTCTTCATGGGTAGACCTTGTATCCGTCGTTGCTGCGGAGCAAGAGCGGTAGTAATTGTCTTGGTTCAGTCGAAGGAGGGCAAATGAGCGAAGAGGCAAACATCCCCAGGATCGAATTGATCCCGCCACACGTCAGGGCTTTCCTGCAGTCCGGCTACGAAGACTTCGAGGGGTTCTGGGAACGGGCGGCCCTCGATTCCACAGGCGAGCTCTACTGGTTCAGGAAGTGGGACAAGGCCTTCGAGTCGGATTACCCCACTTTCCGCTGGTACGTGGGCGGACAGACCAACGTGTGCTACAGCGCGGTGGACTACAACGTGCTCAAGGACAGGGGGGGCAAGGCGGCCATCGTCTCGGAGATCGCGGAGACGGGCGAGGTGAGGGTGGTGACCTACGCGCAACTCCTGCACCTGGTGAAGCAGTACGCCGCGGCCCTGCGCGGCCTGGGCGTGAATAAGGGCGACCGCGTCGTCATCTATATGCCCATGGGGGTCGAGCCGGTGGTGGCCATGCTCGCCTGCGCCCGCATCGGCGCCATCCACGTCGTGGTCTTCGCGGGATTCTCCTACAAGGCCGTCGCGGACAGGATACAGCTCTCGGGCGCCGAATACGTGCTGACCCAGGACGTCAACCACCGCCGCGGCGCGGTCATCGAGCTCAAGAAGGTAATCGACGATGCCATCGAGGAGGTCCCCTACGGACAGGTGAAGAAGGTGGTGGTGCTGCAGAAGGCGAGCGACGACCACCGGCCCATGCAGGAGGGACGCGACATCACCTGGGAGGACTTCCTGGCCATGGCGGAGGGGCAAAGCGGTGAAGTGGAGATAATGGAGTCCAACGAGCCCCTGTTTCTCCTGCCCACCTCGGGCACCACGGCAAAGCCGAAGGTCACGGTGCACGTGCACGGCGGCTACCAGCAGTACGTCTATTCCATGGGGAAGTGGATCTATAAGATGCGCCCCGACGACGTGTGGTTCGCAACCTCCGACATCGGGTGGATAGTGGGGCATTCATACAACGTCTACGGCCCGCTCCTCTCCGGCTGCACCACCATCCTCTTCGAGGGCACGCCGGACTTCCCGCGCCGGGACATGATCTGGGACGTCATCGAGAGGAACCGCGTCACCGCGCTGTGGATCTCGCCCACCGGCGTGAGGGGCCTGATGAAGCTGGGCATCGAGGAGGCGCGCAAGCACGATATCAGCTGCGTGGAGAGGGTCTTCTGCGCCGGCGAGGTGCTCAATCCGGCGGCGTGGGAATGGATGCAGCTCGAGGCCTTCGAGAACCGCATACCGGTCATCGACCACATGTGGCAGACGGAGACCTCCGGGCCGGTCATCGGCAACCCCTACGGCCTGGGCATGTACCCGATCAAGCCGGGGTCCTCCACCCTGGCCGTACCCGGAGTCCTGGTGGACATCGTGAACGAGAACACCGGGGAGCCCTGCCCCCCCGGCGAGAAGGGCATGTTCGTCATCAAGAAGCCTTTCCCCGGCCTCACCCCTACCCTGTGGGAGGACCCGCAGAGATACCAGGACGACTACTGGGACATGACCGAGGCCCTGAAGGGCATGTACACCTCGGGCGACGGGGCCTACCGCGACGAGGACGGCTACATCTGGTTCGTGGGCCGGGCGGACGAGGTCATCAAGATCTCCGCCCACCGCATAGGCACCATAGAGATCGAGAACGCCCTCATCTCCCATCCCCTGGTGATGGAGAGCGGCGTATCCGGCGTGCCCGACGATTTCCGCGGCGAGGTGGCCTGTGCCTTCGTGGTGCTGGCTGCCGGAACGGAACCCACGGAGGAGCTGAAGAAGGAGCTCATCCAGCACGTCAGGAACGTCATGGGGCCCATCGTAGTGATCAAGGACATCCAGTTCGTGCACATGCTACCCAAGACCCGCAGCGGGAAGATAATGCGCAGGGTCATGAAGCGGTTGTGGCTTGGAGAAGACCTGGGCGACCTCTCCACCATCGAGGACGGCGCCTCCGTGGACGAGATCAAGGAGGCCATCGAGAAGATGAAGGTCTGACATAGGCCATTGCGTTGTGCGGCCGCGGCCACGGCCGCGGCCTTTTTTATTCCTCCAGCCTGGCGACCAGCCAGGCCACGTTCTCCGCGAACCTGCGCACGACCGCGACGCCCTCCTCGTCTTCCATGGCCTCCCCCGGATCGCGCCCGAAGACCATGTTCCAGTAACGGGAACCTGGGACGATCATGTCGTTGATGAGGTAGAACATCAGCAGCTCCTGGATGGTCGCGGTATGGCCGCCCCGCCTGGCCACCGCTATGGGGCCGCCGACCTTGCGCGAAAGAAAGCCGTCGGTGGACGAGGAGACCATGCCGATGCGCTGCAGGGCGCACATGAGGTCCCCTCGCGCGGTGCCGAAATAGACAGGCGTGGCCACGATGAAGCCCCCCGCCTCCTTCAGGCTCGCGATGATCTCGTTCAGCCCGTCATCCTGGACGCACTCCCCCAACTTGGCGCATTTTCCGCATGCGAGGCAGGAACGTATCTCCTTCCCGGCCAGCGATAACACCTCCGCCTCCACGCCGTTGTCCTCTATGACCCCAGCGCACATCTCGACCAGTTGCGCCGTGTTACCTTTCCTGCGCGGACTGGCCGATACCAACAGGACTTTAGCCATAACGCACCTCCAAACCCGTAAACGTCCTCGCATCCACCTCCCTATATTATCCCCAAAGCGAGGAACAGAGATCGGTCCCTGCGGGATGGGTGATTTTGCCATCATCCAGCAAGTTGAGAACGATCCATACACCGGCGTCGTTCTCTCGGGATACTCAAGACGTTTTCAGTATCCCTTTTCAGTATCCCTTTGCGAAATCGGCGGCTTTTCATTACAATGTTAGCGATGCCCGCACGGGGAGGCATACTCTCTGCGCTTTATACCGGTTTCGCAGGGAGAGGCTGAGAAAGGAGCTGAGAGGTCGCAAGATGAACATCTATGTAGGCAACCTGAGTTACGGATCGACGGAAGAGACCATACGAGGCCTGTTCGAGGGCTACGGCACGGTCGATTCGGTGAGCATCATCATGGACCGCAACACCGGACGTTCCCGCGGTTTCGGCTTTGTGGAGATGCCTAACGACGACGAGGCGAAGGCCGCCATCGCGGAGTTGGATAACAAGGACTTCGAGGGGCGCCAGCTGAGGGTGAACGAAGCCCGCCCGAAGCCGGAGCGCAAATCGAACTACGAGAGCTGGTAAGCCACCAGGTTGATATAAAGACTTCTCGGGGCGCGCACGCCGCGCCCCATGAGATGCCTTTCACCCGTATATCCCGGCGCGGTCGCCGTGTCTTTCGACTGCAGCCAGGCGGCGGTCATCGAGCGCCTGGACGAGCGCGTGCCTCGCACGCCAGGACCTTTCATCGCACTTCGCGCCCGACCACGTCATGGCCGCCCTGCACCCCGCCCCCGGTGTCGAAGTACATCGGCCGTTCCACCACGATGGGCCTGCTGGATATCACGCGGGCCGAGAGCTGATACCCGGCGCCCGCGTGCTCGTTGACGTAGACGGTCTGGCGCACCCCCGCCGGCAGCTCCAGGAGGCGCGCCGGCAAGGGGCCTTCCTCCTGGGTGTAATAGGTCAGCAGTACCGAGGCGTCCTCTATGCCGGGATTGTGCATGCACAGCCAGGTGTGATAGCCCTCCCCCGTGTAACCCTCAGCGAGGAACCATTCCACGGCGGCATGCCTGGCCCCGATGATGCAATCGCCACCGCTCCAGTCCGCCCCGTATCCGCCGTAGCGAAAGTACATGGGGCGTTCGGCCAGAAAGAACGCCGTCGAGGCGAGCACGGCGCTCACGTCCTTGCCCTCACCCACCTCACCCGGTACGAACACCGTGTAGCGCTCGCCCGGCCTCACCGTATAGGACCTCTGCACCGCATCGCCCTGGCCTGGGCCCATCTGGTAGGAGGCACTCACGGTGATGCTGCGGGGATTGGGATTCTGCAGGGTGAGCCATTCCTCGAACCCTTCGCGCGTGGTCCCTTCCGCGAAGTAATACACCTGTGCCAGCGCGGTGGTCCCCATCACGCAGTGCCCTCCCTGCCAGCCGTGACCCCCCGTACCGCGATAGTCGAAGTACATGGGGCGCTCCGCGACCACGGGCACGGACGATTCGAGCGCAAGCGAATTCTGGAGATCGGCGTCCAGGAGGTCGTTAACCTTGAAGCTCGCACGGGAGCGGGCCGGCACGGTGAAGCCCGCCTTGACCTGCTCCCCCTTCTCCTGGGTCTGGAAGCGGAAGGTCAGTCCGGCCGCGACGTTGCCGGGGTTCAACACGCATATCCACTGCTCGAATCCGGCCCCCGTGTAACCCTCCGCGAAATACCACGTGGTCGAGGGCGACGGTGTGCCCATGGCGTTGTGTCCTCCCCTCCAGGCGCCGTTGTAGATGAAGTACATCGGCCGTTCGGCCATGATCTCCCGGTCGGACTCGAGCGCGACCGAGACGTCCCTGTCCGCGCCCACGTCAGCGTTGACGAAGACGGTCAGGCGGGACTCGGCGGGGACCACCACTATCCTGTTCAGCGCGGTGGCATCGGGGAAGAGGTATGTGATCGCCACCCTGGCGTCCTGGGGCTGCGGGTTGCCCAGGCACAGGTACTCCTGAAATCCGACGCCGGTGTAACCTTCGGCAAAGTAGAGGGGGCTGAAGGCCTGCGTTGCCCACGCCTGGCAGCCGTTTTCGCACTGCGTGCCCGCGACCAGGTCCGCTCCCTCCAGGAGCATGGCCGGCGCCGCCACGTTCCCGGCGTTACCGAAACCCCCGTAAGCCTCCCTGTTCCAATCCTCGCCGTCGTAGCGCCAGACCTCGCATCCGCCGTCCTCGTTGTAGGTGCCCACGTAGAGGTCGAGGCCGCCAGCGGCCATGCTCGCGGCCGTGAGGTTGGAGGGGTCGCCGAAACCGCCGCTGCCCACCCTGGTCCAGTTGGCGCCGTCGAAGGACCACACCTGGCATCCCGCGCCGCCGGACGAATCATAGGTCCCCACGTAAAGGAACGAGTCATAGACGGCCATGGACGCCGCCCGGCGGTTGTTGGCGTCCCCGAAGCCGGGGGCGGTGGGGGTGCCCGCGTCGCCCCGCCCGACCTCCTGGGTCCAGGCCGTGCCGTCCCAGCACCACACCTGGCATCCGCAGGCGTAGTCATCGTTGAAAGTCCCGACGTAGAGGCCCTGGAAATAGACGGCCATGGACGCCGCGCCGCAGTTGTCCGCATCCCCGAAGCCGCCCTCCGCCACGCGTTTCCACGTGTTTCCGTCCCGGCACCACACCTGGCAGCCGGCGGAATTGTAGGTGCCGGCGTAGAGGCTCCCGCCCATTACCGCCATGCTCGAGACGTCGGTGTTGCCGGCGTCGCCGAAGCCGGGGGCGGTGGGGGTGCCCGCGTCGCCCCGCCCGACCTCCTGGGTCCAGGCCGTGCCGTCATATGACCACACCTGGCAGCCCCGCTCGGGATTCCGCGTCCCCAGGTAAAGCCTGGAGTCGAAGACGGCCATGGACGAGACGTTGTTGTTGCCGGCGTCGCCGAAGCCGGGGCCGGTGGGGGTGCCCGCGGCGCCCTGGCCTGTCTCCTGCGCCCAGGACAGGCCGTCATACGACCATACCTGGCAGCCTCCGGCATTATAGGTACCTGCGTAGATGCTCTGGCCGTAGTGTGCCAGAGCGGAAACGGTCGTGTTGCCGGCCGCCCCGAAGCCGCCAGTGGCGGTGCGCGTCCAGCTGAAGGCGCCCGCGGGCTGCGCCGGGATGAGGCCAGGAAAGACGAACGCCGCGGCCAGCGCCACCGCGCAAAGCCGAAGGGCCATCCCCGGGCGTACAGCGGCCAACCGTAAACCTCCCCAAGCGGTATCCGTTCGCGACCTACGTAGAATTATTCCAGGGCAGCCAGCCGGTCACCTTCGCGCGGACAAATCTCATATAATATGAACAGGCACAGCGGCAGGCGGCCATCGGGGTCAACCGGCGGGAGTTGAAGGATGCGCAGAGAGGAACTGGCGGAGATACTGGGGAAGGTGCAGCGCGGCGAGATGGGCCTGGAGGAGGCGGCGTCGCGCATAGCCATCGAACCCGTGACCGACCTCGGTTTCGCCATGCTCGACCACCACCGCGAACTGCGCAAGGGTCTGCCCGAGGTGGTCTACTGCGAGGGAAAGCACCGGGACACCATCCGGCCCATCGTGGAGGCACTGCTGGAGAAGAACCAGGGCAACATCCTGCTCACGCGGGCCTCCGAGGAGGTCTACGAGGAGGTGCGCGCGTCGTGCCCGCAGGCCGAATACCACAGGCAGGCGCGTTTCATCCTCATCCGCAGGGAGGAAAAGGAACTCGCCGGCAAGGTCGTGGTGATCACCGCCGGCACGGCGGATATCCCGGTGGCGGAGGAAGCCGCGATCGTGGCCGAGCTCACCGGCAATGCCGTGGAGAAACTGTACGACGTCGGCATCTCGGGCATGCACCGCATACTGGCGCGCACCGACGCGCTCATCGGGGCCAACGTGGCCGTGGTGGCGGCGGGAATGGAGGGCGCGCTGCCCAGCATAGTGGGGGGCCTGGTGGAATGCCCGGTGATAGCGGTGCCGACCTCCGTAGGATACGGGGCCAACCTGGGCGGCATGGCCGCCCTCCTGGCCATGCTCAATTCCTGCGCGCTCGGAGTGGCGGTGGTCAACATCGACAACGGTTTCGGGGCCGGGTACCTCGCTCACCTCATAAACCAGGCGGCCGTGAAGGGGCGCGGTTTCAACGGACGTAGCGCCTCATGATGGACTGGCGCTCCTTGGGCCGGGCGACCTCCTCGAAACCGGCCTTGCTGAAGGCGGGTATCAACCCCATGTAGCCGGCGGAGCCGCTCATGTCTCCGGGCATCTCCACGGGGTAAGCCTCGACTATGCCGGCGCCGTTCACCCGGGCGTGATCCACCGCTGCCGCGAGCAGGAGACCCATCAGGCCCGACCTGCGGTATCTCTTCGGGATATAGAAGCAGACGATGGACCACACCGGCGCATCGTCGATGCGCTTCAGCTTGGGGGAGCGCTCGAGAGAACCGAAATCCTCCCGCGGGCCGACCGAACACCAGCCCACGGCCTTGCCGTCATGATAAGCCAGGATGCCGGGTACCTTCCCGGCGTCCACGATGGCCTTCATCGCCTGCCGGTTTCCCTCGCCCAGCTGTTTTCCGAACTGTTCGCGGGTGATCCTCCACCACATGCACCAGCAGCTGTTGGGGGCCCCGCGCTGCGAGAACAGCTCCTCGAAATCGTCCCAGCGCTCCGGGGTGAGGGGGTGGAACTCCAGGTCCTTCCCGCAGAGGCGTTCGCCGCTCATCTCGCACCTCCATCATGCTGAGAGATCGCTTCACCTGATTTTACCGCGTATGCGGACCCGGGATCACGTATGTCCGCCTGCGGGGCTCCCTCCCCACCGGGAAACACGGCATCTCCCGGTCCCGGGCCACGTGCGCCCGGGACCGAGGCCGGTGAATAGTCCTGTGACGGATGCAGCGCTTGTGGCATGATATAGGCACACGGCCGGTGAGGCCGGTGCGCTACTTCGCCAAGTGGTTATGCGACTCGGGAGGAGATCATGTCCAGTCCGACGTGGTTCGTGAACATCGTAAAGAAGTCTTTTCCGCAGCGTTTCATCCTGGCCAGGATGACCAGGCTGCCCCTCATCGGTCGGGGTATAGAGTACCTCTTTTTCGAGGGAGACGACATGGTGTTTCTCCCCAAGGACAACGTGATCGCGGTAAACGAGCAGGTCGAACCGGAGAACGTGGTGCTCCCCTCGCAGGTGATCGAGAGCTTCGTCGCGAAAGCGAACTACCTGTGGGTCATGAACGCCTGTATCTGCCGCGACGCCAGTAAGTGCAGCGACTATCCCATCGACCTGGGCTGCCTCTTCATGGGGGAGGCGGTGCTCGACATCAACCCGGAACTGGGTCGCCTGGTTTCCAGGGAGGAGGCCCTCGAGCACGTGAGGAAGTGCCGCGAGGCCGGCCTCATGCAGCTCATCGGGCGCAACAAGCTGGACCCCATGTGGCTCAACGTCCGCCCGGGGACAAAGCTGCTCACCGTGTGCTTCTGTTGTCCCTGCTGCTGCCTGTGGAAGGTGCTGCCCGTCCTCTCCCACAAGATAAGCGACAAGATACAGCGCATGCCTGGGGTGAGGGTAACGGTCACGGAGAGGTGCACCGCCTGCGGCACCTGCCAGAACGATGTCTGCATACCCAGGGCCATCAGCCTGGAGGGCAACCGCGCCGTCATCAGCGACGAATGCCGCGGCTGCGGCAACTGCGTCTCGGTCTGCCCGGAGGGAGCCATCGAGCTGACCGTCGAGGACCCCTCTTTCCTGGACGGCCTCGTGCCCCGCATCACCTCCCTGGTGGACGTGACTTAGTGACTAAAGTCTTTTTTGGCATAGACGGGGGCGCATCCGAAGAGCAAGAACATGCTTCGGGGCGGTTGATCGGAACCCGGCGGTTACGAGGTGGCCTGCCCGGCGCTCAAGCCGGCCAGCGGCGAGGGATATCCCGCACGGGCGATGTCGAAGCCTTTACGCTGATATAGTGTGAGCAGGGTTCGAGGAGGATTGACAGCGCCGTTCCGAATCCGGAAAGCGCCCTCCTTGGTGATAACGCTCTTCATGCTCATCTTCATTTCCCGCTCTCGCTGACACCGCCCGTCTGAAGAGTTTCCGCCTAAGGGTTTCGCCTCTCTCGTGAATAATCCTCCACCCTCCCTGGACGCAGGCTCAGTAGAACTCCGCGAGGGCGGCGGCGAGCTTCGAGCGGTCGAATGCCTGTTCTACCAGGGGAGCCCGGCTGATGACCGGATTGCGCTCCTCGTAGGTCGGTCGCCGCTTCCTGAATATCACCCCAATGGGGATGCGCTCTCCCCACAGCAGCGACATCTTGAACGCCTCCATCCTGTCCCCTTCGTCGTGCTCGCCATCCATCTTCCACACCCGCTCACGGTACCACTCATACGTGTTGACCTTGTTGAAGGTCACGCAGGGCTGGAGGATATCAACCAGGGCGAATCCCTCGTGCTCCATGGCCCGCACGAACAGCCCAGCGAGGTGGGCACGGTCGCCCGCGAAACCGCGCGCCACGAAGCCGCAGTCGAGGGCAATGGCCATGGCCAGGGGATTGAACTGCTCCGACATGACCCCGAACGGCTGCGCCTTGGTGACCATACCCTCCATGCTGGTGGGTGACGCCTGTCCCTTGGTGAGCCCGTATATCTGGTTGTCGTGCACGAAGAGTTTGACGTTGACGTTGCGCCTCATGGCGTGGACGAAATGGTTGCCGCCTTCCCCGTAGCAGTCACCGTCCCCGGTCATGACGATCACGTGCATGCGGTGGTTGGCCAACCTGATACCGGTGGCCACGGGGAGCGCCCTGCCGTGCAGGCCGTTGAAGGCGTTGCACTTGACGTAATGCGGGAACTTGGCGGCCTGCCCGATACCCGAGACGATCACGAGCTGGTGCGGCTCCATGCCCATGCCGGTCATGGCATCGATGAAAGCGTTGCGGATGCCGAAATTCCCGCAGCCCGGACACCAGGCCGGTTCCTGGTCCTTGTAATCATCGAATGAGATCATGCAATCCTCCCAGCACGTCGTCGACGGTGAACGGCCTGCCGTCGCAGCGGTTCAGTCCCGCCCCGAACTCGTACCCGGTCTCGGCCCTGACCAGGCGGCGGAATTGGCCGCTGGCGTTGTTCTCCACGCATATGGTGAAGCGGGCGTTCTCCAGCGCCTCCATGAAACCGTACCTGCCGGTATCGGGAAACGGGCAGATCTCGGAGAAGTGAAGCATGGCGATATCCGTATCGGGGGAGAGGCGGTCGACCGCTTCCCGCATACACCCGTAGGTCGATCCCCACCCTGCGATCACCACCTCCGGGTTCTCCGAGCCGTAACGCAGCGGGGGCGCAATGGCCTCCTTCAAGGCGGGCGATTTCAGAAGCAGTCTCTTCTCGACCATCCTCGTACGGGTAAGCGCGTCCTCGACGATGTGGCCTTCCTCGTCATGCTCGTCGCTGTCAGCGACCACGAGGTGCCGCGACGCGCCCGGAACGGCGAGCGGAGAAACGCCGCCAGAGGTAAACGCATACCTCTTGTAGCCTGCGGCCTCGCTTAGGGGGTCCCCGCGCAGGCGGTGGTCCGCGTAAGACACGCAGTCGAACTCGAACTCGCCGTAGGTCCATTCGGAGTCCGCCAGGTACTGGTCGGTCATGATGATGCACGGCACCTGATAGCGCTCCGCCAGGTCGAACGCCTTGCAGGTGAGCAGGAAAGCCTGCCTGGGGTCGCCTGGCGCGAAGACCACTCGCGGGAACTCCCCGTGGGCCGCATGCGACGCGAAGAGCAGTTCCCCCTGCTCCGTGCGGGTGGGAAAACCGGTCGCCGGCCCCGGCCTCTGCGCCAGGACGATCACCACGGGCGTCTCCGTCATCGCCGCGAGGGAGAGCCCCTCCACCATGAGGGAGAAACCCCCGCCGGAGGTCCCGGTCATGCTCCTGACCCCGGCATAGGACGCGCCCAGGACCATGTTGATCGCCGCGATCTCGTCCTCGGCCTGCTCCACTACGATACCGTAGTCCCCTGATCTGGCGGCGAGATAATTCATGATCCCCGTCGACGGCGTCATGGGGTAGGCGGCATAAAACCTGCACCCGGAGGCCAGCGCGCCCAGTCCGACCGCATCGTTGCCCGCGATGAGCATCTTTGCTTCGCCGGGCCTCCCGGGCTCGAACCCGCATTTCGCGCAGGCCTTCGAGCCGTGGCGGTATCCCTCCTCCGCGACCCTGACGTTCCCTTCCACGACATCGCGGCCCTTGCCGTGCAGCGCCCACTCCAGCACCTCCGGCAGCGGCCTTTGCGCCAATCCGAGCGCTCCCAGCGCGGCTCCGATCGCCGCCACATTGGACATGACCCTGCTCCCGCCCCGCTCAACGGCGATCCTCTCGAGCGGGATATCGAGGAACGCCTCCCCCTCGTAACGGACCTGAAGGGCATCCGCGTCATAAATGACCGCGGCACCGGCATTGAGTTCACCCGAGTGCCTCGCCATGCTCTCCCGGTCGAGCGCGATGAGGATATCGACGCCCTGACGCGGCGACGCGACCGGCTCCTCCGATATCCTCACGCGGTAGAAGTTATGGCCGCCGCGCACGCGCGACTCGTAGTCCTGGTGCGTGAGCACGTGGTAGCCCTCCCTGGAGAAGACCTTCGCCAGGGTGCCCCCTATGGTCTGTATGCCTTGGCCGGCCTCTCCGCCGACCATCAGCGTGTAGTCCATCATCCCCTCCTTCCGCCTCAATTATTATTGATTCCCACCGAGGCCCCTTTTTATCCGTTTTCCGTGCCACGGGCGAAAAGGGTGCGGTTGTTTGGCGCCGCGCACCGCGGGAAAGATATGAGTGAACGCAGGCACCCCCGAGCGCTGCAGCGGGGGGCGCGGGCGGATTCGACCGGGCGGTGCCGAGAAAAGGAGGTGCCGGAATGGATCTCGAGGGAAAGCGGGTCGTAGTGGTTATCGGCAAGGGCTTCCAGGACCAGGAGGCCACGGTTCCCATCGATTTCCTCGCGAGGGAGGGCGCGGAGGTTGTCACCGTGGGACCGTACACCGGCGATATCGAGGGCATCCACGGGACGGTGATCAAGGTGGACCATGTCTTCGCTGACCTGGACGCGACCGCCTTCGACGCCATGGTGGTCCCGGGGGGCAGGTCCCCGGCATATCTGCGAGAATTCAAGGAGGCTCGCGATTTCGTCGCCTCCTTTGCCGCCACCGGAAAACCCCTCGCGGCCATATGTCACGGGGGCCAGCTGCTGGCGGCTGCGGGCCTGGTGGAAGGCCTGACCATGACCGGTTACCCCAAGATCAGGGAGGAGATGCTGGAGGCCGGCGCCGACTTCGTGGACCGCGAGGTCGTCGTGGACCGCAACGTCATCACCTCCAGGGTTCCGGACGACCTGCCGGCTTTCAACGCCACCCTCAAGGAGAAGCTGCTGGGACGGGCTTGACCGCGCTTGTTGATATCAGCCCCGGATATTTCAGCGGTTCATATGCCCCGGGGGCAATAAAAATGCCCGGCCTCCTACAGGGAGGAGAGGACGTCCTCGGCCCGGGACAGCGCTTCCAGTTCGAGCGGGTCGAGGTCGCGACCGTTCAGCCCCGAAACGAAGGCTTCGAGTTCCCGCCTCGCCTTTGCTTCCCTCTGTGCTCGGATCTCCTCGCTGAGTGGGCGGGTAGCCTGGAGCTTCATCCCCCCTTCCATCCAGCCCTCCGGGAAATACCAGTCCTTGAACCATCGCATGCCGGCCTCCCAGAGATGATAACCGAGGGGCGTGGCCGCGGGCGGGAAGCTCCTCTTCAGGCCCTTTTCTGTATCGGCGGATATGGGGTGGTGTTCCGCCCCGTAGATGGCCATCATGGAGCCGCCCGGGGGTATCAGTCCTCCCAGCAGGGAAAAGAGCTTCGCGGTGAGGCCCATCTCCTCGAGGTCGACGGTGGAGCCGTCCGGAAATGTCGCCCCGGGCTCGTAACGGAACTCGATCCACGCCTTTATGTAATCCCCCCTGCCCACGAAGAAAAGGCCCTGGACGACGGGGGAGAGGGAGCGCTGGCCGCCGCGGGCGAGAAAAAGGTTGAAGTAGGTCTCCCTGCCCGTCCTCCCCTGCTTGAAGTCCCTGGGTTCCAGGGAATAGCCGTTCAACTCTCCGCCCTCGACCGCCTGCCTCAAGACCTCTTGCGGCCCATCTATCATGGATTTCACACCTCACCCTCATATCGACCGGACCGTCCAGGTCCAGCTCCGGCCCTTTTATTATCCCCACTCGGCCGCGGTCTTATCGCTGACTTTCCGGCGCCGCAAGGCCTCGCGGGACGATGACCTGGGTCAGAAGCATCGGCCGATGGGCGTTTCGTTCTCGATGGCGGGGGGAAACATAGAATGCGAAAAGGACTCGGGAAAGGAGGAAACGCGGCATGAGAGAGATGACGGAGAGATTTCTCAACGACGCCTTTGCCGGCGAGAGCATGGCCCATATGAAATACATGCTCTTCGCGGACAGGGCCGAGCAGGAAGGCCTCACGGAAATGGCCAGGATGTTCCGGGCTATCGCTTACGCTGAGCTGGTTCATGCCGGCAACCACCTCGATGCGCTGGGCGATCTGAAATCGACTTCCGACAATATCCAGTCATGTATCGAGGGGGAGACCTTCGAGATCGACGAGATGTACCCGGTGTACAACGCCGCAGCCAAGTTGCAGGATGAAGCCGGTGCAGTGCGCAGCACACACTACGCCCTGGAAGCCGAGAAGATCCACGCTGACTGGTACAAGAAGTCCAAGGGGGCCGTGGACGGGGGCGAGGACGTCAAGGTGGGCGCGATCCAGATATGCAGCGTCTGCGGGCACACGCGCGAGGGCGAAGCCCCGGACAAGTGCCCCATCTGCGGCGCATCCAGGGAAAAGTTCCGGCAGTTCTGAGCGCAAACGTGGGCGCGCCGCCTCGTAGCCGAAACAGAAAAGGAGGAACGGCATGGCAGAGAGGATGGAGATCTACAAGTGCGAGATATGCGGCAACATCGTCGAGGTGCTGCACGGCGGCAAGGGAACTCTGGTCTGCTGTGGCGAGGAAATGGTCCTGCAGACCGAGAACACCGTTGACGCCGCGGTGGAAAAGCACGTCCCCGTGGTCGAGGTGCTAGAGGACGGGGTAGTGGTGAAGGTCGGGGAAGTAGCGCATCCCATGCAGGACGACCACTATATCGAGTGGGTCCAGATCATCGTGGGCGACAGGTGCTCGCGCATATTTCTCAAGCCTGGTATGGCGCCGGAGGGAAAGTTCACGCCACCCAAGAAGGGCATCACCGCGCGGGAATACTGCAACCTGCACGGCCTCTGGAAAACGAGCTGATGTCCCGAAGCGTCTGATAAAAGGTTCCGAAACGAAGGGGCGCCCGCGCGGGCGCCCCTTTTTTCTCCCAGTGCGGTATCTCAGAATGCGTCCTCAACCTTCCATACTTTCCACACCTTGCCCGCGAGGTCCGGCCCGGGCTTCAGGGTGGGCTTGCCCGGCTGCCAGCCGGACGGCATGACCTCACCGGTCTTCATGGTGTGCTGGAACGCCTTGACCTGCCTGATCAATTCGGACACGTTACGCCCGACCGAAGGGGTCATCACCTCCATCGCCTGTATGATCCCGTCCGGATCGATGAGAAAGCGGCCGCGTATGTTCACGCCCGCGTCCTCGTCATACACGCCGTAGGCCCGCCCGATGCGGCCTCCCGCATCCGTGAGCATGGGGAAGGGGATTCCCCCTTTGACCATCTTGGACAGCTCCTCTTCCTGCCATATCTTGTGTACGAACCTGCTGTCCACGCTCATGGAGATGACCTCGACGCCCAGTTTCTTCAGCTCCTTGTACTTGGCGGCAACTGCCGACAGCTCCGTAGGTCATACGAAGGTAAAATCACCCGGATAGAAGCACAGCACTACCCACTTGCCCTTGTAATCCGACAGCCTGACGTTCTTGAATCCGCCCCCCACGAAAGCACTGGCTTCGAAATCAGGGGCGGGCTTTCCGACTTGTGCTATCACTCCAGTACCTCCCTCTGGCGCTGCGGGCTCACCGGCTTTCGCCGCTCCGGCCTTCGCCTGCGAGATGATGCCCTTCGCCGGCTTCACACACTGGTCCTTGGGCTCCGCCTTGGTCGCTGCCAATCGATCACCTCCCTCTCGTCCCCGGGTTTCCCGCCCTTGTGCGTTCGACCCGTCTCTACCTCTCGCGTGTCTTCACGGCTGGTCTGACGCCTCTCGATTCCGCGCACATATTCACGCGCTTCAAGGAGATATTTCTCCCACAGCACGATGATGTCTTGACTGTTTTCCATTATTCCCGAAACATGCTCTGGAATAACGGGATGCGGCAGGTTATTTTACAGTCGCCCATAAAGCACGGGGGTGCGTTCATGCTTCATCCAGGGGTTTGACCACGGCCATAATTATGGTAATATGGTATCATATTACTTATTTTTCTCAGTATGGTGCGGACCAGCTCGGAGGTGGAAGATGAAGAGCATGCTGAACATCTCGGAAGCCTATTCTCTGGCGCTGCACGCCATGTCCATGGTCGGGGCGGAAAAAAACGGGGCGGCGGTGACAGCGCACGATATAGCCTCCCGGCTCGGCGTCTCGGAAGCCCATCTGTCCAAGGTCCTGCAGAGACTGGTGCGCGCGCGCATACTCAGGTCGTCCCGCGGACCGGGAGGGGGGTTCTCACTGAACCGTCCCGCCGTCGAGATAACCCTGCGCGACATCTACGAGGGCGTGGAAGGTCCGCTGCAGCTGGAAGACTGCCTCATCGGCACGCAGATATGCGGTGGCAAGAGTTGTGTCTTCGACGATCTCATCCACAAGGTGAACAGCGACTTCAAGAACTACCTTGAGCACACCACGGTGGAGAGGATCAAGGATGTATTGAAGGAGTGAGCGCGGCATGATCAGGAAGATCATACAGATAGACGAGGAGAAATGCGACGGCTGCGGGCTCTGCGCCTCCGCCTGCTCCGAGGGGGCCATCCGCATGGTGGGCGGCAAGGCCAGGCTGGTGAGCGATACCTATTGCGACGGCCTGGGCGCCTGCATCGGGGAATGCCCGCAGGGCGCAATAACCATCGTCGAGCGGGAGGCGGCGGAGTTCGACGAAGCGGCGGTGGAGCGCCACCTCGCCGCGGCGGAGGAAGGCGAGCGAGGCGCGGTCCCCGCCGCGGCGGCCGAGGCCCTCGCCTGCGGCTGTCCCGGCTCCATGATCCGCGAGCTCGACCCGGCGGCCGAGGCCCGGGAGGCTGCCGGCGATGAGGTGGAGGGCATACCCTCCCACCTTCGCAACTGGCCGGTGCAGATGCACCTGGTGCCGCAGGGCGCCCCATATCTGGATAAAGCGAGCCTGCTGCTGGCCGCCGACTGCGTGGGTTTCGCGTACCCCGATTTCCACCGCGGCCTGCTCGCGGGGAAGACCCTCATCGTGGGGTGCCCTAAGCTGGACGACGCCGCCTTCTACCGCGAAAAGCTCGCGTCCATCCTGCGGGAAAACGACATCCGTGAACTCACCGTGGCCTACATGGAGGTCCCCTGCTGTTCCGGGCTGGTGAACCTGGCGCGCCAGGCCCTGCGGGAATCCGGCAAGGACATACCCTTCCGCACTGTCAAGGTAGGCATCCAGGGCGAGTTGCTCGAGGACGAAAAGGACCCTCCCGCATTGCGGGTATAATGGGATTATGGAAGAAAGCAAGAAAAAAAGGGTATGGCTGTACGTGGTCTACGGCCTTATCGCTCTGGCCATCATCCTGAGCATCCAGTTCGCCAACCCGTTCCAATCGCCGGAGATCAGCTACAGCGAGTTCCTCGCGCGACTGGAGGCGGGGCAGATCACCGAGGTGACGGTCACGGAAACCCGCATCGAGGGAAAATCCGTCAGCGAGAACGCGGAAAGCGATTTCGTCACCAGCCGTATTCCCAACACGGACGACCAGGAACTCATCAACCTGTTGGCGGAAAAGGGGGTGGAGTTCTCGGGAAAGGTGGAGAACACTTTCTGGCGCGACTTCCTCATCACCTGGATCCTTCCCCTCGGCCTCATCCTGTTCATCTGGTTCTTCGTGTTCCGGCGCCTCTCCAGGCGCATCGGGGGAGCAAGCCCCATGTCCTTCGGCCAGTCCAAGGTGAAGCTATACGACCGCAGCGTCGAGCGGGTGACCTTCGACGACGTGGCCGGGCTCGACGAGGCCAAGGAGGAACTGCGCGAGATCATCGATTTCCTGCGCAAACCGCAGAAATACCGCAGCATCGGGGCCCTTATCCCCAAGGGCGTGCTGCTGGTGGGGGCGCCGGGTACGGGTAAGACCCTCATGGCCCGCGCCGTCGCGGGCGAGGCCGACGTGCCGTTCTTCTCCATCAGCGGCTCGCAGTTCATGGAGATGTTCGTGGGTGTGGGAGCCGCACGCGTGCGTGACCTCTTCGAACAGGCCAAGGCCAAGGCGCCCTGCATCGTGTTCATCGACGAGATCGAGTCCATCGGTAAGGTGCGCGGCGGCATCGTCGCCAGCGGGGGGACGGAGGAGCGGGAACAGACCTTGAACCAGCTGCTGTCGGAGATGGACGGCTTCGACCCACAGACGGGAGTGATAATCCTGGCCGCGACCAACCGCCCCGAGGTCCTGGACAGCGCCATCCTGCGCCCCGGCCGCTTCGACCGGCAGATCATGATCGACCGCCCGGACATCCGGGGGCGCGAGGAGATACTCAAGGTCCACGCGAGACGGGTCAAGCTCGCGGACGACGTGGACCTGAAGAAGATAGCCGCGCGCACCCCGGGCTTCGCGGGCGCCGAGCTGGCCAACGTGGTGAACGAGGCCGCCCTGCTCGCGGCGCGCAAGGATAAAAAGCAGGTGTTCGAGGAGGATTTCGAGCAGGCCATCGACCGTGTCATCGGGGGCCTCGAGCTCAAGAGCCGGGTCATGAGCGAAAAGGAGAGGCGGGTGGTGGCCTTCCACGAAGTGGGCCACGCGCTGGCCGCCTCGCTGCTGGAGCACGCCGACCCGGTGCACCGCATAACGGTGATACCCCGCGGCATAGGGTCGCTGGGCATGACCACGCAGCTGCCCGAAGAGGACCGCTACATCATGACCCTGCCCGAGCTGGAGGACCGCCTGGGCGTGCTCCTGGGGGGCCGCGCCGCCGAGGAGATCATGCTGGGACAGGTCTCTACCGGGGCTCAGAACGACCTGGAAAAAGCCACCATCCTGACGCGAAAGATGGTGGAGGACTACGGCATGAGCGAAAGGGTGGGACCCATCTCCCTGGGCATGGAGAGGGGGGCGCGCCTTCTCATGGGCGAGTACTCCTACGGCAAGGAATCCAATTACAGCGAGGCCACGGCAGAGGTCATAGACCAGGAAGTCAAGCGGATCATCACCGGCAACTACGACCGCGTGAAGAGAATCCTCGAGGAGAACACCGCAGCGCTGGAGGGCATCGCCGGGATGCTCCTGGAGAAGGAGACCCTGGAGGGCGACGCCTTCCGCGAGTTGATGGAAAAATATCGTCCCGGCCGCCAGGTCGCCACGGTATGACCGCGGGGGAGAGAATGTACGATGTGCTGATCGTGGGCGCCGGGCCGGCGGGCCTCTCGGCTGGGATTTATTGCGCGCGCAAGATGCTCGATACCCTCGTGGTCTCCGCCAATATCGGCGGCCAGGCCACGTGGTCCTGGGAGGTCGAGAACTACCTCGGGTACCAGCTCATCACCGGCGTGGAACTGGTGGAGCGTTTTCGCGAACACCTGGACAACTTCAAGGTGGAGTTGCGGGACGGGCGCAACGTCTCCACCCTGGCCAGAACGGACGATGGTTTCGTCGTCAACAGCGACAGGGATGGAGAGCTGGCGGCGCGAGCGGTGATCGTCGCCTCCGGCAAGGTCCCGCGGCTCCTGGACGTTCCCGGGGAGGACACCTTCCGCGGCCGCGGCGTCGCCTACTGCTCCACGTGCGATGGTCCCCTCTTCCGCGGCAAGAAGGTGGCGGTGATCGGCGGCGGCAACTCAGCCCTGGACGCCGCGCTGCAGCTGAACCAGATAGCCGAGAAGGTTTACGTCGTCACCGTGGAGGAGTGCCTGAGCGGAGACGAGATACGCCGCAACCAGGTAACGGCGGCGGGGAAGATAGAGGTGCTCACCTCCACGCAGGTAGCTGCCATACGCGGCGAGAGGTTCGTCGCTGCCATCGATCTCCTGGTGGACGGCGCGGAGAGGTCCCTGGAGGTCTCGGGCGTCTTCATAGAGATCGGCAGCATCCCCAGCACCGCTTTTCTCCCCCCCGGGGTAGAGCTGAACGAGCTGGGAGAGATAGTAATCGACTCCAACAACCGCACCAGCATCCCCGGCCTCTTCGCGGCAGGAGATGTCACCAACGTGGTGGAGAAACAGATAATCATCGCCGCGGGCGAGGGGGCCAAGGCCGCGCTCTCCGCCTACGCGTGGCTCATAGAGAACGCCTGCGTCCCGGCTTCATAGACCGCGGGGAACCAGGCGGCAGGGTGACCGCCCGCAGGTAGGAGCGCCCGGCGCGCCCGAAGGCGGCGTGAGCTTTCCCGGGATAACGACTTCGAGTTCGATTATACTTGGACGCAGAAAGGCCAGAGGCGCCCGGCAGGAAAGGGGAGGAAGGATGAAGACGTGCGCGAGATGTGGTAAGGAGAACCCGGATGACGCGATTTTCTGCGCGAACTGCGGGGGCGCCTTCACGCCCGAGGAGGCCGGGGAGGAAGCCGCCCCGCCGCCCTACGGACAGCCACCGGCCGCCTATCCCGCACAGTATCCCCCGCCCGGCGCTCCCTATGCGCAGGGACCTTACCCCGTGGTGGTGCAGGTGAACAACAGCAAGGCGACGGCCTCTCTCGTGCTGGGGATAGTCGGCCTTTTCGTATGCCCCATAGTCTGTTCTGTCCTGGCGATAATCCTGGGCTCCACCGCGAAGAAGGAGATCGCCGAGAGCGGAGGTTACCAGACGGGGGAATCGAACGCCAGGGCGGGGATAATCCTGGGCTGGATAGGCCTGGCCGTTGTCATCGTAACCATGATCATATGGGCGATCGTTGCGATCGTCGCGGCGACCAATGTGTCCATGCTGCCCGTTCTCGCCTCGACCGCATCGCTCCTGTGAGGACTTCAGCCCTTTCTGATATCATAAAGGCGCGATGCCGGGGAGGAAGGGTCGATCCAGCCCGCCCGGGAGGATCTCTCTACCTCAAACCCTGACGGTAACTCGATCTGCGAGGAAGCGCCCGGGTACCGCTCCGTTGCTCTTTCGTCCTGGGAGGGGTTCCTGACGAGGGAGGAGAAGGATGAGCGAGCGGATCGTGGTCGGCGCGGGCCTGGCCGGGCTGTGCGCCGCCATCAACCTCAGGCGCGAGGGCCACGAGGTCAGGGTGCTGGAGAGGAGGGACAGCGTAGGCGGCCCGGCGCGCGACATGTCCACGGGCGAACTCACCTACGTCATGGCCGACGGCACCCCCATGGAGGTGGGGAAGCTGTCCCGCTATATCGGCATCGACGTCTCCCCCGCCTGTATGCCCCTGAAGAGCGCCCGCATCTACAGTTTCGGCAAGCGTTTCGACACCGCCTTCCCCGATAACGTGCCCGCGGTGCTGGTGGAGCGGGGCTCGCGCAAGGATTCCATGGATATGTACCTCTACCGCATCGCCGTCGACGAGGGCGTCGAGTTCGAGTTCAACTTCCCCCTGAAGACGCGCAGGGATTTCGACGACCTCCCGCCCAAGAGCATCATCGCCGCCGGCCTCTTCGAGGACGCGTACAAGATACTGGACATCCCCTACGTGCGCGTGGACGGGCTCTTCGGGCAGGGCATGGTTGCCGACGACTACGACGGCCCCAGCGTCATCCTGTACATGGACCGGCATACCTGGGACTACGCGTTCTTCTCCACCATCCACGGGTTGGCGGGAGCGCTGCTCTTCCAGCGCAAGAAACCCCTGTCGCGGGAGGCCAGGGGGTGGTTCCCCGCCCAGCTCGCGAAGGACGAGGGCATCGAGTTCCCGGAGTGGATCGAACTGGACGTGGGGGTGCTCCCCATGGGCTCCATCAACAACCCGCGGCTCTTCTCGGACAGGTTCATCCTCGCCGGGACCCTGGCCGGGGCCCAGGACCCCGTGCTCCTCTTCGGTGTGCATGGGGCACTGGTCACCGGCAAGATAGCGGCAATGGCGCTGGACCGCCCGGAGGAAGCTTACCGGGAGTTCCGCAAGATCAACCTGCTGTGGAAGTTGAGCTATCTCAACCGCCTGCTCATCGAGGCCACCCACCCCTACGGGCTCATGGCCGCGAGCCGCCTGGGGCTAGAGCTGTATCCCCTGCACGCCCGCTTCAGCATGCGATACGCCTTCCTCTTCGTCCCGGGCTGGCTGCGCGTCTGAGAAGGCCGGGCTCGCCTGCGCAGGGCGAGACGAGGACGCCCGTGGCGGTGTTTGCGGGAACCGCTGCCTCCTCCGCTCCATCCCAGGACCGGGGAGGTGGATCGCGGCGGACGGGCGAAAGAATGTGCGGGCCGGAGAAGGAGAGGACCGGGTCCACCCGGGGAGGGACGGCTAATGAGACGCCACGAGATCATGTCGCTCTTGTGGGTTCTGCTGGCGGCGGCGCTCTCACTGATGCTTGCCGCCGGCTGCGGCGCCTCCGGGGGCACCGCCACGAACGCGGAGGAACCCCCTGCGCAGGAAGAGACCTCGGCGGTGGATGAGGAGCAGGCGGAAGGGCCACCGGCGCCGCGTTTCGCCACGGGAGCGGTGACGGGGCTCAGCCCGGTCACGACCCTCTACGTCGAGGCGGGCCCCAAATCGGTGGAGTTGATGCCGGGCGGCGGCCGCATCTTCGTCAACGACCTCTACGCCCACAAGAGCTTTATCTTCGACGCGGACACCTACGAGGTGCTCGAGGTCATCCCCCTGCCC
Source organism: Actinomycetota bacterium (assembly GCA_028697145.1). Classification (GTDB taxonomy): domain Bacteria; phylum Actinomycetota; class Geothermincolia; order Geothermincolales; family RBG-13-55-18; genus SURF-21. The sequence continues at coordinate 43,765 of JAQVFR010000005.1, read as the reverse complement.
GACGAGCCGGTGGAGACGGATTTCTCTCCGGACGGGCGTTTCGCCTGGGTCTCGCTCTACAACACCTCCAAGGTGGTGGTGGTAGACACGGAGGCGGGGGCGATAACCGCGCAGGTGCAGACGGGGAGCATCCCCAAGGAGATCGCCATCAGCCCGGACGGCAAGTGGGTCTACGTCGCCAACTGGGACTCAAACACCGTTTCGGTCATCGACGCGGCTTCGCACGCCAGGGTCAAGGACATAGCGATGTACGGCACTCCCCGCGGCATGGTCTTCTCCCCCGACGGCGGCAAGGTGTACGTGTGCGTGATGGGGGGGAACACCCTGGCCGAGGTGGACGTGGCGGCGGGACACGTGGTCTCCCGCCAGATCTACTGCGGCGAGAACCCCCGCCACGCCGTGCTCTCCCCCGACGGCGGCACCATCTACGTGAGCAACAACATACCGGGCACTATCACCTACGTGGACCGTATAGCGGGGACGGCCACGGCCACCGTGAAGGTGGGCAACAAGGCGCGCACCATCGCCATCACCCCCGACGGCGCCTACCTCTTCGTGTGCAACTACGATGACAGTACGGTCGGCTGCGTGGACGTCGCGGCGCGCAGCCAGATATTCACGTACCGCACCCCGGACCCCATCGGCATGGCCGTGGACGCCAGGGGGGAGCGGCTCTTCGTCTCCAATTACGCCCCGCCACAGGTGACTGTTCTCGAGATCGTACGTGCGCAATAACGTTTCGGAGGTCACCCTGGTGGAGACGTCGTAAGTGGTCGCGTACTCGTGGATGGGGAAAGAGCGGCGGGAGTCGGAGGGAATGAGCGGCTGGGACGAAGCGGCGCGGCGATCTCGTTGGAGGCTGACGCGGTTGAAGGGAGTGCAGGGGGATCACGAGGCAAACCTCTGACTCGATCGCCGTCTCGCTGGGGAGAGGCGACGGCCGGTTAAACGTGGTTAACCCTGGTTCCGATGCAATGACTTGAGCATATGCTGTAAACGACGATGAGAGGAGGCCCTGATTGAAGAAATCGCTGGTGATCGCACTGCTCGTTCTGCTCGTCGCCTCGGTGACAACAGCCGCGGGATGCGGCGGCTCAAGCGGCGGCAATGGCGAAACCGCTGAAGACGTGGTGAACGGCGACAGTGGAGAGGAAGCCGCTGACACCGGAACGGCCGGCGGCGGCACAGAGAAGAAGGAGACCGCTGACGGCGAAGCGGCCGGAAGCGACAAGGAGGAGGGGGAGGACCCTGCCGGATATTCGGTACTCGGCACCTACGAATCCGGGGAGGGGACCTTCATCACCCTGAATGACGACGGTTCCTTCGAGAGCGATGCCTGGGGCGCCAAGAAGGAAGGCAGCTATAAGGAGGAGAGGGGGGGAGCCTGGATCAGGCTCTCGTTCGGCGACGGATCCTCGGCGACTTTGAGCGTGATGATCGGCGACGGCGGGGTTTCCGCGATCGTCGACGACGATACCCTCGTCCAGTACAACAGGAAATGACGGCGGAGGCCTGACCCCCGGAAGATTCAAGGAGCCTGCGGCGCATTCCGATTATAGGTTGTGAGCAAGTATAGGAAAAAGACCCTGGAAGGAGGCCTTGAATTGAAGAAGTTGCTGGTGATCGCCCTGCTGGTCATGCTGTCGGCCTCGGCGGTGATAGCCGCGGGCTGCGGCGGCTCGGACAACGGCGACGCAAAAAAGGATGAGCCGCTGGTCAACGGCTCTCCCGATGCTGGCGAGAAGACGGCTGAGTACAGCGTGGTCGGAACCTTCGAGTCGGACGAGGGAAAGTACATCGAGCTCAACGCGGACGGCACTTTCACTACCGATGGTTGGGAGGACATGGCGGAAGGGACGTACGTGGTGAGCCAGGACGAGGAGGGCTATTACTGGGTCGATCTCACCTTCGAGGATGGGACCCCGGTGGTCCTGAGCGTGATGATAGGCATGGACGAAGTGGCGGCGCTTGTCGATGACTTCACCCTTGTGCAGTACACTAAGAAGTGACCGTCGATCGGGCGATAGGAAGGACGCCCCGCGGGGCGTCCTTTTGCTTTCCCGGAACCCGGCCCGCGGATACCGGAAGCGGCACTGCGACTGTCTGCGATGCGGTGGGAGGAGGGGTCAACGGTATCTGAACTTCCTGCCCATGGAGAGCATCTCCGCCGGGTAAAAGTCCCCTTGCCACCACAGGCCACCCTGCGCCGTCCCCACGATTCCCGCCCTTAACATGATATAGACCACGATGAACAGGTCGATGGGGAAGTAGAACGCCGCCAGCAGGGGCAATCCCGTCCACCTGCAGATGATGATGGAGACCACGATGCCCACCGAAACGGCCGCCGTCCCGATGAGATCGTGGTAAGGGATGCCGAAGGGAAAGAAGAACAGGTAGGGGCCGAACTCCAGGACGAAGAACAGCAGGGTGAGCCAGAATATGCGCGCCAGGCTGAAGCCGCCCAGGGAAGCGTATATCGCTCTTTCCGAGTCCAATGCCATTTCGCGCAGCCTGGGAGGAAAGGAGGCGCCCACGTAGCCGCGTCCGTTCAAGATCCCGCAGCGGCCGCCCGAAGCCTTGACCATCTGGGCCAGCGCAACGTCCTCCGAGGGTTCCATGCGCAGCTCGGCCAGCCCGCCGGCCTCCTCCAGGACCGCGCGGCGCACGAGCGCCAGGGAAGGCGAGCCGACCGCGGCCCCGCTCTCGTCGTCGTCCACCTTCCACACCCTCTCGGTGATGAGCATGACGCGCAGCAGCACCTGGGATACCGAGTCCATAAGTGACTTGCCGCGGTTCAGTCCGGGTATCACGGCCAGGAAGTCGAGACCTTCCGATTCGCAGTAGGAGACCGCTTTCTCCAGCGTGCCCGATTTGACGTCCACGTCCGCATCGCTGAAGGCAAGCCACCCCCCGCCGGACTCCTCGAGCCCCCGCTGCATGGCATATGCTTTGCCTATCCATCCGCCCGGTAGCTCTTTTACGTGAACCGCCCTGACCCTCGCGTCCGATGCGGCCAGGGAGTCTATGAGTCCCCCGGTCCCGTCCGTGGAGCGGTCGTCCACCAGCACGAACTCCACTTCGGGATATTCTTCAGCGAGACGCCCCGCAACGGGCCCCTTCACGTTCTCCGCCTCGTCGCGCAAGGGGACTATGACGGAGACTTCCGGCCATTCCTCCCGCCGTGGCTCGGGCAGCTTCTCCATGAGGGGCACCGTCCTCACGATGCGCACGGTGAGCCAGAGCACCACCAGCCAGTAGATACAGCCGGATGCCATCCAGGCGACTATGAGCAGTTCCAGGATTATCATCTCGGTAATGATTCGGAGCGCGAAGGCCAGGCCTTTAGCGGATTACTCCAGGTAGTCGCGGAGTTTGGCGGAGCGGGTGGGGTGGCGCAGCTTGGCCAGGGTCTTTGATTCGATCTGGCGGATCCTCTCGCGCGTGACCCCGAATTCCCTGCCGACTTCCTCCAGGGTGCGCGGGTGGCCGTCAGTGAGGCCGAAGCGCAGGCGGATGACCTCCTTCTCCCTCTCGTTGAGGGAGTTGAGCACGTCCTCGAGCTGCTCCTGCAGGAGGATGAAGGAGGCGGCGTCTATGGGCACCACGGCGTCGGCGTCCTCGATGAAGTCACCGAGGTGGGAATCCTCCTCCTCGCCGATGGGGGTCTCCAGGGACACCGGCTCCTGCGATACCTTGATGATCTCCCTTACCTTTTCGGGGGTCAGCTCCATCTGCTCGGCGATCTCCTCCGGGGTGGGCTCCCGGCCGAGCTCCTGAAGCAGCGAGCGCTGCACCCGGATGAGCTTGTTGATGGTCTCTACCATGTGCACCGGGATGCGGATGGTGCGGGCCTGGTCCGCGATGGCGCGGGTGATGGCCTGCCTGATCCACCAGGTGGCATAGGTGGAGAACTTGTAGCCCTTGCGGAAATCGAACTTCTCCACGGCGCGGATGAGCCCCAGGTTGCCCTCCTGGATGAGGTCGAGGAAGAGCATCCCCCTGCCCACGTACCGCTTGGCGATGGAGACCACCAGCCTGAGGTTGGCCTCCACCAGCTTTCTCTTCGCTTCCTGCCCCGTGCGCTCCAGGCGCCGCAGCTTCCTCAGTTCCTCGCGCGAGAGCTTGTCGCCCTTTTCGCGCAGCCTGGTGGAGGCCTCCTCGCCGGCCTCGATCTTCTTGGCCAGGTCGACCTCCTCGCTGGCGGTGAGCAGCGGTACCTTGCCGATCTCCTTGAGATACATGCGTACGGGATCGTTGGTGGGAGTCTTCCCCGCCATTTCCATGTCTTTTTCCAGGTTCTCTTCCTTCTCCTCCTCGGCCTCCTCGGCCTCTTCCTCCTCCATCTCGCGCAGGTTTTCCGCGGACGGCCCATCCGTCACTTCCACGTTCATCTCGTCCAGAAGCGCATATAAATGGTCCATCTGCTCAGGGCTGAGGTGCAGGGCCTGCAGCGACTCGGTTATCTCTTCCTGAGTGAGTATGCCTCTGCCCTGTCCTTTCGAGAGCAGTTCCTTTATCTCCTCGTAATCGAGGTCTTTCCAATCTTCCACTTATACCACCTGAGAGAGGATTTCCTAATGGATATCGAGCGAACTCCAAATTCCCTTTAATGCCCCTGTCTTAACTCCCGTTTCAGGCGTTCAAGAGCGAAAATCTCCTCGGTGAGTTCCTGCTCGCGTGCGTGATCCCTCCGGGAAGCGGATGCGTGGCTTTCCAACTCTTTCTTCAATCTCCTTATTTGACGCTCGAAATAGAACTCCTTCAGGGACAGGAGCATGTCGCCGTACATCACCTGAGCGTCGTCGCCACTTACATTATCAACATTCCCACTTTTATCGAAAACTAACGCCGTAGCGGTGTTCCTGACCTGCTCGGACTCCAGCTCCTCGATGATACCGGATATGAGGCCTTCGCCCTCCCGGCCGGAATCCCCGGCGTTCCCGGGGCTCTCGAGCAAGGCCTGAAGGATTATACGGTACCCGGGGTCATCAAACAACCCCATATCCAGCTCGTCCTGGGCTGTTTCCAATAGAAAGGGATGATGCACGATCAGCCGCAAAAGTTCCCTTTCCACCCTCACGTGGGGGGGAAGGGAGATGGAGGCCTCCGGCGCGACGGCCCTCCCCGCCGCGGCGTCTCCATGCTCGCGCCTGTACAGCTCGTAAACGGCCTGGTAGCCGGAGCCGGCCCAGTCGGCTATCTCCTTGATGTAGCGCTCAGCGCCGATCTCCCTTCCCAGGCCTCCCACCAGGTGAACGGCTTTGCGCACGCCGCGCAGGCGCGAGTTGGTGTCCGAGGGATCATGCTCTTCCAGCACTTTTTCCAGGCAGAAATCCACCAGGGGCACGCTCTGCTCCACCCGCAGCCGGAATTCGTCCGGCCCGCGCGAGGAGACGAGATCAGCCGGGTCCATCCCCTCCTCGAAGGTCGTCACCCGCAGGTCGAGGTTGTAATCGTCGTAGAAATCCAGCCCCCTCTCGCTGGCGCTGATGCCGGCCGCGTCGGCGTCGAAAGCCAGCACGACCCGCTCCGTGAGGCGGGACAGCTGCTTGATGTGCTCCTCTCCCAGGGCGGTTCCCAGGGTGGCTGCGGCATTGCGTATCCCCGCCCGCCACAGCCCTATCACGTCGGTGTATCCCTCCACCAGGACCGCGAACCCCTCGCGAACGATCTCCCGCCTGGCCAGGTTGAGGGCGTAAAGGTGCCGGCTCTTCGTGTAGATGGGCGTCTCGGGCGAGTTGAGATACTTGGGCTGGCCCTCCGCGATAATCCTCCCCCCGAAGGCGATCACGCGGTCCTGCAGGTCCTGGATGGGGAAGATGAGGCGGCCGCGGAAGCGGTCGTATATGCCCTTCTCTCCCTGCAGGCCAAGCCCCACGGCCATGAAATCCTGCGCGGAGAAGCCCTTGCGGGTGGCCTCGCGGTAGAGAAAATCCCATGAACCGGGGGCATAGCCGAGCTTGAAAGCCAGCGCGGCCTCGCGGTCGATGCCCCTGGAAACGAGGTAGTCCCGCGCAGGCTTTCCCGCCTCGCGTTTGAGGAGCACGTCCTGGTATAAGTCCGCCGCCCACTGGTTGAGGCGGTAGAGCCTGCCGCGGCGGCTCTCCGCCTCACCCGACTCCTTGGTGACCCCCTCGTAATGCAGGGTGAACCCGGTGCGGGCGGCCAGCCTCTCGGCGGCCTCGCGGAAGTCCAGCCCCTCCTTCTTCTTGAGAAAGGTGAAGACGTTCCCACCCTCGCCGCAGCCGAAGCAGTGGTAGAGCTGCTTGGCGGGATCGACCATGAAAGACGGCGTCTTCTCGTCGTGAAACGGGCAAAGGCCCTTGAGGTACCGGCCGGCCTTCTTGAGCTGCACGTAGTCGGATATCACGTCTACGATGCTCGCCTGTTCCCGCAGCCTGTCGATATCCTCGTCCCGGATCCTGCCCCTGCCCATCGTCCTCCTTTTTAACGCTTCCCCTGCCACCCGCTGGGAACGAAGTGCTCCCTGTATCTCTGATCGGCGAAACGGTCCGTCATCCCCGCCACGTAGTCGCACACCCTTACGCGCAGGTCCTCATCTCCACCACGGAACTCCTCGGGCATCTCCTGCGGGTTCTCGAGGTAGAAGTTGAACAGGTTGCGCAGCATGGTCACGGCCTTGCCCTCCTCCGCCTTGGCCACGGACCCGATGTAAACGCGGTCGAAGAGAAAGGCGCGCAGCTCGTCCAGGGCCGCCGACACCTGCTCGCTCAAGAGGATGTCGTCGCGGCCCGTGCTCTGAGCTACCATGTCATTTACCAGGGTGTTTATGCGCAAGCTGTGGTGACGCCCCAGAACTTTCAGGGTGGATTCGGGCAAGTCGGTCTCCTCGAGTATGCCCGCGCGGATGGCGTCGTCGATATCGTGGTTGACATAGGCGATGCGGTCGGCTGTGCGCACCACCCTTCCCTCCAGGGTGGCGGGCAACCGGCTTTTTCCCGTATGCCCCAGGATGCCGTCCCTCACCTCCCAGGTCAGGTTGAGGCCCTTGCCGCCGTATTCCAGCTTCTCCACCACCCGCAGGCTCTGCTCGTTGTGACTGAACGGGCTGGGGGTCAAGCCCTGCAAGGCCTCCTCGCCCATGTGGCCGAAGGGCGTGTGCCCCAGGTCATGGCCAAGGGCGATCGCCTCGGTCAGGTCCTCGTTGAGCCGCAGGGCGCGTGCGATGGTGCGCGAGATCTGGCTCACCTCCAGGGTATGGGTGAGCCTGGTGCGGTAATGGTCTCCCTCGGGAGCCAGGAAGACCTGCGTCTTGTGCTTGAGGCGGCGGAAAGACTTGCAATGGATGATGCGGTCGCGGTCGCGCATGAAGCAGGTGCGCAGCGGATCGGGAGGCTCCTCCCTTTCGCGCCCCCTGCTGTCGCGGCTGCGTACGGCATGGGGGGAGAGCCACTCGTCCTCCATCCGTTCGATATCCTCACGCGGGCTCATCGTGCCGCCTTCTTCACCTCCCGCGCCAGGCGCTTTCCCAGGATGCGCGCTCTCTCCAGGGCGTAGGCATCCTCCTCCGCCGGCTTCTGCGCGCTCACTCCCTGGTGTCCCGCATCGTCGTCATCCGTACCCTCTCCCACGACGCTCATGCCCTGGACGAGGAGCATATCATGCAGGGCCCGGAGAGTGGTCTCCTGCCCTCCGAAACGCGCCGCCCCCACGCTCACCGCGGCCGCCGGCTTCCCCACCAGGGACTTCCTACCGCGCACGGCCCTGGTCTTATCCCAAAGGGCCTTGAGCTGCGCCGACACGGTGCCGAAATATACGGGGCTGCCCAGCACCACCGCCGCCGCGCTCTCCAGGGCGTCGCAGGCCTCCTTGAGACCGGCGTCCTTGTCGTGGCACGCCTCCTTACAGGGGCTCGAGCAGGCCACGCAGAAGGGCATCTTCTGCTTCTTTACCGCGTCCATGACCTGGATGAGCTTGCCCTCGACGCCTTCTTCCGCGGCCGCGTCCAGCACGGCCTGCAGCAGAGTAGCGGTATTGCCGCTGCGGTTCGGGCTTCCGTTGATCGCCAGTATTAACACGGGATCATCACCTCCGGGTATCTCTTCTCTCGGCTGTTCCTCAAACCGGCGTCGCCGCATATTCATATCCGTTCACCGCCCCGCTTAAACCTCCCCTCCGCCACGCCCAAGGCATCGCGAGGGGACTGACGGCCGGCATGCGGACGTGGAATCGCCTCCCATCACCGATTTTAATCCGTGCCAGTGTCGGGACCGCCCTCGGGGCTTTTCCAGGGTAAGGCCAGGCGCAACCGGCATCGCGCCTTGATGCGGGCTTCTCGCGATGACCTTCTCGCAGCGCGACAAGGTCACTTCGTCGCGTCGTAGGCTCCGCCCATGGCGGCGTGGGCCGCCGCCAGCCTGGCCAGCGGTACCCGGAACGGGGAACAGCTCACGTAGTTCAGCCCCACCTGGTGGCAGAACGCGATACTGCGCGGGTCGCCGCCGTGCTCGCCGCATATCCCCAGCTTGATGCCGGGATTGGTGCCGCGTCCCAGCTCGCATGCCATGCGCACCAGCTTGCCCACCCCTTCGACGTCCAGGGTCTGGAAAGGATTGTCCGTTATGATGCCCCGCTCCAGGTAAAGGGGCAGGAACTTCGCCTCCGCATCGTCGCGGCTGAAACCGAGCGTGGTCTGGGTGAGGTCGTTGGTGCCGAAGGAGAAGAAGTCGGCCTCTTCGGCGATCTGGTCAGCGGTGAGGGCCGCTCGCGGCAGCTCGATCATGGTGCCGACCAGGTAATCCAGGTCGGTCTGCATCGCCTCTATCACCGCGTCGGCGACCTCCTTCACCTTCTCCTTCTCGATCTCCAGTTCCTTGCGGAACGCGACCAGGGGTATCATTATCTCGACCCTGGGGTCCTTACCCTTCTTCTTGAGGTCACACGCGGCCTTGATAATGGCCCTGACCTGCATTTCGGTGACACCGCCCAGGACGCAACCCACACGGCAGCCGCGCAGGCCCAGCATGGGGTTGGACTCCGCCTCGGCCCGCACCCTGGCCAGGAGCCTCTCCTTGTGCTCGTATTCCTCCCTCTCTCCCGGCACGTGCTTGAGCCTCTCCAGCTCCACCCTCAGGTCGGCGAGGTTGGGCAGGAACTCGTGCAGCGGCGGGTCGAGAAGCCTTATGGTCACCGGCAGGCCGTCCATGGCCTCCAGGATGCCCTCGAAATCCCTGCGCAGCAGGGGCTCCAGCTCCATGTAGGCCTCTTCGCGACCCTCGTCGTCCTCCGCCAGGATCATGCGCCTGACGATGGGCAGGCGGTCCTCGCCGATGAGCATATGCTCGATGCGGGTGAGCCCGATGCCCTCCGCGCCGAAATCGCGCGCGCGCTGGGCGTCATCGGGCGTATCGGCGTTGGTGCGCACCCCGAGCCGGCGCAGTTTATCGGCCCAGGCGAGCACCCTTTCCAGGTTCTCGTCCACCTTAGGCTCGATGAGCGTCACCTCCCCCAGGATCACCTTGCCGGAGGTGCCGTCGATGGTTATGGTCTCGCCCTCGCGTACCACCAGTCCGTTCACCTCGAATATCCTCTCGGCCTGGTTTATCTTGATGGCCTCGGCGCCGCTGATGCAGGGCTTTCCCATCCCCCTCGCCACCACCGCCGCGTGGCTGGTCATGCCGCCGTGGCTGGTGAGGACTCCCTGGGCTTTGATGATGCCGTGGATGTCGTCGGGGGTGGTCTCCCAGCGCACCAGGATGACCCTGTCCCCGCGCGAGCCCCGCATCTCGGCGGTGTCCGCGTCGAAGACGACCTCGCCCACGGCGGCGCCGGGCGAGGCCGGAAGGCCTTTGGCGATGACCTCGTAATCCGTGTCCGGGTCCAGGCGCGGATGCAGGAGCTGGTCCAGCTGCTCCGGCTGTACCCTCGAGACGGCCTCCTCCTCGCCGATGAGGCCCTCGGCCACCATGTCCACGGCTATTTTGAGGGCGGCGGCGGCGGTGCGCTTCCCGGTCCTGGTCTGCAGCATGAAGAGATCGCCCTTCTCGATGGTGAACTCTATGTCCTGCATGTCCCGGTAGTGCTTCTCGAGCTTGTCCATTACCTGGGTGAGCTGCTCGTATGGCCCGGGCATCTCCTCCCCCAGGTCCTCCAGGGTGTGGGGGGTGCGGATGCCCGCCACCACGTCCTCGCCCTGGGCGTTGATGAGGTACTCCCCGAAGCGGCGCGCCTCCCCCGTGGAGGGATTGCGGGTGAAACAGACCCCGGTGGCGGAGCCCTCGCCCATGTTGCCGAAGACCATGCTCTGCACGTTCACCGCCGTACCCAGGTCATCGGGGATATCGTACTGTTTGCGGTAGGTCCTGGCGCGGTCGCTCTCCCAGCTCTTGAACACCGCCCGGATGGCCATATCGAGCTGCTCGCGCGGGTCGGTCGGGAAGTCCCGCCCGGCATGCTCCCGGGTTATCGCCTTGAACTCCTCCACCAGCTCCTTCCAGGCCGTGGCGTCCAATTCGACGTCCAGCTTCACCCCGAGTTCCTCTTTCTTGCGGCTCAACTCCTCCTCGTAGAAGCTGCGCTCCACTCCCATGACGATGTCCGAGAACATGGTGATGAAGCGGCGGTAGGCATCGTAGGCGAAACGCTCGTCTCCCGTGAGGGAAGCCAGCCCCCGTACCGAATCGTCGTTGAGGCCCAGGTTGAGAACGGTGTCCATCATCCCCGGCATGGATATCGCCGCACCGGAACGCACCGACACCAGGAGGGGGTCGCCGGGATCGCCCAGCTTCTTCCCCATCTTTTCCTCCAGGCTGCGCAGGTGCTCCTCGATCTCCTCCTTCAGGCCGTCGGGATATTCTCCCCCCCGGTAATAGTAGTTGCACGCCTCCGTGGTGATGGTAAACCCGGGCGGCACGGGCAGCCCCAGCCTGGTCATCTCGGCCAGGTTCGCTCCCTTGCCCCCGAGCAGTGCCTTCATGCCGGTCTCGCCCTCGTTGAAATCGTACACGTACTTCGCCATGTTGCCTTCCTCCTAACAATCGGACTCGAAACGGATATCCCACTTCGGGAAGACGAAAAACAGTGAGATTATAATATGTTTTTACCCTCAAGACACGCCCGTAAACCGCCCGCCTGGAGCGTGCCCTCTCATTCCGTTACGATCTGCGTAAAATCAGCGAACTCCAGGAAGAGCGAGGCCACCATGGACAGCAGGGCCAGGCGGTTGTCGCGCAGCCTCTCGTCGTCGCCCATGACGAAGATGGTCTCGAAGAAGCGGTCCACGTCCGGCGCCATCTCCAGCAGCACCCCGAGGGCGGCGTCGTATTCGTCCGCGTCCAGGTGATCGCGCAGCGGCTGCTGCGCCCACACCAGTCGGGAATACAGGTTCCTCTCCGCTTCCTCGGCGAGGAGCGCCTCGTCCAGGGCGACCTCCCCGGCCTTGCGGGAAAGGTTGTAGCAGCGCTCGAATCCCGTGTAAGCCTTCTGGAGCAGGCCCCTCGCACGGGCATCGCGCATGGCCTCCAGGCGGCGGCGCGCGTCGTAAGGGTCCCGCGCTGCCAAGGGCATCACGGCGGCCACCAGGTCGTAGTCGAAACCCTCTGAGATGAGGGCCTGTCTCCAGCGCTGGCGGCTGAACTCCGCCACCTCCTCCGCCACTCCCCCGGGATCGGAAAAGCCGAGTCTCGTGGCAGCCTCCCCCACCACCGCGGTGAAGTCCAGGTGCATGCGGGCGCCGGCTAGTATCGTCATCACCGCCTGCGCCTGGCGGCGCAGGGCGTAGGGGTCCTCCGAGCCCGTGGGCGCCAGCCCCGCGCCGAAACAGCCGGCGAGGTTGTCGGCCTTCTCGGCCAGGGAGAGCACGGTGCCGGGTACGGTAGAGGGCGGGGCGTCACCCGAGAAACGCGGCCGGTAGTGCTCCTCGATGGCCCGGGCCGTATCCTCGTTCTCGCCTCCGGCCAGGGCGTAAATGCGCCCCATCACGCCCTGCAGTGAGGGGAACTCGCTGACCATGGAGGTAACCAGGTCCGACTTGCATAACAGGGCGGCGCGCACAGACGCTTCCTCCACCTCGGGCGAGAGGTGCGCCATGGCGCAGATGCCGCCGCAAAGTTCGCGCAGGCGCTGGCTCTTCTCGTACATGCTTCCGAGCCTGGCCTGCCACACCACGGCCTGCAGCTGTCCCATCCTGTCCTCGAGGGACACCGAGAGGTCCTCCCTATAGAAGAAGGAGGCGTCCTCCAGCCTGGCGCGCAGAACGCGTTCGTTGCCTCTGCGTATGACCTCCTCCTGGGCGGGATCGCCGTTGTGCACCACCAGGAAGGCAGCGGCCAGGCCCCCGCGCGCGTCCTCCACCGGGAAGTAACGCTGGTGCTCCTGCATGGCCGTTTCCAGCACCTCGCGCGGCAGCTCCAGGAAACGCGCGTCGTAACTCCCCATGATCACATGGGGATATTCCACCAGGTCGATCACCTCATCCAGGGTATCGCCGCCGGGCACCGCCCGCAGTCCCCTGCCCGAGACGGCCTCCTCGATGCCGGCGATGACGGCCTGCCGCCGCACTTCCTCGTCCGCCAGGACAAAGGACGCACGCAGCTCCCCGAGGTAGGCCCTGGGGTCGGTTACCTCTACATCTCCAGGGGAGAGGAAGCGGTGGCCGCGGCTGGTCCTGCCCGCCTCCAGCCCGTCCAGGGTGAAGGGCACCACCTCGTCGCCGTAAAGGGCGACGATCCAGCGCACCGGACGCGCGAAGCGGAACTCCCCGCTTCCCCAGCGCATGGACTTGCGGAAGGACAGGGAGCGGACGAGCGCCTCCAGGAGGCCTGGCAGCACCTCCCGAGCGGGCCTGCCCTCCTCTCTCACCGTCGCGAAGACGAAGTCGCCCTTCTCTGTGCCCCGCACCTCCAGGTCCTCCACTTTCAGGCCGCGGGAACGGGCGAAGCCCTCGGCCGCCCTGGTCGGCCTGCCCTCCGCGTCGTAGGCGGCCTCGCGAGAGGGGCCCCGCACCTCCGCCGCCATGTCCTCCTGCCTCTCCTCCAGGCCGGTGACCACGAGGGCCAGGCGGCGCGGGGTGGAATAGACGGCGATATCGCCGCGGCGCAACCTCTCCTTTTCCAGCATGGAAGAGGCGTTCGCGGCCAGCTGACGCCGCCCGTCCCGCACGGCGCCCCAGGGCAGTTCCTCGGTCCCTATCTCCAGCAGCAGGTCCCTGGCCATCACGGCCCCCCTTCCAGCAGGGGGAAGCCCATCTCCTCGCGCTGCGCCAGAAAAGCGGAGGCGGCGCCACGGGCGATGTCCCTCACCCGGGCTATATAGGCGGTGCGCTCGGTGACGCTGATGACTCCGCGTGCATCCAGGATGTTGAAGAGGTGGGAGCACTTGAGGACGCAGTCGTACGCCGGGAGCACCAGCCCCTTCTCCAGCAGGCGCCTGGCCTCGGCCTCGTGGCGGTCGAAGAGCGCGAAGGTCATCTCCGTGTCCGCCTCGTCGAAGCAGTAGGTGCTCCATTCCACCTCGGCCCGGCGCTGCGCGTCGCCGTAGGTGAGCGCCTCGTTCCAGCGCACGTCGAAGACGTTGTCAACCTCCTGCACGTACATGGCCAGCCTCTCCATGCCGTAGGTGAGCTCCACGGATACGGGACTGCAGTCCAGCGAGCCGACCTGCTGGAAATACGTGAACTGGGTAATCTCCATGCCGTCCAGCCAGACCTCCCATCCCAGGCCCCACGCCCCCAGGGTGGGCGACTCCCAGTCGTCCTCGACGAAACGCACGTCGTGGAGGTGCGGATCGATGCCGATGGCCCGCAGCGAATCCAGGTAGATGTCCTGGATGTCGTCGGGCGAGGGCTTGAGTATAACCTGGAACTGGGTGTGCTGGTGCAGGCGGTTGGGGTTCTCGGCGTAGCGCCCGTCGGTGGGGCGCCGCGAGGGCTCCACGTAGGCGACCCTCCACGGCTCCGGCCCCAGGGCGCGCAGGAAGGTGGCGGGGTTGAAGGTTCCCGCCCCCACCTCCACGTCGTGTGGCTGCACCAGGATGCAGCCGCGCCCCGTCCAGTAGGCCTGCAGGGCCATGATCATGTCCTGAAAGTACATCCGGCATCCTCCCGGGTTCTCGGTTAGGGCTATGATATCAAATAGCGGCTCACGCCCGAAAGGACCTCTGAGGGGGGGATCACTGATGGCTGACTGGGACGAGATCGCAAGGGACTTCGACGAGTCTTTTTTCAAGGACCCCATGTATGCGCGGATCCTCGCGAGCGTGGTGGAGGGCGCGAGGGGAGCCGCCGTGGAGAGAGCCCTGGACCTCGGCTGCGGCACCGGTAACCTCATCGCCCTCCTGCTGGAAGAGTTCCCGAGCGCTGGTTTCAGCGGGGTGGACCCCTCCACGGGCATGCGGGAGGTGTGCGCGGAGCGGTTCGTGGACTACCCCAACGTGGAGATCAAGGAAGGCGACGCGCAGGCCATACCGTACCCGGATAGCAGCTTCGACCTCATCGTGTCATCCCTGGCCCTGCACCACGTCCCGCCGGAACGCAAGCCGGACATGGCGAGGGAGATAGCCCGGGTCCTGGAGCCGGGCGGGCGCTTCATCCACGCCGACCCCTTCTGCGGCGTGCCCGGCGACTTCGCGGACCCGGAAAAGGTGAGGGATGTCGTCGAGCGGCTGGTTGCGAAGGCGCTCTATTCCCTCGACCACGGCGCCTGGGAGATGATGCTGGGGGAGTTGCAGTCCATCCCCTTCCTGCTGCGGGGCGACGGCGAATATATCATCACGGTGGAGGAATGGGAGGCGGTGCTGAGAGAAGCCGGGTTCGACGGTTTCGAGGTTCAAGCCCTCCCCCCCGTCGACCTCGTCAAGGTCATCTCCTGCAGGTTGAACGGTACCTAGAGGCCTTCGAAGGGGACGGCGTCGGCCGGAGCCCTGACATCCACCTCCATGCCATACTCCGGGAAGTCCATGGTTATCTCGACGCGGGCCATCTCGGGCAGCAGGGGGATCCCCACGATATCGCTCAACGTCGGCAGCTCCACGCTCGCGGCCATGAAGACCTGGCGGACGACCGCCTCGTCCTTCTGCACGCAGACCTCGATCGCGACATCCGCTTCCTCGAGGTATTCCCTCAACTCGCCCTGGCTCATTTCGAGTTGGGCGGCCACCTCCCGCACCGGGTCCATGGCCGAAATGGCCCGAAGGTCGGGCACCACCTCGAGCAGGACGCAGTCGCGGTCCCCCACCTTCTTCTCGCCGAGCTCGTTCAGCTCGAGGGTGGAGGAGATGATCTCCGGCAGGGAGGAGAGCACCGCGACGAACGAGCCGATCACCCCTTCGCCCGCCCCGTCCAGCATCTCTCCCTGTACCACGTACCATTTGCCCCCGAACTGTACGTACGCGGTATCGTCCACGTAACGCACGGAAAGCTCCATGCCCATGACCGTGAAGCGCGCCTCCAGCGTGCCGGCATCCATGTCCATCCAGGCATCGCCCTGGAGGTTTAATTCCGTGCCCGTCTCGCCCTCCCGGGGGGAAAGGACCACGTTTATCTGCGCATGCGCGCTGCCCGCCTCGCGGGCCGCATGCGTGGCCGCGGCGAAAGCCTCCTGGGGATCCTGCTTCCCCCCGCAGCCCCCGAGGACGAGCGAGGACGCCAGAACGGCGAGAAGAGAAAGGAGGACGGCGAGCCTTTTCCTGTTCAAGTCCTGCACCTCCCGGTCTATTCCTTGTACATCAGGGATTCTTCAGGCCTGGCGATCTCCACCTTCTGGTTGTAGGTGGGGAAGTCTATCTCCATGATGATCTTGACGGTGTAAGCGGGATTGCTCTCGTCTCCCGGCTGCACCATCTCGATGTTATACACGGTGCGCCTGAGGACCAGGTATTCCTTGTCGAACCAGTATTCGTAATTGACGCTGGCCTCTTTCAGCGATTCCTTGATCTCCTCTAGCTCGCTGAGGGTGTCCTCACCCAGCTGCTCCTGTTCACCCTTTATCATGTTCAGGAACTCCTCGTTCTCCATGATGGCGTCGAAATTGGGCACCATGGCTATGTGGTAGCAGTCCCGGCCGTTCACCACGGAGTCCTCGAGCCGCGTTATCTTCTGGAAATTGTCCATGTATTCCGCCGTGTTGCGGGTGATCTCGGATACGCTCGGTATGCTCAACGAGGAACCTGCAGGGAGTTCGTACCAGGGTTCGTTCTCACCGCTGCGGTAGTATTGCACGCCGTCGTAGAGCACGTAATCGAACTCGAGCTCGAAGGATGGCCAGGCCATGCGCGCGCTCGCGTTGCCGCTCCCGGCGTCGAAATCTCCCTCGCCGTTCAAGGCCACCTCGCTGGTGTACGCCTGCTGCCCGGTGGGCGGAATGATGAAAGAGTAATCGAAAATGTAATGGAGACCTTTCGCCGCGTCGGTGGCGTTGAGGCCATCGAGCATGATCTTCTCGGGTGTGGCATTCTCGGGCAGCTCGCGCTTGAGCAGGCCTTCGCCGTCGCCGCTGCCGCCGCACGCGGCCACGAGAATGGAGACGGCCACGGCCATGCATACCACCATCGCGGCGGCCCCCGTCGTTCTTGTGCGCATATCCCCTCGCTTTCATCAGCACGCTGTTCCGGCCCGCACTAAAAATAGCACAACCTCCAGGGCAGGAAAAAGGCGGCGTACCCCGAGGCGCTGCTCACACCCGCCTGACCCTCGAGGCGAGGACCTCAGCGGCAGCCTTCTCGCCGTCTCGCCTCGAAGCATCGGCTCGGGCCCGCCGCTAACGATATAGACGACACCCGCGGTCCTGCAGTTCCTGGCGGGGCGCTTATCCGTTGCGGGCGGCCTGCGGTCCGCGAGGGTCAGGGGTCCAGCTCCTCCAGCGAGGTCTGGACGGCCTCCCTCCCCGGGGGGACCCAGTCGCGCGAGGCGTCTATGACGTGCACGACCTCCCACCCTTTTTCCTCGAGGGCCCTGGCTATGAAGCGGCGGTGGCATCTCCAGGGGAGGGCTTCCGCGCAGACCACCGCCGTCGCCTTCTCGCAGGCGAGGCGCTGCAGTTCATCCATGCCCCGCGCGAAAGCGGCGGTCCGCATGTGCGCCTCGTAACCCCCCTTGCGGTAGCCGCCCAGCCGCTCGCCCAGCCAGACGTAATCGATCCCCGCCGCAAGCATGGCCGCGGAGAAAGCCTCGCGGGAAAAATGCGGGTACCTCCTGCTGCCGGGGAAATGGCGCACGTCGCAGACCCTGGCGATGCCCCTCGCCTCGAGTATCGCGGTGAACTCCTCCATGCTTCGCGTGCTCGTTCCCAGGGTGTAGACCACGCGGCGCCCGCCTTCCGGGCCTCCGGCCTTCACTTCCGCCGCCCTCCGCCCTAAAGGGAGTAGAGCTCCTCGTCGGAGAGGAACTCCAGGCCCTTGGCCTTGAGGATCTCCTCCGCCTCGGAGACCTTCTCCACCTCCACCACGAGGATCGCGGTCTTGCGGTCCTGGAAGACGAAGCCGTATGCATCCTCGACGTTGACGCCCCCTTCCCCCAGGACGCGGCACACGCGGTGCAGGCCCCCGGGGCGGTCGTCCATGACCACCGCGATCACTTCCTTCAGGAAGGCGGAGAAGCCCTCGCGCTGCAGCGCATCGAAGGCCTTGCGGGGGTCGTCCACCAGGAGTTTTATCACGCCATAATCGTCGGCTCCGGAGATGGTGATGGCGCGGATGTTTATCCCCTCCTCGAGGAGCACCTCGGTCAGGCGCTCGAGCCTGCCCGGCTGGTTCTGGGCGAAGACGTTCACCTGGTTGGCCATGCTCAATCCTCCCTCGCGTGTTCCCTCTCATCCAACACCCTCACCGCCTTGCCCTCCCCCGCCGGAAGGGACCCGGGCTCGACCAGCTCGACCCGCGGGGTAACCAGCACCTCCTGGCGCAGTTCCTCCATGATCCTGCTCCGCAGGCGGTTGAGCTCGCGCACCTCACCGTGCCACAGTTCTCCGGCCACCTCCACCAGCACGCGCATCTCGTCCATGGCCCCCACGGTGTCCAGCACGATCTGGTAATTCGAACCGACCCCCAGCACCCCCAAGAGCACCTTCTCCACCTGCATGGGGAAGATGTTGACCCCCTTGACGATGAACATGTCGTCGCTGCGCCCCTTGATGCGGGATATGCGGCGGTGCTCCCGTCCGCAGGGACAGGTGCCCTCGACGATAGAGGAGAGGTCGCGCGTGCGGTAGCGCAGCAGGGGCATGCCCTCGCGGTTGAGGGAGGTGAACACCAGTTCCCCCTCCCCCCCTTCCGCCACCGGCTCCAGCGTGCCCGGGTCCACAACTTCCACGAGGAAGCTGTCCTCCCATACGTGCATGCCGAGCTTGGCGGGACATTCGAAGGCGACGCCCGGACCGCACATCTCCGAGAGCCCATAAGAGTTGAAGGCTCCCACCCCGTATGATTCCTCTATGCGGCGCCTCAGGCTCTCCGTGTGGGGCTCAGCTCCGAGGAAAGCGATGCGCAGGTCGGTGTCGCCGCGCGGGTCCAGCCCGACATCCGCGAACACCTCCAGGAGGTAGAGGGCATAGGAGGGTATGACGTGCACCGCGGTGGTGTGAAAATCCCGCATGAGCTGTATCTGCCGCCTGCTGTTGCCCGAGCCGGCGGGGATGACCATGGCGCCTATCCTCTCGGCGGCGTAATGGAAACCGAGACCTCCGGTGAAGAGGCCGTATCCCATCATGTTCTGGAATACGTCCGAGCGGCGTACCCCCGCCATGTACATGCAGCGCGCCACCAGTTCCGTCCATGCCTCCACGTCGCGGGCGGTGTGGAAGATGACCGTCGCCTGTCCCGTGGTCCCCGAGGAGGAATGCATGCGCACGACGTCGTCCTTGGGGACGGTCAGAAAACGCGTGGGGTCGCCGCCCCGCAAGGTATCCTTATCCATGAACGGCAGGCGCCTGATATCCTCCAGGGAAAACACCGCGGCGGGGTCGAAGCCCGCCTCCTTGAACCATTCGCGGTAGAAGGGGCTGCCCGCGCAGCGCTCCAGCGTCCCGCGCAGCCTCTTCAACTGGAGCGCCCGCAGTTCCTCCCCGTCCATGGTCTCCATAACCGGATCCCAGTGCATGCCGTCCGCTGCCATCCATATCCTCCACTCTCACCTGCGACCGAACAACATCAATTCTATCACCGTGGGCCCGGGGTCACGCCCAGGCCTCCAGGCCGCGTGGCCGTTTCATTCCCGCCTGAACCTCACCGCCAGGTGAGGCCAGAGCTCCCTGAAGCCCAGGTTGCGGTAGAGGGAGACGGCGGCGGCGTTGTCGCGCTGCGTCTCCAGCCTCACCGTCTTTCCGAGCATGAGGGAGGACTCGCATACCAGCGAACAGGCGGCGGCGGCAAAGCCGCGCCGCCTGTGATCGGGAACGGTATAGACCCCGCCGAGTTCGTCCGCCCGGGGCGTGGCCGCCTCTATCTCCGCCTTGGACACCGCCCGTCCGGCATGGCGCACCAGCGCGGCCGTTCCGTCCTCGAGGGCGCGGCGGAGCTGCAAGCGTATCACCCAGGTTTCGGCAATGCTCCCCAGCAGCTCTTCCTGCAGCATCCTCTCCAGGTCCACCAGGCAGTCCAGGTCCTCCTCGCCTGCCGCTTCCGCCCATCCCCGCAAGGGCGCGAAGTCACGAGCCGATAACGCCAGGCTCACCTCCTCCTCGCGGTGCTCCACCGCCTCCATCAACTCCTTCACCGCGCCGAGGATCTCCTCTATCTCCTCCTCGGGTCCAGCCAGCACCTCCGGTATTCCCCACGAGGAAAGCGCCCGCTCCACCAGCTCCCTCGCCACGTCCCCTCGCGCCGCGACCCTCAGCATCCCCTGGTTGTTCAGCATAAGCATCCCCCGTATCCCTTCCCTCCCCCGCGCCGCCAGGTATCTTCCCTGCTCAGCCAGACCCAGGTTGAAGAGGCCCCACCGCCGCAGAGCCCAGACCATGCGCAGGTTGCGCACGGGTTCGCGTTCCAGGAAAGCCAGAGCCTCTCTTTCCTGACCGAACTCGAGCTCTTCACGGCGCATCGAACTTACCTCCATGGGGCGGTCCCGGACCCGGGACGAGGCCCCGTCAAGCCGTCTCCCGGCCAGGCCTTGCAGCATGGGACCACCCTAGGCCATCGCCCGACAGGGCAATCCTGATGCATGGCCGGCGAGCCCGGAAACGGGATCGGGCTGAAATCCTTCTCCACGGCCTCGAGCATGTTCTGTTAGAATGATAACGTGAACAGTGAGAGAGAGACGAGCGCTATAGCCGAATTCGAGTCGCGATACGCCTTCCCCCTCGACCGCTTCCAGCACGAGGCCATCGAGTACCTGTCCAGAGGGCGTTCCGTCCTGGTCGTCGCCCCCACCGGCTCCGGAAAGACGGTGGTGGCGGAGTATGCGGTATGGGCGGCGGAGAGGACTGGGGACAAGACCTTCTACACCACCCCGCTCAAGGCCCTGAGCAACCAGAAATACCGCGACTTCTGCTCCGTATACGGCGTGGAGAACGTCGGGCTTCTCACCGGCGACAACAGCATCAACGCCGAGGCGCCTGTGGTGATCATGACCACCGAGGTCCTGCGCAACATGATCTACGAGCGGTCCGACGCCCTCTACGGGCTGCGCTTCGTGGTCCTGGACGAATGCCACTACCTCATGGACCCCTTCCGGGGGCCGGTGTGGGAGGAGATAATCATCCACCTGCCGGTGGATGTAAAGGTCATCGGCCTGTCGGCCACCGTCTCCAATTACCGCGAGTTCGGGGAGTGGCTGAACGACCTGCGTGGGGACGTGGAGACCATCTACCATGACAAGCGGCCGGTGCCGCTGCGCCATTATTACATGATCGGCGGCATCATGGTGAACCTGCTCTCGGCACGCTCCCCCCAGGTGGTGGCCGAATACGAGAAGTCCATGACCAAACGCGGGGGCGGCGGCAGGAAGCCCCGCACCAGGCACTTCATCCCGCGCCGCGTGGACGTGGTCATGCGCCTGCACAAGTCGGGCATGCTGCCCGCTATCTACTTCATCTTCAGCCGGGCGGGGTGCGATGCCGGCGTCACCCACTGCATGGAGGCCGGGGCCGACCTCACCTCTCCCGAGGAGAAGAAGACCATCGAGGAACAGGTGCTGGCGCGCATGGCGTGGCTTCCCGGGGAGGACCTCAAGGTTTTCGGTTTCGAGCAGTGGCTGGAGGCCCTGAAGATGGGGATCTCCTCCCACCACGCCGGGCGCCTCCCCATCTTCAAGGAGGTGGTGGAGGACCTCTTCGCCCAGGGCCTGGTGAAGGTGGTCTTCGCGACGGAGACCCTGTCCCTTGGCATCAACATGCCGGCCAAGACGGTGGTCATAGAGTCCCTCTACAAGTTCAGCGGCGAGAGCCACGAGTTCCTGACCTCCACCGAATACACCCAGTTCACCGGTCGCGCGGGACGCAGGGGCATCGACAAGGTGGGCAACGCCGCCACCCTCTACAACCCCATGGTGCAGTTCTCCCAGGTGCAGAAGCTGGCGGAGATGGAGAGTCTGCCCATCCGCTCCAGCTTCACCCTCTCCTACAACATGGCCGTCAATCTGCTGCGCTATAACGACAGGGAGGGCGCGGTGCACCTCCTCAACTCCAGCTTCGCCCAGTTCCATGCCGACCGCGACGTGGTCAAGCTGGAACGCTCGAAGGCGAAGATGGGCAAGCGGCTGCGTACGCACGAGAGGAAGGTGGAGTGCGAGCGCGGCAGCGCGTGGGAGTATTTCAAGCTGCGCTCCGAGGTATCGCGCATGGAGAAGGAGATGGCGGAGGAGCGCAAGCGCAGGAGGAAGGAACTGATCAACCGCGAGCTGGAAGAACTGGTGGAGGGAGACGTCATCGTGCTTCACCGCAAGGGCTCCAGGCGCCCGGCGGTGGTGCTGGGCATCTCCGAGGACAAGTACGGCAACCCGCGCGTGTCCACCATGGACGACCGCGGACATCTCCTCAAGGTCTCCTACGGCCAGTTCCCGCTGCCGCCCCAGGCCATGGGGCACCTGGGCAAGTCCTTCCTGCCCGCCGACACCAAGGCCAAGGAGAAGAAGCTGCGCCAGGCCCTGGCCGGCTTCCGCGTACCGCCGCCCGAGGAGTGGGAGGGGGAGCACACCCTGCCGCACCGCGAGGAGCTTGCGGCCTCTCGCGGGGATATGGAGTGCAAGGAATGCCACGTGTGCGAGAACCGCGAGCAGTGCATGGAGTCGTGCCGGCAGATGCAGAACATCCGCGACGAGATCGCCCGCATCGACAGGCAGATGGAGGCGCGCAGCGACGTTTCGTCGCGCAGGCTCGCGGACATCATCAAGGTGCTGTCGCGCCTGGGTTATCTGGAGGATGACAAACCGTCCCCCAAGGGGCTGGTCCTCAGCCGCGTCTACAACGAATGCGACCTGCTTCTGGTGGAATGCCTGGAAGCCGGGGTGTTCCATCCCCTGGACGCGGCGGAGACGGCCGCCTTCGCCTCCGTCTTCGTCTTCGAATCGAGGGAGGGACCGGCTTCGCGCCGGGGCGGAGGAAGGGGCAGGGGACGCGTGCCGGCCGTAACCCCCTCCATACCGACTCACGCCCTGGAGGAGGCGATAGCGCGTGCACGCTCCATCGCGGGACGCATCAAGACCCTGGAGTCAAGGGAGAGGCTGGACCTCATGCGACAACCCGATCCCGGCTTCGTGCGCGTGGTCCACGACTGGGCGCGCGGCGAGGACCTGGAATACATATCATCCACCTATCCCCAGTACTCGGCCGGAGATTTCGTGCGCTCCATGAAGCAGGTCCTGGACATCATGCGCCAGATAAAGGAGGTCGCGGAAGACCCCCTGCTCTCGCGCAAGGTATCCGAGGCCATGGACCTCGTCCATCGCAGCATCGTGGCCTACACCAGCGTGGTGGACGCCCTTGAGGAGGAGCTTGCCGTCGATGCCTGACACGGGGGGAAGCGCGGAGGCTCCCGCTCCGCGGCGACGCCGGGGGAACGCGAGGGGCTCATGGCGCGAGCGGCCCGCAAGCGGTTCAAGGGGCCGCGCGAAAATGCCGATATGTTAAAATTGATTAGGCGTTTTTCCTTATTAAGGTAAGCTGGGAAAAAGGTAGAGAAGGGGGCCGTGATGAAAAGGATCGTGGGTATCGCCCTCCTCTGTTTCCTCTTGTCAGGTTTGCTGGTGGGATGGGCCTGGGCACAGGGAGAAGGGGAAGCTGAAGCGGCGGGGGAAGAGCAGGCAACCGCTGAGGAGGTAGTCGTCGAGGAGCCGGTCAAACCCGGCGTAGACTGGGGGGATTACAGGTACACCTTCACGGCCGTGGGGCCTTCCTCGGACCTCGATCCCCAGAGCGTCATCATCAACTGGTTCACCCCCAGCATATACAACGCGAACTGGGGCGCCGCCAACTACGTGCACCTCAACATCACCATCGACTGGCTAAACAACGACCGCTCCCTGGACTACATGCCGCTGCAGCTGGTGCTGCACAGCGGCGGCCGTTCCTTCATCCTCTTCGGCAAGGCCAACCGGAGCCAGTCCTACCTGTGGAGGTGCGGCAACCACTACGGCAACGACGTGGGGGCGCGTTACCCCGACCATGTCGGCGACGATGCCCGCGTCATCTTCACCTTCGACACCAACGGCGCTGCCATCGACATGAGCAGCGCCTACATCGAGGTGCAGGGCATACTGGAGGTTTGGAACTGGGACAAGAGCAGCGTCCTCTATACGCAGCAGGCATTGCAGAAGCATTACTGGGCGCGCGCCGGCAGCTCGTACTTCACCTACACCCACATCGCCGACATCCCGCTCATGGATATCCTGCCGCAGCAGTAGATACCGAGTTGAACCCCGGGCGGGCCTTGCGGCCCGCCCTTTTTTACCCACTTTTACGTTTTGACTTACCTGAATCCGGGTAGAAACTTGTTGTCTGGAGATTGCATATGAAATATCGGACTAAGAATGTGTAGACGCGAATTGTTTCTGAACCGCCCCCGGGGCAAAAAAATACTGGGATAATATTCCTGCAGATGGGTTACCGCCACATAAGATGGCTGACCGCTTTACGACCAGCTACTTTGGAGGTGATCGATAATGGAGGAGAGACACTGGCACCGACACTATGATTACAACGTGCCCACAACCATCCGCTACCCGCGCCTCGGTGCGCACGAACTCCTGGGGATGCCGGCGAACGCATATTAGATCGTCACCACCACCGGTCTCTCCACACTCATCACCTTCGACATGGTGCTGCCCATCGTCCGCATCCTCACCGCCGAGGTGGAGATACCGAAGGTCATCGTGACCAAGGTCACCGACTTCATCGGGGGCATGGAACCGAGCACCGCCGTCAGCCTGGAACTGCCTCCATGATCCTCATCCCCCGTTTCGACGTGGACGAGGTCATGAACCTGCTCTCCGGCTTCGAGGACATAACCTTCTTCCCCGCCGTGCCCACCATGATCAGCGCGTTGGTCAACCACCCGAGAGCGGAGGAGCTGGGCCTCGACCGCAAGCTGGGGCTCCTGAACTCCGGGGCGGCGCCCATGCCGGTGGAGATGATCGAGCAGGTGAAGGACATGGGCATCTTCTTCAGCGAGGGCTACGGCCTCTCGGAATCGACGGCCCTGGGCATCGCGAACCCCATCCTGGGCCTGAAGAAGGCGGGGAGTATCGGCATCCCATTCCCCGACAATGACGTGCGCCTGGTAGACCTCGATGACGGTAAGACGGAGGTGCCCGATGGCGAGCCCGGGGAGATATGCATGAAAGGGCCCCTGATCATGCGGGGCTACTGGGAGAACTCCGAGGAGACCTCGGCGCAGCTCAGGGACGGCTGGCTCTATACCGGGGACATCGCTACCCGCGACGAGGACGGCTACATCTTCATCGTGGACCGCAAGAAGGACATGGTCATAGCCGGGGGCTACAACATCTACCCGCGCGAGATAGACGAGGTGCTCTTCCAGCACCCCAAGGTCGCGGACGCGGTGGCCGTGGGCATCCCCGACGAGTACCGGGGCGAGACCATCCGAGCCTACGTGGTGCTCAAGCAGGGGGAATCCGTAACGGAGGAGGAGATAATCTCCTTCTGCCGCGAGAAGCTGGCCGCCTACAAGGTGCCCCGGAGCATTGAGTTCCGCACCGACCTTCCCAAGTCCGCCGTGGGCAAGGTGCTGCGCAAGATCCTGCGCGAGGAGGAGGAGAGAAAACGCAAGGGACCTTTGTAAGGAGCTATCGCCCGACCCGCCGCCTTGCCGGCGTATGCGATGATGTCAGACGAACATGCAGGCGGTCTATGAATACGGAAACGTGATCCGCAACAAATGCTGTATGAATATAAAAACCCTTGATTCAGTCATCGGCGGGGGAGTATCGATTCAAGGTATGCGGTTGACCTGGACGTGGGCGTGATCGCCCTCGTCCATGGTGTAATACCTGCCGATGTCGCTGCGGAAGTAGCGGGAGAGGGCGCGGACCCGTCCCAGGGCCGTCTCCCCCGCCGCCACCCTTTCGCCCCGCAGCACGTCCGCCTCGAGGTGGACCACGATGACCCTCAGGTCAGGATAGCCGGCGGGGATGATAGACACGCGCTGGTCGGGGTAGACGCCGTATAGGTGATAGTCCTCCACGCTTTCCACCACGCCCTCGACGGGCGAGAGCACCTCGCTTCCCGCCCTGGCCCCCACGTCCACGGCGGTGGTGGAAAAGGTTCCGCGGCCGCGGGAGTCCTGCACCCAGTAATAGGGATCGCCCCAGCGCGAGGGCGTCCAGCCGGGCCAGAGAGGGCTCCCTTTATTCGGGCCACCATCAACGAACGGCCGCAACGCGCCGAATTATCATATATTAGGAACATGGGGCCGCGGACGGGGACCGATACAGCGAGGAACGAGGACGGGGCATGGAACTGGAACGCCGTTTGGCAGGGATCCTGACCGTCGTGGCGGTCGTGGCCATTCCAGCCACGGCGTTCATCATCCACCTTCCGCACGGGCAGGACATGGACTTCTCCGTGCTCTACGTGGCCCTGGCGGCCGTGGCGGTTCTCGTTGTCGCGCAGAACCTGGTCTTCCTGTATCCCAGCAGGCATGGCAAGATGCTTCCAGGCGTCCCCCCCTTCTTCATCGGAGTCATCGCCTTTGGCATCATCGTCTGCGTTAGCATATTTTTCAGCGGGGGCCTGGACAGCCCGCTCTATTACGCGGCGCTCATCGCCCCCATCATCGCCGGGATATCATTCGAGATGCCCCTGGCCCTGGCCAGCACGTCCATCCTGGCCCTGTTCTACGCGGCCGTCGCCTTCACCCAGGAGGGTTTCCGCCTGCAACAGGTCCAGCCGCTGGTATTCAACGTCCTCTACCTCTACCTCGCCTGCTTCTTCGCCAACCGACTCTCCCTCGAGCTCCGCCGCCAGGAGCAGTCGAGGGACGAGGTGGCCAAGCTGGGCGACTTCATCCGCAGGCTGGAGAAGGCGAAGTCGGAATTCGTGTCCATGGTTTCCCACGAACTGCGCACCCCCCTCACCTCCATACACGGGTTCAGCGAGATACTCGCCACCAAGGACATGGAACGGGAAAAGAAGCAGGAATTCTATCGCATCATCCTCAACGAGTCGGAGCGCCTGTCGCGCCTCATCACCAACCTGCTCAACCTGTCCAAAATCGAGGCGGGGATCGAGTTGAACCGGGAGATGATCGACCTGGCCGACCTGATCGAGGAGGACCTGGAGTTCTTCCGCTCCCAGACGGAGGAGCACGAACTGACGTGCCTGGGATGCACCCGGTTGCCCCAGGTCTACGGCGACCGTGACCGCATACACCAGATCATAAACAACCTGCTCTCGAACGCCATCAAGTATTCGCCCCAGGGGGGCAAGGTGGAGGTCGAGACCGGCACGGAAGGCAAGTACGTGACCATCTCGGTCACGGATCACGGCATGGGTATCCCCGGCGATGAACTGCCCCACATCTTCGAGCGTTTCAGGCGTATCGAGAACAAGGAGTTCTCCGGGATCACCGGCACCGGCCTGGGGCTGGCGATAGTGAAGAACCTGGTGGAGCTGCACGGAGGCAAGATAACCGTGCGCAGCGAGCCCGGCCAGGGCAGCACCTTCACCGTCCATATCCCGATAAGGGGGGTGTGAACGGCGATGTACAGACAGAACCTTATGCGCATGCTGGGGGAGTCGATGTGGGTCGCGATACCCCTGATGGCCTTCATGCTCTTCCTCCCCCACGAGGTGGAGATCAACTACGAGATAACGCTCTTTCTCCTCTTCTGCATCCTCGTGGTCAACTTCCTCGCCATATTGCTGCCCCTCCAGGATGAGCCACTCGGCCGCCGTTACGGCCTGCTGATAGTCCTGTACAGCATCCCCCTCCTGGCTCTCACCTGCGCCGCCATCCGTTACAGCGGTGGGGCGCACAGCCCGCTTTTCGTCTTCCTCCTGCTCGTCACCGCCTTCAGCACGAGTTTTTTCACCTCCTTCGGGGCCGCCGCCCTTGTCTCCTGCTCATCCAGCGCCGCCTACCTGGCCACCCTCCTGATATTCACCGACCTCTCCCGCAACGATATGCAGTTGGTCTGCATGCAGGTCCTATTTATCCTGCTCTCTTCGTTCTTCATCAACCGGCTCGGCGTGGAGAGCCGCGAGCAGGCGCAGGAGAGGACGAAGGCCATGGAGGAACTGCGCTCCCTCTCCCAGATGGACCGCGCCGCATCCAGTTTCGTTTCCGCCGTGAGCTTCGAGATGCGCACCCCCCTCACGTCCATCCTGGGCTTCAGCGAACTGCTCTCCTCCATACGCCTGGAGCCGGAGAAGGAGCGGGAATACGTGGCGATAATCAGCCGGGAGGCGGACAACCTCTCCAGGCTGGTGGAGGACCTCCTGGACATCTCGCGCCTGGAATCCGGCAAGCTGCAGCTGAACCGGGAGGTCACCAGCCTCGCGCACCTGCTCGAGATGAGCCTGCCGGTGCTCAAGGAGGTGTGCGATACCTCCGGGATCGTGGCGAACATCCCCGAGGACCTGCCGGGAGTCATGGTCGATCCGCAGCGCATGAAGCGCGTCTTCGATTCCATTTTCGGATACATAGTGAGGAGAGCGGGACAGGGCACTGAGGTCAGGACCTCGGCCAAGAAGGAGGGGCGGGAGGTCGTGATGACCATCAATATGCGAAACCGCGAGGCGGCCGGGACACCACGGGACGGAAGCCGCATCTTTCCTCCCCTGGGCGCGAACGATAAGGAGGACCTGGAACTGGCCATGGCGCGCAGGATAGTCCTGGCGCACCGCGGCAACATCAACCTCATCAACACCTCGGGGGGCTGGTTTACCATAGTGCTGCGCCTGCCCGAGCCGGAGACGCAGGATTTCGTCGCGCCGCCCTCCTCTCCACGCGGCGCCTTCGAGGAGGGGCGCTCCTGAAATCGCCCGGAGGTTCTGCTATCTTTATCCCATGCAGGAACATGAGATCGATGTCGTCCCGGGCCGCTGCCGCATCTGCGGGGATTCCGCCCCCGTGCTGCGACTGACCGAGTTCAACCTCAAGGTCTGCGAGCCGTGCTTCCTGCGCTTCCTGGAGCGCCGCGTCCGCCGCACCATTGAGAAGCACGGCATGATCGGCGAGGGAGACCGCGTGGTCCTCGCGCTGTCGGGGGGCAAGGACTCCGCCGCCCTTCTTTTCGCGCTGCGCCGCCTGGGCGTAGTGATGGGTTTCGAGCTTTCCGCGCTCCATTTCCACCTCAACATGGGGGACTACTCCGACCGCAACCTCGTGGTCGTGGAGGATCAGGCAAAAGCCGCCGGGGTGCCCCTCGAGGTCAAGCGCATCTCCGACCTGGGCCTGCAGGTCAGGCGGGTGAAGGGCTGGCACCCGTGCGCGGTGTGCGGCGCTATAAAGCGTTCACTCATGAACCGGGAGGCAAAGAGGCTGGGGGCCACGGTCGTCGCCACCGCCCACACCCTGGAGGACGTCCTCCTCTTCACCTTCAAGAACCTCTTCTCGCGCAAGTTCTACGTGCCCCAACCCGTCCTGCCCGCCAGCGGCGAGCTGTCGCGTAAGGTCAAACCCCTGATCTATAACCACGAGAGGATGAACCTCTCCTACTGCCGCCTCAAGGGCGTGCCCGTTTTCGAGGAGAGGTGCCCGGAATGGACCCCCCGCGGCCACTCCTTCAAGGATGTCCTCGAGCACATGGAGGAGGTCATGCCCTCGAGCAAGCTGCGGCTGCTGCTGTCGCTGCAGGAAGCCATCCCGGCCGGCGGAGACCTTCACGAGGGAGAGCACACGGCCTGCGAGAGTTGCGGGGAACCCACGTCACAAAGCCTGTGCGCCCTGTGCCAGCTCTCCAACTGGTTTGCCCGCCGCACGGACCACGATGACTCCTATAATGGAGTATGAAGCAAGCGCTCACAACGGCCAAGGAGGTAAGCCATGGAGACCATCGACACCCACGCCCAGCTCTGGACGGAGGAAGCCATCATGTCCATGCCCGCGTCCATGCGCGACGGATACCTGCGCATCTTCGGGGACAACCTGCCCAAGATCGGCGACACCATCGAGGATATGGACGCCGCCGGGGTCGCCAGGTCGGTGATCGTGGCCATAGACGCGGAGACGCGCTGGGGCTACCGGGTGAGCAACGACCTCGTGGCGCAGGCTGTCGCCGAGCACCCGGACCGCTTCATCGGGTTCGCCAGCGTCGATCCCCACAAGGGCGTCCTGGCCCGCGAGGAACTGCGCCGGGCCGTGGAGGAACTGGGCCTGCGCGGCCTCAAGCTCCTCCCCCATCTGCTGGAGCTGCGGCCCAATGACCCGGAGATGTACCCGGTCTACGAGGAGGCTCGGGACCTCGGCATACCGGTGCTCTTCCATGCCGGCACCCAGTTCCACTCCGGGACCAAGCTCAAGTACTGCCGGCCAATCGACATGGACGAGGTGGCGGTGGACTTCCCCGACCTCAAGATCATCATCGCCCACTTCGGCTGGCCGTGGTACGAGGAGACCATGACCATATGCCAGCGCAACGTCAACGTGTGGTTCAACATCGCGGGGTGGGCGCCACGCCACATCCCGGAGTTCGTCGTGCGCTACATGGACCGCGTGCTCTCCCACAAGGTGCTCTTCGGCAGCGACTATCCCCTGGTGTCGCGCCAGAGGATCGTAAAGGAACTGGAGGGGCTGGGGTTGAAAGACGAGACGATGCAGCGGCTCCTGCACGACAACGCGGCGGAACTGATGGGATTATAGCCTGCGGGAAGAAACGCGGGCGGCGGGCCCCCGGCAGTGACGTCGCCGCCCTCCCTTACAGGAGAATCTCCTCCAGCGATTTGCGGCTGCGCGCCTCGGGGTCCTCGCGCGGGTAGCCGAGGGGAAGGAGAAATACCGGGGGGCACTCCGGGGGCAGCGACAGCAACTCGGAGACCCGCTCGGGCCGGAACGCCCTTACCCAGCACGTTCCCAGGCCCAGCGACACGGCTGCCAGCACCATGTGCTCAACTGCGATGGAGACGTTGATCAGCGCGTTGGCCAGGTTCCTCTCCTCCGGGTCAGCCGCTTTCTCGGAGCGCAGCATCCTCATGAGCATGGACAAAGACGGCTTCACCGCCCCGCTGCGGAGCAGCTCCACGCTCCTCGCCGTACGGTCGCCGAAGGCCGCGAAATCCGCGCAGGCCACTATGACCACCGGGGCGCTCTCCACGAAGCGCTGGTTGTACGCTGCCTCTCTCAAGGACCTCCTCATCGCAGCATCCGTCACTACCTTGAACTTCCAGGTCTGAAGGTTACTCGCCGAGGGCGCCAGGCGCGCCGCTTCGAGCAACTCGTCGATGATCTCCTTCGTCACCGGCCTGTCATCATATCGCCTTATGCTTCGCCGCGCTCTAATCGCCTCCATGACCTCCATCGCGAGCACCTCCCGGATAAGATCCTTTCCGGCTGTCCGCCTACGGCTGGCTTTCCGTTTCCAGGTGGAAGACCACCTTCTCCACCAGCGCTTCGATGCCGGCCCCCTTGGACACGAAATCGCTGGCTCCCATTTTCTTCAATTGCTCGATGCTCTGCCTGCGCGTGAGCACGGAATTGACGATGACCGGGATCGCACGGGTAGCCTCGTCATGCTGCAGCCGCTTGAGGATACTGATACCGCTGCGGCGGGGCATGTGTATGTCCAGGATGATAAGGTCGGGCATAACCCTCTGTGTCATCTGCACGGCATTGGCCGCGTCCAGGCAGAGGTGCGTCTTGAGGCCTTTTCCGCTGAGCATTATCTCGGCTAGCCTGGCGATGGAGCGGTCGTCTTCTATCACCAACACCGTTTTCTGGTTCATCAATAAGAGTATATCGATGAGGCCACGAAGAGGTCAAAAGGGGCGGGAAAAAGTATCCCGCCCCTCTTGATCAAGAAGCGACAAGTCGGTTTCCTTTCACCCCCCGTGATCCAGGCCTTTTCGCTCGCGAGCCCGCCGCGGCTTCGTGTCTCTCCAAGCGCGATCCCTCGCCACAAGCTGAAGGCCTTTTCGACGCGACCGCTCCCATCCGCTTCCCTCAGGACCAACCCACCCCGAAAAACCCCACAAGAAGGTTTGATCCCGGCGCGATGAGCCCGGTTGCCCGAACGCCGCCGTCTGAAGCCTATTTCTTCGCGGTCTTCCTGGCGGGCTTCTTCGCGGGCTTCTTGGCGGGCTTCTTGGCTGCGGTCTTCCTGGCCGGCTTCTTCGCCGCCTTCTTGGCCGCTGCCTTCTTCGTGGGCTTCTTGGCCGCTGCCTTCTTCGCCGCCGTCTTCTTCGCCGGCTTCTTGGCCGCTGCCTTCTTCGCCGCCGTCTTCTTCGCCGGCTTCTTCGCCGCCGTCTTCTTCGCCGGCTTCTTGGCCGCTGCCTTCTTCGCGGGCTTCTTGGCTGCGGTCTTCTTCGCCGGCTTCTTTGCTGCGGTCTTCTTCTTGGCTGGTTTCGTTGCCATCTTTTCACTCCTTTCCTAAGTTTTCTCTATCTGTCTTCTATCTCAACATGCATATTCCTTCTAATGATTTTTCGGGAGATATCGCAAGACACTGTAGGCAGAATCAGGAAAAGCTCCAAAAAGCCGCCAGCTGGAGAATAAGGAAGAAAATGGTATGGTTACAAGTCGCTGCCGTTAATCCTTCTGCGGTGCCGGTACTCCTCCAGGGCCATCTCCAGGTGGTCCTTCCTGAAATCCGGCCAAAGCACGGGAGTGACTACGATTTCCGCGTCGGCGGCTTGCCACAGCATGAAATTCGAGAGGCGCATCTCTCCGGCGGTGCGTATGAGCAGATCGACGTACGGCAGCTCCGGCACGTAGGTGTGGCGACGGATCAGGTCTTCATCGATATCCATTGCCTTAAGGCCGCGCTCCTTTACCGCGGCAGAGGCGCCCAATGTCGCGTCTACGATCTCGCGCCTGCCCCCGTAGTTGAAGTTGATGCTCAGGTTCAACCCCTTGTTTTCCGCGGTGACCTCCGCGGCGATATCGAACCAGGCGAGGATCTCGGATGACAGCCTGTCCCTACGCCCGATGTGGCGCATGCGCACCCCGAGTTCCATGAACTCCTCCATGCGCTTGCGCAGAACCGCGCGGCTCATGTTGACGAGAAAACTCACCTCTTCGTCTGGCCTATCCCAGTTCTCGGTCGAGAACGCGAACAGGGAGAGCGCGTTGATGCCCCGGGAAGCGCATGCCCTCACCGCCTCCATGATGGCATCCTCTCCCCGGCGGTGACCCTCTATGCGCGGAAGCCCCCGCTGCTGCGCCCAGCGGCCGTTGCCGTCCATGATTATCCCGATATGTGCCGGTCGGGACCCGTCCATCAGCCATCCTCTCGAAGCGAACGCCACGCGATAAAGATTATAACGGATTGCCGAAGAGTGGTGCGCAACGGCACAGCGCGGCTTAAGTAACGCGCCCCATTTCCGATATATAGAATCGACGCGACAAAGAAAGACAACGTAACGATGGCAGACATTCTACAGCAAGGCGAGACTATGGACGCAATGGAACCGGGTGGGAACCCACAAGAGGCACAGGCGAAGAGGAAGAGGTTCTTTCGCAGCTTTTTCACCAAGAAACTCGAGCGCAAATTCGATGAGAAACAGCTCGAGATCCCCCAGAGGCTCCTGAGCCTGATGGACGTGCCCTTCGAGGAGTTCACGCCCGAGGACAAAGTGACCTACGAGACGGAGATCAAACCCCTGACCTTCGTCTTCGTCGAACATCTCATGGAGGTCTACGAGACCATGGGCAGGCCGAGGCGCGGCTGGGAGGAGATGCTCGAGCGCATCGATCCCTCTCCCATCAAGGTCCTGGCATCCCTGGTAATCCACGAGGACGAGAAAGCCCAACTCATCGGCGACGAGCCCGATCCCGCGGAACTTGCCCCCATCGTCTCCGCGCCGACCGAAAAGATTAGCGTGCGTGTCTACGGCAGGGGGAAGGAACAGGACAAAGAGCGGTGGTGGGAGAAGAAGCTGTTCTGACCTTAGATACACCGACATGCCCCAGGCC
This sequence comes from Actinomycetota bacterium, assembly GCA_028697145.1. Lineage (GTDB taxonomy): Bacteria > Actinomycetota > Geothermincolia > Geothermincolales > RBG-13-55-18 > SURF-21. The sequence continues at coordinate 10,294 of JAQVFR010000005.1, read as the reverse complement.
ATCCCCCCGAGAAAAGACTATAATGTTTGCATCGGCGGGCTGGCCGCTCCCCGCTCAAAACGTCCGGGAACTGCCTTGATGCGAAGGAGGGAATCCCCATGGAGAACGAATCCTCGATGCGAGAGTTGGTATGCGACATAGGTAAGCGAGTATGGCAGAAGGGGATGGCCTCCGCGAACTCGGGCAACATCTCGGCGCGGCTGGAAGCGGAGGAGATTCTGATCACGCCCACCCTGGTGAGCAAGGGTTTCATGCGGCCGGAGCAGCTGCTGGTCATGAACCTCGAGGGAGAGGTGCTGCGCGGCGAGGGCTTCCCCACCAGTGAGACGCCCATGCATCTGCGCGTCTTCCGGGAGAGGGAGGACATCGGGGGCATCGTCCACGCCCATCCCCCCATGGCCACCTCCTTCGCCATCGCCGGCAAGGCCCTGGACCTGCACCTCATCCCCGAGGCCGTGATCTTTTTAGGCGTGGTCCCGCTGGTGCCTTTTCAACCCCCCGGAAGCCCGGAACTCGCCGAGGCCATCGTACCTTACCTGGACGAATACGATGCCGTGCTCATGGAAAACCACGGCGTGCTGTGCTGGGGTAGCGACGTCGAGCAGGCTTACCACCGCCTGGAGACGGTGGAGTTCTGCGCCCAGGTGACTCTTACCGCCCAGCTCCTGGGCGGCGCCAGGGAACTGCCGAAGGAGCCCCTCGACAATCTGCTCGCCGTAAGGAAGATGATGAAGCGCAAGCCTGAGTAGGGTGCGCGCCGGCTTACCTCGTGAACACGGAGGAGCCGCGCCACGGGACAGTGCCGGCTTGCCCTGATCGCCTCGACCCGGTATCGGCCGCCGCCCGTCCCGCCCGTGCCCCCGGGCGCAAACCACATGACTCTCACATTACCCCTAAACTACCGCGGCCCGGACCCCGAATAATACAGGGAAGGGGTAAGTGAACAGGTGTGGAATTATCTGTTGAGGGAATATATAGAGGAAACGTAAGAGAATTTAGATGGTGATCCGATGAGAACCAGCTTGAAACATACATTTCAAGTGGGTTTGTGTTGCTTGTTTGGTTTGTAATGTTGGATAATCGGGTTAATGGGAATCGGGCCGGCTAGAGGAGGTGATGCAAGGAGACTTCGGTCTAATGGGCAATGGCTCCCATCACCGAAGGCCGGACCACCTTCGGTATATCCGGTAAACAGAAGACGGCTTCATCGAATAGATCCTAAGGGGGGGTATGCATGAACAAGTTCGTACGTAATGCCATCCTGGCGCTCGTCCTTGCCGTGGTGGCGTTCTTCTGGATGTGGTTCTTCGACTACCTGGGGGCCAAGGCCTTCTGGGTGATGCTGGTGTCCTTCGGGGTGTGCATCGCCTACGGCCCCGCCCTCGCCAGGTCCCTGCCCTGGATGACCCTGGGCGCGGTGGTGGGGGTGCTGCTCGGCATGGTCACCTTCTACCTCTACATGCTGGTGTTCCCGCTCTACTACGGCCTCTCGGTGGCCATCGCGGGCGCCATCTTCATCCTGGCCGCCGGGCTTATATCCATACCCAAGACGAGGGAGATGCTGCCCATGCTCCTGGTGGGCTGGGGGTGCTTCCTTGGCGCCATCGCACGCTTCGACTACCTGCTGGCGGAGAAACCGGTGGAGGCCATCCCCCGCGCCATCACCACCCTCATCGGAGTCGTCCTGTCATTGCTCATCGGGATGCTCCTGGCCGCCATCCTGGACGCACTGGCGCTCTCTCCCGGCAGGGCCGAGGCGTCCGAAGCGCCGGCGCTGGAGCGATAGGTGGTGATGTATAGATGAAACGAATCAAGAGAGCGTCCATAATCCTCGTCGCCGTGGGCCTGGTCGTCTCGCTGACAATGGTCATTCCCGCGAGCGCCCAGAACGGCAGCGATGATGTCAGTGTGCTCGACTCCGAGTTCGTGATGTTCACCCTGGACTCCACGGGAGAGATCGAGGAGGCCCAGGTCTTCAGCCAGCTCTCCCTGGACGGAAAGGGCAAGGTGACCGTGAGGGAAGAGAAAGCCTTCGAGGAGGTCGGAGGCTTTCAGGGGGTGAAGGGCTTCACCACGCCCAAGGTGGAGGGCGACTACATCGTGTGGCCGGAGATCAGCGTCGACGGGCCCGCGAACATCCTCGCCTCGACCAAGCTCTCGGAGCCCATGGTCGAGGAGGCCAGAACGCGCATCCCCCTGGATGTCGACATCAAGTACTGGTTCGACGGAGTGCCGGTTACCGACCTGGACACGATCACGGGCAAGGACGGGCGTTTCAAGGTGGAGATGACCCTCACCAACACCAGCAAGGAGATGACCGAGGTCGAATACGAGGACCCGGCGACCGGGCAGATGGTCAGCGAGGAAGTGGAAGTCTACTTGCCCACGGTCATCCTCCCCTACGACTGGTACTTCGACAACCAGGTCTTCTTCAACCTGGAGGCGGACCCCACCGCCTCGATAGTGCCCATGCCGGACTTCTACAACGTCGGGTGGTCCATACCGCTCTTCCCGCCCGCCACCGAGCCGACCCATACCATCTGGGTGGCGGGGGACGTCATTGACTTCCAGATGCCGCCACTCACCCTGGCCGTGCTCTTCCATTTCCCGCAGACCAACCAGGCGGACACGACCGCCACCGTCGCTTATGCCGGCAACCTGCTCTACGACGGGATAAAACAGGTAAACGCCGGCATTGGGAGCCCCGACAACACCGAGTCGCTCATTGGCGGCATCACCGCCGTGGACAGCGGGCTGCAGCAGCTCGGGGCGGCCCTCCCCGAGGCGCCGCAAGCCATCGCAACCCAGATCAAGCCGGGAGTCGACGAGATGGCCGCGGGGCTCGCAGCCAACTTGCCGCTTATCGGCTCCACCGTCGACGACCCGGACACGCTGCTCTACGCCGCCCATGCCCTGGTCGACTATCTGGATATGATTCAGGGCTTGTTGGGCGCGGTTGGGCAGGAGGGGACGATTATCAACGACGTGTCCCAGGTGATAGCGGGCCTCAGCAACGAAGACCCGCAAGGCCTGCTGCAAAAACTGCAGGACTTTGGCGATATTCTGGACGGCGTGGTCGGCGAGTTGACGACGTTTGGTGCCAATGATACGATCCGCGGCCTCGTGGGCATCAGCCCGACCATGGCCGCGGACGAGAAGCAGGCCCTATTTAATAAGATGGACGCCGTAGCCGCGGACGTGCAGTCGGTAGAATCCGGGCTGGACGGAGCCGAAGGCAGTGTCGGTGACTTGCTCGCGAAAGTCAACTCTGTCTCCGGCAGCCTGGGACTGATTTCGTTCATCATCGGCTCCCCGGAAACCGACCCCTCCCTGCTCTACGCTGCGGTTGCGATCGAAGGAGGCCTGAAGACCTTGAGGGGGGCCCTCAGCACCGGGGATCCCGCGGACCCCGGGCTGTACGAGGGGCTCGTGCAGGTCTCGGGTGGGCTCGACCAGCTCACGAGCGGGTTGAACACGGCCGTGGCCGGCATAGGCAGCGCCGGGACGCCGGACACGCTGCTCTACGGCACCAACGCGCTAGCGAGCGGCTTGACGCAGCTGAAGAACGAGGGCACCATGGCGCTGGAGGACGGCCTCCACACCTTGCTCGCCACCCTGAGCATGACCCACGCGCAGCTCGAGGCCATCACGGAGCGCGGCGAGGAGTTCGACCACTTCCTCGGACGCGCGGAAGACGCGGATAACCAGGTGCGCTTCGTCTACCAGACCAAACCCACCTACAACTACAAGACGGGCAACACCACGGGCTGGGTCGTGGCCGTCATCATCTCGGTGGTCATAGCGCTCATCCTGGTGGCTGGAGGGATCCTGCTGTCCCGCAGGTCCTCCGCCTGAAAAAGCTAACGAGAGCGAGAAGGGCGCCCTCCGGGGCGCCCTTCCTTTTTGTCGCGCATCCTCATCGCGGTTGCGGTCGCGCTGCCGGGCCGCCACGGCACTGCTTTACGGGCACGCGGCGTCCGGAGGATATCCCTTCTGGCCCCCTGAGACTCGCTCCCTTACCGCTTCAGGTCACGGAAGACATTCAAAGCCTCACGGGGAGGCTCGGGCCTCTTCGCTCCCAGGTACAGCAGGTGGCCGCGACAGCGGCAGTCGCTGGAGCCAAAACCTTTCAGCCCCTCCCGGCTGCCGCCCGCACTTTCCAGGTCGGCCGCGAGCGGGCATTCCCCGCGAGACAACGAAAATACCCATATCTCCCGCAGCGGGGCCTCCTCCAGCAGATAGTCGACGTGCCAGTGCGGGCGCTTATCGTGTGAGCGCGCATGTCGCTCAAGCCTTGCCGCGAGCCCCCTGCCCGCCTTGCCCACGTACGCGTAAAACCCCTGGCGCAGATCCATGCTCGAAAGTGCCCCCGCCTTTATCCTCGACGGAGCTTGCACCTCTATGACCAGGACATAAACCCCGCTTTCGGGAGAACGCCGCATAAATGTTCACCCCGTTTTTCACGATATATCCCTCAGGACGCTCACGAAAAGACGGGCAGGTGAGCCCCCGCGTATTATCTCTTACGCGAGGGGGCGGGAGAAGGGGGGGATGGCGATGAGGGGGGATGCAGGGAGGATATTGATCGGGATGCTGACGTGCGTCCTTATCGGCGTTTCGATCGCAAGAGGCCTTGCGGGGGATAAAGGAGGCCGGGCTCAGCGCCCGGCCTCCCGTCTGTCCATCTTCTCTCGCCGGGGGCCACCGCCTCGTGGCGCCGGCCCCCGGACTGCTGTCATTCCTCCTTGCCTTACAGGCCCGCCTCAAACAATACGCTCATGGCGTAGCCGATGGAGTCGTGGGCCCAGGTGCGGCCGCCACCGTACATGGCCCTCTCCACAATAACCTGCCCTTCCGTAGCCAGCACCGCGGTGGAGACGTCGTAGGTGGTCACGAAGTCGTTGACCTTGAAGGTGCGGCGCGACCTGGCGGGGATGGGCACGTCCTGCAGCACGTCGGGAGCGACCTCTCCAGTGCCGGTCTGGAAGACGATATCCACCACCGCATCGGTCTCGCCCGGGTTCTGCACCAGGACGAAGGTCTCCATACCACCGTCGGTGGAGCCCTCAGCCAGGAAGCAGGCGTTGGCGGGCGACGTCTCCCCGATGGAGTCATGAGCCCAGATGCCGCCGCCCCCGTACATGGCCCTCTCCACCACCACCGCTCCACCGGTGCTCTTGACGTAAGTGGAGACGTCGTAGGTGGTCACGTATGCGTTGACCTTGAAGGTGCGGCGCGACCTGGCCGGTATGTATACGCCCTGCAGCGCAGGGGGAGCCACCTCTCCGGCGCCGGTGTTGAAGGTGACGTCCACGTTGACGGCGGTGTCGCCCGGGTTCTGCACCAGCACCCAGGTGTCCATGCCCCCCTCGGTCGAGCCCTCCGCCAGGTACCACTCGTCGGAGAGCACCGTGGCCCCGATGGAGTCGTGGGCCCAGGCGCGGCCGTTGCCGTACATGGCGCGCTCGCAGACCACCATGCCGTCCTCCGCCTCCACGAAGGTGGAGACCTCGTACCTGTCGGGCACCCACGAGCCCACGTTGAAGGTGGCGCGCGACTCGGCCGGGATCCTTACCCCCTGCAGGTCGGCGGGAGCCACCTCGCCCGTGTCGGTCTGGAACGCTATGTTCACGTGCACGGCAGACGCGTAGGGGTTCTGGATCAGCAGCCAGGTCTCCATGCCTCCCCCGGTGGAGCCCTCCGCCAGGTACCATTCCTGTGCGGGACCGTCCGGAGCTGCGACCCCGAGGGAGTCGTGGGCCCAGGCGCGGTCGTTTCCGTACATGGCGCGCTCGCAGATGACCTCCCCGTCGATGGGCTCGACCAGGGTCGATACGTCGTAGGTGGTCACCCAGTCATTGACCTTGAAGGTGCGGCGGGAATTCGCCGGGATGGAGACCTCCTGCAGCTCTTCCGGCCTGACCTCCCCGGCATCCGTCTGGAACGCCACGTTCACGTGGACTTCCGCGTCTCCGGGATTCTGCACCAGCACGAAGGTCTCCATGCCGCCAGCGGTGGAGCCCTCCGCCAGGTACCATCCCGCCGCCGTTATCCTCATCTGGGGATACCTGTATTCGCCGGCGATGTTGGGGATGCCGTCGCCGTCCAGGTCGGGCATCCCGCCCACGTATTGCGCCAGGGCCTTCCATCCCTTGACCTGGTCCGGACCGTTGTAGACTATGCAGGCGTCCACGGTGGTCACGGTGCCCGTCTCGTCCCGCGGCGAGAGGCCGAACGAGTCCATGAAATACGCGTCGTATTGGCAGGTGGTCACCTTGTACAGCGCCGCCGGGTCGAGGGACTCCCACCCTCCGGCCATATCGTCGATCTCGAAGCTGGTTATCTTCCCGAAGAAAGGCCCGGCGGGATAGTAGGAGTAGCGGGCCCCGGCCAGCTGGAGGAAGTAAGTATTGCTCTTCAACCCCAGGGTACCCTCCATCGCCAGCTGCAGCTCCGATCCGTAGAGATAGAAGCCGACCAGGGGATATCCCAGCGGGTCGGTCTCGGCGCCGGAGAGGTCCATGCCCAGGGGGAAGGAGCGGAAGAGGTCGTAGAAACTGAACTGGCCCGTCCCTCCTTTGGGGATGCCCGACCTGATCACCCCGTTGGCCTCCACGGCGATGCGGACGGGCTTGGTGGGCTCGGCCTGGGTCGCAGCCAGCTGGAAGGCATCGGTGATGAGGTCGCCCAGGTTCGTCTCCACCAGCGGGGGGCTGTCGTTGATGTTGAAGCCCCCATCGCCCGCGAGGTCCGTCTCCGCGAAGGGCGCCAGGACGTCCACCGGCTCTCCCAACTCGTTGCTGACCAGGGTGTCCAGCCTCGTCTTATAGGCGGCCAGCGCGGCGTCGACGCCGGGATCGGTGGGGATGCTGTCGTCCATGCGGATGGCGGTGGCGTTGCGCACGGTCACCTTTCCACCCGCGTACTCCAGCTCCAGCTCGCCCAGGTAATTGGTGTAGGAACCCGCCTGCACGATGATGGTGTCGCCGACCATGATGGGCGGGTATTCGAGGTCGTGGCTGTGGCCGCCCACGATGACGTCGATGCCGGTCACGGCGGCGGCCAGTTCCGTCTCCTCGCTGGTGCCGCTGTGCGAGAGGGCCACCACCACGTCGCAGCCCTGCGCGCGCAGGGCGTTCACCATGTTCTGGGCGACGGTTGCGCGCTCGACGTCTCCGAAGGTCACCCCGGTCTTCTCCGCCGCCGGGGCATCATTCTCGGCCTCCACCCCGAGCATGCCGAAGATGCCCACCTTGAGGCCGTTGGAGAGGGTCTTCACCGTGTAGGGCTGGATGGCCAGCTGGGTGCCGCCCAGGTCGGCGTCGGAATACAGGGCGTGCAGGGCGGCGGCCTCGGGGTAGGTGTCATCGAAGTGTATGTTGGCGCAGAGGATGGGGAGTTTGACCCCGTCCGCCTTGGCCTGGGCCAGCGCCTGCGCCCGGTAACCCGCTCCCATGTCGAACTCGTGGTTGCCCAGGGCCACGGCGTCGTATTCCAGGGCATCCAGCAGAGAGAGCTCGGCATGGCCGTTCACCTCGGTCTCCAGCCAGGAAAAAAGGGTGCCTTGCGAGAAGTCCCCGGCCGACAGGGTCAGCACCGGCTCTCCCGCGGCGGTCTTCTCCGCCCTGATCCTTGCGAGTTCGTGGGCGATGCGCGAGATGCCGCCACTTGTGGGATGGTCCGGGTAGTCTATGGCGGGATCAAAAGGTATCAGGTTGGAGTGTTCGTCGTTGGTGTGCAGGATGGTGAAGAGCTTGGCGTCCTGCGCCTCCGCCCTCTGCGCCGCGGGGATCGCCGCCACCAACCCGCATAACAGGGCAAGGCACGCCAGCACTCCTATCGTCTTCTTCCAGTAGATCTTCGGCAAACAGATCACCTCCCGGTTCTCGCGTTCCGAATGTGATATTTCGTCTATATTCCTGCCCTTTTTCGGGTCGTTGTTTTTTCTCACGATCTCACGGACCGCCGGATTCCCAGCTCTATATATACCCTCATAATGACATTGAATAAACGCTCCACCGTCATTTATCGCCGCCGCGATTCCGCGTCAACTCCCGCTCGCAGCGCACGCGGGTGTATGTCCGGACATTTCGCCCTCGGCATGTCTGCCGACGGGGGCACGGGGGCTGCCGGGGGGTCAGAACCAGTCCTGCCTGCGGGCTATGAGGAACATCGCCAGGGTGACCAGGACGATGGCTATCCAGAAGAAGAGGTAGCCGAAATACCACTTGTACTCGGGCTGATGGATGAAATTCATGCCGTAAACCCCAGCCAGGAAGGTGGCGGGCATGAAGAAGGTGGCGACGACGGTGAGCCTTTTCATGGTCACGTTGAGCCGGTTGCTGACCACGCTGAGGTGGATGTCCAGGGAACTGGAGATTAGGTCGCTGTTGTTGTCCACCTCCAGGTAGAGGCGGGTGAGACGGTCGTAGATGTCCATGAGATATACGTTGAACTCGCCGGGCACCGCCGTGAGGTCGCGGCGCGCGAGCCGCATGACCACGTCGCGCAGTGAGGACAGGGTGCGCCTTACCGCCATGTTCTTGTGTTTGAGCCCCATCACCGTGCTCACGTCGCCTTTCGCCCCGCCCTCCAGCATCTCCTCCATGAAGGTGTCGATGTCGTCCTTGAGCCCCTCCACCATGGGAAACCACTCCTCGGTGGAGATATTCATGATGGTGTAGAGGAAAAAGGCGGGGTGGTCGTGGCGCGCTTCCGTCTCGCCCCGCAGTTTCTTGAACATGGTGTCGATCTCGCGGATGTCCTCTACGTGCGCGGATATGAGAAAATTGTCACCCAGGATCATGTAAAGGCTGGTCACCTCCAGCTTCTCCGTCTCCCGTACGTCGCGCAGCATGTTCCATATCGCCAGGATGTGGCCGTTGAACTCGGTCACCCGGGGCACGGTCTCCGTCTCCAGCGGCGCCTCCGCGGCCAGGGGGTGGAGGTCGAAGAAATCCCGCAGGTATTTCCTCTCCTCCAGGGACGGGTCCTTTACGTCCACCCATACGAGCTTGCACTCTGCCGGATCGACGCCATCGAGGCTTTCCGCCAGCCTCTGCGCACCCTGCTCATCGACGACATAGACCTTCATGATCTCGGTTCAGCACCCCCCGGACCTCAGGCACTCAGGCTCTTCGCCACCCTGCGCAGCAGGAAGGAGTAGAAGGCTATGAGCAGTCCCTCGATGATGGCAAAGATGCCGATTAGCCTGACCACGGTGGAAGCCACCTCGTTGGGCGAGGTGTCCTCGGGGCGCACGATGAGGTAGATCCCGAAACCGAGGGCGATGAGTCCCACCACGACGACGATCCACTTCGCGGACATATCCTTGGGCAGCTTGAAACCCCCCAGCACGAGGATAAGACCGGTGACGACGAACCACGCCCCCACGATGATGAGGACTATTCTCTCGGTCGCGTCCGGCCAGACCAGGGCGACGATGCCGGCGGCGATGGACACCACCGCGAGGGGGATGCCCCACCACTTGCTCTCACGCTCATCGGAGACGGCTGAGTATATCTGCACCGCCCCGAAGATAACGGCGAAGATGCCGAAGGCCAGCAGCACCACCCTGACGGTGGCGCTCGGCCAGGCCACCAGCACTATGCCCAGCGCAAGGATGCCCAGCCCCTCGAAGAACACCCCTGCGGGGCTGCGGGGAATCAGGAACGCCCCCCTGCTTTTCTCCTCTTCCACCATATCCGATACCTCCTGACTTCCCCGGATGCGACCGCACGGTACCTATTGATTTATTCTTCAGCCGGCCACCATGACCTTTGCGACGCCCAGGCATTGGGGTCAAGCCTCGCCGCGTGCCTGGGGCATCGGGGTCAAGCCTCGCCTCGTGCCTGGGGTCACTGTCATCGCGAGCGAAGCGAGCCGATTCCCTTATAGTGAGTAACGAGTCTCGCCTCAAGGGGATTGCCGCGGCGGCTGCGTCTGCCTCGCAATGACTCCGAAGGTGTCTTAGACCATGGGGGTCGAGGCGCGGCTGGATTATAATCAAGGCCGGAAGGGAAGAGGACTCTGCGGCGGAAAGGGCGGCCTGGAGCAGTGAGGATTGGATACGCGTGCATCAACCTCTCCATGGAGTGCCGCAGCTCGCGGACCTTCCGCCTCAAATCCTACAGCGCGGAGAACATGCGCAGCACGGTCGCCGGGAACCTCTCCTGCCTGCGGGAGCAGTTGGATTTCAACCTGGAGCACTGCATACTCTACTTTCGCATCTCCTCGGACCTGGTGCCCTTCGCCTCCCATCCCGTCTGCGCTTACCCCTGGCAGCGGGAGTTCA
>JAQVFR010000035.1 GCA_028697145.1 Actinomycetota bacterium | reverse complement strand
ACCACACTGAAGCGCTTGTGCATGTCCATACCCGCGTGTAGCATTGTAACCAGCCTCCTTCCTGCTACCGCCTACTGTTTCCCACAGTGATGGTAGCACGGGGGGCTGCTTTTTCATGAAGTCACCCTGGGCGCGCCGCAAGGCCTGAGCGCCCTCCCCTCCGGAGGCTAAAGCTCCATGTAGAGGCGCAACATGCCCGGGCTGCCGAACAGCTCCATGAATTCCTCGTCGGCGTTCTCCTCGACGACCACGAAACCCGCGCTGTGGTAGGCGGCCAGGGCGGCCGCGTTGCCGTCGAGCATATTCAACTCCGCGCACCTGAATCCCCGCTCGCGGCCCCTGGCGATTATCTCCCGCAGCAGGGAAGCGATCACGCCCCGGCCCCGGAATTCCGGGAAGACGGCCACGTGTTCGATGACCCACGAATCCTCGTAATGCCTGGGGTTCACGCGATAGAAGGGCTGCATGCGGGCGTTCATGGCCTTGCCCTCGGCGCGGTCCGTGCCTATCTCGATAAGGGCGTCGCGCAGCAGGGCCCCTCCGGACTCCAGCTCGTTGAAGCCGCACAGGGAGCCGGCCACCCTGCCGTCAACCTCGCCCACGAGGTAGTGGGAATAGTGATACCAGGAGCGCGTCCCGGCGGTGAAGAGGGCGGCGAGTTTGCCAAGGCGCTCCTCCATGCCGCCCGGGAACATGACGTCGTAGATGGAGGTATCGATGTGGCTCTTTCCCGCCAGGTACATGAGCCGCGCCACCTCCGGCGCGTCCCCGGGAACGGCCGGGCGGATGACAGCGTTCATCTCGTCAACCTCCTGTGGTCTTAACTGCCGGCGGCACGCGTCGCCGCCGGGGTGATAATCATATCGTATCGCGAAGGACCGGACCCGTGGTGCCCGTGGCGGTCCGGCGTCACCACGCGCCCGCCCTCACCAGGGTGGCGGTGGCGGTGAAGTAAAGGAAGGCCTCCTTGACCGCCTCCCCGGTGCATTTTTCCCACGCCTCGGCGTAGAGTCGGACCTGGGGCGCGTACCCCCGCGCCGCTTCCCCCGCGCCTCCCTCATCCAGTCGGTCCGTCTTGTAGTCCACCAGCACCCAACCGCCGTCCTCGCGGAAGATGAGGTCGATAACCCCGCGCAGTATGGTGGGAACGGGCACCCCCTCGTTCCAGAGGGCCTGCAGCGGCACCTCCACGAGGCGCATGTCGCTCCCTATCGCCCTGCCCCAGATGTCGGAGGCGCTCACTGAGCGTGCCAGGGCCGCGGCCTGCGGCGCGAGGGATGGCTGCAGGCCCACTTCGGCGAGGGCCGCGGCGGCCAGGCGCTCAAGGTCGGCCCCGGGCTCGACCATGGCCGCCCGCAGCAGAAGGTGCATGACCTCGCCCCATTCCACGCCGTGTTCGCCCGCGGGCGGCGGGGAGGCGGGAAGCGCGTGCGGGGCAGCTTCGGCCACCCCTTCTTCCCCTGCCGTGACCCCGCCCCAGAGCGCATCTCCGCCAGGCGACAGGGCGTATTCCTTGAGAGGGCGGGCATCGTAGCCAGGCCGGCGTACTCGATCCAGGCGAAGGCGGACCTGCGCTTGCGCCTCCTCCGCCTCTTGCGGCGCGAGGGGGACCCTGTGGGTCGCCGGAGGCACCCGCGGTCCCGGGTCGGGGAGGTCGCATCCCTCATCGAGAAAAGGCTCGAAATGGCACCAGGGGTTATAGCTGTTCTGTTTGCCGCGCTGGGTGATGAAGATGGCGGCCCCGGCACGGGTGGCGGCGACGTAGCGCAGGCGCAGCGCCTCCGCCCTCTCGAACTCTTTCTCCCTCTCCGCCAGGGAGTCCCATCCCGCCGGGTGTGCAAGCAGCTTGCCCCTGCCCCGCGCCGTCCCCTTGCCATAGATGGCGAGATATCCGAGGACGCTCTCCCCGGAGCGGTCTATATGCCTGTCCACGGGGTGGTCGTATTCCCCCGAGGGATCGGCGAGGAAGACGACGGGTGCCTCCAGCCCCTTCACCTTGTGCAGGTTCATGACCCTGACCGCGGGACGGGCGCCGGAGAGGGCGGAGACGCCGTCGTGCTTTTCCTCCCGCTCCACCAGCCCGCCCAGGTGCTCCACGACCTGGGCGGCGCTCCAGGCCCCGGCCTGGATGCCGCGCAGCAGTTCGAGTGCCTTGCCCAGGGAACCCGCCCGCATGTCCCCGCCGGGGCGGGCGGCCGCGAGCGCGGGAAGGCCGAGGTCGGAGGCTATCTTCTCGCAGGCGGATGCGCAGGGAAGGCGGGAGATCCAGAGCGAGTAGTCCTTCAGGCGGCGGAAAGCGTCCTCGAAACCCTCAACGTAAGCGGCGGGCATCCCCTCGGGCAGGGGCTGGTTGAAGGAAAAGGAGCCGCCTGCCTTCCTGTAGGCATAGAGGGCGCCGTCGCTCAGGCCGAACAGCTCGCTGCGCAGCGCCGCCACCAGGGCCAGCGGGTCGTCGGGGTGCACCACCGCGCGCAGGCAGGCGTGGAACAGCCTCAACTCCTCGAGCTCGTTGAGGGCATCCCCTCCCGTGACCTGATGGGGGATGCCGTAGCGCTGCAAGGCGCGCGCATACGAGCCCAGGTTACCGGTGTTTCGGGTCACGATCATGAAGTCGTCGGGCCTGGCTTCGGCGCCCGCGCCGACGGCCAGTTGTCTCGCCGTGCGCGGCACGGTGACCCCCTCGTCAAGGGCCTGGCGGATGAAGCGGGCGATGAGATCCGCCTCGAAATCCACCGCCGACTGCATGTTGTTGAAGTCCGGCGGGATCAGCAGGCGGTAGAGGCCGCACAGCTCGCCCGCCGCCCCCTCCTCTCTCCCCGGGAGCAGGGGGACGTAGCGGGGGGATTCCTCGCTGTCCCGCTCCGGGAAGCGTAGCAGCGCCCTGCCTTTTTCACCGCACGTCTCCTCGTCCGGCTCGAACGCGCCGTTGACCCAGTCCACGAGGGACGGCGCGGCGCGGAAGTTGACCGAGAGGTTCACGACCAGGCCTCCCGCCGCGAGGACGATCTCCTTGACCTCGTTGTAGGTGACTGTGTCGGCGCGGCGGAAACGGTAGATGGACTGCTTGGGATCACCGACCAGGAAGAGGGAACCGGGTCGGGGCGCGCATGACCGCCAGCTGATCTGGAGGGGGTCGCCGGAGCAGAGCAGGAGTATTACCTCGGCCTGGATGGGGTCGGTGTCCTGGAACTCGTCCACCAGCAGGTGGGAGAAACGGGACTGGAAGTAGCGCCTCACGGCGGGGTTGTCCCGCAGCAATGCGGCGGCCTTCATCAGCAGGTCTTGAAAGTTGAGGCGGCCCCGCTCGCGGCGCAGACCGTCGTATTGTTCCCGGGCCGCCAGCAGGACGGGGACGACCGTCGCGTAGCGCTGCTCGCGCCATGCCGCCAGCTGCGGCTTCACGACGCCCTCGCGAAACGCGTTCCAGGCCGCGAGCTCCGCCTTGGCGTCATCGCCGCTGAAACGCCCCGTCTTCGCCCACTCCCTCTGCACTATCCTGACGCCCTTGTCGAAGAACTCGAGCGCCTCTATGAGCTGGTCGGGGCGGTCCAGATCCTCGTAATGCGAGACGACGCGTGGCAGGCGTTTCAACGCGGGGATGAGGGTATCGTTTCCGGCGTCCTGAGGCAGTCCGGGAGCGATCTCGACCATATGGGCCAGGTAACGTGCGAGCTCCTGCCGTGCCCGCTCCAGGTCGGGCCCCACATCTCCGGGAAGCGGCCACTCGTCCACGTCCGGGAAATCGGCGAAGGCCGCGAAGGCGCCCTGCAGGTCGGATAGCGCCAGCCCCAGGCCGCTCAGGCGCTGGAGAAAGCGGTGGGGGTCATGCGCGATCAGGCCGGATGCGAAGGCCTCCCACGCCTCGGCGCGCAGCCGCCTGTCCTCCTCCTCGTCGATCTCCTCGAACGCCAGGTCCACCCCCGCCTCTACCGGCCTCTCCCGCAGCAGGCGGGCGCAGAAGGAGTGGATGGTGCCGATGAAGCACTGTTCGACGTGGGTGAGGGCGTCTTCCAGTCGCTCTTTCTCCTCCCCCGCGGCCTCGCGCACCGCCCGCTCCAGCTCCACCTGGAAGCGGGAGCGCAGCTCCGCAGCCGCCTTGCGCGTGAAGGTTACCGCGGCCATGGTGCGTATACTGCCGCACCTGCCGCTGCGCAACAGGGCGAGCATCCTCCCCACCATGCTGGTGGTCTTGCCGGTGCCGGCCGCGGCCTCCACCATGATGTTGCGATCGAGCTCGCGCAGGATGAGCCGGCGCTGCTTCCGGTCGGGCAGGTGCGGCGGATCGCTCCGCGGGGTACATGCTCGCTCAACCATCGCCGCCCTCCGCGTATCCCCTCAGTTCCCGCAGGGGGGCCAGTGCCCTGTTCTCCGGATTGGAGAGCTTCCTCCTCATCGCCTCCGCCGCGGCGTCCACGTCGCCGAGGGCATAACGATAGTCGCTGATGGAGACGTCTTCCTTGTCGTCGCTGAAGGGGAAACAGCCTCCGGAGAGCATGCGGTACAACCGGTCCAGGACGTGTATGCCCTGCGCGAGCGTATCGGCGTCCCAGGCGATGCGCTCGCCGTGCTCCCGCGTGGAGGGGAAGAAATACTGGAACGACTCCACCTCGGCGCTGCCGTACTGCCTGGAGAGGCAGGACTTCGCCTGCATCATGTAGATGAAGTTCTGTATGCGGCGTCCCTGGCGGAAGGGATCCTCGCGCTTGTAACCGTAACTGGAGCCGGTCTTGTAATCGCACACGGAGAAGAGCAGGCTGCCGGGCTCTCCCACCTCGTCAACGCGGTCGATGTAGCCCCGCGTGCGGATGGTCTTTCCCCCCGGGAGCTCTATCTCGACCGGTTGCGGGGAATCCACCGCGTTGCCGCGCCCGTCCTTCTCCATCCCGACGGCCACCTCGAAGAAGAGGGGACGCCGCCCGCGGCAGTGCTCCACTTCCTCCTGCAGGAAGATGCGGGCTGCGCGCCGCAGTTCCTCCGACTCCCTTGCCTGGACCTCGCGGTTGGGCGGGGGTTTGCGCAGCGTCCACGCGTTTATCTCGTCCGCGAGTGTGGCCTCCAGGGCGCCCCGGTCTCTCTCGAGGCGCGGCGGGCGGCCCTCCTCGTGCAGGCGCAGGAAGAAGGCGTGGAAGACAGCGTGAAGAAGGCTGCCCTTCTCCGTGGGTTCGAGCCACCTCGTGGGGTCGAGGATGAACTCCTCCGGCGGTTTGACGCCCAGGACGTAGGCGAGGAAATACTCCAGCGGGCACCTCCCCAGGGTCTCCAGGCGGCTCGCGGAGAGCACGGGGCCGCCGGGCAAGGCGGGGTCGAGGTCTGCTCCCGCCTCGGGGACGTAGCCGTCGTAGGCGGTGAAGAGGTCGCTCTCCCGCGCGCGGCGGGCTTCCATCCCCCGGCCCAGGTGGGGGAAGGCCGCGGCGACGGCCCCCTCCGGGTCTTGGACGGCGGGCTCGCCGCACAGGCGGCCGAGCCACCACTCGCTCCCGTCGAGGGCGAGGGCGGGATCGCGCGGCGAAAAGGAGACGGGATCGGGCAGCCACGCCAGGAGGTCTTCCTGCACCGCATCGCGGTCGCCGCTTACGATGCGGTAGGCGGCGAGCATGACCGGGCTGGGGAACATGTCGCGGTCGTCCGTGAGGCTGCGGCAGGGATAGCTCAGGGTGACCGTGCTCCGCAGCCGGGCCGCCAGGCGCGCGAAGTCCTCGAGGCTCGCCGCCAGGCGCTCCGCCGCGGTGGACAGCTCGCCCGAGATCCCCCCGCGTTCCGAGTCCAGGAGCAGCGGGTCCTGCAGGCCCGACCCCGGGAAGCGCCCGTCGTCGAGCCCCACGATGAAGGTATGCGGGCGGCCGGAGTGGCCACCCCCGGCCAGAGGGGCCACGTAGAGGCAGCCGGGACGCGGTCCCTTGCCCTCCACCCGGGTCGCGCGGGCCAGCTCCACCAGCCAGGCGTGGATGTCGGAGAAGGAACGGGAGACGGCGTCGTCCCGCATGCAGGAGGAGAGTTCCCTGATCTCGTCCAGGAGGCGCAGGCGGCTGTACTCGTCGAATTCGCTGACTGCCCGCGCCCCGCCGACGAGAAAGCCATCGGCGGAGAGCAGCAGGTCATGTCCTTCTCGCGAGGGGTCGGGGACGCCGTCCAGCAGGCCGCGGGCAAGAACGCCGAGGGAGCCGACCATCTCCGTGCGCCGCTCCAGGCGGGCGAGGCGCTCCTCCTCGTCATCGCCGTTCTCCGCGCGGTCGGGATTGGCTCTCCTCCACGCCAGGGAGTCCAGTTCGGCCGCGATCCCCGCGGCGTAGCGCTCGCGCCCCTTGCCGATGGGGATGGAGCGCAGGACGGAGCCAAGGCGCGAGAAGCTGCAATCCTCGGGCATGGCCGCGCCGAAGTCCAGCAGGCCTTCCTGCACCATCCTCACCAGGGTGGCCTGGGGAAATCCTTCCTCGATCCAGGAGAGCCAGGCGGCTAGGGCGCGCCCGGGGCGGGAATAGCGCACCGGTATGCCCTCGGCGAAGGTGGCGGGGACCGCGCCTCCAGGCTCGGGGGCCAGCATGGATGAGAGCTCATAGATGAGGGGGACATAGGTGGCGCCGTCGGTGTGCAGGACCTCCACCTCGTCGAAGGGGATGCCCTCCGCGACGCAGCGGCGCAGCACCTCGCGTACCTCGTTCGCCTCGCCCACGGCGCGGAACATCTCCACGCCGCCGCCACGCGGCGAGGGCGCCTCCCCCGGCCGCGCTATCCATGCGAGGAGGGCCGCGCCACCGCCCCTTTCCTCGCCCGGCCGATCCACGGGGAGCACGACGCGCCTTTGCCGCGGCACTGATTCCCACAGCAGGCGCCCCAGGCCGCGTAGTCTCTCCAGCATGTCCTCGGCGATGGCCACCAGGCAGTCCGCGGGCAGCGCCGACGCGTCCTCCCGCAGGCGGCTCATCGCGAGGCGCAGCGCACCGGCGAGGTCGATGAGATCGCGGGAGTCGAGCTCCTTCTCGTACGCGGCCAGGAGGGAGGCCAACTCCCTCCCCTTGGCCGGCACGTCGAAGAGGCGCGGCGAGAGGTCCTGCGCCGCTATGCCGCACAGGCGCAGTTCGCGCAGGGTGGAGGCGGCCGCGCGGACCAGCCCCGCGCTCGCTTCCAGGCGGGCCAGGTACCCACCTTCCTCCCGCATGCGGGCGAGGATGCCATCCGTGAGCAGTTCCGCACGCATGCCGCCCACGAGGGAGAGGCCCCTGCGCTCCATCTCAGGCGCGGCCAGTTCGAGGGCCATGCCGGGCAGGGTCTTCACGCGCGCGTTGACTACGGGGCGGCCCGCCCGCGTCACCGCGTCCAGCCACTGGAAGCCGGCCCGCAGGGATGGGGCCAGCAGCCACTTCTCGGCAAGGACTCGCTCCGCGCACAGGTCCCCCAGGCCCTCCGTCAGGCGGTTGATCCGCTCCGGCACGGTGTAATCTACCATATATTCCCATCTGTCGCGGGAAGGCCCCTTACCCTCCCTCCATGGAGTACAGGATACAGCGCCGCGCTGACATGCCGGAGCGGGGACCGTGGCCTCCGCACCTCTTGGCGCCGCGGAGGCGCCGAGCAGGCGGCGGGTTGGTGGTGCGCGTGCGCACATGCCATAATGCAGGGGATGGAGGACGCGCGGCTCCGCGCTTTCGTCCGGTGGAGGGGTACCGGCAGCGGGGAGGGCATCATGTCTGGGAAAGAGGCGCTCATCTACGGTGCGGGCATGAGCGGCATGGTCGCCGCCATCAACCTGGCGCGGGATGGCTTCCGCGTCGTGGTGCGTGAGGCGGAGGAATCCTACGGCGGGTCGAGGCTCTACAACCCCTCCACCCACGTCACTCCCATCGACGTGGAGAAGACGTCGCGCTACATCGGGATCGACGTCTCGCCCGTTTTCCACGAGGTCATACAGTGCCCCGCTTATTATCACGACACCAGGACCATGTGGCCGGTCTACGAGGTCTACGGCGTGGAGAGGGGGGACCGCCCCGGGAGCCTGGACACCCTGCTCTACCGCGAGTGCCTTGACCTGGGGGTGGAGTTCGAGTTCTCCTCGCCCCTGCGGGCGGAGGACGTGCCCCGCCTCGCGCCGGGCACCATCATCGCCTGCGGCCTCATCCCCGACGCCTACAGGATGGTGGGCGTGCCCTACATCATGGTGTATATGTGGCTGTCGCGTGGCGAGATAGGTTTCACCGATTACGCCTGGCTGTGGTTCGACGAGTGCATCACCGAATACGGCTATCTCTCCGCCGTGAACAATTATTACTTCGACCTGCTCTTCTCCTACGAGAAACGGGTGGGGGAGGACGCGCTGGAGAAGTACAAGGACTTCATGGTGCGCAACGAGGGCGTGGAGCACGACGAGTGGGATTACCAGGTCAGCGCGGTCCCCCTGGCCAGGCCGGACAACTACCGGCTCTTCCGGGACGGGCTGATCATGTGCGGGACCATGTCCGGCGCCATCGACCCCTTCATGGGCTTCGGGATCAGCGGCGCGCTGGTCACGGGCAAAGTGGCCGCCATGGCGGTGTCGGACCCCGCCGCCGCCCAGGCCGAGTTCGACCGTTTCCTGGCGGGGTTCCGCCGCAGCTTCTATATCAAGGAGATGTGGAAGCGCTTTGTGCGTCCCTACGTTGGGCGCCTGGAGCGGAGCGTGCGCATGGTCGGCGTGGAGAGAACGAACCGGCTGTTGGGACTGACCGAGCGGGACGAGCCGCCGTTCCCGCTGCCCTTCGGCACCCCCGGCTTCGGCCACGCCAACATCTACAGGGAGTAGGTTCCCGGGAGGAGGCGGGGCCTGGAATGACCCCCGGCGGCGGCCGGGCGCCTTCCGCGACGTTTAGCGGGTCACCACGTCCCTGAGGAATGACGGGAACGCGATAAGGGCCACCGACATGGCCGCGCAGACCAGGCCACCGGCCAGGAGCACGGAGGGGGCGGAATAGCGGTCGGCCAGCGTTCCCATGACGATCCCCCCCACCGGCATCAGACCCTGGAAGACCAAGATGTACATGCTCATGATGCGGCCGCGCATGTTCCTCTCCACCCGGGCCTGCAGCACGGTGTTCACCGCCGCCGAGAGCATGAGGAAGGTGGACCCCAGCCCCGCGCTCAGCAGCAGCGAGAGCCAGAACAGGCGCGAGAGAGAGAAGCCGACCAGGAAGAGCCCGGAGATCAACGCGCTGATCTTGATGATCTCGCTCTCCTTGAAGCGGCGGTTGAGCCAGGTGACGAAGGGGGCGGACGCGGCCGCGCCCAGGCCGACGAAGCCTAGCAGCAACCCGTAGCCCCGGGCGTCGCTTCCCAGCACGTCCTTGGCCATCCCCGGCAAAAGGACGATGAAGGGCAGGCCGAATATCGAGGCCACGCTGAGCACCACCAGCACGTTAAGAGCCCAATGGTTCTTCCGCACATAGACGATGATCTCGTGGACGTGTCTCAGGGTCCCGTGGGGAGGAGCGGGGCCCCTCGGCGTCTTCGTCCTCACCAGTATCAGGGCACCGATAATAGTCAGGAAGCTCCCCGCGTTGATATAGAAGGCAGCGCTTACGCTTAATGCGGATACGATCATTCCTCCCAGCCAGGGCCCGATGAAGCGCGCCACGTTGAACTCGGCGGCGTCCAGCGCCACGGCGTTGAGGATGTCCCCGGGCTCCACGAGGTCGGTTATGATGGCCCGCCAGGCGGGGAAGTTGAAGGTGAAGGCGATACCCATGACCGTGGTGATGACCATTATCACCGCCAGGTTGGATGCGCCGAAAGAGGTGAAGACGCCCAGGGCGAGCGCGCTCAGCATCATGACCGCCTGGGTGAAGATGATGAGGAGCTTGCGGTTGAGGACGTCCGCCATGGAGCCTGCGAAGAGGACCAGAAAGAAGACGGGGACAAAATTGGCGACGGTGACCAGGCCGACCCAGGTATCGGACCCGGTGATCTCCTTTACGTACCAGAACAGGGCGCTCATGTGAATCCAGGTGCCGATGTTAGACAGCAGAGCCCCCGACCAGATGATAGAGAAATCGCGGTAGCCAAAGGCGGAGAGGACGCTTCCCCTCAGCGGCTTTCTGGCCGCGGTTTCAACGGGAGGCGGCGAGGGGGCGGGCCCCGTCTCTCCCTCCCCCAGCATGATCAACTCACGCTCGCAGGCGCTGTCTTCGGCGTCGTGCTCCGGCATACCATATACCCTATTCTTCACAAGCGACGGAAGGCAACAGGCGCCTCGCGGCGCCGGCGCGTGCGCCCTCTACCGCGCGAGGTCCTCCTCCAGCGCACGGGCAAGAGGCCCGGGATAGCGGCGGTGTCCACGCGGGAGAGCAGCAGTTCGCCGCCGGAATCGGACGCCCGGGAGGCGCCCCCTCAGTTTATTAGCTGCGCCGACAGCACCAGGCGCTGGATCTGGTTGGTGCCCTCCACGATCTGCAGGATCTTGGCGTCGCGGAAGAACTTCTCCACCAGGTATTCCTTCATGTAACCGTAGCCGCCGTGGATCTGCACCGCGTCTGTTACGACCTCCATGGCCACGTCGGTGCCGGTGTACTTGGCCATGGACGACTCCTTGATGGCGTCCAGGCCGTTGTCGAGCATCCAGGCAGCGCGGTAGCAGAGCAGGCGAGCGTAATCCACCTTGGTGGCCATGTCCGCGAGCATGAAGGCGATGGCCTGCTGGCGGCAGATGGGCTTGCCGAACTGCACCCGCTGCCTGGAGTAGGCCAGGGCCTCCTCGAAGGCGGCGCGCGCGAGACCGACGCCGATGGCGCCCACGCCGGGGCGGGAGGAGTCCAGGGTCTCCATGGCCACGTAAAATCCCTGTCCCTCGCCGCGCAGGATGTTCGAAGCGGGCACCCGCACGTCCTCCAGGATGAGCTCGGCCGTCTGGGAGGCGCGCATGCCCATCTTGTGCTCTATCTTGCCGATTGAGAAGCCCGGGGTATCGGCTTCCACGATGAAGGCGGTGATGCCCTGGTACTTCTGGTCGGGGTCCACGGTGGTGAAGATGGTGTAGAAGTCGGAGATGCCGCCGTTGGTGATGAAACACTTGCCGCCGGTCAAGACGTAGTCGTCGCCGTCGCGCACCGCGCGCGTCTTGAGGGAGGCTGCGTCGGAGCCGGCCTCGGGCTCGGTGAGGCCGAAGGCGCAGAGGCGCGGGTTGTCGGAGTCGGTGATGCGGGGGAGGTACCGCTTTTTCTGTTCCTCCGTCCCCGCCAGCAGGACGGGGAGGATGGCGATCTGGTTGAGGGCGATGGCCGACGCTATGCCCACGCACCCCCACCCCAGCTCCTCGATGACGATGACGTTGTCCAGCATACTCAGGCCGGGGCCGCCGTATTCCTCCGGCACGCCGGAGTAGGTCAGCTCGAGCCTGGCCGCCTTGCGCACCACGTCCCAGGCGAACTCGCCCTTCTCGTCCATCTCCATGGAGATGGGCCTGATCTCGTTTTCCGCGAACTCGTGCACCGTCTGCTTCAGGGCTTTCTGTTCGTCGCTCAGTGCGAAGTCCATCTCTTTCTCCCTCCTAGACAAGGTGTGTGTTGCAGGTGCCGGGGCGATTTCCCGCGGCAAGACCGTAATAATTATCGTCCAGCATGCATCGCCGTTCAACTATCCTGGGGTCAGCCCTTAACATTCATCATTTACTTGCCAATAACAAATATTCGCAGCGCTTGTACGTACGCATGTTCCATCTACACCGTTAGAGAGCTTGACGCATACGTTTATATGCTTTGCAAGATGGATCTGGCTGAGATGGGAGGACGGCTCGGCCAAAATGATGAATGTTAAGGGCTGACCCCCTATACCTAGATGCGGTAGGTCTCGCGGGAGAACAACTTAGGGAAGGCCTTGACCGCCACGTTGCCCAGCATGCGCAGGGTGCGCCTGGCGGCGGGACGATAGGGCTCCTGGCTCGTGGCCTCCTGCAGGTACTCCAGCAGGTGCAACACCGGCTGGCGGGTGGGGTAGAGCCAGCGCATCATAGCCAGGGTGAGGTGGCAGCCCCCGCAGTAGGTCGCCAGCTCGTCCGCGCCGGTACTGGATGCCGCGCGCAGCTCTTTCACCGCCGCCAGGAACATGTCCTCGGGGCGGTAGCGCTTGCAGCCCGCCGCCATGCCGCAGCACAGGCCCTCGTCGGGGTTGCGCGTCATCTCGCGCATCTCCAGTCCCATGAGGGAGTACAGCCTGCGCGCGGACTCAGTGACCTCCTTGCCGAGGATGCGGCCGTGGCAGGAATCGTGCAGCGCGATGGAGCGGTCGAGCGGCTTTCTGATCTCGAGTTCCCCCGCCTCCACTTTCTCCAGCAGGTAATCTCCCAGGAACCTGGTCTGAAAGGGAAGCTCCGCCCCGAACTGTCCCGGCAGGACGTTGCGGAACATGTTCAGCCCGGCGGGGCAGACGAAGAGCATGGTGCCGATGTCCCGCCCCCGGTAATGGGCGGTGAGTTTCTCCGCCACCCTCTCCACCACGTCGAAGAGGCCCATGCGGAAGTACATCTCGCCGCAGCAGAGGTCGAAGTCGCCGGAGACCACCACCCCCTCCATGTAGGGGGCGTGCAGGAGGTGGGGGAGGGTGAGGGCATTGCAGCCGGGGTAGAGGACGAGTTCACCCTCGGGCGGGGTGTTTTTCCACTCGCGCAGCAGCTCCCGTTCCCAGGGCGCCATGTTCTTTACTATGTCGGTGCGGAAGTTGGGGGAGGATGCGGGCATGAGGTATGAGGCCCGCACTGGCAGGCCCACGTCCCGGTAGCGCCGGTGCCAGGCGCTGGTGATGAGTTCGTAGGGATGGCAGTCGTTGCGGCAGAAGGCGTTGCAGGCGTAGCAGCTGATGCATTTTCGGTGTACCACGCGCGTGGGCTCACCGGCCCTCAGGCGCTTCATCTCCCTCACGGCCCCCTCCCGGCTCAGGTCCATATACCGGCAGCGCACGAGGCAGTCGCCGCACATGTCGCAGTCCTCGTAGCGGAAGAAGTCGAAATCCCCCTTCTCGATCACCGCCATACCCCCTTCCGGTCGCATTCACCGAAGTCCAATCGTATCTCCCGATCACCCTGTCCGCCTGAGCGGCATCCCCGGCGCCTTGAAGTTCGGAGTGCAGCGCCGCCGTGCGTGCCTCAGGCACGCGGCGAGGCTTGACCCCAATGCCTCAGGCACGCGGCGAGGCTTGACCCCAATGCCTCACGTCGTAGGCCGCCACCGCCGCCTTGAAGCCGAGGGAGATGACGGACCGCATGATCCTGTTTTGTACGACCGGGCTGTGGTAAAGGGCGGCCAGGGCCTTCATGCGCAGGCGGTCTCCCCGCGGCAGCTGCGGCAGGGGCTGTATTTCGGGGGAGATGAAGGCGGGCTGGAAGCTCTTGCGGTAGGATGGGAAGAGAGCGTACTTGACGAGGTGATTGCTTATCACCGCCGCCATGTCCCAGGCCCTGTCCTCGTGGCGGCGCGGCGGCTCTCCTCCCGCGGCCATCTCCACCAGCTCCACGGGATGGTAGAAGGGCATCCTGGAGCCCGCCATCTCCTTGATCACCGAGAGGATGAAGAGGCAGGCGGGGCAGTAGATGACGGCGGCGTCCGCCCCCGTGGCCTCGATCTCTTTCAGGCGGCGCCAGCCCGAGGACATGATGTCCATGACCCGGAAGCGGGCGGCGGCGGCCCCGAAGCCGCAGCACATGGAGCGCTCGCGGGTGTGCCGCATCTCCACGATGTCGCAGCCGGTGCGCCGCACGATCTCCCGGTTGACCTCCTGCAGCCTGCCCCCCTGCATCTTGGAGAGGCAGTTGTCGTGCACGGTCACCTTCATGCCCAACTCCCTGACGGGCACGATCTCCCCCTCCTGCAGCTTGCGCAGCAGCCACACGTCCAGGGGCTCCACCTCGAAGGCGAAGTC
The DNA here is from genome assembly GCA_028697145.1 of Actinomycetota bacterium. Taxonomy (GTDB): domain Bacteria; phylum Actinomycetota; class Geothermincolia; order Geothermincolales; family RBG-13-55-18; genus SURF-21. The sequence goes on along the minus strand of JAQVFR010000035.1, from coordinate 24,907 downwards.
CGCCCCGAAGCGGCGGGGGAGGATCTCCTCGAGCACCATGCCCTCGGCGCTCATGGAGCAGACCACCTTCTTCACGCCCATCTCCGAGAAGACGCGCTCCAGGCGGCGGCTTATCTGCTCCACCATGTCGAAACGGCCCGTCTTGTAGATATCTCCCGCACAGCCGAAGAGCGCCTCCGAGCCTACGATCTTCGGCAGGCCCTCCAGCACCGATGCCTGCAGGAGATAGGGGACCACGCTGGTGTAAAAACCGGTGAGGCATATCTCCTCGCAGGGGGAGAAATCGTCCCAGGAGCGCAGCAGCGCCAGCTCATCCGCAGGCATCACCGCCTTGAGGCAGGACCAGATGTTGCATGGCTCCGACGGCGTGACCAGCCTGGCGGTGGTGGGCAATCCCTGCTTGCGCCGCTCGCTCCAGTGCTCCAGCACCAGTTCGTAGGGGTCGGCGCCGTTTGGGCAGACGGCGTCGCAGGTGTGACAGGTGTTGCATACCTCGAGGGCGAGGGAGGAGCCGCGCTCGATAAGGCCGCCTATCTCGCGTTTCGCCTCCCCCTGCGGCAGCTCCAGGTAGGGGCAGGCCGCGAAGCAGTCGCCGCAGCGGTCGCAGAGGTCCTCGCGGAAGAAACGGAATTCACGTACAGCCATAGCTTATCTACCCCCTGTATGTTCCGGCGTCCTCCGCCGTCTCATATCCACCCCGTGCCGCCATGCGTCAAGAGCCCGCGCCCGGCGGGACCTCGGGTATCTCCGGGATGCGGTACTTTTTCCTGGAAAGGGTGAGAGGCAGCTGATGGCGCATGGTGCCCGCGAGGAAAGCGCGTGCGCGCCACTTCATGGGGTGCTGCGGTTCCTCACCCAAGGCTTCGGAGAGCAGTTCCAGGACGTGGTAAACGGGACCGCCCAGGGGGAAGAGCACGCGTCCGGTGGAGAGCATCTGCAGGCAGCCGGCGCAGTAACCCACGGTGTAATCGGCCCCGGTCCCGCGCGACTGCAGCAGGCTCTTCACCGTGGCCAGGGTCACGTCCATGATGTGGTAGCCGGAGTCGGGCGGAAAACCGCCGGCGATGCCGCAGCACAGCGCACAGTCCCGCCGCTTCTTCTCCTCCACCACCTCCAACCCGATGAGTTCCAGGATGCGGCGGGGGACGTCCATGTATTCATCGCCGAGTTGTTTGCCGTAGCAGGACTCCTGGATGGTGGCCGTGCCCTCCAGCCTCCTCACTATCTCCAGCTCCCCGTCCTCCAGTTTACGCAGGATGACGGGCAGGTAGGGGCGCACCTCGAAGTCGAAGTCCACGCCGTAGGCGGGGAGCACGTTCATGAACATGTTGCACCCCGCCGTGCACAGGAGGTTCACTTTTTTCACGCCGAGGGTTTTGAAGTACCTCTCCAGTCGGCGGGCCACCTTCTGCACTTCATCGAAAAGGCCCATGCGGTAGTAGGTCTCGCCGCAGCAGTAGTCCAGGGTGCCACGGATGTCCAGTCCCCCCAGGGCCTTTGTCTGCGTGATGAACGGGGCGGTGATGATGTTGCATCCGGGGTAGAGTATCTCCTCTGTCGGGGAGTGGTCTGCCCACTTGCGGATGAGTTCCCGCTCCCCAGCAGGCATCCTGGCCACCACGTAGGTGCGGAAGTTGAGCTCTTCGTGGGGCGAGTAGTACCTGGCGCGAACGGGCAGCCCCTCCCGCTCGTACTGCTCGTGCCAGCGCTGCAGCACCAGCTCGGTGGGATTGCACCCCTCGGGGCAGATATGGTCGCAGGCGAAACAGCTGGCGCACTTGCGCAGCACGTGCTTCGTGGGCTCTCCGGCGATGAGGCGCCGGATCTCCTCCCGAGCCGTCTTCACCGGCAGGCCCATCACCGGGCACTCGCTGAAGCACAGGCCGCAGCGCGTGCACGCTTCCTCGTCGAACCGCTTTGCCGGACCGAGCATCTCCATGCGAAACCTCCCTGGCTTCGTCGCCACCGCTGATGGACGGACCCTGGTTTGCCGGATGATATTTAGCAGGCTTCTATATAGTAGCAAATCAGGCTGGCATCTCCCCACCCATGCGTAAAACCATGAAGACCATGGGATCAAGCAAGTGCGACGCCCCAGGCTGCATGCACGGCAAGGTGCCTGTGCCCGGGACATCCGGCTACGAATCAACCGCGGCCCGGTTACGCCCTTTGCACGGGGTTCAGCTTCAGGTCTTCTCGTAGACCACCTCTCCGTTCACCGCAGTGAGGTCCACGAAGCCCTCGAGCTTACCCAGGTCCATCTCGTGGGTGAGCATGAACCACCAGGAATTCACCTTGAGGGGGCTGGTATTCCAGATGACGAAATCGGCGCGTTTCCCCACCTCGAGGGAGCCGATGTCGTCCTCCATCTTGAGCGCACGCGCGGAGTCGATGGTCCAGTGCCGGACCGCGTTCTCGATGGCGATCTTCTCCTCCGGCGCCCAGTCGGTCTTGCCCTTGTAGTTCATGCGGGTGGTGGCGAGCAGTAGCCCGTAGAAGGGATTCAAGGGAGAGTTGCACCAGTCGCTCCCGAAGGACAAGGGGACCCCCGCTCTCTCCAGGCTGCGCCATGGATGCCAGCCCTGCATCCTCTCGTGTCCCAGGAAGCGTTCCACCACCTCGTCTCCGAAGGAATGCGTCGGCTGCATGGCCGCGTGCATGCCCAGCCGCGCCATCCTCTCCCGGTCATCCGGGGTGGGGAACTCGCAGTGCTCGAGGCGGTGGCGCGAGTCCCACTCGCCGTTGATCCCGCGCGCGCGCTCGCAGGAGTCTATCACCCGGCGTATGCCGGCGTCGCCGATGGCGTGGGTGCAGGTCTGGAGGTGCATGCCGTCGGCGATCTCGATCACGCGGTCGAAGTCCTCCTGCGTCCAGTCGGGCCTGCCGTAATAGGACGGGTCGTCGCAGTAAGGCTCCAGGAAGAAAGAGGTGCGGTTGCCCACAGTGCCGTCGATGTAGAACTTCACGGACTTGCCCAGGGTCAGGCGCTCATCCGACTCCCCGGCGGTATCCTTCCACCAGGCGAGGTCATCGCGCAGCCTGCCCTCGTCCTCCAGGTCGTGGGGGTCCACGTAGAGAGAACCGCGCAGCCGCACCTTGTCGAAGATGCCGCTTTCGCGGTACTTGATCACATAGGGGACGAAGGGGCGGTAGAACTGCACGTCGTCCATGGCCGTTACCCCTGCCGAGACCGCCTCGTCCATCACCGCCGCTATGGCCTCCGGCACCGCCGTCTCGAACACGGGCGCGATCTCCTCTTCGCTGAAGAAGTCCAGAGGAGAGAAGGAGTGGAAGTGGTCCAGTGCGCCGGTACAGGCCCCCGAAGCGTCGAGCCTTGGAGCGAGGCGGCCCAGGGCCTGGGGATTCCTCTCCTCAAGCAGCTCGGCGGCGCGGGTGTTGATCCACCCGCACTGGCCGCAGATGGACATGAGCAGGACCGGCCGGTCCTTGACCACCCTGTCCATCACCTCGCGGTCCGGGGCCCCTCCCGGGGCATATTCGAACCTCCATCCCACCCCGGATACGTAGGGGAGGTCAGGGTTGGCGCGGGACTGGTCGAGGACCATCTCGAGCATCTCCTCCAGGTTCGCGGCCTCCAACAGCCGTGGGGTCATGATGGCCGTCATGCCGCCTATCCACACCACGTGGCAGTGGTTATCGATGAATCCCGGCGTGAGCACCCTTTTCCTGCCGTCGATCAAGCGCGTATCCTGCCCCACGTGCACTGCCGCCCCGCCGTCGTCCCCGACGTAGATTATGCGCCCGCCCCTCACCGCCATGGCGCTCGCCCGGGGACGGGCGGCGTCGGAGGTGAAGATCCTGGCGTCTGCGACCACCATGTCCGCGAGGTCCGCGCCCGTCCTCTCGAACCTGGGACCCGGGCTAAGCCAATTGAAGAAATCCATCTCTATCCTCCCAACACTGATCCGGTATGGATAAGCCGCTGCACTTTATATGTTCTTTCGACGGCTTTGACGGGGCACTTGACGGCGGCATGACGAGCGTCACACTCGGGGTAAAACCCGGCCTGTGTCTCGACCTTGCGAACGCAGCGACGCAGCCCTTTTTAAATGGTGCATATGAGATAGGAAATACCGGTTAAATGAAAAGCCTGCGACTGAGCTGGACATCATGGCATAAGATATGCACAAATGGAATATTCAGGCTAATAATGCAAAGATGACGAGACCATGCGCGCTTACAAAGAAGCATTCAACTCGGGCGGCGGAGAGGGATACCGTGCCCGTACCGCCTTACGCAGGGTAGAGGTTGACCAGGCCGGAGCGATGGCAGGGTTTGGGATAAGGCGTGTGCAGATTAAACAAGCCGAACAATTAATGCAGCCATTAAATGACTTGAAGATCCTTAATAAACATATCTCTTCAATAATAAAGATGTGACCCCAGGGGCGCCGCCGCTTTTCCGGGGTGGCGTTAAAGTGGAAAAGGCTTGCGGCATTTGAGGATCCTGCCCACGCCCCTCAGCACCGGGCGCTTCTCCTCGACGTTGGCGCCCAGGCTCTTGAGCCTGCCCTCCAGGTCGAAGTCGAAATAGGCGGGGACGAAGACGTTCTCGTGGCGGGAGAGCATATAGCGGATGAAAACCCCGTGCAGGGCCGGACCGGACGACTTCAAGTATAGGTGTTTCCCCCACCTGTGGCAGACGAAGAGGGAACGTGTGCTGAATGGGCGGGTGCAGTCGCCGGGTGACCTTTCCTCCCTTAATCGACGTCCACGTCGGCGCCGCATCCGCGGCACCTCTTCGCGCCCCGGAAGAGGGCATAACCGCACTCGGGGCAGGTGTAGCGTTTCTCCTCCGCTTCCACCCAGGCCTCGGTACCCAGTTCCTTCCAGGCGGGAACGGCGCGCATGATCACCTTCTTCCCGACGGGAAGGGGGAAGTTCTCGATGAGGTCGCAGGGCCATTCGTCGCACTGGTGGCAGCCCTCGAGCCCCTTCTGCGCGCAGCAGTCCCGTATGGGGCATGCCTGGCAGTAGAAGAAACGGTCCTCGGAGAGGCACCCCCCGCAGCGGATATCGTCCGGCGAACTCACGCCGTAAACCGAGACCAGCTTCTCCTTGAACTTGTCGTTGCCATCGCGGTGGGCGATGAGCACGGCGCACACGCCGCAGTACAGCCCGCAGGGCGCCAGCAGCTCTCTCTTCACTTCCATGTCTCCCGTACCTCCTTCGCCTATTACCGTGCGGAGGCGGGCGAGGGGGCTTCCGCTTCGACGGGCTGCCGCACGTTCTCTTCGCGGGCTTCCATGATCTCGGCGGCCTTGTCCCACCATTGCCACAGGCCGAACCAGCTCATCCACTGGCCGGGGGTCTCGCGGATGAGGTCCTCGCCGGCCTTGGCCACCGCGGTCATGATGGTCTCGAGGTCTTGTGCGCGGTCGCCGCTCAGCCGATATTGCAGCGGTTCGCAGATCCTCATGCGGTGGTCGAAGACCCCCTCTCCCCGCAGCAGCGCGAAGGGGACGATGGCCGCGCCCGTGTTGAGGGCGAAGTGCGCGGCGCCGCTGGCCATGGCGGCGGGCCTGCCCATGAAGTCGACCACGAATCCGCCGTCCACGTCGAAGTTGATGGACACCTTCCCTCCTTTTGCCAGTTGCCCCTCTATGCCGGAAACAGCGTCCTCTCCCGCGAATATCACGGGATTGCCTTCGGGATCGTAGCCCAGGGAACTGCCGTAATCCGACATGGCTTTCACGTACCTGGACACGGGCGAGCTTTCGGGATTGTACATCACCGGGGTGTAGGGCTTTCCAAGCCGCATCATCACCGCCAGGCGCAGGCAAAAGGCGCCCAGGTGTGAGCCCAGCAGCAGTACGCCCCTGCCGAGGGATTCGGCCCGGTCCAGGTTCTCCATGCCCTCCACGCGCAGTCCGCGCAGAAAGCGCTCCTCGTGCGTGCCGAAAAGATAGAGGTCGTAGATGGGGCGCAGGGCGGAGGAACACACCTCCCTGCCGATGCGCGCCAGGTGGCGGCGGTCTTTTATCTCCAGCATGGCGTCGGAGAGTTTGGCCACCAGGCGGCGCCTCATCCCGGGCCTGAGATAGAACACCAGGGCGCCCAGGGCGGAGAAGAGGGCGTCCATTACGCGGGGAGGCATATAACGGAACAGGAAGCCGGTCGCGTGGAAGACCCCGAGAAGGAAGGCCTCCACCGCGCGGAAGAAAATATTGGATCTCTCCGTTGTGTCCTTGCTCATGTTTCCCCCATGGCGGGCCGGACGCATTCCGGCAGGATTTTTCTCTATCGTTACCGGCATCCCCCCGATCCGTAATAAAATATTTTAACGAAAATCAGGGCGAAGGGCCATACACTCCGCGTGCACATGTACGCTTAGCCGCGCACCAGGTCTCCGCGGGTTGTTAAAATAGACGTGTTGCAGGCTCACGGGCTCAGGGAGGTTTACTATGTCTGTTCGCGAGGTGGACGTGACGATCGTGGGGGCGGGGACCTCCGGGACATACCTTGCCTGGAGACTCGCTGAGGCCGGGTACCGTTGCCTGGTGCTGGAAAAGGATGAGCTGGAAAACCTGGGAACGAGGATCGGGCCCTTCCACATGGAGGAGGAGGCATTCGAGAGGTTCGGCATACCGCTTCCGGAGGGGGAAGAGCTGCTGCACCGCCTGGAAACCATAACCATGTGGTCTCCCGACCACCGCAACAGGGCGACGGCCAGGTTCGCGACCCTGGACATGGACAAGCCGGCCTTCATGCGCAGGCTCCACTCCTATGCGAGGAAGGCGGGAGCGGAGATCCTGGAGAAGGTGGAGTTCAGGAGGGTGATCAGGGAGAAAGGCTTCCCCGCCGGTGTCGAGGCGTCGGGATCGGAGGGAGACATCGAGGTCACCTGCCGCCTTGTGGTGGACGCGTCGGGCATTGACGGGGCGGTGAGGACCAGCCTGCCGGACAGCCCCTGGATCGAGAACGATCCCATCGCCGACCTGGATACCCTCATCGTCTACATGGAGTCCTGGGGTGACCTCCAGGGCGAGGTGGGCGCGGACATAAACTCTTTCCTGCACTTCCAGGGATGGTATGCGCCCAGCTACGGGGACGAGCTCATCGTAGGGGTGGGCATGCCCGCAAGCCCCGAGGGCGCGAGGAAAAGGCAGCAGGCCTTCGCGGCGACCCTGCCCTTCACGGGGCGGGCCGTGAGTTCGACCGGCGGCAGGGTCCCTTACCGCCGCCCGCCGCTCTCCCTGTTGGACAGCGGCCTCATGGTGGTGGGCGATGCCGCCTTCTTGAACAAACCGTTCAATGGTGAGGGTGTGACCTCCGCCTTCACCGCCTGTGCCATCGCCGCAGAGGTCGCAGCGGACGCGCTGGCGCGCGACGACCTCACGCGGGAAGCCCTCTGGCCTTACAATGCGCGTTACTTCCGCGACCAGGGCGCCAAGTTCGCCTTTCTCGCGGCGGCGATGCCCGCCGTCGTTTCCCTCTCGCAGGAGGAGATCGATTTCCTCTTCACCGTCCCCGGCATCTTCAGCGAGGAGGGGACGCGGGCGCTCAACCTCGAGTATGAACTGAAGTCGGACCCGGCCACAGCGTTGAGATCGCTTCCGGCCCTTCTTGCCGGTATCGCCACGGGGAAGCTGCGCCCCGGTTCGGTCGCCGCCATCGTCAAGATGGGCATGACGGCAGCTACCCTCAGGAAACTCTACGAGGCATATCCGGAACACCCGGTCGCGTTCGGGGCCTGGGCCGAAAAGGTGAAGCCCCTGTGGGAGAAGGCTGACGCGGCGAGGCACGGTTACTTCCGCCGCCTGCTGCGCGAGTATGAATGAAGAGCGTCAGCGGCCGCACTCCATGCGGCCTCAAGATAAAGAAGGTGGGAGTGGAGGAATGGGCGGCGGGAGGCCCGCCCTGGTACAGCGCGCCAAGGAGGATAAAGGTGGAGAAGGGGGAGTGAGCGCGCGGACGCGGTCAGTGGCGCAAGCGCCGCGCGGCATGGGCGCTTATACTTGAACGGTATCGGACGGGGCAGGTAAGCGGACATGGAGACAGCGTGGAAGAGCCTTTGCTGCAGAACCCGGTGACGGTCTTTCTGACCATCATGACGGTCATCCTCATCGCCCCCCTGCTCATGCAGCGCTTCCGCCTCCCGGGCATAGTCGGGCTGATCGTGGGCGGCATCATCATCGGCCCGCACGCGCTCAACCTCCTGTCGCCGGAATACACCATAGAGACGCTGGCCATAGCCGGCCTTGTCTACCTCATGTTCAGCGTGGGCCTGGAGATAGACCTGCGCCAATTCAAGCGCGTGCGCAACCAGGCCATCGTGTTCGGCGCTTTCACCTTCGCCTTTCCCATGGTAACCGGGGTGCTGCTGGGATGGTGGCTGGGTTACTCCCTGAGCAGCTCCTTCCTCCTGGGGGCGGTCATCGCCTCCCACGCCCTCATCAACTACCCCCTGTTGAGCCGCCTCGGGGTGCTGCGCAACGACGCCGTCGCTGCCTCCGTGGGGGCCACGGTGTTCACCGACGTATCGGCCCTGCTGGTGCTGGCGTACGTGGTCAGGTCCGGGGACGGGGGCTCTTCCGCTCTCGACATCTTCCTCCTGGTGGTGATAATGATCGCCTATACCACCCTGATCCTCTTCGTGGTTCCGCGCCTGGGAAAGATGTTCTTCCGACGCTTCAGGGGGAGCGCGGTGGAATTCCAGTTCATCCTGGTCGTGCTGTTCGCCGCGGCGGTGCTGGCCGAGGTCATCGACATGCACGTGATCATCGGGGCCTTCCTCGCCGGGCTGGCCGTGAATTCGACCCTGCCCTCACGCAGCCCGGTGGTCGACCGCATACTCTTCCTGGGCGAGGCCTTCTTCATACCCATATTCGTCATCTACATAGGCATGATCGTGGACCCCGTGACCGTGTTCACCGAGCCCAGCACGGCCATGGCGGGGTGGATGATGGTCGCGGCGGTTTACCTCTCCAAGCTCATCCCCGCCTGGATAGTCACCGGCATATTCCATTACACCCGGGACGAATTGCTCACCCTGTGGGGCATATCGCAGGCGCAGGCCACCACCACCCTGGCGGTGCTCCTGGTGGGGGTGGAGATGGGGATGCTCCCCGAGGCGGTGTTCAACGGGGGGGTGGTAATGGTCATGGTCACCTGCATCACCTCGTCCATAATCGTGCAGCGGTTCGGGATGCGTCTTGCCCCCTCCACGGTGCCGGAGGAGATCGAGTCGCGATACAAGAGGATCATGGTGGCGGTCTCCAACCCGACCACCCAGGAGAACCTCCTGGCCATGGCGGGCATACTTGCCCGCTCGGCGAAAGGCAAGCTCTTCCCGCTGCACGTAACCTCGCGCTATGAGGGGGAGTGCTACTACGATCCCGAGGAGATGGAACCGCCCGAGGACGTCGTGAGGATCGACGGGTCCGACGGAGACACGAGGCTGCTGGCGAGGGTGGACATTTCCGTGGCGGGCGGCATACTCAATGCCGCCATGGAGAACCGCGCCACCATGATCGTTCTGGGATGGCACGGAGACAGGCCGGTGCGGGAAGGGACCCTGGGGGACATAATCGACCAGGTACTGTCAACGGTGGAGGTGCCGGTGATGGTGGGGCGGATCCGCACTCCGGTGAACGCGATGAAACGACTCCTGCTGGTGGTGCCCCCCAACAGCATGGTCCTGGGCACCCTGGAGGAGATACTGGGGACGGTGACGGTTATCGCGTCCTCCCTCAACCTCCCGATCATGGTCCTTTGCGACGACGCCTACCTGGAGGGGATCCGGGAGCGTATGGGAGCGATGGTTTCCGCCCCGCAGCATAAGGTGTACAAGCTCGGGAGAAACGTCGTCAAGGACGTTGCCGCCAGGTCCACCGCGCAGGACCTTATCGTGGTGACCACGGTCGTCTCCAGGCTGCGTTTCGGATCGAGCCTGGGGAGGATCCCGGAACAGCTAGCGGCGGGCACGCAGGCTTCGCTGGCGGTGATCATCCACCCCGCTTGAAATGCTATAATCTAGACACTATCGGAGTCTTTATATGTTGACGGGGGGAGGCGGCATGAGGGTAGAGCCGGTTATTGACGAATGGTCTGGACCGGGGGAAAGGGACGGGACCATCATCCCCATCACCGCGCGCGAGAATGCCATCAACCGTGAGGCCAGCAGGAGCAGGTTCTACGGCGAGTGGTGGTACTTCGACGCGCGCCTGGAGGACGGTCACGTGGTGGTGGGCTTCCTGCAGGCCTCGGAGCTGATGACGCGCAAGCCGGGCATAGAGATACACGTGTACAAACCGTCGGGCGAGAAGCTCTCGGTGGTGAAAAAGTTCCCCGTCTCCGAGTTGCGCGCCTCGGAGGAGAAATGCGACGTGTGGGTGGGGAGTAACCACTGCTGGGCGGAGTGGCCGGAGGAGGGGGACCTGCCCACGCACCACCTTTTCATATCCGAGGACGGCATGGAGCTGGACCTCACCTTCGTGAGCGAGCTGCCGGGCTGGAAGCCGGGCAAGGGCAGGACCAGGTACGGGGACCGCGGCTACTTCAGCTGGGTGGTGCCCATTCCGCGCGCGAGGGTCGAGGGCACGGTGAAGTTCGAGGGGAAGACATTGCAGGCGAAGGGCATCGGCTACCACGACCACAACGTGATCACCACCGACGCGCGGCGCATCATCTCCTGGTGGTACTGGGGAAGGCTGTACACCGACGACTTCACCCTCCTCTATGCCTACGTGCGCACCCAGAAGCGCTTCGGTAACGTGGCCTCCAAGCCCCTCATGCTGGCGTATAAGGACAAGGTCGTCCTCTCCTCGGGCGAGATGGAGCTGAGGGAGAGCGGGGCCACCTTCAACCGCAAGGCCAACCGCACCTATCCGTCCGTCCTGGAGATGGAGATACGCGGCGAGGTCTACCTGCGCTTCGACGTGAGGCGCATCATCGACTCTGGCGACCTCCTCAGGGAGATGAACCCTATCGTCATGAACCCGGCCGTGCGCTGGCTGATGAACAGGTTAATGCGGCCGGGATGGTTCCGTTTCGAGTCGGATTTCACCCTGCGCGCACAGCACGGGGGGCGCAGCTTCTCAGAGACCGGCACCACCCTGCACGAGATGGTCGCCCTGCAGTAGACCGGGGCCCCGCGGATACGAACGCCGGACTAGGGCCGGCAGGTCTCCACGATGAGGTCGTAGAGGAACTTCACCCCGTCCTTCACGTCCTGCACGGCTATCCTCTCGTCCACGCCGTGGATGCGCGTCAGGTCCGCGAGGCCGAGGCGGGCGGGGATGATGCCGTAGCAGGGAATGCCTCGGGCGCGGAAGAAGCGGGAGTCGGACAGCCCCGAGAGCATGAAGGGGCTGCTGACGGCGTCCGGGTAGTTGGCGCGAACGGCCCTCTCTATCGCCGCGATGAAAAGGCCCTCGAGGGGAGAGGCGGGGGCCCTCTCCATGTCCATGAACACGTCGACCTCCATGTCGGGATCGCCCAGCGCCTCCCTTATATATGCCAGGAAGTCGTCCCCCTCCGTCTCCGGCAGCAGGCGGCAGTCGAGGAAGGCCTCCGCCTCGTCGGGGATGACGTTTATCTTCACCCCGGCGTTGAGCATGTTCAGGCTCACGGTGTCGCGGACCACGGCGCTCAGGGCGGGCAGGGCGGCTAGGTTGTTCTCCTCGACCAGCCTCTCCAGGGTCTCGAGGCTCCCGTCATCGCGGTAGGGGAAGAGGATCTCCCAGTGCTCGGCCAGCCGCGCGAAGAATGCCTGCATGGTGGGATTGATGCTCATGGGACGCTTGCTGGCGAGGAGCCTGGCAAGCGCTGGGACCATGTGGTCGAGTGCGCCCTGGCCGGTGGGCATGGAGCCGTGGCCGCCTATGCCGCGGCGCCTCAGGCGCAGCCAGTAACCGTACTTCTCCGCGTTGGCGATCATGAAGAAAGGCTTGCCGGGCACCAGGTCCATGGTGGCGTAACCGCCCTCGTTGATGACCAGGTCGGCCTCCAGCTCCTCCGGGTGTTTCTCGAGGAGCATCCTCGCCCCGGAGTAGCCTCCCGCCTCCTCGTCGGCGACGGCCAAAAAGACCACGTCGCGGCCGAGTTCGAGGCCCTCGCGGGCGGCGGCGATGAAGGCCATGAGCTCCATCACCCCCATGCCCTTCATGTCGAGGGCCCCCCGCCCCCAGATGAAACCGTCGGCGATCTCGCCGGAGAAGGGGTGGATCTGCCAGTTCTCGGGATTGGCGGGGACCACGTCTATGTGGTTGAGGAGGATGAGCGGCCTGCCTTCCCCGGAGCCCCTCAGCCGCGCCAGGAGGGATGAACGCCCGAGGGCGCTCTCGTACAGCCTGAACTCGATGCCCTCCCCGCGCAGGACGTCTCCCAGGAACTCCGCCCCCGGAGCCTCGTTGCCGGGAGGATTGGTGGTGTCGATGCGCAGGTACTCGCAAAGTGTCTCAACGGCATCATATCCCAGTTTATCCCAGTCCATGTGACTCTCTCCTTCCGGCTTCATCATTTGAACTTATAGACGATGACACAGGTTTCGGCGCCCTCTGTGAGATTGCGTTCGCATGCCGTCTCGTATCTCTCCGGGTTGTATCCACGCATGATGGCGGCGTCTATCTCCTGGCAGAAATACTTGCCGTATTCGGAAAGGCCCCATTCCGCGCAGGCGGCGGCGAAGGGGCAGTGGGAGATGGTGACCTTCAGCGCCCCCTCCATGGCCTCGGGCACCATCTGGTGATAGCCCGTATCCAGGTCGGAAAGGACCAGGAAGCTGGCGAAGCTGTTCTCCCTGCCCTCGGCGGCGGCGCGCTCTGCCATGCGGCGGCCGCGCTCTTCCCCGAACCTTTTCACCGCGGCGATGACGGCCTCCCGGCCTTCGTCGCCGAAACGCTCGATGACTTCCTTGGCCATGGTGGTGAACAGCTTGGCCTGCATGGCCAGGGGCGCGTCGATGTATCGCTCCTTCTTCTCCGTCCTCTCTCCCAGGGCCGGCCCCAGGACCTCCAGGTCGAAATCCTTCCTCTCGTCGGCCATCTTGTCCCTACCTCCTTTTCTTTATGGGGTCAGGCCCCCCCTAGGTGCTGCCGCACCAGAGGTCGCGGATGACCTCATCCGCGTTGACCGGCTCCAGGTCCATGTCGCCCCCGGCCGTGGTCTCGCAGGCCAGCACGACCTTGCCGTTCACCCTCAGGGTGCAGCGCTGGCAGAATCCCAGGTGGCATCCGGCGAAAAAGGCCAGGCCGGGGTCCAGGTGTTCCCTTATGTGCCGCAGGCAGTCGAGCACGGACATCTCGCCGTCCTCCATGGGGACCTGGTATTCCTGGAAACGCGGCTCGGCATCCGTCTCCGGGTCGTAACGGAAACAGCGCACCTTGATGGTCGGGCGGGTCATGGCTGTTCCACCTCCCCGCGCCTGAGGGATGCGGTCCCTGAGGCCACTGCCTCCTCGAAGGTCATCCTGCCGGAGGGGAGCTGCATGCTGGTCACCACCGGCTTCTCCAGGCGCAGCGACGGCTCGCCGTCCCGGTTCGAGATGACGGCGTTCACGCACCAGCGGTCGTTATCGGTATAGGGGAAGTCGCTGCGGTAGAAGCCGCCCCGGCTCTCCTCCCGCCTGAGGGAAGCCAGCGCGCTCATCTCCAGGCACAGGAGCATGTTCTCCAGCTCCAGGCACAGATGCCATTCCCGGTTCAGGCGCCTCGTGCGTGAGGCGGTGACGTGCAGGCGCGAGGCCTCGTCCCGCCGCAGCCAGTTCAGCTCGTCGTAGGCGTTCTGGAGCCCTTCGCCGTCCCGGATGACGCGCAGGTATTCGTCCGTGATACCGTACATCCTCTCCAGGACCTCTATGGGCCGGGCGCCGTCGCTCCTCTCCAGGGGGGCCATGATCCTCTCCCGCACGGCCTCCAGCTGGGCCCTCTCCGGCTCGGCGTGCTCCACGCTCCCCACGTATTCCGGGCAGGTCTCGCCGGCGATGCGGCCCTGGGCCCCCACCTGGGTGGTGGCGGATGCCACGCGCACCGAGCCCCATAATCCGCCCGAACACTCCCCGGCGGCGTAAAGGCCGGGGACGCCCGTGCGCGTGCGCTCGTCGACCTTTATGCCGCCCACCATGAAGTGCACCGCGTTGCCCACCTCCAGGTCCTCCGTCTTGGCCATCTCCAGCAGGTGGGGCAACAGCTTGCGGAACTCGGAGCGCTTGTCGCCGTTCTGGTCGAGGAACTCGACGAACTTTCCCCATACGAAATCGATCCCCTCCGGCGTGAGGTGCTTGAGGGCGAAGAAGACGCCGCCGTGGGGGCTGCCGCGCCCCGCCTCCACCTCCAGCTCGCTGGCGATGGCCACGATCTCCTTGGTGGACTGCTCCATGGTGGTGGGGTCGTAGCGCTGCATGAAGCGTTCGCCCTCGCCGTTGAGGAGCTGGACAAGGGGACCGACCTCGGTCTCCATCATGATATAGGGGAGGATGCTCTTGCGGGCAAGGGGCGGCCAGAGCATGGTCATGGGGATGTACTGCACCATCTCCATGCCGATCATCTCGGCGCCCGCGCGGAAGGCCATGGCCTGGCCGTCGCCGGTGAGGTCGGCCGCGGCGGAGTTGAAATGGTAGGCCTGCTGCCAGCCACCCGTGCACAGCACCACCGACCTGGCCTTGATGAGGACGACCTCGCCCGATCTGAGGTCCAGGGCCACCGCCCCACAGGCGCGCCCCTCGCGGGTGAGAAGGTCCACCACCATGGTGTCCTCCAGGACGGTGATGCCCATCTCGCGTGCCTTGCGGCGCAGGATGCGCACCCACCGCACTCCCGAGGTGATGATGCCCCTGGCCATCTCCTCCGCGTGCACCTGCTCGAAGCGGAACACCGGCATGCCCCATTCCAGGAGGTCCGCGGTGTTCCTGGCGGCGTACTCCACGTACTTCTCCACCATGCGCTGGTTTCCCAGGAAGAAGCCCTCGCGCACCAGGTCCTCGAAGAAGCGCTCGGGCGAGTCGCGCTCGTCGCCCGGCAGGCCGAGCGCGATGGCGCTCCTGCCGTCCAGGTTGAAATCCGCGCCGGCCATCTGCGAGGCCCCGCAGCGGCCCATCCTGCCCTTGCTCGCGATAAGCACGTCCAGCCCGGCGCGAGCGGCGTTGATGGCGGTGGGACCGCCGGCTCCCTCGCTCCCAACCACCAGCACGTCGCAGGTCAGGTCCCGGTCATACAGCGTCTCCGCCATCTCTCCCTCCGCTTGTCCTCGCTCTGCTCATGGCCTTACGATTAATAGGATATCCTATAGCTGCGGGCCGCAAACACCCGCGGGATTCCCGGCGTTGGCCGCGACGGCAGCCGGGCGGGTCGGTGACCCGGGGTTCGAGGTCTCCAGCAGGCTGCGGCGGGCGCACTGCCGGCAATGCCGGCTGGTATAATGTGAATACTGACGGCTTACGGATTCTCGTGCGGCAGGGGACAAGATAACACAGCATCCGCACGCATGATATCGCAACCGCGATCGTGTGAGGGAAAGGAGCGATGCATCATGGCGGAGGTAAAGTTCGACGACAGGGTGGCCGTGGTCACCGGAGCGGGCGGAGGGCTCGGGAAGGCCTACGCCATGCTCCTCGCCAGCCGGGGGGCCAAGGTGGTCGTCAACGACCTGGGAGGTTCGTTCGACGGCGTCGGGGCCGACACGCGTGCGGCCCAGCTGGTCGTGGACGAGATCAAGGCCGCGGGAGGGGAAGCGACGCCCAATTACGACAGCGTCTCCGATTGGGAGAGCGCCCAGGCGATCATCCAGACGGCCATCGACGCCTACGGCAGGATAGACATCCTCATCAACAACGCCGGCATCCTCAGGGACAAGAGCCTGCTCAAGATGACCATCGAGGACTACAAGCTGGTGATGGCGGTCCACATGGACGGCACTTTTTACTGCACCAAGGCCGCCCTGCCCCACATGCGCGAGGCCGCCTACGGCAGGATCGTGTCCACCGCCTCCGGCACCGGTGTTTACGGCAACTTCGGGCAGGCCAACTACGGGGCCGCGAAGATGGGCATCGTCGGCTTCACCAACTGCGTGAAGCAGGAGGGCGCCAAGTACAACATCCTGGCCAACGTCATCGTCCCGCAGGCGGGCACACGCATGACGGCTACCGTACTTCCCCCGAACATCATCGATAAGCTCAAGCCGGAATACGTCGCGCCCATGGTATGCTGGCTGGCCTCGGACCACTGCGACGTCAGCGGCATGTACTTCATGGCGGGAGCGGGATATTTCAGCCGCTCGGCCATCGTCGAGGGCCCGGGCGTCTTCCTGGATCCCGACAAGGAGATAACCATCGAGGACGTGGAGGCCAACATCGAGAAGATCAAGAGCCTCGAGGGCGGCCGCGGGTACGGGTCGGTGACCGAGCAGACAGGCTACGTGCTCTCCAACCTGAAACTCGACTGACCCCCTAGCCCAACTGGTGCAGGTACTCGGCGATGCCGTAGCCCACCCTGTCCCCCCAGTGGTACTCGGTGAGGGCCTCGTTGACCAGGGTGCGGCGGCCGCCGGATTCCATGAGCAGGGGGATGACGCAGAGCGCGTCCCCCGTGACCTCCAGGGCCATGCCGCCGGTGTCCTCCAGCCGTAAGGCCAGGCCGCGCTGGGTCACGCCATCGTCCTCGAACCCCGTCTCCAGCTGCGCCCTGCGCAGGGGGTAGTTGGCGCCGTCCCGGGTGACGAAGCCGTTGTAGATGTCCACGCTGGCGATGGCCACGCGGCTGAGGTTGAAGGCGAGTTCCTCTCCGAACTGGCAGGTGAGCCAGGTCCACAGCCGCGGCGCCGCCCAGTCCCTTATCCCCCAGGAGTGGTCGCGGTGGCCGCTGCCGGCGAAGGTTATCTCGCGGTTGCCGATCCTGATGGTGCCGCTCACCCGCATCGCCTGCTCGTAGTGCTCGCTGGAGACCTTGGACACCTTGCGCAGGTCCGCGAGGCGCGTGCGCGCCCTAACCAGCATCTCCGCCAGGGCGCGCGGGTCGGAATCCTTGAAGTCGAAGCAGGGGGCCATCCCCTCCGCCTCCAGGTCCACCTCCACCCCCTGGGTGAGCAGGACCTCCGGCTTCAGCTCGGGCAGCTTCCTCGCGTTCTCCACGTCCATCATCTCGCCCCTGAATTCCAGGCGCCACCTCTTCAGCGGCTCGAGGCGGCGGTATGAGAGGTCGCCGAAACGCAGCCCGCCTTCGTCGCACTCAACCTTGCCGGTCTGAAGCGCGGCCAGGATGCGGCTCCCCCCGGCGTAGAGCATGATGGCGCCCATGTCTCCGTCCTGGTTGGGAAGGATGCCTATCCTGGTCCAGCCGCCCACCTGGCGCTTGGGGTCGGTGAAGTTGAAGTAGAAGCTCTCGTTGAAGTCGAAGTCGGCGGTGGGGTCGTGCAGGTATTCCACTTCGGGCTCCAGCGGGATGCCGATGCCCCTGGCCCGCTTGAGCATGGCGTAGGAAGCGCTCAGGGCATGGACCTTCAGCTTGCCGCCGAAACCCTCCTGCCTCGCCGCGGAAGCTTCCATGAGTACCCCCTTCGAGACGTCGTTTCCCGGTTCCCGGGAAGGGCCTTTCCGCATTACTTCTCTGTGGGGTGCAGATATACCTTGCCCGCGCCGCCGTCCACGGTAATGGTCTGCCCCGTGGCGATGAGCTGGGTGGCGCCGCCGGCGTTGACCACGCAGGGCATCCCGAACTCGCGCGCCACGATGGAGCCGTGGGAAAGCGGCCCTCCCACCTCGACCACGGTGGCCGCGGCGGTGACGAAGAGGGGCGTCCAGGCGGCGTCGGTCACCGGCGCCACCAGTATCTCCCCCGGCTCCAGCGACGCGTCGCGGCACGGGTCGGTTATCACCCGCGCCTTCGCCGTGACCACTCCAGGGCTCACCCCTATGCCCTGCAGGACCTCGGCGTCCCTCTCCCGCGCCAGCTCGTCCGCGGCGAGGGGCCTGGGGCGGCCGCGGCTGTACTGGGGGAGGGTCACGGTGAGGTTGCGCTCGTACTCGCCACGTCGCCTGGCGATGATCTCCTCCAGCGGGACATCTCCGCCTTCTCCCCGGGCCAGCGCGATCACCTCCGCGCGGGTGAGGAAATAGATGTCGTCCGCCGCGCCAAGGATGCCGTCCTCGCAGAACCTCGCGCCCAGGACGCGGTAGATCTTCTTGCCCTGGTAGATAATCTTGATGAGATAGGACTTCATGTACTCTCGCAGGGAGATGAAACGCTGCGCCTGCCCGAGTATGTAGTCGAAGACGATGCGGCGCGGCCCCTTGATCCTCCTCGCGACCTCGCGCGCCGCCTCCTCCCTCTCGCGGTCCTGCCTTGCCGCCAGCTCGCCCGGGCTGGCGGCGGGGTCGGCTTCCAGGTAGTTGGCGATCATGGAGAAGACGCAGGCGGGGTCCTCCTCCCAACTGGGCGCCATGGTCTCCGATTCGAACACGCCCCGGTAGCCGAACTCGTCGAGGAAGGAGCGCAGGGAGGCGAGGAACGCCCCCGCCTCGGGCGAGGCGCTGCCCTCCAGGCGCGGGAGTATCTCGTCCGTCTCGCTTGCGGCGAAGATGCGCGAGAGCTCACCGCTTTCCTCGACCATGCGCGAGAGGTCCCAGATGAGCGCGCTGGGACGGGCGCTCTCGAGGCTCTGCAGCCCGGTCATGAGACGGGAGGCCAGTATGCCGCCGGGGTCGTCCAGCCATGCGGCGGTAAGGCGGCTCAAGAAGAGGTGGTAGATGAGGGCGAACTGCGACACGTTTATGTGCATGGCCATGGCCCGGAAGAGGTGTTCCCGCCCTCTCACCAGGACCTCCACGACATCACGGCAGGACATCTTCGCCAGGTCGCGCCGGCCCGCCTCCTCGAGGTAGGCGTCCATCTCGCGCGCCAGTCTCTCCGCCTCCCCCGGGGTGCTGATGCCCCTGGCCACCTCGCGCCACAACAGGCCCGGCAGGGCGGCGAGGTTGGCCGCCGTCGGCCGCCAGGTCTTTTCGGGCGATCCCGCTTCCTCCTCGTCCCTGCGCTCGAACTCGCTCGCGGAGCCGCCAGGGACCCTGGCGGCGATGGCCTTGATAACCGAGAGATTGAGGTGGCAGCGCCCGTAAAAGAGGCCCAGGAAGGTCATCTCGCTCGCGGGCTCGATGCCCCGCATGAGGCCGAAGTCGCGGTTGTTCTTCACGAAGCCGTAGTCGAGGGCGTCGAGGTCGGACATGGTGAGGGGGGTGAGCACGCCGGGCAGCACCTCGCCGATGTTGGACAGGGTGTAATCCGGATAGGCCGGGTCAACGGCGGTGTCGAACTCGCTCACCCATTCCCCGGCCCCGGTCCCGGCGGGGCCCGCCCCGGCGCCCCCGCCCTCTCCCGCGAGAGGGTGGAGGTATACGGTCCCGCGGTCCCCGTCCACGGTGATCAACTGGCCGGTGCGGATGACGCGGGTGCCCTCGCCCACGTTGAGCACGCCGGGGATGCCGTACTCGCGCGCCACGATGGAGCCGTGGGACAGCGGACCGCCCACGTCGACGACGATGGCCGAGGCGGTGACGAAGAGGGGGGTCCAGGCGGCGTCGGTGACCGGGGCGACAAGGACCTCTCCCGGCTCGAAGTGGGAACTCCGCCGTGGGTCGGTGATCACCCGCGCCCTCGCCGTCGCCCGCCCCGGGCTCACGGGTATTCCGCGCAGGGTTCTCACCTCCCGCCGCGCCTCCTGCTCGGCGGGGGAGAGGGGCCGGGGCCGTCCCTTGCTGTGCTCGGGCAGCACCACGGAGAGGTTCCTCTCGTATTCACTCCTGCGCCTCGCCACCGATTCCGCCACGGGGATGTCAGCCCCCCGGCCCAGGGCGAGCTCGCGTATCTCTGGGCTGGTGAGGAAAAAGATGTCGTCCGCCCGCGTGGTGACGCCCTCGGCGACGAACCTCGGCCCGAGGGCGTGATAGATGATCTTGCCCTGGGCCAGCAGCTTCACCAGCTCCGCCTTCATTAACTCGCGCAGGCGGATGAATTCCTGCGCCTGCCGCAGGGCGTAGCGGAAGACGGGCCGCCGTGCGGCGTTCAGGCGGTCGAGGCAGGCGCGGGTGGCCTCCTCCCTCTCCCGTTCCTGCCTGCGCGCATGCTCGCGGGGGTCGCTGTCGGGGCCGGCATCCAGGCAGTTTATTATCATGCCGAAGATGTACGCCGGGTCCTCCTCCCAGTTGAGGGTCATGGCCTCCCCCTCGAAGACGCCGCGGTAGCCGTACTCGTCCAGGAAGGCACGCAGGGCGAGCAGGAGTTCGCCGGCCTGTGGCGAGAGGTCGCACTCGAGGCGCGGCAGTATCTCCCGCGGCGGTGTGGTCTCGAAGACCTGCCTCAACTCCGGCGACTCGCGGACCATGCACGAGAGGTCCCAGATACCGATGTTGGGGCGGGCGCTCTCCAGCGTCTGCAGGCCGGTCATGAGGCGGGAGGCCAGCATGCCGCCGGCGTCGTCCAGCCATGCCGCCGTGAGCTTGCCGAGGAGTTCGTAGAAGTTGGTCGCCAGCTCGGAAACGACGATATGCTGCGCCATGACCTGGTTGACGAAGGCGCGGCTCTCCACCAGCCATTCCATGATGGGCGGGTAGGGGTCGGAGGCGACGTCCAGCCGCCGCGCACGTGCCAGCAGGCGCGCGTTCTCCCGCCCCAGTTCCTCCACCCTTGACGGTGCCTCCATCACCCCCCTCGCCAGTCCCGCGACGATCCCGGGCAACGCCAGGAGGTTCTCCACGGTGGGACGCCACCTCACCTCCTCCAGGCCGCTCTCCTGCGGCGGCCTGCGGTCGAACTCGCGGGTGCTGCCCCCGGGCGCCCTGGCTATCATGGCCTTGGCCACCGAGAGGTTGAGATGGACGCGCCCGTAGAAGAGTCCCAGGAAGGTCATCTCGCTCGCGGGCTCGATGCCCTTCATGAGGCCGAAGTCACTGTTGGCCTTGACGAAACCGTAATCGAGCGAGGGGATGTCGGACATGCTCAGTGGCGTGAGCACTCCGGGCAGCACCTCGCTGATGTTGGAGAGGGTGTAGAGGTCGTAGCGCGGGTCCACGGTGGTGTCGAACTCGCTCACCCATTCCAGGGCGACATGCGAGGAAGGCAGGTCCGCCGCATCCTCCCGCGGCCTCTCGCCGCCGCATGGAAAAGGCTTGAGTCCGGTTATCTTCCGCGCCTGCAGGATATGCAGCTTGCCCCCGGCGAACGCCCATTCGATGTCCTGGGGCGAGCCGTAATATTCCTCGATAGCGGAGGCAGTATCCACCAGCAGCCGGACCTGCAGCCTGGACAGGGCGGGAAGCGAGCCCTCTGCGGGATCCAGGGGTACCATGCGGGTTCCTCTTCCCTTGTCCTCGTCCAGCATCACCTTGAATTCCTTGCGGCCGGTTACCTCCTCCACCACGCCGCCGCCGCGTTCCACCACCAGGTGGTCACATTGCAGCCCCCCCGAGACCACTCCCTCGCCCAGCCCGAGGCAGGCGTTGATCACCATCTGGTCACGTTGGCCGTTCACCGGGTTGGCGGTGAAGATGACCCCGGCGCTCTCCGCCGCGATCATCGCCTGCACCAAGGGGGCGACGAAAACGTCGAAATGGCCGATGCCGCGGGAATGGCGGTTGACCATGGCCTGGTAGCTGAAGGCCGATGCCCAGCAATCCACCACCTTTCTCAGAACCTCGTCCTCCCCGCGCAGGTTGTGATAGGTATCCATCTGTCCGGGGAAGGAGGTCGCGGAAAGGTCCCAGGTTCCCACCGAAGAGCGCACTGCCACCAGCGCGTCCTCCCCCGTCTCCGCCAGCAGCCCGCGGTAGGCCGAGGCTATGGCCCACTCGGTGGGGGCGGGGAGGGGCACGGCGAGGAAGAGCTCGCGGATGGCCGCCGACGCCTCTTCCACGGCCGGGAGGTCGGAGAAGTCGAGGCATTCCAGGATGGCCTTGAGGCGCCGCGCGAGCTCGGGCTGGGAGATAAAACTCCCGTAAGCGCCCGACAGCACGCAGAATCCCGGGGGGACGGCGAAGCCACCCTTGAGCAGATTACCCAGGTTGGCCCCCTTGCCCCCTACCCGTGCGAGATCGCCCAGGCCGACCTCGGAGAGACTCGCGGTAACTCGCTCCACGGCACCACCCTTGCTTTGTTCTAATCATTATACAGTGATGTATGGTGGTGGTGCAGGCCCGGTGCCGGAACCTGCGCCCTCCGCTCCGGTTCCTGCGTGGAGCGGACAACCGTGGCCACGTGGTTTCACCCCCGTTTGACCTCAAGTAGGAGGTGCGGTCAGACGAAAAGAAATAAGACGTGGGAGAGCTCACAAAGCGGCGTGGGTAAGGCCGGGGGAGAGACGGGCGGATGCGCGAGAAAGCTACATATCCGGTTTCCCGCCGCACCTCGCTGCCAGTGCTCGTATGGAGGATGCGCGATCATGAGGGGCGGCTTTTCGGGCGATAGGGAGGGGCGGTCATGAGCGGAGTAGAACGGTGTGATATCTGCGGAATACCCGCAATGGTCAGCAAGGAACTGAACTGGGAGGATAATGGAACCATCTCCCTGAAGAGGTCCCCCTCGACCCGTATGGTGTTCTTCGAATCGGCCAGCATCGATGAGTTGTTCCTGGGGATCGAGAAGCTCATAGGGTTCTCCATCGTCAACCTCGTCATCGAGAGCAAGGCGCGCGACACCAGGGGTTATGTCGAGCGCCTGCTGACGCCCGCGGCGAGCGGTTTCCTGCCAGAAGAGTGGAGGGGCGGGAAGGGTGAGATGAACCACATGACGGAGGACCAGAAGGCTGCCAGCCTCGCCGTGATCAAGTCCGTCACTCAGAACATGACCGATCTCAGCCGCATTTACGGGTACGGAGACCAGAGGCTCGGAGAATCCTGGGACAGCGGAGAAGACTATCCCTGGCGTTTGCAGGTATATCACAATCCGTATTCGCTCCTGTTCGCGGCCGCCGACAACCTGGGAGCGGGTGAGGTCTTCGAGAAAACGGAAATGTGGGTCAGGTGGGAGAACATGGGAGGGGGCACCTACAATATCGTGGTATATCCCGGCAAGCACCCAATAGATCTCAAGGAGAGGTTGAGGACGAAGCGCTATGAGATGAAGCCTGGGGATATCGCCTACGAGCGTTGTTCCGGATGCGGCCTGCCGCAGGAGGTGGCGAACCTGGAGTACAGCCTCGAGGACGGGACGTACGTCAACCCGGACACCGGCTGGAGGATGGCCATCTTCGGGCCCGCTCCCCTCGACGCCATTTTCAACGACCTGGAGACGGAACTGGGGGAGGCGATACCCGAGGCGGTCATCGAGGCCCAGAGGAGATACATAAAGTACGCTTGGGGCGTGGAGAGGTGGAACAGGTCGGGGGCGACCTTCCAGAAGATGATCGCCGTACGCGGCCTGGGTAATCAGGTCGAGTTCGAGGGCAACGGCGACCACCTCTCCATGAGGATAGAGAACTCGTGCCTGCATCTCCCGATGATCGGCACCATCCAGGCCCTGGTCGAGCTGGCCTACCGCGCGGACAGCTCGAGGGTGGAGTGGGAGCTGGAGGATCACGGCGACCTGAGCCTGACCATCCACGTGAAGCGCTCCTAGGCCCGAGCCCGGTGGTAACGGCCCCCGTTCCCGACCGACCCCATAGTCCTCGGGTCTCGGCAGCTTGGAACGGAGAGTGAAGCTGGTCTTAATGGTCCGGGGCTCAAGATCACCATCTCGCCCTGACCAGCGCCGCCCCATGCCACGTCTGCAGTTGCTTTATTCAGGCCGAAGCAGATAATTAAGCGTGGATTGCCATGAGCCCAGGCGCGTGCATGCCAGGATCGGAGGAAGCGGGATTGGGCGGCAGCGGAAGAAAAGAATACCTGTTGGTAGCGGCGGCCGCGACGCTATGGGGCACGGTGGGGGTGTTCCTGAGGTGGGTGGACTTACCGGGACAGGAGCACTTCGTGGTGTTCATGCGCGCCGTTATCAGCCTCTGTCTGCTCACCGTCGTCATCTACGCCGGGCATGAACAGGATAAGCTGCGTCCGGGCAAGCACCCCGTGCTCCTCTTTGCGAGCGGGGCGGTCCTGAGCTTTCACTGGGTCATGCTCATGAAGGCAATGAACAACCTCTCCATAGGGGACGCGGTATTCATCACCTACCTCGCGCCCGTGATGGTTGCGGTGCTTGCGGTGTTCCTGCTCAAGGAAAAGCTGGAGGGGACGACGGTAATCGCGCTGCTTATCGCGCTTCTGGGCATGTACCTTATCTCCGTGACCGGCCAGTCCGGGGAGGTGGGGCTGTACGGCGTCGGCATCGTCTACGCTCTCATCGCCGCTGTCTCTTACGCCTTTCTGCTCATCATCCTGAAAAAATTGCGGGAGGATTTACCCGCACTCACCGTCACTTTCTATCAGACATCGGTAAACGCGGCCGTCCTCCTGCCCTTCTGCGCGTTCAGGGACTTTCCGGTATCCACGCGGGGGTGGATCTCCCTCATCATCCTCGGGACCGTGCATACCGCGTTCGGCGGATTGGTTTTCATCTACGCGGTGAAGAAGGTCAAGGCGCAGCACGTGGGGATCATCGCATACCTCGAGCCCTTGAGCGCCGTCGTATTCGGGGCGATTTTCCTGGGAGAGAACCCCGGCTGGCAGGACCTGGTGGGCGGCCTCTTTATTATCGTCGCGGGCGCCCTGGTCATGCGCCGCGGCCTCGTGGCAGCGGGGGTGGAGGAACCCAGCCACATTGCCTAGGGTCAGCAAGCGCCCTCAGGCGCGGGGCGAGACCCCAATGCCTGCGATCACACCCACCAGAATGATGAATGTTAGGGCTGACCCCATAAAAGAGGCGGGGGAGCCGCAGCTCCCCCGCCGTTGTTCTTCCGTCCGGGCCGGCTCTACGGCGCGTAGCCTATGGAGTTATGGGCCCAGGTGCGAACGTTCCCGTACATGGCGCGCTCGC
>JAQVFR010000034.1 GCA_028697145.1 Actinomycetota bacterium | reverse complement strand
AAAGTGTCAGGAGCCGACCTGCTTGTCGAACTCCTCCTTGAGGACCGCTTTCAGCTCGCGCTTGAGGATCTTGCCCACTCCACTGGTGGGGAGCTGGTCCATGAACTCTATGACCTTGGGGACCTTGTAGGGCGCCACGTTCTCGCGCAGGAAGGCGATGATCTTCTCCTTCTCGACATCGTTCTTCTCGATCCCGGGTTTGAGCACCACGGCTGCCGCCACGCGCTCGGAACCCGGGCGGTTGGGGTCTGGGACGCCGATGGACGCGGCCATCTCCACGTCGGGGTGCTTGGCGAGGACGTCGTCCAGCTCGCGGGTGAAGACCTTGAAGCCGGAGACGATCACCATGTCCTTGACGCGGTCAACGATGTAGAAATACCCGTCCTCGTCCATGCGGGCCACGTCGCCCGTGAACATCCAGCCGTCGCGGACAGCGTTGGCCGTTTCCTCGGGCTGGTTTAAATAGCCCCTCATGAGCTGCGGTCCCCGTATAGCCATCTCGCCGGGTTCTCCTTGCTCCGCCAGCTGCCCGGTCTCGGGGTCGACGAGTTTGAACTCCGTGTCCGGCATCGGCATGCCAATGGAGGAAGGTTTCTTCTTGCCGTAGCGGGGGTTGCAGCAGGTGACCGGAGAAGTCTCGGTCATGCCGTAGAGCTCGATGAAGTTGCCTTCGCCGATGACGCTCTCCAGCTCCTTCATGTTCTCGGGTGGGAAGGGCGCCGCCGCGCTGAGGCAGAACCTGAGGTTGCTCTTGTCGACCGCCTTGAACTCGTCACGCTTCATGAGCTCGAAGAATACCGTGGGCACGTTGACGATGATGTTCGGTTTGTACTTCTCTATGGCCTCGATGAGGAAGTCGGTGTCGCGGGGATTGGGCACGCATATCTGGGTGGCGCCGTTGGTCAGCGAGAAGCCCCCCAGGGCCAGCCCGGCGATGTGGAAGAGCGGGAAGGCGGAGAGCGCCAGCGTGTCCGGCGTGAGGTCCAGGTAAGCAAGGGTCTGCAGGCGGTTACACATGTAGCTGCGCTGGGTGAGCATAGCGCCCTTCGCGGGTCCCGTGGTCCCCCCGGTGTACATGAGGAAGATGAGGTCGTCCATCTCCCGCTTGACGTGGACACGGTCCTTCGGCATCCCCGCGATGGCGTCCATGAAGCGGACCACCGTCTTGCCCTCGATGGGTTGCACCTCGACGTGGGGGATGGCGCTCAGCTGCTCATCCAGCTTCTTGACCTTCTTCAGCAGCTTACCGAGGGCGGTCTGCCTGATATACGCCTTGGCCAGCTTCTCCTTTATCCCCGGCAGGAAGTCGGCTATCTCGGAATAGATGACGGTGGTGAAATCGGAGTTCTGCGCTGCCTGCGCCACGATGCCGTAGAGCAGGTCCACGGTGATGACCACCTTGGTCCTCGAGTCTTTGATCTGGTGCTCCATCTCGACCGGGGTGAGAAGCGGACTGAGGCCCGTGGACACCGCGCCGGCCTTCTGCACTGCGACGATGCTGATGTAGTTCGCCGGTAAATTGGGCATGCACAGTCCCACCACGTCGTCGGGTTTCACCCCGCTCTTGATTAGATAGGCCGCGAGCTGGTTGGACAGCAGGTCGATATCACGGAAGGTGATATGGTTGCCCATGTAGATGAGGGCGGTCTTGTCGGGATACCTGTCCGCCATCTCCAGGAATTTTTCGGCGAACGTCTTCTCCTCGTACTCCAGCGTGGGCGGCACATTAGGGTCGTAGTTCTTCAGCCATGGTTTCTCCGCGTAGATGTCGCTCATCACTCCCCCTTCCCCCGGCAGGCATCAGCCCGCCTTTTCGAGATCTTACTATGTCCATCCTAGATAAGTCCGCAAAGACCGTCGCTACATATTATCCGATTATTTACCGTTCCGGTTCAACCCTCATTATAATGGCGTCCCGGCGGGCGGGGCCGTCCGCTCCGCGCCGCTCAATGCCAAGCGCCGCGCCCGGGACGGGGGCGCGGCTGAGATCGACCCCGCGATTCCGGGGGGAACGGATGTTGCAAATGAGATTGTCTGACCCCAAGATATAGCTAAGCCCTTTGCTCACGTGAGCGAACAGGGCGGACTCAGGAGGCGGGACAAACGGAGGATGCATGGACCGGTTGATGGACTGGAAGGGCAGGGTCCTGAGAAGGCGCTATCGCCTCGACGAGAGGATAGCGGTCGGGCGGACGGTAGAGGTCTTTCGTGCCTTCGATCTGCTCGAGGAGGTGGAAGTGGCGGTCAAGCTGCCCCTGCCGCACCTGCTTTCCGACCGCGAGTTCTGCGACGCTTTCCGCTCCGCCGCCCACCGCGCCACCCGCCTGCGCCATCCCTCCATGGTCGAGGTCTCCGATTACGGCATCGAGGAGGGCAGGCCCTTCGTGACCATGGAGATCGTCGAGGAGAAGACGCTGCACGAGCTGCTCGAGACCAGGAAGAAGATGAAACCGGTCGGGGCGCTCTACTTCGCCCTGGAGATGGCCAGGCTGCTCGCCTATCTCCACGAACAAGGCGTCGTGCATGGCTCGCTTGACGAGAGGCACGTGTTTATCTTCCCGGGCCGCAAGGCCAAGGTGTCCGACGCGGGATTCCCGACGCTGCTGGGCGCCGGAGCGAGCCCGCAGCCCCTTTCCCGGGATGCGAGGAGAGATATACGTGGCCTGGGTTACCTGCTGTACCGCTCCATGACGGGAAAGAGCAAGGCCGAGGCATCGCAGGACATCAAGGCGGGCAGGCTGGCATGGGACGAACAGGTGCCGGTACGTTTCCGCAAGCTGGTCCAGGACTGCCTCGACAGCTCGGGTGGCGGCGGTTTCCCCACGAGCGAGCAGTTGCTCAGGGAGGTGGTCTCAACCCTGCGGGAGGAGCAGCCGATGGTGGCCATTCCGGAACTGGCTCCTGATGCGGCGCCCGCCGCCATGCCGCGGGCGGAGGAGGCGTTACCCGCCCGCATACCCGTCCCGCGCCTCAAGCGCTGGCAGATCTGGGCGGGGGTTTCCTTCCTGGTCGTAGCGGCGATCTTCCTCCTGGTCTGGATCCTCTCAACGGTGATAACCGAGAGCAAGGTCGAGGTACCCAACCTGGTCAACATGAGCACCGAGGAGGCGTCGAAACTGGCAGGGGAACGCGATCTGGGGTTGCTGGTGATGGGCAGGGAGCACGACGCGGACGTAAGGGCGAATTACATCATCTCCCAGGACCCAGAGGTGGGCGTGATGGTGAAAAAGAAGACCGTGATCAAGGTACTCGAGAGCCTGGGTCCGCTGACCGTTCCCAACCTGATCGGCCTGAGCCTGGAGGATGCGCGGGTCGTGCTGGAGACGAGGGGGTTCAAGGTAGGCGAAGTCGTCTACCGCGAGGTGCCAGGATACAGCGACGGCCGCGTGGTGGAGACCGATCCGCCCTACGGGTCCAAGCTATCCAGCGGTGACTCAGTCGACATGGTGGTCAGCGAGGGGACCTCGAGCCCCTGACCCCCCTTGCCGCAGGACCGGGAACCATGCCCGCGCGAGGCCCCTCAAAACATTTCTGGGAGGGTTCCCGAAGCAGCCCGGAAGGAGTTGGAGCGAAGGCCATTGAAGAATACGAATGACCTGAATATCTACGCGCTATCCGGCGCAGCGAGGCGCGCACGCCCCCGTGTGCCGGTTCGCATGCGCGAAGCGCCGCGCGCGGCGTGCGGCCGGAAGGCAACGGACGCGTCCAGAGTGAGGGAGAGAAAGCTTCATGTCGGATAGAGGGGGTTCGATGCTCGGCAAGGTCCTGGGCGAGCGCTATCGCCTGAAGGAGAAGCTCGGCAGCGGGGGGATGGCCGATGTCTATCTCGCCGACGACCTTCAACTGGGCAGGGAGGTGGCGGTCAAGGTGCTGCACCCCCAATACGCCGCCGACCCGGCCTTCATCCAGAGGTTCAGGCACGAGGCCCAGGCCGCGGCCAACCTCAACCACCCCAACATCGTGAATATCTATGACTGGGGAAACGTATACGACTGGAGGAACGAGGGCGACCTTTATTACATAGTCATGGAGTATGTGGAGGGGAGAGACCTCAAGGAGATCCTGCGCTCCGAGGGCCGGCTCCTCCCGGAAAGAGCGGCGGAGATCGCCGCCGAGGTGTGCGCGGCGCTGCAGTTCGCCCACCGCGGTAACCTGGTACACCGCGATATCAAGCCCCACAACATATTCATCACCGACAGCGGACTGGTGAAGGTGATGGACTTCGGGATAGCCAGGGAGGGCAACGGCGGGGGCATAACGCAGACGGGCATGGTGATGGGGACGCCCCAGTATATCTCCCCGGAACAGGCCCAGGGGCTGGCGGTGGACGGGAGGTCCGATATCTACTCCCTCGGCGTCGTCCTGTACGAGATGCTCACGGGCCAGATCCCCTTCGATGACCCCAACCCGGTGACCATTACCTACAAGCAGGTGCGGGAAGACCCCATGCCCCCGTCGGTCATCGACCCCGAGATACCGGCGACGCTGGAGGCCATCGTGATGAAGGCCATGTCGAAAAACCCCGCCAACCGCTTTCAGAACGCCCAGGAGATGAAGGCGGACCTGCTTCGTTTTCTGGAGGGCATGCCGGTTTCCGCGACCCCCGTTCTCCCGGAAGCGGGCCTGGCCGGCACCGCGGCGGCCGTACCCGCGGCAAAGTCGGGGCGCCGGTGGCCGTGGATCGCCGCGGCGGCCGCCCTGGTCCTCGTGGTCACGGCCGTGGTCCTGGCCCTGGTCCTGGGGGGCGGTGGGGGAAAGACCGAGGTGCCCAACCTGCAGGGGATGACGGAGGCACAGGCGAAAAGCGTCCTCGAGGGCCTGGGGCTGCAGTTGGGCGAGGTCGGGTACCAGTACATAGAGGAAGAAGAGGAGGAGGCGGGAATCGTCGTCTCCCAGGACCCTGAATGGGGAACCATGCTCGCCAGGGGAGAAAAGGTGAACGTAACCGTTACCCGGGAGTTGAGGATGCCCGAGGTCGTGGGCATGTCCCGCGCCGAGGCGGAGAACGCCCTCAAGGATGCGGGCGTTTCGGTGATCGAGATACAGAACGTTCCCGTCGATGACGAGGACAAGGCCAATACGGTCCTCTCCCAGTCACCCGCGGCAGGGCGGCTCATATCGCTCAACACCAGCGTAAAGCTGGAGGTGGGGGTGGAGCAGAAAAGGGTCGCGGTGCCTGAAGTAGTGGGAGATTCCAGGGAGAACGCGGAAAAGAAGCTCAAGGACGCCGGCTTCCAGGTGGAGGTGTTGGAGGAACCCAGTTCGGAAGTGGAGGAGGGCTACGTCATCCGCCAAAGCCCTCTCGCCAACCAGAAGGCGCTGGAGGGGGGCGTCGTGACCATCTGGATCAGCACCGGGGTCGAGGTCGTGGAGGTTCCCGACGTGAGGACGAAGACGGAGGAGGAAGCCAAGACCATCCTCACTGATGCCGACTTGAGCTATACGGTCATCCCGCAGGACACCACCAATCCCACCGAGGTGGGTAAGGTGATGGACCAGGTCCCACTGCCGGGGTCCATGGTCGACGCCGGCTACAACGTGCGCATCTTCATAGGCCGCACGCCGGATTAGATATCCGCGGCTCGTCCGGGGGGAACACCCCCTCATGCTATAATCGACGCCATGAATGAGCGCTACGACGTGATCATAGTCGGCGCCGGCCCCGGAGGCAGCTCGGCTGCCTGCAGCTTGGCGGAGCGGGGCTTCCGGGTCCTCCTCATCGACAAGGAGCACTTTCCACGCGAGAAGGTATGCGGGGACGGCATAGCGCCGCGCGCGGTGCATTCCCTGTACCGTCTCGGCCTCCGCGACGAGCTGCAAGGCCGGTTCAAGCGCACCGAGGGCATCCGTTTCTACGCCACCCATGGCGGGCTCACGGAGGTGAGTTATCCCATGGGCAGCCGTTATCCCGACCATGGATACGTCATCCCCCGCCGCGAACTCGACGCCATCCTCCTCGCCCGGGCGGATGGATTGGGCGCAGAGGTGATGCAGGGCTGCAGGGTGACCGGGGTGCTGCCGCCGCGGGGAGGGCGCTTTCCCGGCGTGGCCGCCGAATGCGGCGGCGAGAAAAAGATACTGGAAGGCCGGTTCATCGTGGGGGCCGACGGGCCGTCCTCCACAATCGGCAAGGAACTCGGCCTTCTGCGCAGCGACCCCCTCTACCTGGGAGTGTCGGTGCGCTGTTATATGGCCGGGGTAAAGGGGATATCGGACTTCCTGGAGATATACCCGGAAGACGCGATAAGCCCCAGCTGCGGCTGGATCTTCCCCGTGGATGAGGAAACGGCCAACGTAGGGGTGGGTTACATGCTCTACGCCCGGCACAAGCGCAGGATCAACCTCAACCGCGCCTTCGAGGATTTCCTCTCACGCACCCGCCATGCCGCCGCCAAGCTTCGAGGAGCGGAACCGCGGGGAAGGTTGCGCGGAGCCATGCTGCGCGTGGGCATGGGCGGCGCCGTCCCCCGCTGCCGTAACGTGCTTCTGGTGGGAGACGCCGCTTCCCTCACCAACCCCATAAGCGGGGAGGGGATAACCTATGCCCTGGAGAGTGGCCGCTGGGCCGGAGAGACGCTTGCCGCCGCCATGCACAGCGGCGACGAGAGCCTTCTCGAGAACTATCCCCGCATCCTGGAATGGTATTACCGCCGTTACTTTTTCCTGGGCACCTATGCCATCCGCTACGGCAACAACCCCTGCTTCATCAATCCCCTGCTCTTCATCACCTCAAGGCTGCACGGCCTCGGGGACAAGATGGGACGTTTCCTGATGAACTGCCGGCGTTCCGACTATCCGCCGTAAGGAGGGCGCTTGGGCATCAAGGTTACTTTCCTTTACCCGGATTTTTTCTCCTACGACGAGGAGCGGTTTCTCCCCGAGGGCCGTATATACCTCGGCATAGGTTATCTTTCCGCCTTCCTCAAGCGCGAGGGACACCGCACCTCCCTCATCCACATGGTACGGCCCCTCGACCGGGACGCACTCATGGCGAGGGTGTCGGAGGAATCGCCGGACCTCCTGGCGGTCTCCAGCACCACCCACATGTTCCCGCACGTACGAAAGTGGCTGGAGTGGATAAAGGATGATTTGGATATCTATACCATCTGCGGCGGCGCCCACCCCACCATCGATCCCCTTGGGGCCCTGGAGGGAGCGCCGCTGGATGCCATATGCCTGGGAGAGGGGGAAGAGGCCCTGGCGGAGCTCTGCGCGGCGCTGGAGGAGGGGAGGGACCCGTCGGGGATCCCCTCGCTGTGGGTGCGTGAGGGCGATGAGATAAAGCGCAACCAGGTGCGTCCCCTCGTCGAGGACCTGGATACCCTCCCCCTGCCCGACCGGGAGATATTCGACCCGGACGATTTCTGCGAGCAGCAGCACGAGCGCGGCACCCTCATGGCCTCGCGGGGCTGCCCGTACAGCTGCACCTACTGCTCCAACCACGTGCAGCGCAGCATCTACCCCAACCGCAGGAAGTACGTGCGTTTCCGCAGCGTGGATAACGTCATGCGCGAGGTTGACGAGATCGTCTCCGCCGACACGCAAGGCAAGCTGCGTTACATCCGTTTCGACGACGACATCCTCACCCTCGATCCGGACTGGTTCAGGGACCTGGTATCGCGCTATCGTGACGAGGTAGACCTCCCGTTTATCTGTAATTCCCGCGTGAACGTGCTGGACGAGGAAACGGTGCGGCTCTTCGCCGAGGCCGGCTGCTCGGTGATCTGTATGGGCATCGAGAGCGGTAACGAGGTCATAAGGAAAAGGGTCCTGGGCCGCCACATGTCGAATGACGACATCGTGCGGGCCTTCCGCCTGTGCAGGGAACACGGCATCAAGACCGTTTCCACCAACATGACCGCCCTGCCGGACGAGGACCTGCCGGCCCTCCTTGACTCCATCAGGATAAACGCGCGCTGCCGCCCCCACTGCATGCAGGTGTCGACTTATCATCCCTATCCCAATACGAGGCTCTACGAGTATTGCGAGGAGAAGGGGTACCTGAGCGGGCGCCACGTGGACACCATCTTCGACGGCCGCAGCGCCCTGGACATCCCCGCCTTCCGCGCTCCCGCATACGGGTTCGCCAAGGAGAAGTTCTACCCCCTTACGGAGCTTTATTCCCGCCTGTTCGAGGCAGGCGCGGCTGGAGAGGCGATGTCGAAGGCGCTGGACGCGCTCATCGAAACGGAGCGGCTGCCCTGGAGCTGGCGCCGCCCCCTGCTGGAACGGCT
The DNA here is from genome assembly GCA_028697145.1 of Actinomycetota bacterium. Lineage (GTDB taxonomy): Bacteria > Actinomycetota > Geothermincolia > Geothermincolales > RBG-13-55-18 > SURF-21. Next base: position 31,375 of record JAQVFR010000034.1, on the reverse strand, counting down.
CGTGGGCTGGGCGGACCGCCGCTCGCGTTTCGAATGGATTTATTATTGAGGCCCGAGCCAGGGGCATGCGGCCCTCGCTCCGCTGCGACCGATCAAGAGGGTTGCTTTCTTCCGGCCCGGGCCCGGGAGTAACGGTCCTCGCTCCGCACTCGCAGGGCTTACAGAACGAGCGGGTTCCTTCTCTCGCTTATACTGCTCGCGAAGGTCGCTTCGGACCGACCCCCGGTTCCCGGGCAGGTGGCAGCACATGCGGGGTCGCTCGGGCCGGACGCCGGAGCTCGGGCAGCGGTTGTTTTGCAGGCGACGCCCGGGGTGCATGCTTAACGATAGTAAACCTACATATTAAGTATCCCAGCCTGAGGTCGATACTAGGACTAAGGTGGGCGGCTTTCCGGAAGATACATCGCCTGAGGCTCTCGAAGCGACGGGGGGATGTCCTGATGCCGAAGATAAAGTTGTGCAGCGAATGCGGCGTTCCGAGACGCTTTGTAAAGGAACATGCGTGGTTGGGTAACGGCACCATCGTGCAGCGGGAGAACCCGGACCACCGCATGATCTTCATCGAGAACGAGAACGTCCAGCAGACCTTCCGGGGGGTCGAGGAGATCATCGGCATGCCCATCGAGCGCATCATCACCGAGGCCAAGCGCAGGGCCACCTTCGATTTCGTGGACCACATGCTGCCGGGCACAATCAAGGCCATCGTGAAGCTGGTGGGGGTACGGCTGGTGGTGAACAACGTCACCGCCCTGGGCATGGTCATGGGATACGGCGACGTCAGGCTCGACTCCATACGGCGGGTGCACGGCAAGGGCGACTACGTGGTAATACGCTGCAAGGAACTCTACTCGGTGCCGCTCTTCGGCGGAGACATCCTCGGCACCTTCAACGCAGTCGACGGTCGAGAGACCGGCGTGACCAGCGAGCAGATAGGCCCAGATGAGCACCTGATCACCAGCCATATCACCCCCAACCCACTCGAGTTGCAGGAGAGGCTGCAAGCCATGCAGTACACGAGCAAGCCGGGCGATATCGAGTTCGAGCCTTGCCCGAAGTGCGGCGGTCCCATGGCCCTCTCCAACTACAAGTGGCATACCGACCGCGGGGTGATAATCAGCCAGATCAGCGGCCACCGCATGATCGCCACGGGGCCGGGATCGCTGGACGCTGTCATCAATGAACTGGAGCAGGAACTCGGAGACACCATACCCCGGGTGGTCGTGGAAGCCCAGAAGCGTTTCGTGCGTGCCGGTTTCTATTCCATAGATGAGGCGAGGTCCGAGGAGAGCTTGCGCGAGGCGCTCGCCTTGCGCGGGATGGGCAACCTCAGAGAGATCGACTGGAGAGATAACGGGCTCGGTTTCCGTCTCGAGAATCCCTGCCTGGTACCGGTGCTCGTGGGACTCGTGCAGGGGATATTCGAGATGGTCACGAGACGGGACAGTAAAGTGGATTGGGAGATCAACGGGGAAGGCGACCTGCTGGTGGAAGTCGCCGCAACCGTTTGAGACGCGGGACTTCCCGGGACTTCCCCCCTCCTTCAGGCGCCGTCCTCCCGGCAGGAGCAGGGCATGACGCCGCACTTCGGACAGCCCCCTTCGTACTTCCTCGCGGCCTCTCCGAGGTCGATCCCGTACAAGTTGGCCAGGCTGGCAAGCCAGGCCAGTACGTCCGCGATCTCCTCGCGCATGGAGTCGAGGTCGCCGTCCCGCATGGCGCGGGATAGCTCCCCAATCTCCTCCACCAGCCAGCCGAAAGTGCCCCACTCGCCCCTTCGCCCGTCCTTCTCCAGGTAAGTACCTGCGATCAGTTCCTGGAACTCCTTTATCTCCACTCTATCCTCCCAACCAGGTAACCAGGCTCTTCCCAGCATATCACGCCCCCGTCACCGTCGCGCCGCCCTCCGGGCGCCGCCGTGATGCGTCGCAGCCATCTCCTCTGCGCGACCACCAGCCCGAGGACTATGGGGTCGGTCGGAGCGGAACGTATAGAGCGGAGCGAGACCGTTACCCGCAGGCTCGGGCCGGAAAAGCATTAAAGGGTGAGGGACGTTGCCTGCGGGCTCGGGCAAAAACTCTGGTATAATATATTCCGCCTGGAAGCGGGCTGAGATTCATCCCGGGCGAGTGGCGGAATTGGTAGACGCGCTGGGTTCAGGGTCCAGTGCTCGTATGGGCATGCGGGTTCGAGTCCCGCCTCGCCCACCAGGTATCAAGGGACGGCTCTCGGGCCGTCCCTTTATTGCCTTGCCACGGGGGTGGAACGGCGCGGCGGGGTGAAGGGTCGAAGGAATGGCAGGTGGTCAGCTTGAAGAAACACTTGTATAGTAGCGATAAACAGCCGGGAACGGTGGGGTGACAGGAGCTTGTACGCACAGGTAAGGAGCCCAAGGTTTTCCAGGAGGAGGAGGAATCCCGCCCCGGCGATCATCATCGCCGTGGTCATCCTTCTGCTCGGCTGCTGGATCTTCAACCTGACCTGCGGGGGGGGCGGCGGGAAAGAGATAGATACCTCGGCGCTGACCGAATACGTCAACCGCGTGCGGCCCGTGGTGGATACGTCGACGAGCGTGGGCCAGAGCTGGTTTGCCATCCACACCTCGCTGGCTCAACTGGTCGCCAATCCCGACGGCCTCAACGACCAGCTCAAGGGAATCGAGCAGTCTTGCCTCGACCTGCTGGAACAGGCCAGGCAGCTGGAGGTGCCCGAGGGGCTGGGGGAGACCCACGCCGCGCTGCTCATATGCCTCGAGCAGCGCTACCGGGCGGCGAAAACCTACCGCTCGGATCTCATCAACTCCCTATCCGCGGTGGACCTGGATGTATATGCACAGAGCCTCTCCGAGGACCTGAAGGAGCTGATGTATTCAGACGGCACCTACCGGTTCTACAAGCGGGCGGTAACCGAAAAGCTGGAGGAGGGGAGTGCCGGGGATACTGCCCCGCTCGCCGATTCCATCTGGCTGGCGGATTGGGGGCAAGCGGCCTACGAGAGGGTGAAGGCTTTCCTGGTCACCCTGAGAGGCACGGAGGTGCACGGCCTGGCCATTGGCACCGTGACCCTCAATCCGGAGGGAAGCATAGTCGAGGAAGGGGGCGAGACCATCCACCGCCTGCCCGCGACGGAGGAGCTCGGCCTCGGTATCACCGTGGAGAACCAGGGCAACCGGGCGGAGAATAACGTGATCGTGACGGTGAGCCTGTATACGGTGACAGATCCGACCCCGGTACGGCAGGAGCAGACCATTACCACCATCGCGCCAGGCGAAACCCTGCAGGTGGATATAGGGGGGCTCAGGCCGACAGCAGGGGTGCGCAACATACTGGAGATAAAAGTCGACCCCGTGCCGCAGGAAACCTTCGTGGACAACAACCAGAAATTGATATACTTCACGGTAGGATAAGTAAACGCGATCCGAAGGCTGGTGGCTTGAACCCCATGTTTTCCGACGCTCTGGACCTCCTGCGGGCCCGTCTCGACGATATCGTCGAGGAGATCGTGCAAGTAATCGTAAACACCGTCCCTTCCTTCACGCGCCTGCCGGCGGAGTTCCATCCTACTCTGCGCGGAGCCGGGCGCAGGGCCTGTATGACCCTGATCAATCAGCTGGAGCGGGGGCGGGTCAGCATGGATAGCGTCGACTGGGCGGACCTGCAGGGATTGGAGCTGGTCGATATCCTGCGGGCCTTCCAGGCGGGCAGCGAGGTCTTCTGGAAATGGGTCAAGCTCGGCTGGGACGAGGCGGGCTACACCCCGGAGGACAAGCTCAAGGCCGCGGAGATAGTATGGGAAGCCTTTTTCGCGGCGGCGAACACCCTGGCTCGAGATTACATGAAGCAGCGCCAGGCGGCGGTGAAAGAGTTCAACAACCTCCTGGACCGTATCAGGGTCACCCAGGACCGCAAGGAGCTGGTGCTGATACTGGTGGAGGGAGCGTGCGGCGTGCTCGGATACCGCCGTTCCGTATTCTTCATCTACGAACACGAGATGCTCATCCCGCTGTCGGCGAAGGACCGCCTGGATCCCTTCTGGGGGGAAAGGGTGATGGAGGAAAAGAGGCAGTACCCCATATCCCCCATGTCCGGCAGCCTGGAGGCGCAGGCGTTTTTCGGGACATCGGTGAAAACCGCTCAGGCGGCCGGAGAGCGCATCGCATTCATCACCCCGGAGGAGGGCTCGACCTACATCCTCGTCCCCGTGAACCCGGCCGGGTCTCCGCGCGGACTGCTGTACATGGAGAGCGACGCCCCGGGGTCCGTGCTCGGAGAGAGGGACGTGGAGATCATCACGACCTATGCCGATACGGTCGGCCTTGCCCTGGAGAACACGAGGCTTTACCGCGAGGTCGGGGCCAAGCGCAGGGTGATGGACAACCTCATGTCGCGCGTGAACACCGCTCACGAGGAGGAGAGAGCGCGCATAGCGCGCGAGCTGCACGATTCCGTGGCGCAGTCGCTTCTCAAGATAATCTACTCGGCCGGCTTCGCCCTCGACTTCCTTAAGGAGGATCCGCGCCTGGCCGTTGACGAGATCGATGAGGTGCAGCAGAGGGCAAAGGACTGCCTGCGCGAACTGCGCGCGATCATGTCGAACCTCAGGCCTACTTCCCTGGATATCCTGGGGCTGAAGGAGACGGTGACGCGATATGCGGAGCAATTCGAGGAGGAGTATGCCATCAGCACCACCGTGGACCTGAAGGGATTGGATTCCATCCCCACCTCGGTGGAGCTGGCTATCTTCCGCATCCTGCAGGAGGAGCTGACCAACGTGCGCAAGCACTCCAGGGCGGAGTCGGTGAGGATAAAGACGGAGGCCTCCCAGGGCGACCTCATCCTTATCGTCGAGGACGACGGCATAGGTTTCGACCCGAAGATGCTGGCCGAGGAACAGGAAAGCGGCGAACACCTCGGGCTCATGGCGATAAGAGAGCGCGCGGAGCTGCTGGGCGGGGAGCTCTCCATCAACTCGCTGCCGGGCATGGGCACGCGCATCACGGTCAGGATCCCGACCATCACCGGGGGAGGCGGCGGATGACCAGCCAGGATACAGAGTCCATCAACGTAATGCTCGTGGACGACCACGAGGTCGTGCTGGAGGGGCTCATCCGCATCCTGGAGAAGCAGGGCGGCATTAAGATCGTCAACGTCGCCCGCAGCGCGGAGGAAGCCCTGGAGAAGGTGGCGAGGTTTCCGGTGGATGTCATCATCGTGGACATCCAGCTTCCGGGCATGAACGGCATCGAGCTCATCAGGCGCCTGAAATCGGACTACCCGGGGATAGAGGCCATCACCCTCACCGTCTTCGACGACGAGCAGTTCGCGAAGCAGGCCATCAAGGCGGGCGCCATAGGCTACGTGATCAAGGATGCCGCCAAGGAGGAACTGGTGAAGGCGGTGCGCGCTGCGGCCAAGGGCGAATCGCTCATCTCGACCTCCGTGGCGCGAAAGCTCATCGAGGAGATAACGGAACCCGCCGGGCGGAGAAAAAAGAAAGAGGAGGGCTTCGAGGAGTTGTCACAACGCGAAATGGACGTGATCAAGCTCATGACTCGCGGCTACAACAACCGCCAGATAGCCGACATCCTCTTCATCAGCGAACATACCGTCAAGGTACACATCCGCAACATCTTCCGTAAGATCGGCGTCGTGGACCGCACCAACGCCGTGCTGTGGGCGCTGGAACGGGGCATCGTGCTCAAGGACAGAGACAGCATCAAGCCGGACAAGCCCGCCATATGAAGGTGCGCCAGCCCGTGCGGCTGACGGCACCCCTCAGCCGAACTTCTTGCGCACGAACGCGGCGACGAGCCCCGAGGCGCCCGGTCCGATGATCCTGCCGTGACCGGGATACATGTGTTCCAGCTCCAGCGCGGCCAGCCTGCGCATGGATTCCTCTATCTCCTCCAGGCTGTAGCTGGCGGAGAGCACGGGTAGGCCGACGCGGCCGAAGTAGTTGGAGACGATGTCGCCCACGAAGGCCCTGCGGTTGGCGCGGTCGAGAAAGCACATGCCGCCGGGCGTATGGCCGGGAAGGGCGACCGCCTCCAGCCCCAGTTCCTCCAGGGTTTCGCCGCCCTTGAGGGAGACATCCACCTGCGCGGCCGCGCACCTCTGGTAACTCGTGGTGAGCGATGCGGGCAACCGCCCCAGGAGGCGGCCTGTGCGGTTGAGGTCGCTGCCCGTTTGCGGAGGCCTCTCACCCTCTATGAAGGGGACGTCCCCGGCCCCCGCGATCACCTCCGCCCAGCTCAGCCGCTTCAACTCCGCCAGGTTGCCGGTGTGATCGTAGTGGTAATGGGTGATGAGGATATGGGCCAGGTCCCGGGGATCGACCCCGTTCTCCCGTAGCCCTTCGCTCAACCTCTTGTATGCCTTGGGATTCAGGGTGTCCACGAGGTATGGACTTTCTCTCCTGACCAGGTAACAGTTCTCGATCAGCCCGGCGATGCGTATTATCTCGCCCATCGCTCCCCCTTCCCGCGGGCGGCACGGGTGCCGCCGGTTGAGACGATAATCAGAACGGCAGGACGAAACGCCCCTCCCCCGGAAGCATGCTGCTGATCGCCAGGAAGGTGCCGTCGAGCCTCGGACCAATGAGGTATCTCCATGCTTCATCCCCGGACTTGAGGTGCTGGATGTCGGCCGCCTCGCCCTCCAGGGCTTCGAATACGCCCGCGATCTTCCAGGCAAGGAGCTGCGGAAAGGGCACCCCCTCGATCTCTGCGTCGATGAGGAAGGGCTTGCGGGTTACCCTGTTCGGCTTCCCCCACCCGAGGAATGGAAGGCTCAGGAAGAAATGGCGGTAAGCTGTCTTGTAGTTGCCGCCCTTCAACTGCCGGTATTCGGCCGCCGAGCTGGCGGCCAGGGCCGCTCCAATGGATGGCGGAAGGCCGCCCTCCCTGCTCCCGTTTATCTCGTCGATAATCCTCTGCCATCCCGCGGCGTAAGTGATTATCATGTGGCGGTGGGTGTCCGCCTCGTAGATGGTGCCGAGATCCGTGTCCCAGCGTAATTGCCAGGGAAAACTGGGCAGGCGGCATTTCTCGCATACCTCCAGGCCGTAGTCGCGTTTGGGCCGGAGCGGCGCCCGCTCGGGCCGCGAGGAAAGGCGTCTTCTCTCGACCGTCCTGACCGTGATATCCCATTCGTGCTCAGAGGCGGGGCTGAGCGACAGCAGGGCCTCAACCCCGAACAGCCCCTCCCAGAAGCCCCAGATATCGCCGGCCATGAGGTGGGGATGATAAGGGCGGCGGATTTTCACCACCAACTCTTTGCCCGGCTTTATACTGGAGATGACCACGTTGCCGCATCCGAAAAAGGCTGCCTCCGCGAAGGCGCTCTTCACCACGCGCCTGGCCATAGGCCAGCGGCGCAGAAGGAAGCGGCGCAGGCCGGCAGCCTGTGACGCCACCACATCCCTGGTGAAAGAGCGGCGGCATTCTCGCAGGGTGTCGAGGAGTTGGCCCCCGCGCAGCTTCACCCCCTCTTCGACCAGAGCCTTTATGTCGTCTTCCTGGAGGAAGATCAGCCGCTCGGAACGTCTGGCCTGGAAATAGATGCCCCCATCCGTGGCCCAGACCAGCTTGCGGTTGAGGGAGCGTGGCAGGCCGCAGACGGGACAGTCATCTCCTCCAGGCAATACCTTCCACCTCCTTGTCCAAAGGTTACTCAAGTGACCGTTGGGGCGCAACAGTATTTTTCCCCAAAAGGCTGTCCGTTATATGGCGGTATGCTCGCATAACGGAAAAGGCCCCGCAGGGGGAACGGGGCCTTCCGCTAATGCGGACTCCTATGGGGATTAAGGGGATACCTCAGGGATTGTTCGATTTTGCTGCCGGCGTGATGCGATTCTGCTGCGAATAAGGCTGCGTTCGGTTGCGCAGATGTGCTGCTATCGTTGATGTGAAGAAACGTCATGGGCGAGGGTCGTGTTAAGTAGTGCGTCTGGGCTGCATTCGATTGCATTGGGGTAGATGGCTGTCTCGGCTAGTCGGCTTCGGATGGTGCTAGGGGAATGCTACTGCTTCTACTTAAGGGGGCTGCGAATGTTGCTGTTACCGGCTCGCCCATGACGTCTGTATGCTGTTTCTAAGGCACTATTTCCCCGGCGTCCGCTTGGGGCCTTTTTCAAAGAGCTTTTGCACAATCTGAAAATACATCAGTGTGGCGGCATAGCGCCATTCCACACAGGTAGTAATTATGCGGTTGACTAATACCAGAGGATTAGCAGGCACGTTTACGGGCATAATTGGCGACGGCTTTTTAGAAAACCACCGCGGATCGGGCGGGAAAGGCTAGAGTATCGCGTTCTGCTCATCCCCCGCACGGGGGAGTCGGGATAGGCGAGACCCTGCTGTGCTACACTTAATGACGCCGCGAAACCGGGGGAGAAGCCGCGAGGGAAACCCCGTGGCCGGTACGCTCGTATACAACGACAGGCAGTCCCGGCCCCGCGGCGAGGCGGCTGGACCAACCCGGCGGCCCGCGAGCGATGCGGGTGCGATCATGGCCGCCCCCGTGGCGAGTTAATATGGAGACAGGAGCCGCCTCGAGGACGAGGGGCTTCAGAGGTGATGCACGATGGGTGAGGAAGAGAAGGAAAACCCCTGGGACCGCAGCCTGCGCGGTGTCAACGAGTTCATAGAGGGATTCGCGAGGAAGGTGCCCCTCTACCGTTCGCTGCGGCACGCCTTCCAGGGCGGCGGGGACGATATGGTGAACCGGGCGCAGGCCCGCGAGATCGCCGTCCTGGTGGCGCAGTCGGAGGGCGGCGGACCTGCGGCGACGGACGAGGTGCGGCGCGATTTCGAGGCGATGATGGGGCGAAGCGTGGAGCTGGTCAGGGAGTACTCCCGCCTCGAGCCCGGTGAAGCGGTGGGGCCGCTGCTCGTTTTCAGCCGCGAAGATTGGATCGAGGCCAACCTCGCGAGTTTCCAGCTCATCTTCGAGCCCCTGGCGGAGAGCTACGGCAAGACCTTGCGCAATCTGGAGGAGCAGCGCAAACGCCCGATCCGCCTGGGGCGCGGGATTACCCGCGGACTGCTCACTGCACAACTGGGCATGGTCATCGGATATCTGGCGCGCGGCGTGCTGGGCCAGTTCGACCTGGGCCTTCCCAGGCCAGAGGACGGCGGCAAGCTCTATATCGTCTACCCCAACCTGTTGAAGACCGAGGGGAAGCTGAGGCTGGTGCCGGCCGACTTCAGGCTGTGGATAACCCTGCACGAGGTCACCCACGCCTTTGAATTCGCTGCTAATCCCTGGATCAGGCAGTACCTGCGGGACCTCATGGAGAGCTATTTCAAGAGCGTTTCACTGCGCCTGGACGAGATGGGCATGCGGCTGCACCCCCGGGAGCTCCGCGACAAGCAAAAGCTCAACGAGATCATCAACCAGGGGGGGCTGATCAGCGTGGTCCACAGCCCCGAGCAGAGGGAGATCCTGTCGCGCATCCAGGCCTTCATGTCCCTGGTGGAGGGCTACAGCAACCTCGTCATGGACCTGGTGGGGAAGGAGATCATACCTTCATTCGAGGAGATGAGCATCGCGTTCCGCCACCGCCGCGACTCCAAGTCCGGCGCGGAACGCTTTGTGGAGCGGATGCTCGGCTTCGATCTCAAGTTGCAACAGTACCATATCGGCGAGCTTTTCTGCCGGGAAGTCGTGGAGAAAAAAGGCCTCGATTTCCTCAACCTCGCCTGGAAGAGAGAGGAAAACCTGCCCGACGGCGATGAGATCCACCACGCCTTCAAATGGATAGAGCGCATGGAGAGAAGCCGGGAAGAAAAGGTCCTGCGGCACAGCATCTGACCACGCGACGAACCGGGGTCAGAGCGCAGTCGTTAGGATAAGCACAGGCAAAACGCCTATTGCGCCAGGGTCCAGGCGGTGACGGCGACCACCTGCGTCACCCGCAGCAGGCCTTCGCGGTCTATCCTGTCGGGCGTATCGCTGGGCAGGTGAAAGTCGGGGTGCTCATCGCGCTCGAACCACGACCAGTCGCAAGTCACCGCCGGCATGTGATAGAGGTAGAAAAAGGCGGCGGAGGTGCCGGGATCGGCGCCCCCCAGCTCCACCTCCACCTCCAGCAGCGAGGCGGCTTCATCCAGGGCCGCCACCACGGGCCGGTTCTTGCGATAATTGAGGTCCCAGACATCCATATAGTCCCCGCCCCCCGCCCCGATGCCCTCGATGTTTATGATGTGCACGCCGTCGCGGAGTCCGCCGCTCTCCAGGGCCTCCGCGAGGGCGTCGGCGCCGTATCCGCCGCACTCCTCGGCGCCGAGGAACGCGAAGACCAGCGTCTTCGCCGGCTCATGACCGAGGGAAGAGAAGATGCGGGCGAGCTCCAGGACGGCGCTGGTCCCGGAGGCGTTATAGTCCGCGCCCGGATAGATGTCCCCGCTGGAGGTGTCCACTCCCATCCCGTCGTAATTAGCGGTGAGGATGACCATCTCGCCGGAGGACGCGCCTGGCAGCTTGGCCAGGACGTTGGCGCAGGTCAACAACGTTTCCGCGGGAGGCGGGCTCTCGAGGAAGCACCTCTCCGGCGGGACCGGGAACTCCTGCCGGTAACCCTCCAGTCCGAGCTCGTCAAGGGGGTCCAGCCCGAGCCCGGCCAGCGACTCCTCGAGATGATCCTCCAGCTCACGTGATTGCTCGGACCCGGAGGGGCGCCCTCGCAGCTCATCGCCCGCCATATACTCTATTGTCTGCATCATGCGTGAGGTATCCACCATTTCCGCCAGGGAGACGAGGAAAGGGTCCTTTTCGGCCGGGACCTGCGAGGCGCCGCATCCGGCCCCCGCCAGCAGGAGCGGGAGCAAAGCCGCGGCCAGCAGGAGCCGGGATCGTCTCATTTCCCCGTCTTTTTTCCGCCGGATGCCTTGCCGGGCGTTCTTTTCGCCGGCGCCTTGTGCGCCGCCGACTTGCGTCTCCTGATGAGTAGGAAAGCTACTGCGGCCAGCAGCACGGCCCCAAGGATGCCGAACACTATCCCCAGTACGAGTCCCGTATTGCCGCCTTCCTCCTGCGTGGCCTCTTCCTGGCCCCCGGCGCCGGCCTCGCCCCTTTCCACCCCCAGGGCCTCAAAGGCGTCCTGGGGCTGATCTCCCATGCCCTCCCCGGCCACGGTTATCCCGATGCTCGTGATCCCCGATACTTCCTGTGCCGTCTTCACGATCTGGGTGAGGGCCTTCGTGGAGGCGTCCGTGTCGCCCGAGAGCTGCAGGAGCTCGCGGGAGAGGTTGACGCTGAACTCGCTGCGGTCCTGTTTTACCGTGGTATATTGCAGCTTCACGCCTTCGGGGATATAGGTTGCGTAGCCGGCGGCCTTTTCTTCGTCCGTAGGCCCCTTCAGGAGCTCGAGCAGGGCGAACTCTATCATCTGGTTACCACCGGTTATGTCCCGCGGCACCCGCGCCGGTTCGCCATCCAGGTAGAGATAGATACCTCCGGGCGATGGCGCCTCTTCCTCCACGGGTTGAACCGGCTGCTCTTCCTGGGCATATGCGGGCAGGCACGGGAACAGCAAGGCGACCGCCGCCACGAGCGCGAAAACCATTGTCCTTCTGGCCATGTCCTTGTCCCCCTTTCGTTTTGCTTCATTTTATGGATTAAGGACTTCTTTGAGCAAGGGTTTAGATGCGGAGGGGTGGTCAAGGGTTCACGGGGGACGACGTCGCGGCCCCGCTCCGCGCGATGCCGTTCTGGACCCCGCGCGTCCATTGCGGTTTACTTATACGATGGTCCAGGGATAATGTTAAGGGAGTTACATGCCGGCGTGCTCAGCTCTCGTCAGGGGGCTACCGCGAAGACTTGAAAGGTGATTCTATTGAGGATAGGGATGCCGCGTGCCCTCATGTTCTATCGATATTACCCTTTTCTCAAGGCCATGCTCGAGGGATGCGGGTGCGAGGTACTGGCTTCCCCGCCCACCAACCTGGAGATACTGGGGGAGGGGACGAACCGGTGCGTGGACGACGTGTGCGTAGCCGTAAAAGTGCTCTTCGGCCACGTATCGCGGCTGGCGCGCGAGGTCGACGCGATCCTCGTGCCGCGCCTGGTGAGCGTGGAGAAACGGAAATACGACACCTTCACCTGCCCGAAGCTCATAGCCGCGCCGGACATGGTGCGTTACTCCTTTCGCCACCTGCCCCCGCTCCTGGACTTCACCGTCGACGTCGCCAGAGCCCCATGGTGGTGGAGCTGCGTGCGCCTGATGCGGCGGCTCGGAGTTCCCCTGCGCGTCATGCCCCACGCCTACTCGTCTGGCATACGGGAGCAGGAGGGATATGACGGTCTTCTCCGCGCCGGGCTGCTTCCCGCCGATGCCTTGAGCAGGATGTACAACGGGAACGGGACATCACTTCCCCCATATCTGGCGGAGCGGGACGTCACCGTTGCCGTGGTCGGGCACCCCTATCTCCTGGGTGACCACATCGTGAACAAGAGGCTTTTCCACTGGCTGGACGCGGCGGGGGTGAGGGTGCTCGGGAGCACCATGCTCTCGGAGCGGGACCTCGATGCCGAGGAGCCGTCGCTGCCCACGCTCTCCTGGAGCTACGAGCGGGAGCTGCTGGCGGCCGCCTCGATCCTCATGAAGAGGGACGACGTGGACGGGGTGGTGTACCTAACGAGTTTCGGATGCGGCCCGGATTCCCTCATCACCGAGATCGTGCGCCGCGAGCTGAGGCCGGCGGGGGACCAGGTGCTCATGGAAATGGTGCTGGACGAGCATAGCGCGGAGTCCGGCGTGAGGACGCGCGCGGAGGCCTTCGCGGACATGCTGCGCCATCGCAAGAAGGCGTATGCGTCAGCACGGAGGGTACCGTGAAGGTAGCCTTTCCCCATATGGGCAACGCCTGCATACCGCTGCGCGCCCTGGTGGAATACATGGGCGTGGAAGCGGTGGTGCCGGAGAGGCCCAACCGCGTCACCCTGGAGAGGGGTGCCAGGCATGCGCCCGAGTTCGTATGCCTGCCGTTCAAGATAACCCTGGGGGACTGCATGAACGCCCTCGACAGGGGAGCCGATACCATGGCCATGGTCTGTGGCATGTGGGCGTGCCGCTTCGGCTATTATGCCTACGTGCAGCACCTCATCCTCAGGGACATGGGATACGAGTTCGAGTCGCTCCTCATCGGCAGGGAGGACCCGCGCTCGGTCCTGGAAAAGATACGCTCCGCCGTGGGAAGGAGGGGTTTCCTCAAGCTGCCGGGGGCCGCGGCGATGTTCCGGTCCAAGGCGGGGGCGGTGGAGGAGCTGGAGTCCATGGCGAGGAAGATAAGACCGAGGGAGGAGGTAGCGGGGAGCGCCGACGCGGTCATGGTGAGCTACCTGGATAGACTGGACCGGGCTGATTCCATCCGCCGTGTTCGGCAGCTGCGACTCGAGCAACGGGAGGAGATGACCTCGCTGCCCGTGCGGGACTGCAACGGCGTCTTGAGGGTGCGCATCGTGGGCGAGCTCTACGTCTTGCTGGAGCCCTCCCTCAACTTCGACCTCGTGAGGCGACTGGGCACGCAGTTCGGGGTGGAAGCGGAGCCGGTGCTCTCGACTTACCGCTGGCTGCTCAGCCCCCTCTGGCTGGACCCGCTGCTGCACGTCTCCTCGTCGCGTGCCCGCCGCGTGAGCCGTGAATATCTCCCATATGTCCTGGGCGGGGAGGAGCACATGACCCTCACCGGCGCCCTCGATGCCCCAGGTGACGGTTTCGATGGGGTCATCCATGCCTATCCGCTCACCTGCATGCCGGAGAATATCTGCCGCACCATCCTGCCGCACATCGCGGCGCGGGACGGCATCCCCATGCTCGACCTCTGTTTCGACGAACATACCTCCACGGTAGGGACGGTGACGCGTCTCGAGGCCTTCCTGGACATGCTGCGCTCGCGCCGGGATAGAGCAGGATCAGTTCACGGATATCGAGTCTACAACCAGAAAATGGAGCATCTCTCGATAATCGAGACCTGATCTGAAAGAATGGTGGAGATGAGCGGATTCGAACCGCCGACCCCCTGCTTGCAAGGCAGGTGCTCTCCCACTGAGCTACATCCCCACCGAAGGTCAGTTCACGTCTCCCTGCATTATAAACCATGGGCGCCGCTGAAAAGTCGCGTGAGGCGTGCCCTTACGCCACTCTCTCCAGTATGGTGGCGATTCCCATGCCCATGCCGGCGCAGGTGACGGCGAGGCCGTAGCGCCCCTCCAGGCCCTCCAGGCCGCCGAGCAGGGTGCAGGCCAGTATGATCCCGACTGCGCCCAGGGGATTGCCGCGGGCGATGGCTCCGCCGAAGGCGTTTACCCTCTCCGGGCGCGGAGGCCTCATTTCCCTCATCCAGGCGATGACCGTGGACGCGAAGTTCTCGTTGACCTCGATGAGATCGATATCGTCCAGGACCAGGCCCGCCACACTCAACGCCCTTGCGGCGGCAGCGATGGGGCCGGAGGATATTGACCGGGGATCCCCCGCGCCCAGCGAGGTGCATACGCAGCGGGCCCTGGGAACGAGCCCGAGGCGAGAGGCGTCTTCCGCGGACGCGAGCAGGACCGCCGCCGCCCCGTCCGCGGCGGGCCCCGAGTTCCCGGCAGTGACGACTCCGCCCGGCTCGAACGCGGGCGCGAGCCCGGCCAGTTCCCCGTCGCCCATGTTCCGCACCGCACCCTCGTCCTCCCGCAGCGCAAAAGTAGTGCCGTCCGGCGAGGTCGTCTCCAGCGGCATGATGCAGGCCGCGTAGGCCCCGGAAGCCGCGGTGGAGGCTGCCAGTTCGCGCGAGCGTTTCGCCCAGTCGTCGAGGTCGCCGCGCGTCAGCCCCAGGCTTTCCGCCGCGCGTTCCGCGGCTATGCCCTGGGACACCACGTCGCCGAAACGGTCGCAGACAAGGGGGCTGACCGCGGTGCCGAGAAGGGCCAGGTGATCGCCGAAACCGTCCGCACCCAAGGGCTGGCGGCTCATGAACTCGACCCCGCACGCGATCGCGACGCCCGCCTCCCCCGCCGCCACTGCCTGGGCCGCGAAGGCCAGGGCCTGCAGGCCGGAGCCCTCTTGACGGTTGACGCTCACTCCCGGCATGGAGGACGGGAGGCCTCCCGCGAGAATGGAGCTCCTGGCGACGTTCATGCCCTGTTCGCCGATCTGGGTGGCGCATCCGCAGACGAGATCCTCCACCTCGGCCGCATCGATTCCCAGGCGTTCGCTTACCAGGTGGTTTAACAGTACACCCAGGGTGTCGTCGGGGCGTAAGCCGCTCAAGGCCCCGTTGCGTATCCCGGTCGGCGTGCGTGCCGCGTCGATGATGAAGACATCCCGCACTCCCGATCACCTGCCTCTCTGTTCCGGCGACCTGCGTACCTACTTACCTTTATTCTTATCCACGCCCCGCTTGTCCTTCCCGGTTCCGGGCCTGCGGGCAGGCGCGTGGAGGGGTTTTAGGGAGCTGCCCGCCGGAAATATATCTATATAGGGCTCTTCACACGCCGTCGGGACGCTCCGACTGCACGTGTGCAAGGGCCGGTGACATAGAAGCAGGAAAGCGCCGCAAAGGAAATGAGGGGGTGGGTCCGTGAAGGCGTTCGTGTTGATTAAGGTCGAGCCGGGCAAGGTAAGAGAGGTCCTCGAGGTCATATCAGCGATGCGGGCGGTCGTGGAGGCATATTGCGTCACCGGGCCGGATGATATCATCGCGGTGCTGGAATCCGACGACGCCAAAGGGGTCTCGGAGGTGGTGATCGCGGATCTGCACGACGTGGAGGGCATCAGGGGGACCGATACCCGCATCGTGGTCGACCTGCCCTGAGGGGTCGGCGCCGCGAGCTGAAAAGGGAACCCCGGCACGTGCAAAGAATGTCTACTGATAGGGGCCGTGAGCCCCATGCCGGGGCTGGCGGGAGATGCCCTCCTGCCGTATGTCATTGGAGGCGGACCTGGCGAGTGCTACACTTTATGCTGGATTATTACGGCAGGTCCTTCTGCCGGTGAGACGGCATCGGGAAGCGAGGATTATCATGACGGAAAATGCGGAAAGACTGGCGAGAAGACGGCCGCAACGCAGGACCAGGTTCACCCGCCGTTTCTACGTACTGGTGGGCTCACTGGCCCTTCTGGTATTGACCGTCATCCTCATCTCCGCCCTCTCTTGCGGGGGAGGAGGTTTCGAGGAAACCGTCTCCGTTATCGGAGCCCTGAACGAGGGCGAACTCAACAACCTCAAGGTAAACGAGCTGGGCGCGGTCATGGTGCTCGAGTACCATAAGATCGCCGAGGAGGGGAGGTGGTCGCGCACCCCGGAGAATTTCCGTGCCGACCTGGAGTTCCTGTACGAAGAGGGCTACCGCTGCGTGGGACTGGACGACTTCGTCAGCAACGATATCGACGTTGAGGCGGGCTACACGCCAGTGGTGATCACCTTCGACGATTCCGATCCCAGCCAGTTCCGTTACATCGAGCAGGACGGAAAGACGGTCATAGACCCGCGCTGCGCCGTGGGCGTGATGGAGCAGTTCGACCGGGATTACCCCGATTTCAACGTCACCGCGACCTTCTACGTCCTCTCCAACATTTTCGGGCAGGATGAATACATCCAGGACAAGCTGACCTATCTGGTCGAGAACGGATACGATATCGGGAATCACACCGCGAACCATGCCAACCTGAGCGAGCTTGACGACCAGGAAGCCCTCAAGGAGTTGACCGGCCATATCAGCCTCATCCGGGAATATCTCCCGGAATATGAGCAGTCAAGCATCGCCCTTCCCTACGGAGCCGAGCCGAAGAACCCGGCGATCTTCACCGGAGGTTCATACGACGGCATAGAGGTAAGGTTCATGGCCTCGCTACTGGTGGGAGCCAATCCGGCCCCCGCGCCCTGCGATTACTCCTTTGACCCCTTGCGCCTTCCGCGCGTGCAGGCCCTCGATCCCTCGCTCGACACCGGCGACTCAGGCATCTATGCCTGGATACAGTACTTCATGGAGAACCCGGAGCGGCGCTATTGCAGCGACGGCAATCCCGACGTGGTTACCGTGCCCAAGCACATGATCGACAGGGTAGATCATAGTAAACTCGGCGATAAGGAACTAAAGGCTTACTAGGAAAGGAGGAGCGGGTAGGCCTGTCCCACCCGCGCAAAGTCCGAAGTGGCCTATTATCCCAGGAGCGATAAGCGGATCTTTTCCCGCCGCCGCTGGCGGTCGCGGGTCGCCCCGCGTGGCAAGATCACCGGCGCCCGCGCACAGCCGCGTATGCGCCGCCGCAAGGTGAGGTTGACCTCGCGCGCCGTCTGGGCCCTGGTGGGACTGGGAAGCGCCATCTTCCTCATCGTGATGCTCGTCATCCTCCTGGGCTCTCCCGCGGCAAGCTCCATATCGCCGGAGGACGGCTCACAGGTGTCCGGCCTGCCCGTCCATATCGAGACCTTGCTCAGGGAGAACGTGGACTCGGCCGCGGTCAAGGTCATGATCGACGGTGAGGACCACACGGACCAGGCCAGCATCGCGTCCTCGGTGCTCAGCATGGACGTGGACCTGGCCGACGGCGAGCACTTCGTCGAGGTGATGGTCGGCGATAAGGTGGAGATATACTCGCGCTTCATCGTGGACAACACCCCCCCCATAGTGCGCGTAGACGAATGGGAGTTGCGCGATGACGGCATCACCGTGATCAGGGGGTACGTCGAGGGCTCGGACCTCCTCATGGTCGACGACAAGAGGCTCGAGCCGAACCCCGATGGGACCTTCCAGGTGGAGGTGGACCGTTTCCAGCGCACAACGGTCACCCTCGCGGCGGTGGACGCGGCCGGCAACCGGCGCGAGCTGCTGCTGGATACCTCCCCGCCCCCCCAGATCAAGGGCACGCACGTCTCCATATGGGTGGCGGCGGACCGCACCCTCTTCAAACAGATGGCCGACCTTGTTGCCAGGACCGAGCTCAACGGCATGCAGATCGACGTCAAGGACGAGAGCGGGAGAATCGGATACAACAGCCAGGTACCCCTGGGGGTAGAGGTCGGAAGCCCCCTGAACGCGGGTGGTATGGATATCGACAAGGTGATGGACAAGTGCTGGTACAACGACATCTACACCATAGCCCGTATCGTCTGCTTCAAGGACCCGGTCGTCTCCTCCAAGCGGCCGGATCTGGCGGTGCACAGCACGGGGGGAGGGCTGTGGGGCGACGGAAAATGGCTCGACCCCTACAGCCGGGAGAACTGGGACTACATGCTGGGGATCGCGGTGGAGGCAGCCCGCAAGGGGTTCAAGGAGATCCAGCTCGATTACGTGCGGTTTCCCTCGGACGGTAATACCTCCACTTGCGTGTTCCCCGCCCAGGGGAGCGATACGCGTACCAAGTCGCAGGTGATCCAGGACTTCCTGCAGTTCATGCGCGACGCCCTGAAGCCCATGGGCATCGTCCTTTCGGCGGACGTCTTCGGCCTCACCGCATCCGGCCAGGGCGATATGGGTATCGGGCAGGATGTGAGCGCCATGGGCATGTACCTCGACTACATCTGCCCCATGGTGTACCCATCACACTATAACGCGGGCGAGTACGATATCGGGGACCCGGAGGCGAACCCCCACGACACCGTGTACATGAGCCTGGTGGATTTCCAGAAGAAACTGGAGGGGACGCCCTGCAAACTGCGCCCGTGGCTGCAGGACTTCTCGCTGCGCCTGACCTACGGCCCGGCGGAGGTGCAGGCGCAGATCAGGGCCTGTTACGAGCTGGGCGTCAACGAGTGGCTACTCTGGGACCCCAACTGCACCTTTACGGAGAGCGCCCTGCAGCCCGCGGAGGTCGGCACGGAGACCGAGGCGGAGGGCGGCGAGGAAACCGGCGGCTGACCGCTTACCTGCCCCGCAGCAGGACTTTGACTCGGTCGATGAGGACGATGGGCAGGATCGAACAGGCCAGTATGAGACCCCACCCCGTAAGGTCCAGGTATGCCGTGCCGAAGAGGCGCATGAAGACGGGGATGAAGATCACCGCCACGTGCAGGGCGAGCGATCCACCCAGCGCGCCCAGGAGGGCCTTGTTATCGATGAAGGACAGCTCCATCAGGGTGAGGTGCTCGGAGCGGGAATTGAAGGCGTGCATGAGCTGCGACAGCACCAGGGTGGTGAAGACCACCGTCTGCACTTTCTCCAACGGGGCTCCATTGCCTCCGGGATAGAGCACATAGTAGGAGATGAAGAAGGCGGCAAGCGCCCCCATGGAAAGGAACAACCCCTGCCACGTCACCAGCAGCAGCTTCCTGCCCGAGAGTATCCCCTCGGAGGGGTCGCGGGGCGGTCGCAGCATGATGTCCGGGGTGGGAGTGTCCACCCCCAGGGCCATGGCCGGGAGCCCGTCGGTCACCAGGTTCATCCACAACACCTGCACCGCCTTGAGGGGGGTGACGGAGGCGAAGAGCATGCCCAGGAACATGGTGGAGACCTCGCTCATGTTGCAGGAGAGAAGGAAATAGATGAACTTCTTCAGGTTGTCGTAGATGATGCGCCCTTCCTCCACCGCGCCCACGATGGTGGCGAAGTTATCGTCCGCGAGCACCATGTCGGACGCTTCCTTGCTCACGTCCGTGCCGGTGATGCCCATGGCCACGCCGATATCCGCGTTCTTCAGGGCGGGAGCGTCGTTCACCCCGTCACCGGTCATGGCCACCGTCCTGCCCTTCTGCTTCCAGGCCCGCACGATCTTCACCTTGTCCGCGGGCGACACCCGCGCGTAGACGGTTATGTTCTCCACCCTGCGCGCGAGCTCTTCGCCGCTCATATGGGCCAGCTCGCTGCCGGCCACCATCTCGGAGCCCGGGGTGAGGATGGAGAGCTGCTCCGCGATGGCGCGGGCGGTTGCGGCATGGTCGCCGGTTATCATCACTACCTGGATGTGGGCCTTGCGGCATTTCTCCAGCGCCTCGAAGACCTCGGGGCGCGGAGGGTCCATTAGGCCGGTCATGCCCAGGTAGATGAGGCCGCGCTCCATCTCGTGGGGCTCGAGGTTTTCGGGTATCTCGTCGAGGGGGCGGCATGCGAAGGCCATGGTGCGCAGCGCCCGCCCCGCCATGTTCTCGGCCTCGGCCACGAGGCTGACGCGTCCCCCGCTCCCCAGCTCTTCTATCCCCCGCGGGGTGAGAATGTGGCTGCAGTGAATGAGGACGGCCTCTGGGGCTCCCTTGGTCAGCATCACGTAGGGCGACGCGGCGAAGTCGAAATAATCGCGGCCGTTCTCGGGCATGGCGTTGATGGTGCTCATCATCTTGCGCTCGCTCTCGAAGGGCAGTTCCTCGACGCGTGGCAGGTCGCGCGGCGCGTCCTCCAGGGGGTAACCGAGTTCGAGGGCCGCACGCAGCAGGCCTACCTCGGTCCCCTCGCCCATGAATTCGCCTTCCTGCATGCGGGCGTCGTTGCAGAGTGCCGCGACGGTAATCAGCGGTCGCAGGGCATCTCCCCAGTCGCAGTCTCTTTCCTCCGGGCCGGAGAGTCCGGCGGGCGAAAAACCGGGAAGCCGGATCTCCTGCACCTCCATGACGTTGCGGGTGAGGGTGCCTGTCTTATCGGTACATATGACGTCGGCGCAGCCCAGGGTCTCCACGGCCGGCAGGCGGCGCATGAGGGCGTTCCTGTTCGCCATACGGCGCACCCCCAGGGAGAGCGCGATGGTAACGATGGCCGGGAGCCCCTCGGGGATGGCCGCCACCGCCAGGCTTACCGAGAAGAGGAACATATCCGCCCACTCAAGGCTCCGCAGCACCCCGATGGCGAAGACCACGCCGCATATGGCCAGGCAGAGCAGGGCGATCCTCTTCCCGGTCCTCCCCAGCTCCACCTGCAGGGGAGTCTTTTCCTCGACGGCCTCCCCGATCATCTCGGCGATGCGGCCCAGCTCGGTGTTGCTCCCGGTCCCTACCACAAGGGCGGAGCCGCGCCCGTGTACGATATGGGTGCCGGTGAACACCATGTTCCTGCGGTCTCCCAGCGGCAGGTCGTCTCCCTGCAGGCTGGCCGGGTTCTTTTCCACCGCATGGGACTCGCCGGTGAGGGAAGACTCCTCTGCCCGGAGGCTGTGGGCCTCGAGCAGGCGGGCGTCGGCGGGTATCCTGTCCCCGGCCTCCAGCAGGATGAGGTCCCCGGGCACGAGTTCCTTGGAGGGGATGACCTTCTCGCTCGCGTCCCGTACGACGCGTGCGGTGGGCGCGCTCAGGGTGCGCAGGCTCTCCAGGGCTTTTTCCGCGCGGTATTCCTGCACGAAGCCCAGTACGGCGTTTGCCACCACGATGAACATGATCACGATAGCGTCGACGTATTCACGCAGCGGCGGCACTGCCGATATGACGGCCGCGGCGATGAGGACGTAGATCATGAAGTCCCGGAACTGGTTGAGGAAGAGCACGGCGGGGTGCGAGCGTTTTTCCTCGCGGATGGCATTGGGGCCGTGATCGAGCAGCCTGGAGCCGGCCTCCGGCTCGGATAGGCCAGCCTCCATCGATGTATCAAGCCTGTCCGCAACCCCCGCCGCTTCCATGCGGTACCAGGATGTTTCCCGGGTTTCGACCGGCAAGTTTTTTACCTCCCGCTTTTGGGTACCATAGAAAACGATTGGCATATAATGCGGCCAGCGCGAATACGTCGTCTCGTCTTTGAAATGATACTGCATAGATATTATAATGGCGAATGTCGTGGCTGTTGGCCGCCATGCGAGCATGGCGGCTGTGAAAGGTGTATCGGAAGCACGGAAAGAGCACTTCAAAGCGGAACCAAGGAGGTAGGAGTATGAAGGTCACATTCAGCATAATCAAGGCTGATGTAGGCGGATACGTCGGCCATTCCGACGTACACCCGGCGATGCTCAGCCGCACGCGCGAGCTCCTGGCCGAGGCCAAGGAAAAAGGCCTGATCATCGATTACTGCCAGGCCAAGTGCGGGGACGACATCGCCCTGATCATGACCCACACCAAGGGCCCGGACAACGAGGACATCCACCATTTCGCGTGGGACACGTTCGAAAACGTGACCGAGGTGGCCAAGGAACTCGGGCAGTACGGGGCGGGGCAGGACCTGCTCACCGACGCTTTCTCGGGAAACCTGCGGGGAATGGGGCCGGGCTTCGCGGAGATGGAGATCGAGGAGCGCAAGAGCGAGCCCATCATCTGCTTCCTCGCGGACAAGACGGAGCCGGGTTCGTGGAACTATCCCCTCTACAAGATGTTCGCCGACCCCTTCAATACCGCCGGGCTGGTCATCGACCCCTCCATGCACGACGGTTTCCGCTTCGAGGTGCACGACCTCATCGAGGAGAAGAAGGTCATCTTCAACACCCCAGAGGAGCTCTACGACCTGCTGGTGTTCATCGGCGCTCCCTCGCGCTACGTGATCAAGCACATCTTCCGCAAGGGCGGCGATGACGAGCCGGTGGCCGTGACCTCCACCCAGCGCCTCTTCCTCATGGCCGGGCGTTACGTGGGCAAGGACGACCCGGTGATGGCGGTGCGCTGCCAGAGCGGGCTCCCCGCCGTGGGCGAAGTGCTCGAGCCTTTCGCTTTCCCCTATACCGTGGCTGGATGGATGCGGGGAAGCCATCACGGGCCCTTCATGCCCGTTGGCACCGATTGGGACACGCCCACCCGCTTCGACGGGCCGCCGCGCGTGGTGGCTTTGGGCTTCCAGCTCATCGGCGGCAAGCTCGTCGGCCCCCGGGATATGTTCGCGGACCCGAGCTACAACAACGCCCGCCAGAAGGCTCTGGACATCGCGGACTACCTGCGGGCGCACGGCCCCTTCGAGCCGCACCGCCTGCCGCTGGACGAGATGGAATACACCACCATGCCCGCGGTGCTGGAGAAGCTGGCCGACCGTTTTGTCCCCCTCGAGGGCACCGAGCGCGACCACTAAAAATCGTACGAAAAAATCGAGGGCGCCCTCGGGCGCCCTCTTTGTCTGGGGTCAGGTCTTGTTTTTTGCATACCGCAGTATGTTGCCTGTTGGCAACTGGGGATTTGTTGCGTGTGTGCAAAACGTGACCCCCAGGTTACGCTACTCTCGAGGGGTAGGCATTTCATGTTCTTCCCGGCGTTCCCCTGGTAGATACCTGGCCTCAAGTGGCAGGGATGGCTGCATAATCTCGTCCGTGTGTCCCCTATACAATTACCCCCACCCTGACCCCCACCCTGGTCCCCGGACCTGGAGCAGGAAACCGAAACCGAGCCCGAGAACTACAAGGTCGGTCGCAGCGAGGCTTTGCGAGCGAGACCGTTACCCTGAGGCTCGGGCAATCTATCTGATGAGCCCGAACGCCTTGAGCGGGTCTTCACGACACCTCAGGTCCGGATGACCAGGGCCTCCTCGTCCACGCGCACGATGGCCTCGTACGGGATGACGTTGGTCTCGCCGGGGCGGTTGTAGCGGCGGCGCAGCCTGCTGACGAGCCTGCCTATGCGGCTCCCGGCGGGAAGCCATTCCGTCCCCACCTGCAGCCCCTCCAGGAAGAGCAACACCCCCTCCCGGCGCATGAGCACGTCGTCCACGCGGTGCAGCCGGTTTCCATCCTCGTCGGTTATCTGCTTGTTGAGGATGTCCCGGCGCGCGAGCGTCTTGCCCTCGCACGAAACCACCTCGAACTGGGGGTGGGGGTTGCGCAGGAGCACTGCCTCGGGCTCCAGCGACTCCACCTCGGCCCATGCCAGCAGGAGGATGATGTCATCCACGGGGCGGGGCAGGACGAGGTCCCCGATGCGGTCCGTCCACTGCAGGTGCACTGCCAGCTCGCTTACCACCGGAGGCTGGGATGCCATGTCCACGGCGAGATCCTGCACGTGTCCGATTTCCCGGTCCTCGGCGTCCCTTACCTCCCTCTTCAGGAGGGAGCTGAGGGAAAACGGCTCTTCTAGGTCCAAACTCTCACCTCCCCGATCAGCCGGACGCAAAGGTAGATACGATCATGGCCAGGGTCAACAACGTCAACAGGGCGGTTACCGCCCACATCACCCCGTTGAGCCAGGGCGGGTTGACGTAGGCGCCCATGATATCGCGGTCGTTGATGAGGATCAGCATGCATAGCATAATGACGGGCAGCAGGATGCCGTTCATGGTCTGGGAGACGATCATGAGCATGACCAGAGGTATGCCGGGTATCATCACCAGGAGGGCGCTCCCGGCGATGAAAAAGGTGTAGATGAAATAGAAGCGCGGCGCTTCGCCGTAGCTGCGGTCCACGCCCGACTCCCATCCGAACGCCTCGCAAACCGTGTAGGCGGTCGAGAGGGGGAGGATGGACCCCGCGAAGAGGGACGCAACCAGCAGGCCCAGCGCGAAGAGATAGGAGGCATAATTCCCGGCCACGGGGGCCAGGGCTTCCGCCGCCTGCTCCGCGCTGGTGATGGTGGTGGCTCCGATCTCAGGATTGTTGAAGAACGCCGCCCCGCAGCAGATGACGATGAACATCGCCACCAGGGTCATGAGCACCGAGCCCACCACGGTGTCGGCGCGCTCGTACCTTATCTTGGAGGAATCCAGCCCTTTGTCGACGATGGCCGCCTGCTGGTAGAACTGCATCCAGGGGGCGATGGTCGTGCCCACGATGGTCACCGTGAGCGCCAGGTAAGCGGTGTCGAAACGCGGGGAAGGGGTCACCACGGCCTTGGCTACCTCTCCCCATTCCGGGCGGGCGAGGAAGGCCGAGATGATGTAGGAGACGTAGACGAGGGAGGCCACGAGAAATATCTTCTCCACCCCTTTGTAGGACCCCCTGACCACAAGCCACCATATGAGCACCGCCAGGGGCGGCACCGCCATCCACGGGGGGACATGGAATAGCTGCATGCCCGCCGCGAGGCCGGCGAAGTTGGAGACGGTGTTGGCGAAGTTCGTCACCAGCAGGGTGAACATTATGAAGGCGGTAAGGCGCAGGGAGAATCTCTCACGGATGAGCGCGGCGAGGCCCTTGCCGGTTACCATACCCATGCGCACGGTCATCTCCTGGACCAGCGCCAGCAGGATGGCGGTGAAGGCCAGCACCCACAGCATCTCGTAGCCGAAGCGGGCACCGGCCATGGAGTAGGTGGCGATGCCGCCGGCATCGTTGTCCACCATGGCGGTGATAAGGCCGGGGCCGAGTACTGTCAGGAATATCAGTATCTCCCGGCGGCCCGGCCGTCTTCTGGTGCGGCCTCCCCTGCCGAGCATGGTTTTCCTCCAACGCTTGCTCACTCCTGTTTTCGAAAAGTCCTGCTAAAAGTCCTGGTTGATTATACCACGCGGCATAAGGGATGCCTTACACGAAACACGAAGGTATCCGTGTCGCAATAAGGGTATCAGCGTAGCGGGCGGTAATGCCGGGTATCGCCTCAGGAGGGCCTGCAGCCGTCCCCGCAGTCTATCACCCTGGCCTCGGTGACGACCTTGTGTATGTGAGCGTCGTGGTCGGCGCAGGGCACGTGGCCCACGATCTGGATCTCGAAGGCGACGGCGATGAGGGCGCAGCGCGGGTTGCATCTCTCAAGGAAACGGTCGTAGTAACCGCCGCCGTATCCCAGCCGCCCCCCGGTGAGGTCGAAGGCAACTCCGGGCATGAGGACAACATCGATCTCTTCGGCGTTCACGGGCCGCAGGCATCCTTTCCGTGGCTCGAGGATATCGTAATTTCCCATCTCGAGGTCAGCCTCGAGGTCGAGGATGCGCGAAGCCACCATGCTCTTATCTCCGTCGTTTGTGCACGGTACGCATACGACTTTATCCTCGCTGAGGGCGCGCCTGATCATGGGCACGGTGTCCACCTCGCTGCGGAAGGATATGAAGAAGAGGACCGTCTTCGCCGCGGCGAACTCGGGGATCGACCACAGATTTTCGGCGACGTGCGCGGAGAGGGCCTTTCTCTGCTCGAGATCTATGGCGTCGCGCAGCTCCTGGACCTTCTTGCGCAGCTCTTTCTTTTTCTTGTGGATCATCTCTTACTCCCCTGGTCCGGACCACATATATAATATTACAGCGGAGGAGAAAAGCAAGGTTGACGGACAGGTGGAGGATATTCTGTGGCCCGCATAGTGCTGTTATCGGACACCCATATACCGAAGTCGGGGAATCCCCTGCCGAGGGATTTCCTGGAAGCGGCATCCGACGCGGACCTCATCATACACGCGGGGGACCTGGTGGAGATGGCCGTGCTGGAAGAGCTGCGTGAGCTGGCGCCGGTGAAGGCGGTGGCGGGGAACATGGATCAGCCGGAGGTGAAGGCGGTCCTGCCGCAACAGCTCACCGTTGAGGTGGAGGGCAGGCGCATCGGGATCATCCACGGGTGGGGGCCGCCCATCGGGGTCGAGAGGAGGGTTCTTTCCCGTTTCTCCGGCATGGACGTGATCGTCTTCGGCCATACCCACAAAGCCCTGGTGGAGGAGAGGAAGGGGACCCTGCTGGTCAACCCCGGCAGTCCCAACGACCGCCGTTTCTCGGACCGCCTCTCGTACGCGGTCATGGACATAGAGAACGACGAGATCAAGCCCTGGATCGTATGGCTGGAATAACGGCCGTTCCGGCGCGGGAGTTGACCGGCTACCCCCTGGCTCTCGCGCTAGCGTAACCCGATCTCTTCTCCCCAGGGCTCTTCCTCGGAGAGGTCCAGGCCGCCGATGACTACCCAGCGCCCCTTGCCGGCGATATCCTCGAATCCCGCTATATACTGCAGCGGGTCGTTGGCGGTGTCATCGTAAAAACGCAAGAACACCTCGCCCTTCTTGTCCCCGAAGCTGTCCTGGCGGTACTCGGGGCTGTCGAAGAACTCGTCGCCGATGTACCGCACGCCGCCACCGACGAGATCCACCCTGGCTTCACCGCCCTCCTGGAAGCCGAGTTCCATCTTGAGATCGAGGAACTCCACCTCCCAGTCGGTGGAATTCCATAATTCCCGCAGGGCGTCCACCTGCTCCATGCCGATGAACTGCCCGCTGGGGTCCTGCAGCACAACGGGGTTGACCACGGAAAGCCAGAGATCGAAATCCCTGCCCAATTCCTTGTCGGGCACCATCGCGCCGTCCTCGTTCTCGCTCCTTATGAATTCCATGGAAGAGAACCAGCCCGCCACGGTGGCCATGGGGTCTTCGTTATCCACGGGATTGTAGGCCCCCGGATCGAAATCCGCGTAATCTCCCGTGAAGGGAGTCCCGGTGCTCCAGCCGCCGCAACCCGCGCAGAGGATGAGCGTTATCGCCGCTACCAGGTAGACCAGCGGACGGTTCGCATGCAAAGCTTTTCTTTCCCTCGTTATCATGACCGTCTAAGTATAGATTACCGGGCTGCCCCTGTCAGCTCGGCGGTTCCCCCTCGGCCTCCGGGAACTCGGGCTCCTCCGGCCCAATATCAGCGATGGGGTAGGGGAGTTTCATTATCCAGTAATCCTGCACGACCCAGACGTTCTCCACCTTGACCAGCCTCACCAGGCGCGGATATTGGGCGAAGTCGATGCCGGTGGTCGCGCTGCCGTCGCTTTTCATGCCTTCGAAATGTCCCCCGTTCACCTCCACCTCGGCGTAGTCTCCCTCCTCCAGGACCAGCCGCGTGGTCAGGCCCTCGAGGACGTAGGTGTCATAATCTATGCCCTCGGTGTAGGGGTCGGGCTGGTATTCGCCGCGTTCGGCCATCTTGAAGAGCTCGAGTTCGGTGTGCTTGAGGTATGCCATCACGTCCTTGTCCCTGATGGCGTTGTAGAATTCCTTGACCGCTTTCTCCGGGCCGCTCTCGCCCCCGCCCGCGGCGATGACCACGATGATGATTATCACGGCGGCTATGACCAGGAGCAGCAGCAGGCCCAGCCAGGGTCTGCCGCGCCTGCGCGAGCGGCGCAGGCGCCGTTCGGCCTCCTCCGCCCCCAGGCCGTCTTTCTGCGCTTCACGGCGGTATTTCGCGGCTTCCTGCCGCGAGCGCCTGCGGGCGCGCTCCTTCAGCGTCTCGAGGTCGACGAGCTTCTCTCCGCACTCCTCGCAATAACGGCGGCCTTCCGGATTCTCGTAACCGCAGTTGGGACAGAGCAAGTGCAACCCCCTTAGTCCTTCCGTCCTTTCACCCCCGGGCCGCGTTTTCCAGCCCGAAGATCACGTACACGTCGAGCGCCTCGAGGTACCACTTCCCGTCTCTTGCCACCACGTAAAGCGGCACGAAATCCTTCGTGGCGAAATCTATTTCGCCCGTGGCTGCCCAAGTGCCCTCTCTCAGGTTATACAACTCGCACCTGCCTCCGGCAAGCCTCACCAGGGCCCGGTCGCTGTCGAGGTAGGTGCTCTCGAGGCGCACGCCGTCGAACACCAGGCGCCAGTTCACCGGCTCCACGAAATACCTGCGGCAGAGTTCGTCCCACTGCCTTGCGATCTCGCCGCTGCCTTCCTCCGCTTTGCGCAGCGCTTCCGGGTTGACGCAGGAACGCATCGCGTTGCGGTCTTGCGATTGCACGGCGCCCAGGAACTTGTACACCGCCTGCTCCGGTGTCGCCTGCCCGCATCCTGCCGCAGCGAGGCCGAGAAGCAGCAGGGTCGGAACGAGGATCACGGCTGCCGCGCGGGCCCTCATCTTCCCCTGCGGGTCGTTCCGTTTACCCGGTGCCCTCAGACCTTGGCTCCGCAATTCGGGCAGAACGCGGAGTCGGTAGGGACTTCGCCGCCGCAGGAAGGGCAAGTGACCGTTCCCGTCTGCGCAGGCTGTGGCGGTGCCGGGGCGGCCGCCGCGGGCGGCGCGGGCGGAGCCTGCGCTGCCGCCGGAGCCTGGGGAGGCGGTGTCGCGGCTGCCGCGGCCTGCTTCTGGGCCTCGATAACCTTCTCGGCCTCGATTATCTGCCACTCCAGGTTGAAGATCTGGTCGGCCTGCGGGCGCAGTTGTTCCACATCCAACTGCTGCTGCCGGAACTGTTCCAGCAGGGCTTCTCCCAACTGTGAGACCATTTCCCCCCGCTGTTTGCGCAGGGAGCCTATCTGGCCCTTCTGTTTGGTGCTGTCCAGCGCCTGGTCGATCTGGGAACCCAGGCTGGATGCCTGCTGCTTGAGTTTGTCAACAAATCCCATTACCTCACCTCGCTAATCCGTAGCCGCTTTTTTATATTATAGAACACCGTATCAGGCCGGGTAACCGCCTGGCCTCCGCCCCGGACGTTACGGCTCGTGAGCCGCCCGGCGTAGCATCATACCGCCGTGAGAATAGTGGCGTGTCCGGAGCGGCCGGCGCGCCGGCCTCACCATAGAGACGGGACGACGACGGCCCGGGTTCCTGCGGAGGGACGCACCGGGAAGGACTCGTATTTAGAAGGGAGCTTCCTCGCCGGTGAGCAGCTTGTGTATGGCGCGGGCGGCCTTCTTCCCGGCGCCCATGGCCTCGATCACCGTGGCGGAGCCCGTGACGATGTCTCCACCCGCGAAGATGTTGGATATGGAGGTCTGACCCGTTTCCGGGTCCGCTTCGATGTATCCCCACTTGTTCCTCTTGAGTTCCGGCAGGGTCGCCGGCAGCAGGGGATTCGCCCTGGTCCCTATGGCCATGACCACGAGGTCCACCTCTAGCTCGAACTCCGAGCCCTTGATGGGGACCGGACGGCGCCTTCCGCTCTCGTCCGGCTCCCCCAGTTCCATCTCCAGGCATTCCATCCCCTGCACCCAGTCCTCCCCGAGGATGCGCACGGGCAGGGTGAGAAACTTGAAGACCACACCCTCCTCGACGGCGTGCTCGATCTCCTCGGCGCGCGCCGGCATCTCGGCACGGGAGCGGCGGTAGACGATGCTCACCTCCTCCGCCCCCAGGCGCAGGGCGGTGCGGGCGCTGTCCAGGGCGACGTTGCCGCCCCCGATGACCGCGACCTTCCTGCCCTTCTTGATGGGGGTGTCGTATCGCGGGAACAGGTAGGCCTTCATCAGGTTGGAGCGGGTGAGATACTCGTTGGCGGAATAGACGCCGTTGAGGTTCTCGCCCGGGATGTCCATGAACATGGGGAGTCCGGCGCCAATGGCGATGAAAGCGGCGTCGTAGCCCTCCTCGAAGAGCTCCTGCAGGGTGTTGCTGCACCCGATCACCTGGTCGAGCTTTATCTCCACCCCAAGGCTGCGCACGTATTCCACCTCGCGCATGACGATGGCCTTGGGGAGGCGGAACTCCGGGATGCCGTAGGTGAGGACCCCGCCGGGGGCGTTGAGGGCCTCGAAGACGGTCAGCTCATGCCCCATGCGCGCCAGGTCGGCGGCGCAAGTGAGGCCTCCCGGGCCGGCCCCGATGACCGCGACCTTCCTCCCCGTGCTCGCGCGCGGCTGCGGGATGGTCAGCTCGCCCTGCGCGGCCTCGTAATCCGAGGCGAAACGCTCCAGCCTCCCTATGGCCACCGGCTCGCCCTTCTTGCCCAGGGTGCACACCTGCTCACACTGGGTCTCCTGGGGGCAGACCCTGCCGCATATCGAGGGGAGATTGTTCTGTTCCTTGAGCCTGGCCGCGGCGCCCATGAAGTCGCCCTCCTCGATGGTCTTGATGAAGGCGGGTATGTCTATCTCCACGGGGCAACCCGCCACGCACGGCTTCTTCTTGCACTGCAGGCAGCGCGAGGCCTCGGCCATGGCCTCTCTCTCGCCCAGGCCCAGCGCGACCTCTTCGAAATTGCCCTTGCGGATTTCCGCGTCCTGCTGGGGCATGGCCGCGCGCGGCATCCTGGCCCTGCTCTTCCTGTCCCCCTTGCTCATCTTCTCGTATCACCTCGACGGTATCTCGCGGACGGGCAGTTGTAAAAAATATACGCGCCTTCAAAACAACCCGCAACAACGGCGTCTCATCCAGGTCCACGGAACCCCGCTTGTTTTGCCGGGCGTCTTATGGGTTGTGGCTTCACCGCTTTGGATAGGAGGTAGGGAGATGACAAGGAAGAGGTGGATGGGTGTCGCTTCAGCGGTCCTGTTGACGGTGTTCGTGGCCGCCATGGTGTTTGGATGCGGTGGCGAGGAGGAGCGAGACGCCGGCCTGTTGGGAGAAGGCTTACCCGGGGACGCCTCACAGGTGGAGGAGCTGGACCTCAAGGAAGCGGTCCCGGACGAGGCCGGATACGCGCAGAGCGAACGCGCGGCGGGAGAGGCGCATCTTTCTCCCGCATCGTCTCCGCTTCCCCAACTCCAGCTCAAGGTGATCAAGAGCGCCGTCGTAGAGCTGGAAACGGGCGAGGGCGGTTACGCGAAGATAAGGAAGGACGCCGTAGTCATAACCACGGCGGCGGGGGGTTACGTCGAGGGCGTGAGCTCCAGCCGTGACGACGAGGGCTTCACCTACGCCACCCTTACCCTGCGCATCCCCGCGGATAAGTTCGACGGCGCCGTGGAGGAGGTCTCCGCGCTCGGTGAGATGGTATCGACGCAGGTGGCCACGAGCGACGTGAGCGCCGA
>JAQVFR010000033.1 GCA_028697145.1 Actinomycetota bacterium | reverse complement strand
CCGACCTCGTGTACCTGTGCGGTGGGGAACTCGACGCAGCCGCCGGATGGAGGTGGAGCGCCAGGCAATACAGGGATGAGACGGGGCAGACGAGGTACCTGGTTGCGGAGAACGGCGGGAGCGGAGCGGCGCACATGGCGGAGATAGGCACGGTGGCGGTGCACGACGTGCGCCTCTCTCGCGGGAGCGACAGGCTCTGGGTCGCGCTGAACCCCGGCGTGCCCGAGAACAAGACCGAGGTGAGGGAATACGCGTTTCCTTCACTCGAGCTAGTCCGGTCGCTGCTCCACGAGGACTGCCTGCTCCTGGGGGAGATCGTCATGTCGCCGGAGGGAGAGCCCCTCCTGGCCGGCCGTTTCAAGAGCGGCGAGGAATACACGGACACCATATTCGGCTTTCTTCCCATGCTCGAGAATGACGCGGGTTTCACGGGCAGGACCATCGAGATCGAGGACTACGGCAGGGGGCTGGATGAAGATTCCCTGCCCATCATTCTGCTTAACGGCTACTTCTGCGACGCGGTAGACGGGAGCCCCTTCCTTCTGCTTGCCGGATTTGACCCCATAACCGGCGAGAGCAGGGCCTTCGTCCTGGGCACGGGCGATGGAGAACTGTACGAGATATGCATGGGCTTCCCGTCTGGGTGGCAATAAATAGCAGGAGAAGTCTTCAAAGGGATTATATCCGGTCTCATCTCATAACAGCATGGGAATCCTATCTTCGGCATTGCGCTATTTGCGGGCAGAACCGTGTTCTCTGCAGGTCAGCCCTGGCCGTATCGTCCCGTCGCTGGAATATGTGACCCGGATCCTACCGCCGCCGGGGCAGATGGTGACGTTGTCCCCATCCAGCTCGTCGCCGTAGAGAGATACCGCGCGGCGCCAGCTTACCCGATGGTGCCGTCCCTCAATCCGCGCGCAGGGGGAGGGGGTCGGGGAGATCGAGCTCCTCGACGGATATCCCCTTGAGTTCGGCCACCTTTTCCGCCACCAGCACCACCCGCTCGGGCGAGTTGGGCTTGCCGCGGAAGGGGTGGGGGGAGAGGAAGGGGCTGTCGGTCTCTACGAGCAGCCTGTCCAGGGGCAGCTCGCGCACGACCCCCTGCAGCCGGCGCGCATTATGGAATGTGACGGGCCCGGCCACCGACACGTAGCCGCCCATGGCGATGACGGCGCGGGCCATTTCCAGGTCCCCGGAGAAGCAGTGCATGACCATGCGGCCGTCGAAGGGGGCGTACTCCTCCAGGATGCGCATGGTGTCTGAGTGCGCCTCGCGGTCGTGCACCACCGCCGGCAGTTCGAGTTCCCGTGCCAGGTCCAGCAGGGCGCGGAAGGCGCGCTCCTGGTCGGAACGGGGGGAGAGGTTGCGGTAGAAGTCCAGCCCCGTCTCGCCGATGCCCACCACGCGGGGGTCTGCGGCCAGGCGCCCGATCTCGTGCAAGGCCGCGGCGTCCAGGTCGGAGGCGTCGTGGGGATGCATGCCGACCACCGCGCGCACCGCGGGGAAGGCGTGGGCGTACTCCACGGCGCGGCGGCTGGAGGCCAGGTCTATGCCGATGGTGATCACCCCGGTGACGCCGGCCGCCGCCGCGCGCTCCAGCGCCTGCGCTACGTCTCCCTCGAGGAGGTCCAGGTGGGCGTGGGTGTCTACGAGGTTCATTTCGCCGTCTCTATGCGGGGGAAGAGGGGCTCGCCCTTGGCCACCCTCTGCCCCGGCGGGAAAAGGCCCCAGGCGCCGGCGGCGGGCAGGTGGTGGAGGTGGACGGAATCGCTGAAACCCAGACGCCTCCAGATGCCCTCTCCCGTCCCGGGCATGGACGGCAGCACCAGCAGCGCCGTGAGGCGCACCGCCTCCACCGCGTTGTAGAGCACGGTGTCCAGGCGGCCTTCCCGCGCGGGGTCCTTGGCCAGGTCCCAGGCGGCGGTCTCGTCCACGTAGCGGTTGACAGCCCCCAGGAAATTCCAGGCAGCCTGCAGGGCTTCGTTGAAGGCCAGTTTCTCCACGTGGGCGTCCACCTCGCCGAACACCCTGCCCGCCGCATCTTTCAGGGCCGCGTCCGGAGCCTCGCCGTCTCCGCGCACGGGCTCGGGCACCGCGCCGCCGCGGTAGCGCTCCACCATGGCCAGCACCCGGCTGACCATGTTGCCCAGGGCGTTGGCGAGGTCGGCGTTGTAGCGCCCGGTCATGTTCTCGCGGGAGAAATTGCCATCGTATCCGAAGGAGAACTCGCGCAGGAAATAGTAACGGTAGGCATCCACGCCGTATTCTTCCACCAGTTCGAAGGGGCTGATCGCATTGCCCTTCGACTTGGACATCTTCTCACCCTCCACGGTGAGCCAGCCGTGTGCGAAAACCTGGCGTGGAAGGGGAAGGCCGGCGGCCATGAGCATGGCCGGCCAGATGATGGCGTGGAAGCGCAGGATCTCCTTGCCGATGAGGTGCACGTCCGCGGGCCATATGCCCTCGAAACGCGCGTCGTCTATGCCGTAGTCGATGGCGCTCACGTAATTGAGCAGGGCGTCGAACCACACGTACATGACCTGGCTCTCGTCGAAGGGCAGGGGAATGCCCCAGGTGAGGGTCTTGCGGCTGATGCTCTGGTCTGTGAGCCCCTGCCGGATGAAGCTGGTGACCTCGTTGCGGCGCATCTCGGGCTGCACGAAGTCCGGGTTTGCCTCGATGTGCTCCAGCAGGCGCTCTCCGTAGGCGGAGAGGCGGAAGAAGTAGTTGTCCTCCTGCACCATCTCCACGTCCCGGCCGCACTGTGGGCATTTTCCCTCCACCAGCTGGGAGGGCAGCCAGAAGGACTCGTCGGGCACGCAGTACCAGCCCTCGTAGGTGTCGAGGTAGATGTCCTCACGGTCGTAGAGGTCCTGGATGAACTTGCGCGCCACCTCGGCGTGGCGGGGCGAGGTGGTGCGGATGAAGAAGTCGTTGCTGATGTCGAGCCTCTCCCACACGCCGGTGAAATGCGTGACCATGCGGTCGGCCCACTCCTGGGGCGAGACGCCGTTGCGCTCGGCGGCGCGCGCCACGTGCTGGCCGTGCTCGTCCACGCCGGTGAGGAAGAAGACGTGCTCTCCCCTGAGGCGGTGGTAGCGAGCCAGGGCGTCGGCGGCCACCGTGGTGTAAGCGGTGCCGATATGAGGCAGGTCGTTGACATAATATATGGGCGTTGTGACGTAGAATGCTTTGTCCATATTTTCCTTCCCATGTAAAAAATTACAAGAATATCATTGACACCTCTCGGGCGATGTACATATAATTATATCCCTGGTACATCCCCGTATTGTCAAGGAGAACGAAGGGCGTCCGGGCATGAAAGTCCGGGCAGACGGAGCCAGAAAGGGTGGGCAAGTGATGAAAGCGACCGGTATCGTAAGAAAGATCGACGAGCTCGGGAGGATCGTCATCCCCATGGAGTTGCGCCGCACGCTGGACATCAAGGAGCGCGACCCCATAGAGATATTCGTCGACGGCGAGAAGATCGTGCTGGTGAAGTATCAGCCGGGCTGCATCATCTGCGGCAACCCGGACAAGCTCAAGACCCACAGGGGCAGCCGCGTCTGCCAGAAGTGTATAAACGAGCTCAAACGCAAGTAAAAAACGACCGACTTCAACCTTGGTAGCACGACGGGCGGGCCTGTTGGCCCGCCCACTTGCGTTTCCGTGGCCGGACTCCAACCCGCGGCTCAAGCAGTCTTCCTGAAGCTCGCTTTTTGTATTAACCGCCAAGCAACCAAGGGCTATTGCTGTGTGGGTTCCTGCTCGCCGGGCGCGGGTAGGGAAACAGGTTCCGCATCAGGAGCCTCCGGCGGAGGCTGGCTCTTTGACTTCTTGCTCACCACCTGTCCACCTCCCGTCGATCGATGCCTTATACGGACCACCGGTTTGAACCGGTATTTCCCGTACACACCTTCAGGTACATGGTTCTACCCAAATCAAGGTAAGTCAAAACGCCAAGCCCCGGACCTCAAACGTCCGTTTTCACCTTCACCCACAGGGTTTTCTCCTTGACCCTTGTCCTAGAGGCGGCGATAGACGGAAAGGAGCTCCTCGCAGGTGAGTTCCTCCGCGCGTACGCCCGGCGGAAAGCCGGCGGCTACCAGGGCATCTTCCGCGTTCGCACGGGAACAGTAAGGGACCCGGCCCGAGCTGAGGGCGTTTACCAGCATTTTCCTCCTGGAGGCGAAGGAAGCGTTGAGGAAGAGGAAGAAAGACTCCACTTCCGCCGCGGACATGGCGGTGTCTTTTCTCGCGATACGCAGCACGGCCGACTCCACGCGGGGCGGCGGCATGAAGACGGTGGGAGGGATGTAGGCAAGGCGGCTTACCTCGCTCAACAGCAACATCTTCGCCGAAACGCCCCCGTAGGCAGGGTGGCCCGGCCGCGCGGTATAGCGGTCGGCCAGCTCGCGCTGCACCGTCACCACCATGCTCTCCGCCTGCGGGAGTTCGCGCAGCAGGCGCAGGATGAGCGGCGTGGCGACGTTGTAGGGAAGGTTCGACACCACCTTCACCCGC
The DNA here is from genome assembly GCA_028697145.1 of Actinomycetota bacterium. GTDB lineage: Bacteria > Actinomycetota > Geothermincolia > Geothermincolales > RBG-13-55-18 > SURF-21. The sequence continues at coordinate 37,851 of JAQVFR010000033.1, read as the reverse complement.
TCCCCGGGTTGGAACAAACCCCTCAGGTCCACGCGCATGGCATCACCCTCCACCAGATCCAGGTTGGTGCTGGAGCCGAGGGTCTCGCCAAGGACGGAGAGAAGGCGGGCATCCATCTCAACCGCAACCACGCGCCCCGCGCGGGCGCACAGCTCCTCCGTGAGGGTGCCGATGCCGGGGCCGATCTCCAGCACGGTATCCCCCGAGGTGAGCGCGGCGGCTTCCACCATGCGGGCAAGGACGTTACCGTCAACGAGGAAATGCTGGCCCAGGGAGCGCGTAAGGCGCAATCCGTGCCTCTCCAGTATCTCCGCGACCACGCTCGGCCTGGCCAGCTCGCCCATGGCACTCCTTCAATATCCCGTCAGGATGCCGCGGGCCCGATCCGGGGCGTTCCCGTGTCCTCGGGTTCCGCGCTCCCTGCCTGCGAATATTCTATCACCGGGAGAACGTGCTGTTGTTGGCGCATCCCACCCGCAGGGCAAGGAAAAGAGCCGGAGCCTTGCAGGCAGCGCGCCAGCGTCGGGGAAAGACGCCGTGCGGTCCTGGGGGCCTGTCGGTGCCCTCTGGGTTGCCCCAGGCACGCGGCGAGGCTTGACCCCGATGCCTCGTGATATGATGGGGAGGCGGCACGAGGAGACGCGAAAGGGGCATATGCGCAGCAGGATAACCATGGAGGCACCGGCCAAGATCAACCTCTACCTGGAGGTGGGCCCACCGCTTCAGGACGGATACCATCCCGTGCGCACGGTGCTGCAGTCCGTGGACCTCTGCGACCTCGTGGAGGTGGAGGTGACGGACGGCGGCGAGGGCCTGGGCCTGGAGGTCGTGGGGGACGCCCCGGCGGGCGGGGACAACCTGTGCCTGCGCGCCGGGGCGGCCTTTCTCGCCGCGACGGGGCTGCGCATGGGGGTGAGCGTGCGGCTTACCAAGCGCATCCCGCGAGCGGCGGGCCTGGGCGGCGGCAGCTCCGACGCGGCGGCGGTGCTGCGAGCGCTCAACTTCGTAGCCGGCGAGGCCATGGCCAGGGAGGAACTGCTGGACGCGGCCGCCGGCCTGGGCATGGACGTCCCATTCTTCCTGGTGGGAGGTACCGCGCTGGGCGAGGGGAGAGGCGAGCGCGTCACCCCGCTGGTGCAGGCTCCACCCCTGCCGGTCCTGCTGGTGAACCCAGGCGTTGAACTCGCCACGGGCGAGGTCTATCGCCGTTTTGACTTGAGCGGCGGAGACAGCCCTCCCGCGCACGGCCCCGGGGACCTCATCGAAGCGCTGCCGCGGGGAGACGCCGCGGATGTCGCCCCCCTCCTGCACAACTCGCTGCAGCGGGCCGCGTGTGAGCTCATGCCGGAGGTTGCGGTGCTGCTGGAGAGGGCTGCCGGGGCTGGCGCGGCCGCGGCGATGGTGAGCGGCAGCGGCCCCACCATCTTCGTACTCGCGGCGAGCGAAGAGCTGGCCGCGTCCCTGGAGGTGGAGATGGGGAGGCATGCCCCCCTGGTGTTCCGCACCAGCTTCCGCGGCGCGGGAGTGAGCCCGGTCACGCCACGTGAAGCGACGTGACCTGCGGGTTAACCGCACCCGCGACCGCGGGCGAGGGAAGAAGGCGGACGCAGCGAAAATCATCCTGAAGAATGTTTAGCAAACCAGCCATTCAACCTTGAAAAGCGGGCGTCAGGAGCATAATATAGTTAGCAAGTTTCCTGTCGGTTGCCGAGGACAAAAGGACTACCTGGGGGGGACACAAATCTTGGAGATCACGAGGGTCACGGTGCGCGAGATCGACATGAACATGGTCAAAGGCATAGCCAGCATCATCCTGGACGACTGTTTCGTGATCCACGACCTGAGGGTGGTAGACGGAGATCGCGGTTATTTCGTGGCAATGCCCTCCCGGAAGCTCCCGAACGGGGATTTCAAAGATATTGCACATCCCTTGAACTCGGAGACGCGCGAGAAGATACAGGAGGCGGTCCTGCGCGAGTTCTTCAAGGTGAAAAGGGGAGAAGGCGAGCCGCTGCCGGAGGAATAGGCGACAGTACACGCTTCTTCTCTGGGGCGTGGCCAAGTGGTAAGGCAGCGGCCTTTGGAGCCGCTATCGTAGGTTCGAATCCTACCGCCCCAGCCAGATAACCAAGAGGGCTTCGAGCCCTCTTTTCGCTTTCCGGGGCGGGACACGGCGGAACGGAGTTGGACTGCCGGGTTGCGTCCTATACAATAATGCCGTCGGGACGGGAAGGAGGCGCAAGTGGTCCGCGTGGCCCTGGTCCTCGCCGCCGGCGAGGGCACCCGGATGAAATCGGACATACCAAAGGTGCTGCACCGCGTGTGCGGCCGCCCCATGCTCTCCTGGGTCGTGGACGCCCTCGAGGGGTTGAGGGAGGCGGGATATATAGACCGCATCCTGGTGGTGACGGGAAAGGGCGCGGACGAAGTAGAGCGAGAGGTCTGCGATCAGGCCACCTGCGTGGTGCAGGAGGAGAGGAAGGGTACCGGGCACGCGGTGATGACGGCCGCGCCCCACGTCGACGCCGACGAACTGCTGGTCATCACGGCCGACTCCCCCCTCGTCACGTCCGAGACGCTGCGCGGCCTGTGCGAACTTCACCGCTCCTCGCGCGCCGCCGCGACCGTCCTCTCCACCGAGCTCGACGACCCCACCGGTTACGGCAGGATACTGCGGGACGAGGGCGGCGCGGTAACGGGCATCGTGGAGGAGACGGAGGCGGGCCCGCGCGAGAAAGCCATCAGGGAGGTCAATACCTCCACGTACGTCTTCGGCTGGCAGACCCTGAAAAAGATCCTCCCGGAGCTCGGCACCGCGAACGCCAAAGGGGAGTATTACCTCACCGACGCCGTAGCCCTGCTGGCGCGGGCGGGGGAGGGCGTCTCCGCTTACATCACGCCGGACGCCTCCGAGGCGCTGGGGGTCAACTCCCGCGAACAACTGGCCGAGGCCGAGGCCCTCATGAGGAGGCGCATCAACCGCCGCTGGATGGCCGAGGGGGTCACCATGGAGGACCCCTCCACCACCTATATCGGCGGCGAGGTCAGCATAGGAAGGGACACGGTGCTGCGTCCCCTGGTCATGCTCGAGGGCTCGACCGTGGTGGGAGAGGGGTGCGTCCTAGGCCCCAACACGCGCGTGGTCGATTGCCGTCTCGGCAACGGGGTCACGGTAGAGCAGGCCACGCTGCGCGAGTGCGAGCTGGAGGACGGGGCCAGCGTGGGCCCCTACGCCAGCCTGCGTCCGGGCAGCGTCCTCCGCGCCGGCTCCAAGGCGGGCACCTTCGTGGAGACCAAGAAGACGGTGGTGGGGAAGGGGAGCAAGGTGCCACACCTCAGCTACATGGGGGACGCGGAAATCGGCGACGGCGTGAACGTAGGGGCGGGCAGCATCACCTGCAATTACGACGGCGTGCACAAGCACCGCACGGTCATCGAGGACGAGGCCTTCATCGGTTCCGATACCATGTTCATCGCCCCCGTGCGCATCGGCAAGGGCGCGGTCACCGGCGCCGGGTCCGCCATCTCCAAGGACGTGCCGCCGGGCGCCCTGGGGGTGGAGCGCGGCAAGCAGAGAAACATACTAGAATATAAGAGGAAGGCGAAGCAAGAGGAGGAGGAGGGCCCGTCTTGAAGGAGGTAACGCGCAAAAAGCTCATGATCTTCAGCGGGAGGTCCTATCCCGAACTCGGCCGGCAGATAGCGGGACACCTGGGCATAAGCCTGGGCAAGGTGGACCTCAAGACCTTCAGCAACGGCGAACTTTACGTGAGGTACGAGGACAGCGTGCGCGGCTGCGACGCCTTCGTCGTTCAGACCTGCTCCGAGCCCATCAACCGGAACATCATGGAGCTGCTGCTCATGATCGACGCCCTGGAGAGGGCCTCGGCCAAGCGCATCTCGGCGGTGGTGCCATATTACGGCTACTCGCGGCAGGACAAGAAGACCCTGGCGCGCGAGCCCATCAGCGCCCGCCTCGTCGCGGACCTGCTCGCGGTAGCGGGGGCCGACCGCGTGCTCACCATGGACCTGCACGCCGGGCAGATCCAGGGGTTCTTCTCGGGCCCCATGGACCACCTCACCGCCGTGCCCCTGCTGGCCTCACATATTTCCCGACAGAACTTCCAGGACCTGGTAATCGTCTCGCCCGACGCCGGTCGGGTGAAGATGGCCGACAAGTACACCGACTACCTTGGCGTCCCCATGGCCATCCTGCACAAGCGCCGCCCCGGCCACAATCAGGCCGAGGTGCTGCACGTCATCGGCGAGGTGGAGGGGAAGACGGCGGTGCTGGTGGACGACATGATCGACACCGCGGGCACCCTGGTCACGTCGTCGGATGCGCTGATCAAAGCGGGGGCCGCGGAGGTCTACGCCTGCGCCACCCACGGCGTTTTCTCCGGGCCGGCGAAGGAGAGGCTGGACGCGAGCCCGCTGAAGAAGGTCGTGGTCACCGACACCCTCCCCATACCCGAGGAGCGCCTCAGCGAAAAGGTGGAGGTGCTCTCCATCGCCTCCATCTTCGCCAACACCATCGCCAGCGTGTTCAAGGATGAATCGGTGAGCGAGCTTTTCGGCGGCGACAACATGCCGTAGGGCGGCTAGCCGGTGATATCCCGGTAGAGTGCCTCCGTTTCCTCCTCCAGCCGGCCGATGCTCTCCTTCAACTCCATGATGCGCGCGGCGACCTCGTCCATGTAGGTCAGGGTGGGCATGAGAGACGCGGGGTCCTCGGAGTAGGGAAGCCCGCCCAGCACCGTGTTCGAGAGGCCGATCAACTCGGTATGGGCGGCGGTCACCTCCTCGTTCAGGGCGATGAGCTCGAGGAGCATGTCGGCGTAGGGGGCGAACTTCTCGTTGCCCTCGCCCCCGAGCAGCTCGGCCTTCTCCCTCGCGGTGCGGAAGGCGGAGGAGGCGGCGGGAAGAAGGGCGCGGGCGTCGGCGATGAGTCCGGAGGCATCGCCGGAAACGGCGGCGATGTCCGCCGAGCGCAGCAGCTCCTCCATGCGGGAGGGGAACTCCTCGACGCCCACCAGGACGGCGCGGGCGCTGATGTAGGCCGACCTTGCCTCCAGCGCGTAGGCGCGGGCGCTGGAGCCGCAGCCGGAGATGGCGGCGGAGAAAAGCAGCGCAAAGAGCAGGCCGAGCGCGAGCGTCATCCTCCCGGCCGCGGCCTTTCTTATCGCGTCACGGGCCCCATGAGCGGGAGGGGATGCGGGAAAGCCTCTCATAGGCCCTTCTCCCGGTAATAATCATCGGCTTCCGCGGCCGCCTCCGCCCCCCGCCTCAAGAGGCCGGACACCTCGCCGGTGAGGCGGTCTATCTCGTCCGCGTAATAGTCGAGCTGTTCCCGGCTTTCGGCGAGGGGCAGAACGTCCAGCATATCCCATACGGCGGTGAGAAGCCGTCGGTTCATCTCCAGGGCCTCCAGCTCGGTTTCCACCGCGTCCAGGGCCAGGCGGGCGTACGTGGCGTAATCGCCTGCCCCTCCCATGTACGCGATCTCCCGCAGGATGTCGGCTGCCCGGGCGTAGAGGGCCTCCAGCTCCTCCACGTCGAGGAGGGCCAACTCCGCCAGCGACTTCCCCTCGGCTATGGTGTCGTCCACGTTGGAGAAGCGGGTGCCAAGGGTGTTCAGGCGTTCGTTCAGCTCCAGCAGGTCCTCGAGTCCGGGCTGTGTGGAGGCGATGATCCCCACCGCCTCTTCGACCCTGCCCCTGGCCTCGGCATTGCCGCAGCCAGGCAGGACCAGGGCGGCCAGCACGAGCAGGGCCGTCACGACCATCGATACCTTCGCTGTTCTCATCTCCGTCGTTTCTTCTCTTTGCGCCGCTTTTATTCCTCCCCGCGGGAGGACGAGGCTCCCTTACAGGCATTACGATGCCGGGGAGGGACTTATGTTACAGACCGGCACCTTCTTGCCTTGACGTCCCGGCCGTGTTCCAATGCCGGGGCCGGCGACGGCGGTACGGGCGGACGTTGTCCCGGCGAGAGATCCGGATACGGACACGGGCACACCCGAGCGGGTCAGTTGAAGAGGTTCATGGCTGTTTCCAGGCCGTCCATGACCACGGCTTCGGCCGCCGACGCCGCCTTTTCGCACCAGGAAAGGAAATCCTCCAACTCGGGCCCCTTCATCTCCGTGAGCACGTATTTGGCGGGGTCCATGCCGCCGGGGGGGCGCCCCACTCCGACGCGGATGCGGGGAAAGTCCGCCGTCCCGAGGTTGTCGATGAGCGACTGCACTCCCAGGTGGCCCCCCGACGAGCCGCCCTTCCTGATGCGTATGACGCCTTCCTTGAGGTCGATGTCATCGTGGATTACCAGGATGGACGCGGGCGCCACCTTGAGCTTGCGGCGCAGCTTGCGCGCCGCCTTACCGCTGAGGTTCATGTACGTGAGTGGGCGTGCCAGGTAGGCGCCCTCGGTATAGAACCTTACCTCCGCCAGATCGTAGCCCTTCTTGGGCTTGAGGGCGGCGCCGTGCTTGCGGGCCAGTTCCTCCACCGCCCAGAATCCGGCGTTGTGCCGGGTCCTGCGGTAATGCTCTCCCGGGTTTCCCAGGCCCAGGATCAGGAACATGTGACCTCCCCATGAAGACGAGGGCGGTTTTCCCGCCCCCGTTGAACATGCGCTTCGATGCGATTATTCCGTTTCTTCCCCGGAGGGAGCCCCGCCTTCCGCCGCCTCCGCGGGCGCACCCTCCTCCGGCACGCCTTCCTCGAAGAGTTCCTCGGCCTCCGGTACCTCCTCGCGCACGCGCTTGGGGGCGACCGCCGTTACGATCTCCTCGGGGCTGTGGATATATCTAACGCCCTCGATGGCGGGGAGGTCGCTGATCCTCATGTTCTCCTTGAGATCGAGGCCGGAGATATCCAACTCGATATATTCCGGCAGGTCCTTGGGCAGGCATGCCACGGTCACGCTGTAGAGGTAGTGCTGCAGGATGCCCCCTGCCTTGACCCCCACCGGCTCACCCGTGAAGTGCAGGGCCACCTCGGCCTGCAGTTCCTCGCCTTTGCGTATCTTCTGGAAGTCCACGTGGAGGATGTGGTCCTTGATGGGATCGCGCTGCAGTTCCTTCACCACCACCGTGTGCGTGCCCTCCTTGTCCCCCTCCACCTTGAGGTTGAGGAGCCCGTGCAGGCCCTTCTCCTTGCGCAGCAGGGACTTGAACGACCTCTCGTCAAGGGATATGAGAATGGTATCGAATCCATGTCCGTAGAGCACGGCCGGAATCCGTCCGTCATGCCTCATTTTCTTAGCCGCCTCTTTGCCCTTCTCCTCGCGGGGGGCGACAACCAGTTCCGCTTGCATCTAGTCACCTCTTCTTCCTTTTTCAGCCCGCTCCCGGGCTGGTCCAACTAAACAATTATAGGGAAATGCCATCGGGGTAGCAACAGGGGGTCAGCCCTCTGTTCTCCACATAGGGCCACCCCTCCACATTCGTGCCAGCGCAGACGTATGCGTGCCAGGCCCTGCCGCGCGGACGCGTCACGGCGCTGGACACTGTTGCGGCGCCCTACGGGCGGCGCAATCGCTTTCGCGATGCAAACCGCGAAGGGGAGTGGACAGACGTGCGGGTTAGGGGACGAGTGTGGGAGGGCAGACGGGCGGATTATGGAACGGGGCGAGGATGGTATCATTAAGGGAGGCCTGGGTGCTGCGCATCGAGGCCCGTTCGGCGTACACACAGCAAGGAGAGACATGGACATCCTGCGGGAGATGGAGAAGACGATAGAGGAATGCCTGGGCGCCTGGCCGCCGGAGCTGGCAGCCGGGCGGGGAGGATACTACGCGGTGAAGGCCGAGGAGGAGCTGCACGCCTTCCTGGTCGCCTCGCTCTACCGCTCCGTTGAGGGGACGCTGCTCGCGGTGGTGCCGGGAAGGGCGGCAGAGGAGGAGATGTCGCTCATGCTGGCGCGCCTCCTGGGACGCGACGAGGTGCGGCCGCTCCCCTTCCGCGAGCTGGTCATCGCCGGCGAGCACGGGGAGGACCCGGAGGCGGTGGCCCTGCGCTCCCGCGCCTTGCGCTCACTGGCCGAGGGCGGTCATGTCGTGGTGGTATGCGAGGCACGTGCCCTCTCGCAGTCCTTCCCGTACGGTGAGGAGGCCTTCTCGCCCCTGGTCTTCAGCGTGGAAGAGGAGGGGGACATGGAGGCCGCGGCGCGGCGCCTGGCGGAGATGGGCTACGTGAGGGAATACCTGGTGGAGGGGGCGGGACAGTTCTCGGTGCGCGGCGGCATCCTGGACGTCTTCGATCCCGGCTGGCCGCGCCCCGTGCGCATTGAGTTCTTCGGGGACAGGGTGGAGAGGATACGCCACTTCAGCCCCGTGGACCAGCGCTCGGGAGAGGCGCGCGGGGAGGTGGAGATATACCCGGTGGCGCCGCCCGAGGGGGGCGGCGGCAGGAGGCTCCTGGACCTGGCGCGGGGGGACACCGTCCTCGCGGTGATGCAGCCCCTGCAGGTGATGGAGAAAGTGCGCTCGCTGGACGAGGAGGCGAACCCGGCGGAGGAGGCGAGGAGCAGGGGCCTCTCCGCCGTCGAGCTGGACCCCATGGCCCTGCACCCCTCGGCTTCCCTGCCCAGCTCGGGGGTATCCGAATACCACGGCCGCCCCGGCCACTTCCTCGCCGACCTCAAGGACCTTGCAGGTGGCGGGTGGGAGGTATCACTCCTGGTGGAAACGGAGGGCCGCATGGAGCGGCTGCGCGAGATACTCGTGGACGAGGGGGTGAGCGTCACCCTGGAGGGCCCCGGCCGCTGCGGAGGAGCGCAGCTGAGCAGGGGCAGCTGGCCGAGGGGTTTCAAGCTCCCCGAGAGGAAGAAGGCCCTGTTCACGGAGGGAGACATCTTCGGAAGGATGCGGATGCGCCCCGCGCCCTCCGAGGCGTCCGGTGGCCGCCCCGTGGAGGGATGGTGGGACCTCGCCGAGGGCGATTACGTGGTGCACGTCAACCACGGCATCGCCGTCTACGGCGGCCTGGTGGAACGCGAGGTGGACGGGGCGGTGCGGGAATACCTGATGCTGCGTTATGCCGGCGCGGACGCCCTTTACGTGCCCACGGACCGCATAGATCTCGTGCACCGTTACGTGGGGGCCGAGAAGCCGGCGGTTCACCACCTCTCCAGCCACCACTGGCGCCGCGTCAAGCGCCGCGCCCGTTCCGCGGTGAAGGAGATGGCCTTCGACCTGCTCAAGCTGTATGCCGACCGCATGGCGGGGGAGGGTCACGCCTTCGGCCCCGACGATCCCTGGCAGCGCGACCTGGAGGGGTCTTTCCCCTTCGCGGAAACCCCGGACCAGGAGCGGGCCATCCGCGAGGTGAAGGGGGACATGGAGAAGCCCGTGCCCATGGACCGCCTGGTCTACGGCGACGTGGGCTTCGGGAAGACGGAGGTGGCGGTGCGCGCGGCCTTCAAGGCGGTCATGGACGGCAAGCAGGTGGTGGTGCTCGTGCCCACCACGGTGCTGGCACAGCAGCATCAGCGAACCTTCGCGGAACGCTTCGCCGCCTTCCCGGTACGCCTGGAGAGCCTGTCGCGCTTCCGCTCTGCCGCGGAGCAGAAAGAGGTGCTGGAGAAGCTGGCGACGGGCGAGGTGGACGTGGTCATCGGCACCCACCGCCTGCTGCAGGACGACGTCAGGCCGGCCGACCTGGGCCTGGTCATCGTGGACGAGGAGCACCGCTTCGGGGTGGCCCAGAAGGAGCGCCTCAAGGCCCTGCGGCGCAGGGTGGACGTGCTCACCCTCACCGCCACCCCCATCCCGCGTACCCTGCAGATGTCCCTATCGGGCATCCGGGACCTCAGCATCATCGACACCCCCATCGAGGAGCGCTACGCCGTGATCACCTCGGTGGGGCCATACGACGAGGAACTGGTGCGCGAGGCCATCCGCCGTGAGCTGGCCCGCGAGGGGCAGGTCTTCTTCGTGCACAACCGCGTGCGCACCATCGAGCGCGCGGCCAGGCGGGTGCGCGAGCTGGTGCCCGAGGCCAGGGTGGCGGTGGGGCACGGCCAGATGAAGGAGGGCAGGCTGGCGGCGGTGATGGACGACTTCATCGCAGGCCGCGCCGACGTTCTGGTGTGCACCACCATCGTGGAGTCCGGCCTGGACATCCCCAACGTAAACACCCTCATCGTGGACGCGGCGGAGAACCTGGGCCTGTCGCAGCTCTATCACCTGCGGGGGAGGATAGGCAGGGGAAACCGCCAGGCCTACGCCTTCTTCCTCTTCCGCGAGGGAGGTTACATGACCGATGGGGCGCTGCAGCGGCTCAAGGTCATCCGCGACTTCAGCGAGCTGGGCTCGGGGCTGCGCGTGGCCATGAAGGACCTGGAGATCAGGGGGGCGGGCAACCTCCTGGGGGCGGAGCAGCACGGCCACGTGGAGGCGGTGGGCTTCGAGCTTTACTGCCGCATGCTGGCGGAGGCGGTGGACGAGCTGCGCGGGGTGAGCCGCCCCCGCACCTCCGAGGTCACCATCGACCTGCCCCTGCGCGCCTTCATCCCCCAGGAGTACGTGTCCCGCACCTCGCGGCGCATAGAGCTGTACCGGCGCCTGTCCGAGGCGGGGAGAGGGGAGGAGATCGCGGAGCTGGAGGAGGAGGCGCGCGACCGCTACGGCCCGCTCCCCGCGGAGACGGAGAACCTCTTCGGGGTGGCGCGCCTGCGCCTGGCTTGCCGGACCGCGGGGGTGAGGGAGGTGGGCCGCGACGGCGACGACGTGGTGCTGCGCCTGGGCCCGGAGGGAGCGGCGAGGGCGGAGGCGCTCACCGCGGCGGCTGGCGGCGAAGGGCGCCCCTGGCTCGCGGCCCACTACCGCAAGTCCCTGCAGGAGCTGGTCCTCCACTTCGAGAAGGGATCGTGGCCGGCGCGCGGCCGCGAATACCTGGAAAAGCTCACCAGCCTTCTGAGGCCTTGGGGTCAAGCCTCGCCTCGTGCCTGAGGCGCCGGGCAAGGAAGTGAGGCCTTGGGGTCAAGCCTCGCCTCGTGCCTGAGGCGCCGGGCAAGGAAGCGGCGTGCTGATAAAATGTAGAGGACCGAGAAAGGTAAGCACATGAGCGAGGAAAGACCGGTGGTGCACGTGCTGGGGCTGGGGCCGGGGCCCATCGGCCTGGTCACCCTGGAGACCGTGCTCCTTCTGGAGGAGGCGGGCGAGGTGCTGCTGCGCACGGAGCGCCACCCGTGCGTGCCCGAACTGCGGGCGCGAGGCGTGAGGTTCCGCCCCCTCGACCGCCACTACGATAAGGGAGGCTCCATGGAGGAGGTCTACGCCGCTATCGCGGGCGAGGTGGCGGAGGAAGCGCGCGCGCGCGGCGAGGCTTACTACGCCGTTCCCGGCTTCGCCATGATGGCCGAGCGCACGGTGCAACTGCTCCTGCGTGAGGACCTGGAGGTGCGCGTGCACGGGGCGGTGAGCTTCTGCGACGCCGTCCTCGCCGCGCTGGGGCTGGACGCCGTGGAGGGCGTGCTCATGGTGGACGCCGACCGCCTGCTGGAGAGGGGCTACGGCATGCTCGACCCGCGCGTGGATACCCTGCTCTCCCAGGTGGACTCCCGCCTCAAGGCCTCGGAGGCCAAGCTGTCGCTGCTGGAGGTGTACCCCCCCGAACACGTCCTTCGCGTGGTGGGCGCGGCGGGCACGCCGCAGCAGCGGGTGGAGGAAGTCACCCTGGAGGACCTGGACCGGGGGGAGCGCTTCGACCACCTCACCACCATTTACCTTCCCGCCCTGCCGGAGGAGGGGATATACGACTTCCAGCGCCTGCTGGACATCATCGCGCGCCTGCGGGGTCCCGGCGGGTGCCCCTGGGACCGCAAGCAGACCCACGCATCGCTGGCCCGCCACATGGTGGAGGAGGCGCACGAGGCGGTGGACGCCATCCGCCACACGGACTGGGACCACCTCTGCGAGGAGCTGGGCGACCTCATGCTGCAGGTGGTGCTGCACGGCCAGATCGGCTCCGAGGAAGGATACTTCGACGTGCGCGATTCCCTGCGCCTCATCATCGCCAAGCTGCTGCGCCGCCACCCCCATGTCTTCGGCGAGGTGAAACTGGACACCCCCGAGGAGGTCATCGCCCGCTGGGAGAAGATCAAGGCGGAGGAGAGGGGGGAGCCGTCCGTGCTGGACGGCCTGGCCGAGGGCCTGCCCGCGCTCATCCACGCCTACAAGCTGCAGAACCGCGCCGCCCGCGTGGGCTTCGACTGGGCGGCGGCGGAGGACGTCCTGCCCAAGCTCGAGGAGGAGCTGCGGGAGATCGAGGAGGCGCTGCGCGGAAGCCCGGGCGGGGACCTCGAGGAGGAGCTGGGGGATATGCTCTTCACCCTGGTCAACGTGTGCCGCCATTACGGCGTGGACCCGGAGGTCGCGCTGCGCAGGTCGGCGCGGAAGTTCGAACGGCGCTTCCGCGACATGGAAAAGAAATGCGACGACGGCGGCCTCGACATGCACAAGATGTCCCTGGAGGAACTGGACTGCATGTGGGACGAGTCTAAGTAATGGGTCCAGTCCCAAGTATTCGTCAAAGAAGCGAGCCGGGTTATTGGTGCCGGCCGCGGGAAAGACGTTATAAGGCACGGTTCGGGATTGACCCAATGATGCTGCAAGGAATGACGCCATAACGGCACGCGCCGGGTAGCGGTAGCGAAACGGAGGAGAGGGAACTGAGAAGGATACTGGCGGTAATCGTGGCCCTGCTGTTGATGGTTTTGCCCGTGCCGTTCGGGGCGGGAGAGGCGCTGGCCCTGCAGGAGACCTACGTCTTCTACGGCTCAGGCTGGGGGCACGGCGTGGGCATGTGCCAGTACGGCGCGAAGGGCATGGCCGCGGCGGGCCACGGTTACGAGCAGATCCTCACCCATTACTACCAGGGGACGCAGGTGAGTGCCTGGCCCTGCCCCGGCTCGCTGCACGTGGGTCTCCTGGAGAACCAGTCCTCCATCCAGCTCGCGCCGGAATCGGGGACCTTCACCTTCTACACCAGGGGCGGCGCCATCCCCGGCGGGGTGATGACCCCCGGCGGCACCTGGACGGTGGGGGCGGACGCGCAGGGTAGGTTCTGCATATTCCGGCCGGACGGCACCCACCTCAACGGCGCGACCTACGGAGGCCCGGGCGACCCCCTCTACGTCAGCGCCCTGGGAGACGGCGACGTGTTGTGCCTGCCCCAGAACGGCGGGCGCAAGGTGAGCCATCTCTCCGGCTACGCACCCCTGGAGCTGAACGTTTACGGCGCATCGTCCTACGCCATGCGGGCCGTCCTCATGAGCGATTTCGAGACCTACCTGCGTGGCATCGCGGAGGTCTCGGGCAGCTGGCCGCAGGAAGCGGTGAAGGCGCAGGCGGTCGCCGCCCGCTCCTACGCCGTGAGCAGCATGGGCAAGCACGCATCCTCCGGCTACGACATCTGCGACGAGACGCACTGCCAGTATTACCAGGGATACGAGAAGGAGAAGGACGCGGGCTGGGTGCAGGCGGTCGAAGCCACGGCGGGGCAGGTGCTCACCTACGCGGGCTCGGTGGCGCACTGCTTCTACTCCGCTTCCTGCGGGGGCCATACCGATAACAACGAGGACGTGTGGTTCGGCACCCCGGTGCCCTACCTGCGCGGCGTCCCCTGCCCGTGGTGCGAGGACCCCGCCAACAACCCCTTCGCCTCCTGGACGGTGGCCTACAGCCGGGCCGAGATGGAGAGGCGGCTCAACTCACGTTCCAGCACCTACGTGGGCACGCTCTACGGCATGGACCTTTCCGACCGCACCGCGAGCGGGAGGGTGCGCTATGCCTCGTTCACCGGCAGCGCTGGAACGGTGCGCGTCAGCGGGGAGAACCTGCGCGGCTACTTCGGACTGCGCTCGTCCATGGTCAACGCGCCCGCCGACCGCTTCGACGAATACATCCTGCTGGCCAACCCGGGCGGGGAAGCGGTCTCGGCACAGGTGAAGATGCGCACCGCGATGGGGGAGGAGAAGCAGGCGGACGTGGAGCTTCCCGCCATGTCGCGGCGCACCGTGCACGCCGACGACTACTTCCGCGACGCCGAGATATCGGCGGAGGTGACGAGCAGCGGCGGCATCGTCGCCGAACGCGCCATGTACTTCGATTATCTGGGCGAATACAGCGGGGGCTCGTGCGAGCACGGAGCGGCGGCGGCCGCTACGGAGTGGAACCTGGCCGAGGGCTATACCGCCCAGGCCTTCGACACGTGGATCCTCCTCTACAACCCGGGCGGGGAGGAGGCCCACGCCGCCGTGGACCTCCTGCGCGAGGACGGCCACACCGGCCGCGTGGAGATGAGCGTGCCGGCGCGGTCGCGCGCCACCCTCTACGTGGACGGGGTGCCGGACTTCTCGGCGTGCTCCTTCGCCTCCAAGGTGAGTTGCGACCGGCCGGTGGTCGTCGAGCGCGCCATGTACTTCGACAGCGAGGGCAGGAGGGGAGGACACGTGGCCCTGGGGTCGCCCGCTCTCTCCGGCACCTGGCTGTTCGGGGAGGGGTACACCGCCGAGGCCTTCGATACCTGGCTGCTGGTGGGCAACCCCTCCGCAGAGGTGGCCAGGGTGACTTTCAACCTCCTGGTCCCCGGGGGTTCCGGCGGCAAGACGCTGGAGGTGGAGGTGGCCCCCCACTCCCGTTACACCCTGCACGTTGACGAACACCTGCCCGCGGCCGAGGTAGCGGCGCTGGTGGAGAGCGACCGCCCGGTGGTGGCGGAGCGCGCCATGTACTTCGACTACCAGGGGAAGCAGGGCGGGTCGTGCAGCGCCGGGACGCCCGCGGCGGCGGCAAAGTGGTACCTCGCCGAGGGCTACACCGCGGGCGGGTTCGATACCTGGGTGCTGGTGGGCAACCCCTCCGGCGAGGCGGCGCGGGTGAAGTTCTCCTTCCTCACCAATGCGGGGCTGGCGAAAGAGGCCTTCTTCGACCTGCCGCCTCGCTCGCGCTTCACCCTGCGCGTGGACGACCATTTCCCCGCCGACGAGGTCTCCGTGGTGGTGGAGGAGACGGGCGGGAGGGGCGTCGTGGTCGAGCGCGCCGTGTACTTCGACTACTACGGGCGCCGCGGCGGGCATGCCGCCCTTGGCGTGACCGGCACCTCCACCACCTGGCTCTTCGCCGAGGGCTACACCGGCTCCTAATGGGGTCAGCCCTTAACATTCACCATTTCATCAGCTTCGCTAACTATTCTCGGTGTGATCGGGCACCTGACGGGATCAGCCCCCATCACCGTCATTCGTTAACATCGCAGACTATTATCAGTGCTATCAGTGCGAGCCGGCCCCATGCTACCCCGGGAAGCGAATGACCGTTGGCTTATGAATACTGGAAGGGATGAAAATCTCTCTTGGAGAAACGATCAGCATGGCTGACATTTTCATCAATGTTAAAGGATGCCTCATCAGTAACCGCGCTTTTTCAGGTCTTTCTTAGATCTTTTAAAGAAGCGGCCAGTTTCGCGGTCTTTGCGCCTCTTCTCCAGGCTGGTCATCTCGTAGTACTCGGCTTCCCGGGACAGCTTGAGGTAGTTGTCGAACCTTCCCCCGTCCAGCTCGCCGCGAGCCACGGCCTCGCGCACCGCGCATCCCGGTTCGTGGACGTGGGTGCAGTCGGCGAAGCGGCACCGCCCGGCCAGCGCCGTTATCTCCGCGAAAGTGTCTTCCAGCCCCGCCTTGGCGTCCGTCATTCCGACCTCTCTCATGCCCGGGTTGTCGATGAGTATCCACCCGTCCGGGAGGAAATACACGTGCCTGGCCGTCGTGGTGTGCTTGCCCTTGCCGGTATGTCCGCTTATCTCCCCGGTTTTTATGGCGTCCTTACCCAGCAGCCGGTTTATGAGCGTGGACTTGCCCACTCCGGACGGTCCCAGGAGGCAGCACGTCTCTCCACGGAGGACGAGCGCCTTCATCCCCCCAAGGCCGCCGTCGCTGACGGCGCTGGTCCCGATGACCTCGATACCATTGAACCTTTCCCTCAGGCTCGAGACCATTGCCTGCGCTTCTTCCTGCGGGACCAGGTCGATTTTGTTGAGGACGATCACCGGCCTGATGCCGCCCTCCCTGGCGATGGCCACGTATCTCTCCACCCGGTTCGGGCTGAAGTTACCGCCCGCGGACTCGACGACGAAGGCCGTGTCGACGTTGGCGGCGATCACCTGGGCGCCGGACCCGCCGCTGTACTTCCGTTTCAATAAGGTTCTCCTGGGCAGCAAGCCCTGGATAACGGCCCTGCCGTCCCCTATTCTGCCCAGGGCCACCCAGTCACCGACGGCCGGGTAGTCCTCCCTCCCGCGCGCTCCGTATATCTGCTTTCCGGTCACGGTGGCCAGGTATTCACCGCACGCGTCCCTTACGCCATAGGCCCCCTTGTGCTCGGAGATGACCCGCGCCGGTATGCATCCGTCCAGCCCCAGCTCCTCGAAGCCGGAAGCGAAGAAACCGCCGTAACCCAATTCCTCAAGTTGTATGTCCATGTCTCCTCCTACAGACGATAATCATGTCAATATTACTATCTTCTCGCCACCTTCGTTCCTCCCCGGATTCAGTGCCCGCATCGGGGTGCCTCGCAGATGATCCATGCGCTTTCGGATCCCGGCGGAGACGGCATCGGCATGGAGTAACGATTAGCTTTGCTAACGTTTTGATGAGGGTAAGGGCTGACCCCGGATTTGTTGCCGGATCTGTTGCTTGGAGTAACGATTAGCTTTGCTAACGTTTTGATGAATGTTAAGGGCTGACCCCATACCGGAAGAGATATGATCGCTGCGGAGGCTGGTGCGTTCTGAGCGGGTCTGGGGGATAATAATCGATATCCGTCCCGCCGCCGGGAAAGCGTCATCCGGCTGAGGGTGAAGGGAGGCATCGCATGAAGGGACTGGTCGTTTACCATACCAGGTACGGGAATTGCCGCAAGATCGCGGAGATTCGCGCCAAGGGCCTCGAGGACGCTGGTCTCGAGGTCGAACTCGTATCGTCTGACGCCCGCAAGATCGCAGATGACTTCGACTTCATCGCCGTGGGGTCGGGGACCCGCATGGGGCGGATGACCGGGGGCATCAAGCGCTTCATCAGGCGCGGGATCAAGAAGAAGTCCTGGTCGGGAAAGCCCTTCCTCGCCTTCGGGACCGGGGTGAGGCCGGAAGGGAGCGGGAGTCGTTACGACGACTGGAGCGTCAGGGGCGCACTGCGGATCCACGAAGCCCTCGAAGCGAAGGGGCTCGAGCCCACCGGCGGCGCTGCCAAGTTCTTCGTCCAGGGCCAGGAAGGCCCTCTCGAGGATGGCGAGGAAGAGCGGGCCTTCCAGTTGGGCCTGGATACGGGCAGGCTCCTGTCGGCGGCCGGTTGATTGAGCGCGGACGACCTTCTGGTCGCATTGTCCCCATCGCGCCCGCCCGGGGAGCACAATGCCTTTACGGGGTTTGCCTGCGTTAAGTGCTGGCCACCAAAGCCGTGCTTTGTTGCTTTTATACCGCGCGTCCATTAACTTCTTTAGGTATGAAGGAGAACCTGAAACGCCTCTTCGATTACCGCGAACTCCTGTTCAACCTCACCCGCAAAGAGGTGAAGGTGAAGTACAAGAACTCCTTCCTCGGTTTCGTGTGGTCGCTGGTCAACCCCCTGATGATGCTGGTGGTCTTCTACGTGGCCTTCGGCATCATCTTCACCGTGCGCGGCGCGGACATGCGCTATTACGCCTTCTACCTCATGGCCGGCATCCTGCCCTGGAACTTCATGTCCCAGACCCTCAGCATGGGCGTGGGCTCCGTGGTCAACAACGGCGAGCTGGTGAAGAAGGTATATTTCCCGCGGGAGGTGCTGCCCCTCTCCTACCTGGGGTCGGCCTCCTTCCACTTCGTGCTGCAGGAGATGATGCTCATCTTCTTCCTCATCGTCTTCAGGGTGCCCCTCACGCCGTGGATATTCATGTTCCCGCTGCTCATGCTGCTGGAGCTGGCGTTCATCGCCGGCCTCACCCTGCTGCTCTCGGCCTGGAACGTCATGTTCCGCGACGTGTCGCACTTCGTGGAGATACTGCTCATGGCCTGGTTCTGGATGACCCCCATCGTCTATCCCATCGCCCAGATCAAGGACACGCTGCCGGCCTGGGCTTCCCAGCTGTACATGTTCAACCCCATGACCCACTTGATCCTCATGTGGCAGCGCATCGTTTATAACTCGCCGGTGAACGGGCCCAGGGCTTATTCCATGTCCCTGGAGGGGGTGCTGGGGACGGTGGCCTGCTCCATCGTCCTGCTCATGCTCGGTTACTACGCCTTCTGCCGGCTGGAGGGGAGGTTCGTGGAGTTCATATGATGGAAGCAGTGGAGCCCGCCACGGCGTACGAGGAGCTGGAGCCGGCCATCGAGCTGCACGGCATCAGCAAGAGCTTCCGCCTCTACCACGATGTCAACTACACCCTCAAGGAGAGGATCATCAACTGGCGCAAGCGGGGCTACGACCTTTTCTGGGCGCTGCGGGACATCGACCTGGTGGTCCCGAAGGGGCGCACCCTGAGCATCATCGGGCCCAACGGGTCGGGGAAGTCCACCCTGCTCAGGCTGATGACGCGCATCATGAGCCCCAACACCGGCACCATAACCACCCATGGCAGCATCGCCGCCCTGCTCGAGCTGGGGGCGGGGTTCCACCCCGACCTCACCGGGCGGGAGAACATCTACCTCAACGGCTCCGTGCTCGGCTTCAGGCGCCGCGATCTGGAGGTGCTGCTGCCGGAGATAGTGGAGTTCTCCGAGCTGGGGCCGTTCATCGACAACCAGGTGAAGAACTACTCCTCGGGGATGTACGTGCGCCTGGGCTTCTCCATCGCCATCAACCTCAACCCGGACATACTCCTCATCGACGAGGTCCTCGCAGTGGGGGACGAAGCTTTCCAGACCAAGTGCCTCAACCGCCTGAGCAAGATGCAGCAGGAGGGCAAGACCATCGTCCTCGTCACCCACAACACGGACATCGCCGCCGCCTTCTCCAACCGCGTGCTGTGGCTGGAGAAGGGGAGGATGAAGATGCTCGGAGACCCCAAGGAGGTGGCCGACGCCTACCGCGTGGCCATGCGCGTGAGCCCGGTGGGGTCGGAGTTCGGCACCCGGGAGGCGTCCATCACCTCGCTGGACATCATCGACGGGGAGGGCAAGCCGTCGATGGAGTTCAGGACGGGAGACGCCATGACCCTGCGCGTGGGCTACGAGGCGAAGAGGCGCATAGAGGACCCGGTTTTCGGCTTCGGCATCTACAACCAGATGGGGCTGATGGTCTACGGCACCAACACCAGGCTCAGGGGCATAAACATCCCCTTCATCGAGGGAAAGGGGAGGGTCGATTTCCATACCCCGGCGCTGCCCATGCTGGACGGCAGGTACCACGTCTCCGCCGCCATCCACACCCGGGACGAGATGACCAATTACCACTGGATGGACAAGATGTATTACTTCGACGTCACCTCGCCCGGCGAGGACGCCGGTTTCTTGATAATGGATTGCCGGATAGATATCATTGACCAGTAGTTTTGGCGGAAACGGCCCCGCTGATCCCCGCTCCCGGAGCGAGCGGGGCACGCGCGGCGGCCGGGCGCGGAAGGCAGGAGCGGAGAGATGATGAGCGCAGAGGAGAGCCGCCCCGGGGAACCGCGGGACATACTCAGCCTCCCGGACGACGCCGGCCTGCACGCCGTGATGGCGGAGATCGAGGCCAGGGTCGCGCGGCGGCGCGAGGAGGGGATCTACCGCGACCTGGAGATCCAGGACCTGGAGAGGGACCGGCTGGGGGAGGCAAAAGTCATAGACCTCGACCCCGTGCACGACCTCTTCACCGACCCACTGCAGGAGCTCTCCTTCATGCTGCAGTTCGCGCGCCAGTTCTCGGACATCAACACCTATTACCCCATCGGGGCGCGCCCCGGGCCCCTCAAGCCCTTTATCATCCTGGTTAAGAGGATCATCCGCCGCTTCATGACCCCCTACATGGAGGTGGTCTTCGCCAAGCAGAGGGCCTTCAACGAGAAGCTGGTGCGCTCCCTGGAGGCCATGGTGGAGATCCTGCGGGTGGAGAGGGAGAGGGACTACCGGGGCGGGGTGGACCGCTATACCGCCTGGGTGGAGATGGGACTGCGCCGGCAGGAAGCGGGCCTCCTGGAGGAGGCGGCCCGCCGCTTCGAGCCGGAGCGGCAGGTGGTCAACCTCTACGCGGGGACGGGGGACTTCCTGGAGGCCTGCGCCCGCGAGGGCCGCAAGGCACTGGGGGTGGAGGACGACTCCCGCCTGGTGAGCATGTGCCAGGAGAAGTTCCTCAAGGTGCAGCACGTGCACCCCCTGGACTTCCTCAAGTCCTGCCCGGTGGAGTCTCTGCCGGGGGTGTTCATGCAGGACCTGGGGGAGAGGGACGACACCAGGGAGCTGCTGTGGACGGTCAACGCGCTGGCGGACAAGGTGGAGAAAGACGGCAAGGTGGCGGTGCTCAACCACCACCCCGCCTCCTTCCGCGGCGTGGAGGAGGCCTTCCGCGACCCCACCGTCCTGCGCCTCGTCCACCCCGACACCATGAGGGCGCTCTTCCTCGAGGCCGGGTTCCGCGAGGCCGTCGTGGAGGCTGTGGACGGCCGGCAGGGCGGAGAGGACGGTACGCGCCCGGAGGATGCGGAGATCCCCGCGGGAGAGGGCGCGGCGGCGCTGGCGGAGGCCCTGCGCGGGCCTCGCTACTTTCTCCTCGAGGCCAGGAGGTAATCCCGTTGGGGGCGGAAACCGTCGCGTTCGTGCCCCCCAGGTACGGCCTGGAGGTGATCGGGGGAGCCGAGACCCTGGTGAGGTGCCTGGCCGAGGAGCTGCACCGCCGCGGCCGGCCCGTGGAGATACTCACCACCTGCGCCATTGACCCCTACACCTGGAAGACCCACTACCCCCCGGGGATCGAGCATATCCACGGCGTCACCGTGCGCCGCTTCCACAACCAGAGCCGCAACGTCGACCGCAAGGTGGCCAGGACGCAGCAGGAGATATCGGAGGGAAAGAGCATCTCCCGGCGCAGGCAGGAGTACTGGATAAGGAACGTGGTCACCAGCGAGGACATGGTGCGCTACCTGCGCGAGAACCGCGACGGCTACCGCGCCTTCGTCTTCGCGCCCTACCTCTTCGGCACCACCTACCAGGGGGTGCTGGCGGTTAAGGACAAGGCCTACATCATCCCGTGCCTGCACGACGAGCCCTTCGCCCACCTCTCCATCTTCCGCAAGATGATGCACTCGGCGCGGGGGATCATCTTCAACAGTGAGCCGGAGATGGAGCTGGTGCGGCGCCTCTACGGCAAGGGCATGCGGGGCCGCGTGGTGGGCATGGGCTTCGAGCCCTTCACCGCGGACGGGAGGCGCTTCCGCGAGAAATACGGCCTGGAGGGCGACTTCGTCCTCTACGCGGGCAGGAGGGACGTGGCCAAGAACACCTTCCTGCTCATGCGCTACTTCTGCAACTACGTCCACAACACCGGCCGCGACGTCAAGCTGGTGATGATCGGGGAGCCGAGGGTTAATATCCCCTACAGCTTCCGCGACGTCATCGTCGACGTAGGGCCGGTGGACGAGAGGGACAAGCGGGACTCCTACGCCGCCGCCACCTTCCTGTGCAACCCTTCCGTCCAGGAAAGTTTTTCCATCGTGATCATGGAGGCCTGGCTGGTGGGGTCGGCGTGCCTGGTGCATGGGGACTGCGCGGTGACCAGGCACCACGTGGAGCGCAGCGAGGGCGGGTTGTGGTTCCGCGATTACCCCACCTTCCACGAGGCCATGGACGTCCTGCTCGAGAGCGAGGGGTTGCGCGGGAGCATGGGCGCCCGGGGCAGGGAATACGTGCTGAGTGCCTTCTGCTGGGACCGCGTGGTCGAGAGTTTCCTCGCCGCGCTCGACGATGGGGGTGCGTGAGGTGAGGGTGCACCAGGTGCTGCCCTGGCTGGGCGGCGGCGAGCCCATCAGCAGCCAGGCGCTGGCCATCCACGAGGTGCTCACCTCCTGGGGGGTCGAGTCCCGCCTCTACGCCTATAATATGGACGATTTCGGACGGCGCTTCGCCGCCTACGACGGCGAGTACCGCAAGGTGATGCACGATGGCTCCGATGACGTGCTCCTCTACCATTACGCTCTCTACTGCGAGAACTACGGGCTCTTCCGGGAGACCGGGCATCGCAAGGCGCTGGTGTACCACAACATCACCCCGCCGGACTTCTACCGCGACTACCACTTCGGGTCCTTTTTCCTGTGCAGGCTGGGGCGCGACCACCTGCGGGAGTTCGCGGACTGCGACCTGGCCCTGGCGGACTCGGAGTATAACCGCCGCGAGCTGGTCCAGATGGGCTTCGCGCCCGAGAGGAGCGACGTGCTCCCCATCCAGCCCCCCCTGGAATACCTGGAGGCGGACGAGGACCCGGCGCTGGCGAGGTGGCTGGGGGACGGCAAGACCAACCTGCTGTGCGTGGGGCGCGTGGTCCCCAACAAGAAGATCGAGGACGCCATCAGGCTCTTCGCCTGCTATCACCACGGCGTCAACGCGCACTCCCGGCTGGTGGTCGCGGGGTTCATGCTCAAGAGCTATTACGCCGCCCTCGCCGCCCTGGTCAAGAGCCTGGGGCTGGAGGGGAGCGTGCACTTCCTGGGCCGGGTGAGCGACGCGCAGCTCGCGGCCTGCTACCGGGGATGCCGCTACTATATCTCCACGAGCGAGCACGAGGGATTCAGCACCCCCCTGCTGGAGTCCTTCCACTTCGGCCTGGTGGTGCTGGCCTACGACGCCGGCGCGGTGCCGGAGACCATGGGCGGGTCGGGCATACTCTTCACCGAGAAGGACTACCCCCTGCTGGCGGAGCTCCTGGACCGCCTGGAGCGCGACTCCCTGCTCAGGGAGCGGGTGATCGCCGCGCAGAGGGAGAGGCTTGCTGACTTCAGCCGGGAGAGCTTCGCCCGCCACCTGGAGCGCGTGCTCGCGCGCCTGCTGGCGGCGCCCGGGGAGGTGGAGGGATGATCCTCGTAAACGGCAGGGAACTGGACGAACACGGGCTGAGAGCGCGGGTGAAGCTGCGCCGCGAGCACCTCCTCTACACGCCGGAACTTCTGGAGCTGCTGGACCGTGACCTCCTCGCGGTGATGCGCGAGTCGCGGGACCAGGGGTTCGCCTCCCTGCACGGCCTGCGCCGGGCGCTGGACGAGGAGGACGAGGAGAAGGACCGCAGGCGCGAGGAGGGGAGCCGCTGGCGCCGCCTGGTCTCGGCCACGCGGCGGGAGCAGGAAGAGGCCGAGGCGAAGAGCGGCGAGCCGGCGCGGCCGCCGGCCGTACTCGAACCCCCCCTCGGGGCCGGAGGGGAGGCGCCGCCCCCGCAGCCGGAGGCGAAGGAGGAGAAAAAGGACGAGAAGCGGCCTCCGCTGCGCAGGATGATCGCCCACGTGGTCACGATGAGGGTGGTGCAGGGCGTGGGCGAGGGCTACTTCCAGCAGCTCAAGCAGTTCAACATCTTCGCCACCCGGGAGCTGGAGATCCTCCAACGCCTGCTGCGCTCGGGCAACCGCGGGCCCTACCCCGGCCGGGACAGGCGCGGCGGCGTGTGGCTCTCCCCGCGGCCGGCGTGGAGCGCGGAGGCCGCACGCTACGCGGCGGGCCTGTGCGGCACCGGCGCGGTGGTGGTGGGCATACCGGGGCACGCCCTGGTGGAGGCCCTGTGGGAGAAGGGGCTCCTGGCGCTGGCCGTGGACGACCATGCCCGCGCGGTGGCCGAGGCGCAGTCGCGATTCTGTCCCGCCAGGTATCACCCCCGCCCCCTCGAGCTGCTGGAGGCAGCGCGGGTCGGCGGGGCGGACCTGCTGGTCGTGCCCTTCCCCGAGTGCATGGAGGGGCCGAGGCTCGAGGAGCTGCTGCGCTGGGCCGGGAGGAACCTGGGCGCCGGCGGCAGGGTGTTGCTGGGGCGCGGCGGCGGGGAGGCGCGCCGCTTCCCCTACGAGGACGGCTTCGTGCGCTTCTGGCCCGCCGCGTACCTGCGCGGGCTCCTGGAGAGGGAGGGCTTCGCCGTAGAAGAACGGGAAGAAGCCGGCACCGCGCTGCTGCTGGGGGAGAAGGGGGCGGAGGGATGAGGATCCACCAGATCTGCGCCCGCCTGAAATACGGAGACGCCGTCACCAACCAGGTCATGCGCATCCACGAGGCGGCGACCTCCTGGGGGTGGGAGAGCCACGTCTACTCCACCGCCCACGACGACGTCATGGAGGAGGTGAACGAGGGCCTGCCGGAGTACCGCAGGCGCTACCTCAAGAACCGCGAGGACCTCCTGGTCTTTCACTATTCCATCTACGACAGGAACCACGAGTTCTACGACGACAGCCGCAACCGGCGCGTCTTCTACTATCACAACATCACCCCGCCGGAGTTCTTCGCGCCCTACGACGCCTTCATGGCGGAATACTGCCGGCTGGGCAGGGACCTCATCCCAAGCTTCAGGAACTGCGACTTCGCCATCTCCGACTCCGAGTTCAACCGCGAGGAGCTGCTCGAGGCCGGCTTCGACGCGGAGCGCACGGGGGTGGTGCCCATCATCGTGGACACCGGCGAGATGGGCGGCGAGTATAACCGCGGGCTGGTGGAGGAGCTTTCGGACGGCAGGGTCAACGTGCTCTTCGTGGGGAGGATCGTCCCCAACAAGCGGGTGGAGGACGTGGTGGACATCTTCGCCCACTACCACCATGGCATCAACGCCCACTCGCGCCTCTTCCTGGTGGGGACCACCCTGCTCATGGGCTACAACCAGGTCATCGCGGACGCCATCTACGGGCGCAGGCTGCAGGGCAGGGCGATCATGCCGGGGTGGCCTGCGGGGGTGACGGATGCCGACCTGCGCGCCTACTACCGCGCCGCGCACGTCTTCATCACCTGCAGCATGCACGAGGGATTCTGCGTGCCGCTGCTGGAGAGCATGTACTTCGGCGTGCCCATCCTGGCCAGGGAGAGCTCGGCCATCCCCTATACCCTGGGCGGGGCGGGCATCTGCTTCAGGGAGGTGGACCCGCCGGTGGTGGCGGAGGCCATCGAGGAGCTGGTGACCAACGAGGAGCTGCGCTCCCTCCTCGCCGCGCGGGGAAAGGCGAGGATGGAGGACTTCCGCCCCTCCAGCGCGCTGCGCACCCTGAGGGAATACCTGTCCCGCTTCGAGTGAGAACGGGCGCCGGGAAGGGAAGGCCGGAGGGAGCGAAGAAAACCAGGGGGAGCATTAACGTCCCGGGCAGCGTCCCGGGGAAACGAGGGATGACACGCGGATAACGAGGGAATGAGGGCGGTTGAACAGGTTCGAGAAGGCCCTGGAGTGGTCGCTGGCCACGAAGACAAGAGAATACGCGCTGGTGCTGCTGCTCTTCCTCGCCCTCACCGTCGTCTTCACCTGGCCGCTGGTCCTTCACCTCCATAACGGGGTCATCGGGGGGCGCGGCGACCCCATGCTCAACGCCTGGATCATATCCTGGGACGCCAAGACCATCTTCACCAACCCCTCCGGGCTCTTCCAGGGGAACATCATCTATCCGTCGCGGGACGTGCTGGCCTATTCCGAGCACCTCTTCGCCATGGGCATCCTCACCGCGCCGGTCTACTTCATAAGCGGGAATCCCGTCCTCTCCTATAACCTCCTCGTCGTCTTCGCGGCCGTGCTCTCGGGCTTCGGCTGCTACCTGCTGGTGAAGGAGCTCACCTCCAGCCGCTGGGCCGGCCTGGCGGCGGGCGTCTTCTTCGCCTTCTGCCCCTACAAGTTGAGCAAGCTGGGGCATCTCCACGTCTTCTTCTCGCCCTTTCTGCCCTTCGCGCTCCTCTACGAGTACCGTTACCTGCGCAAGGGGGGGAAGTGGAACCTGGTCCTCTTCGGCGTCTTCTTCCTCGCCCAAGCCCTTTCCAGCTGGCATTACCTCATATTCACCTCGCTGGTCGTGGCATCGTTATGGTTGTGGGTGGCGGTCTTCACCAGGCGGCGCGAGGGGCTGATGCGGCTGCTCGGGATCGTTGCGGCCGTGGCCGCAGCCGCTATTATCATCGTCCCCTTCGCCCTGCCCTACCTGCGCGCCCACGACAGGCTGCCCGGCTTCGAGCGCTCCATGGACGAGCTGGAGGGGTACGCGGCGACGCCCGAGGACTTCCTGCGCGTGCTGCCCGAGAACCTCGTTTACGGCGATGCGGCGCCCCCCTTCGAGCTGCCGGGCGAGAGGGGGGAGAGCGTGTTCTTCCCGGGTTTCGTGGTCCTCGTCTTCGCCCTGCTGGGGCTGGCCGCCCTGTGGGCCGGGCGCGGGAAGGAGGCCGGCGGAGGCGGTGAGGCCGGGGCAGATGATGCCGGCGGAGGCGAAGCCGGGGCAGGAAAGGCCGGGGCAGGCAAAAAGGGTGACGGGAGGGAGATATTCCCCTTCCGGCGGGGTGCGGCGTTCCCCTTCCTGCTGCTGCTCCTGGGGTTCGTGCTCGTGCTGGGGCCGGAGCCGCACGGCATATCCAACCCGCCGTTCATCGCCATGTTCCACCTGGGCCTGCTCAAGTTCATACGTGTGCCCTCCCGCTTCTACGTCATCGTCGCCCTGGCCCTGGCGATGCTGGCGGGGTACGGCATGGCCTGGCTCGTAGCGCGCCTGCGGGCGGGCGGCGGCAAGCGGGGATTGAGGCGGGCGGCGCCCTTCTGCCTCCTGCTCATCCTCGTCTTCGAGCTGATGAGCGTGAACTTCACCATCGCCGAGGTGCCGGTGGGCGGGGAGGTGCCCGAGGTCTACTCCTGGCTCGAGCAACAGGGGGACGTCCGGGTCATCGAGCTCCCCACCTCGTACCTGAGCCCGGCGGTGAGCAACGACCGCGACCTGGGGCTGGCCTTCACCGACGTGCTGGGATTCCACGAGAGCGAGGCGACCGTCGTGTATTTCAGCACCTATCACTGGAAGAAGATAGTAAACGGCTACAGCGGCTACTTCCCCTACCATTACCGCCGCACCATCACCGAGATGCAGGGTTTCCCCTCCCAGCGCAGCCTGGAGCTGCTGCGGGCGCTGGGGATCGACTACGTGGTGTGGAACTGGGAGGCGGTGCAGCCGCAGCGCCGCGAGGAATTCAACGTGCGGCTCTTCTCCGTCCCCGGCCTGAGCATGGTGGAGGACTTCGGCGACTACACCGTGTTCGGGGTGGAGACGGGCCCGGTGGTGGGCGCCGAGGCCCTGGACGTCGGCGCCTTCGGCCCCGATACGGTGTTGCCGGGAGAGGATTTCAACCTGGGGCTGATCGCGCGCAACCGCGGCGGCGCACCCTTTATCTCCCTTGAGGAAGGGTCGCAACGCTACCAGGCCACGTTCGCCGACGCGGAGGGGACCACGGTCTCAGTCCAGGACGGCGAGTTCTGGGGGCCCTTCTTCCTGCGGCAGGAGGAAGCGGTCAGCATCCCGCTCTGCCTGAAAGCCCCTCGGGAGTCCGGCCGCTACCGGCTCCAGCTGGCCCTGCGGGAAGGGGTGCTGGGGGAGAGGTCTTTCACCTTCGACGTGGACGTCGGCGAAATCCCGGTGTCAACGCAGCCCGCCGGGCTCGACGGGACCATCTCCATCGTGGGCGGAGAGACCATCGGCCTGGCCTCGCCTGACGGCCTGCTGCCGTTGTCCTTCGAGGTCGAGAACGCCGGGGACACCCTGTGGAAGGCGACAACGCAGGACAAGGAGCCGGACGAGGTAGACGTGGGCCTGGTGCGCATCGGTGTGAGCTGGGAACAGAAGGGCGTAAAGGTGTGGGAGGACCAGCGCTGTAACCTGCCCGGCGACATCGCGCCGGGACAGGAGGTCACGGTCTCGACCCTGGTCAGGCCGCCGCCGGTTCCCGGCGCCTTCACCATGCGCGTGGGGCTGGTGTGCGAGTTCTTCGGCTGGTTCGGGAACAGCCTGGAGATCGAGGTGGAGATCGAGAACTGGATGCGGGAGGAGACGCGCGAAGCCCCCGCCGCGTCGGGGCCCGCCCCCGGCGGGTACGCGCTCCCCGCTGCGCATTTGATCGAGGCGGCCTGATGACATGTTGTTGAAATACGGCAGGAAGAATACAGGCGCGAAGGGCGGTCCCGGCGGGGCCCGGTGGAGGAGCTGGGGATGGCTCGCGGCCCTCCTGCTGGTCTTCGCCGCCGCCCTGGCCTGGCGCTGGCACTTCGCCGCCAAGTCGCAAATCTATACCTACGACAGCTATTATTACCTGGTGCTGGCCCGCAACCTCAGACACGGGTTCGAATACGCGGTGGCAGGCCACCCGCACTTCAAGTTCCTGCCGCTCTACCCCCTGAGCATCGCCTTCCTCGACCTCTTCATCCCCAGCCTGGAGATGGCGGGAAAGCTCAGCAACGTGCTCTTCTCCGCGGCGTGCGTCTTCCCTGTCTTCTCCATGGGGAGGCTGGTCTTCGGGCGCCGAGCGGGCATCGCCGCCGCCGCCCTCTTCGCCTTCGAGCCCATCAGTGTGGCCTGGTCCTCGGTGCCCATGTCCGAGGGACTTTTTACCCTGCTCGCCTGCCTGTCCGCCCTCTTCTTCCTGCGCTGGATGAAAGGCTGCCGCAGGCGGGACCTGTACCTGGCCGCGGGAGCGGCGGGCCTGGCCGCGGTCACGCGCTGGGAGGGGATGCTGCTCATCGCCTTCGAGGGGCTGTTCCTCCTCTATTACTGGTACCGCGGGCGCGCCCGCCTGGAACACGTGCTCATCGCCGGCGGCCTGGCCCTGGCACCGGTCGCCGTGTTCGCGCTGCGCAACCTCATCGTCTTCGGCACGCCCTTCAAGAGCGCGTACGCAGACGAGATGAGCAACTACCTGCCGCAACTGGAGATGTTCAGCAAGGGGGAGAGGATAAGGCGTTACCTCATCTTCTCCGACCTGGACCCTTCGGGTATAAGCAGTAGGTCCTACCACTGGGGGTACCTGCTCTTCGGCTACGGCGGCCTGGCCTTATCCTTGTGCGTGCGGCGCTTCCGCCGTTACGCCCTCTTCCTGTGGGCCTGGCTTATCTTCATGGGCCCCATGCATTTCCTGTGGTATTTCGCCTCGGTGCGCTTCCTCATCCCCGCCGTGCCGCCGCTGTGCCTGGGGGCGGGCGCGCTGCTGGGCGTACCGGTGGAAAAGATGGAGAGGAGGAGGCTGCCGGCCGCGACCGGCGCTGTCCTGCTCGCCCTGGCCGTGTGCGTGACCGCGGCGCTGGCGGTGACCTCGCGCCCGGCCACCAACGATTTCTATCGGCGCAACATAACCTTCCTCGAGGACGACCTGGGGGGCTTCGCCTCCAGGGAGGCGCTGCTGTGGCTGAGGGACAATGGCGGGGAGGGGGAGGTGGTCACCAACATGGGCGCCGAGGCGTCGTTCTACCTGGGGAGGGACGCCCTCTTCCTGGGGGACTGGCAGGACTTCGAGCCGGCTGACGTCGATCCCGGACGGCTGCTGGAGGATGGGCGGGAGAAAGGGGTGCGCTACATCGTGATCTACTCCACGCGGCGCGACATCGAGAACGCCATGGAGATAGCGGGGATAGACTACGGCATCGCGAGCCGCCTGGAGCTGATGGCGGAGTTCTACGCCCCACCGACCGATACGGACAACGTCAGCGCCTATGCCTTCGTATTCGAGCTGCCAACGGAGGAGTAAATCCGGGCGGAGGTTCGCAAGGGGGCGCGGGGAACACTTATGATGTTGACGGAGGGGCGCCGATGGAGCGCCCGGTGAGGATACGAGGAGGTAACGGACATCGCTGACCCGGTATTCGAAGGCATGCCTGAATCCCTGACGTTAACGGGAGAGCCGCTCGGCTTCGCGGTCCGCCTGGGCGGGGCGGAGCCGGTCTCGTCCTTCTCCGTGGACATATACGACCACGGGCTGCACGTGCACCCGCAGCGGCACTGGGGGTACTGGATCTTTGAAGCCGGCCTCGCGGCGGGCGAGGCGGCGGAGATGGAGATAGCCCTGGACGTCGGCGGGGACAGCTCGCGCTGCCCGGTGCGGATCACGCGCGGCGGGACGGAGATGGAGCCATCATCCTGCTGGCACAACCCCGATTTCGTCGTCTCTCCCATCCTGGACGTGATGCTGGTGGCCGCGCGGGGCGGCGAGGAGGTGGAGAGGGTGAACGTACCGGTCTACGTTCAGGACCCCGCGCTGCTCAAGATGTACTATTCCGCGGAGGAACACCAGGGAGTGTACGGGGAGAACGCATTCGACATCTTCCTCGAGCAGTTCCACGCCGCGCGCGTGAGGGTGCTCGCCTCGGTGTTCCGGCGCTGGTTCCGGGAGCTGGAGAGGGTGGTGGACGTGGGCTCCGGCACGAGCATGTTCCGCCACATCAGCGAGGACTGGCCCTACGAGATAACCTGCTGCGACCTGGACGAGCCCGCCCTGCGCACCATCCGCGAGAACAGCCCCCACTTCAAGTGCGTGGAGAGCGACGCCGTGGACCTGCCCTTCGGCGAGGGGGAGTTCGACGGCCTCTACGCCGGCGAGATCGTAGAGCACGTGATAGACCCGCGCGCGGCGGTGAGGGAGTGGATAAGGGTGGTCAGGCCCGGGGGCGTGATCGTCGTCACCACCCCCAACGCCGCCAGGCTGCTCAACCGCGTGAACCGCGAGCGGGAGGTGGTCAACCCCGAGCACATCAACGAGCTCTCCTACCGCGAGATATGGAAACTACTGGAAGGCGAAGGGTTGAGGGTCGTGGAGTGCCGCGGCATCTACCTGGAGTTCCTCTTCAACTATTTCCGGCGGGGGAAG
Source organism: Actinomycetota bacterium (assembly GCA_028697145.1). Lineage (GTDB taxonomy): Bacteria > Actinomycetota > Geothermincolia > Geothermincolales > RBG-13-55-18 > SURF-21. The sequence goes on along the minus strand of JAQVFR010000033.1, from coordinate 7,082 downwards.
AAGGTGGACCTGCTGCCCCGGCGCTTCGGGCACCCGCGCTGCCGGCCCCTTTACCGCCTGGCCATGGGCCTGGGCAACCTGGCCCGGCCTTTCGCATTCGACCTGGTCTTCGTCACCCGGAAGAAAGGGGCAAGCCATGAAGGCGCATAAGGACCTGGACCATTTCTTCGCCCCGGCCAGCGTGGCGGTCGTGGGCGCCACCCCCAACAAGGCAAAAGGGGGCTATTCCATCATCGCCAACATGCTCGAGTCCTTCGGCGGCCCGGTATATCCCGTTAACCCCGGCAGGACGGAAATAAACGGCGAGAAATGCTACGCCAGCCTGAGGGACCTGCAGGGCAAGGTGGAGCTGGCCGTCGTCTTCGTCCCCGCTTCCCAGGTGCCGGGTGTGCTGGAGGACGGCGCGGCCGCGGGGATAAAGGCGGCGGTGATCGAGTCCGGCGGCTTCGCGGAGACGGGAGAGGAGGGGAGGGAACTGCAGGACAGGTGCCTGCGCATCGCCCGCGAGGGCGGGATGCGCCTGTGGGGACCGAACTGCACCGGGCTGGTGAACACCGACCCCCTCATCTTCACCCCCTTCATCCGCTTCCCGGACCTGCGCACCCGCCTGCAGAGGGGCAACCTGGGGATCATCGCCCAGAGCGGCATGATGGCGGCGGGATTCATGATGCAGTACCTGCTGACAGGGTTCTTCAAGGTGAGCAAGGCCTGCGCCATCGGCAACAAGATGGACGTGGACGAGGTCGAGGTGCTCGCGTACCTGGCCGACGACCCCAACACGGAGGCGGTGGTGGCCTACCTGGAGTCCATAGGGGACGGGCGCGCCTTCGTCGAGGTGGCGCGGAGGATGGCGGGGGCAAAGCCACTGGTGGTGTTGAAGGGAGGGCGTTACGAGGAATCCGCCCGGGCCGCCCTCTCCCATACCGCCAGCATCGCGGGCTCGGACGAGGTCATAGAGGGCGCCCTGCGCCAGGCCGGGGTGCTGCGCGTGCACGATTTCCAGGACCTCATGGACCTGGGCAAGGCTTTCTCCCTCAATCCCCGGCCCTTCGGCGCCGCCAGCGCCGAGGGCAACCGCATCGCGGTGGTCACCGTGTCCGGAGGGGGAGGGGTGGTGGCCAGCGACCTCGCCCGCGACAACGGGCTGAGCATCCCGCCGCTGCGGGAGGAGACCCTGGAGAAGCTCAGGCGCGTCTTCCCGCCCTGGATGGCGCCGGGGAATCCCGTGGACATCTGGCCGGCGATAGAGCAGAACGGCTTCGATGCCTTCTCGGGGTCCATAGAAGCGGTGCTGGCGGACCCCGGCATCGACGGGATCGTGCTGCTGACCTTCGCCTCGCGCATCATCGGCGCGTTTCCCTTCGAGGAGCTCGGCGAGAAGATGAGGCGAGCGGGCAAGCCCATGGTCTCCTGGGTGTTCGGGGACGCGAGGTTCTTTGATACCTACCGTGACAGCATGGAGAGCATCGGCGCGCCCGTGTATACGACGGTGCGCTCCTGCGTGAAAGCGTTGGCGGCCTACCTGCATTTCGGGCGCTGGTCGCGCCTCGAGGCCGGGGAGCCCGTTTCCGGCTGATACGCGTCCTACGGCAGGGGAGAGCCCAGGACGTTATGGCCGCCGTTGATGCTGCCGTTGTAGCTGAAGTACATGGGGCGCTCGGCCACGATGGGTTGGGTAGAGGTCACCTTGATGGAGACGTCGCCGTGGGGCCCGTCGTGGATGCCGATGCCGTTGGTGGCGTCATGCACGGCCACGGTGTAACGCGAGCTCTTCCTCACCGAGACCTTTCTGCTCACCCTTGCCCCGTCGCCACAGAGGTAGTCGATGGTCACCTCGGCGTCGGCGCCCGTGGGGTTCTGCAGGCACAGCCAGGTGTGGAAACCGGGGCGCGTGCACCCCTCGGCGAAATACCATCCCACCTGAGCGGAGGTCGCCCCCATGACGTTGGAGCCACCCGCCCAGGCGCCGTTGTAGTCGAAGTACATGGGTCGCTCGGCCACGATGGGCTGGGTAGAGGTCACCTTGATGGAGACGTCGCCGTGGGGCCCGTCGTGGATGCCGATGCCGTTGGTGGCGTCATGCACGGCCACGGTGTAACGCGAGCGCGCCTTCACGGTCACGTTCCTGCGCTCGTTCGCCCCGTCGCCGCAGAGGTAGTCGATGGTGACCTCGGCATCGGCGCCCGTGGGGTTCTGCAGGCACAGCCAGGTGTGGAAACCGGGCCGTGTGCACCCCTCCGCGAAAAACCATTCCGCCCGGGCGGAGGTCGCCCCCATGACGTTGGAGCCGCCCGCCCAGGCGCCGTTGTAGTTGAAGTACATGGGGCGCTCGGCCACGATGGGCTGGGTCGAGGTCACCTTGATGGAGACGTCGCCGCGGGCGGAGGCGTGCTCGCCTATGCCCTCTCCCGCCCCGTGCACGGCCACGGTGTAACGCGAGCGCGCCTTCACGGTCACGTTCCTGCGCTCGTTCGCCCCGTCGCCGCAGAGGTAGTCGATGGTGACCCGGGCGTCGGTGTCGCCCGGGTTCTGCAGGCACAGCCAGGTGTGGAAACCGGGCCGCGTGCACCCCTCGGCGAAATACCACTCGGTCTGGGCGGAGGCCGCCCCCATGACGTTGGAGCCGCCGGCCCAGCCGCCGTTGTAGTTGAAGTAGAGCGCCCTCTCCGCGATGAGTTCGTCCTGGTCGGAGATGATATAGGCGCTGACGTCCTGGCCGCTCACGAAGGCGTGCACCGGCACGGTCATGCGCGAGAGCGGCGGGATGGTCACCACCTGCACCACGGACTTGCCGCTGGCCAGCATGTACCTTATCTGCACCTGCACCGGGTAGTCGTGGGGGTTCATGAAGAGGATGTATTCGCTGAAGCCGCTGCCGGTGTAACCCTCGGCGAGGAAGAGGCGCGTCCTGACCTCCTCGGGGGGCCACAGGTCGGGTACCTCCTCGTGGGGTATGGTGGCGCTGTGGCGGGCATCCTTGCGGAACATGGGCCAGGGGGCGAGGGAGGGGTCGAAACTGCCCCCCTCGTAGCAGAAGATGCAGCGCCCGTCCGTGTCCTGGCTCCCGTTGGCCACCACCAGCTCGATGCGCCCGTCGGCGTCTATGTCGCCCACCGCCGGCGCGTTCATGATCAGGCCGTTGGTATAGGCGTCGAGCACCATGTTGCCGGACGCGTCCCACGCGCACACCGACCAGGCGTCGGGGCAGAGGACGTCGACGTCCCTGTCGCCGTCTATGTCTGCCATGACGGGCGAGCCCATCTTGGTCGCGCCGCTGTTCTGGCGCTTCCACCTCAAGGCGCCGTCGTGCTCCCACAGGTAGACCCAGCCGTCGAGGGAGGCGCAGGCCACCTCGAAGTACCCGTCTCCGTCCACGTCACCGACGGCGGGGGAGGAGAAGTTGTTGTCGCCGGTACCCGCGGGCCAGCCGGGGAGGTTCTCCCCGCGGTAGTTGAAGGCATAGACGTGCCTGCCGTCGGCGTAGGAGAGATAGTTCGACGCCGCCGGGTTGGCGTTCTGCCAGTAGAGGCCGGTACCCACCACCACGTCCGGGAAGCCGTCGCGGTCCAGGTCGGCTATGGCCGGAGAGGACCAGATCACCTGGGGCAGGGCCTTGGGCCAGCCTGCTTTGATGGAGCCGTCGCCCTCGAAGACGTAGAGGAGGCCGCCGCGCGGCCAGGGCCAGTTGGGCCCGCTCCAGCAGTCCGCCCCGATGACCACCTCGTCCTTGCCGTCCAGGTCCACGTCCCCACAGGCGGGAGAGGACCACACGGTATCGGCGTTGTAATACTGCCAGGCGACGGGCCCCTGGTAATGCCAGGCGGTGATGTAATGGCCCCACGAACCCACGACGATCTCCAGGTCGCCGTCGCCGTCGAGGTCGCCGCTGGCAGGCGAGGAGAACACCTGGTAATAGCCGAAGGCGGTGCCGGCATGCTTCGGCCACCCCCACTGGGAGAGGGGCGAGCCCCAGGCGTTGAGCCCGTGCACGAAGCCGCTGTCGCAGCCGATGAAGATCTCCATCGTCCCGTCGCCGTCGCAGTCCACGGCCAGGGGCGCCCCCTGGATATTGCCCCCGGTGTTGAAGACCCAGCGGATGCCGCCGTCGGGGTTGACGCAATAGAGGTGGCCGTTGCTGTTTCCCACCAGTATCTCCTGGCGCCCGTCCCCGTCGATGTCGGCAAGGGTAGGGGAGGCGTGCTTGAAGATGCCGCCCACGTCGAGCATCCATTCCTGCCGCCACTGCGTCGGGGTGACGGCCGCGCCGGCGGGATCGCGGGAGAGGGCGGAGCCCCCGCAGACGAGGACCAGGGTGACCAGGAAAACCGTCAAGGGAACAAGGACATGTCTGCTGCTCATCTCACCGCATCCCACTCTCACATCTCGAGATCACTTCGCGTTCCCGCTCCACGGGTAACGGGCGTCACGCCCGGGACGGGAGTCGCTCCCATACCAGGTAAGTCGGAATAACAAAAGGACGCCTTGAGCGCGGAAATTGACGGCCGTCAAGGAAAGGGGGACCACGCTCCGTGGATGCGATGCGGAGCCGGGATCATGCCCGGCCGGCGGTCCCGCCCGCGATCGCCGTGAGCATCGTCTCGAGCTCGCGGATCACGTGGTCCCAACCCCGGGTGCTCATGACCTTCTCGCGGCCGCGCTCACCCATGGCCCGCGCTTGCGCGGGGTGGCGCAGCAACGCCAGGGCGCAGGCTCCCAGCTCCTCCGCGTCCGAGCAGAGGTAGCCGTCCACGCCGTGCTCGATGAGGCCGCGCGCGGCGATGCAGTAGCTGTTGCCCAGCACGGGCTTCCCGCGCAGCCAGGCCTCGCAGAAAACGAGGCAGAAGCTCTCGTGCAGGGACGGGAAGACGAGCAGGTCGCAGGCGTCGAAGGCGTCCAGCACTTTCTCCCTGGGCAGGACGCCGAGGTAATAGACCCCCTCCCCGCCTATGGGCAGATAGTCCTCCTCCGGCCCGATCATCACCAGGGCCGCGTCTATACCCTCCGCCCTCACCCTCTCCACCGTCTCGATGGCCTCCCGGTAACCCTTGAGCACGTTCTTGCGGGCGACCCAGAGGAGGATGGGCCTGTCCCCGAAGCCGAACTCGGAGCGGAAGCGCCCGCCGTCTATGTGTGGGGCGGAGAACTCGCCCAGGTCCATGCCCGGACCCACCGCGAAGGCGGGAAACCCCCATGCGCGCATGGAGTCCGCCATCACGCCGAGGTTGGCGTCGACGCCCGCGGCTTCCCGCATGGCCACCCCGAAATGTTCCCAGTAATGGCTGGGGTCGCGGGCGTGGAAGAGGGGGAAGATGACCAGCGGCTTCCCCGCCTTCGCCGCGACCTCGCGGGCCAGGGGGACGGTGGCCATGGGGACCATGGAGGCGAGGACGAGGTCGCAGCGGGCCGCGGCCTTGAGGGCCTCGCGCCCGAGGCCCGGGACGCGCGGGCCGATAAGGTATCTCTGCATGCGGTTGACGGAGGAGGGCCGGCTCGCGGCGGCCGACCACAGGATGTCGCCCAGCAGCGTCTCGGGGTAGGTGTTCGTGAGGTGGTCCCAGTCCCTGCGCATGTCCAGCTCGCGCACGGCCGTCCCGTCCCGCACGGCGACGGCCCGGAAATCCAGGCCCAGCATCCTCCCGTCTTCCGGAGGAACGAAGGTCCCCGGCACCTTGAGGTCCACGATGAGGCCGCGGCAGGGCTCGAAGGAGAGGTTGACCTCCCTCACCCTGCCCCTCTCCATCTCGAACTCCCACGTCCCTATGCCGTTGAGCTCTACGGTGAGGGGGTTGTCCAGGGGGGAATGCACCTGCATGCGCAGCTCGGTCAGGGATTCGCCGCCCACCAGCAGGGTGGCGTTTCTCTCCATCCAGCGGCCGGGCCCGTCCGCGCGGTCCTCGTATACATGCCATCCCGAGAGGAAGCAGTGCTCGGGGATGCCGCGCATGGTCTCCGCCACCTTGAGCGCGAAGCCCGGGCTCCGCCTCTCGGCCGCGAAGTAACGCTTGAGCGCCCGGCCGAAGCGGCGCCCCTTGCGGGGCCGCGGGTTCTTCGCCGGCAGGCGGTGGACGGTCACCCCGCCGACCTCCTCCACGCCCCTGGGCAGGAAATCGTCCCATACGAGATATCCGTAGGGGGAGAAGACCATGTTCCTGGCGCAGGTGGTGAAGACCTCGATGTCGTGGCCCCGGGCTGCCAGCCGGGTGACCAGGTCCCACATGTACCTCTCGCCCCCGCCGATGATATCGCGTCCGAAACGGTAGGTCAGCAGCATCAATCGCATGTCGCGCTCCTTTCATGCGCTCGCCCTTGAAGATAACGCAAGAAGATGAACAAGGGAAGCCGCCGTGAGCCCTCGCACGACAGGAACGCAGCGTCAACGGGAGTCTTGCGGGCTTCGTTTCCGCGCTCCCATGGTGGTGAAACCGGTCGTGGGGGAGGGGAGGATGTCGCCGGTTGCCGTTGCTCTTGTCGCTGAATATCAGGTTTCAACCCCGGCAGGCGGTAAGTATAATGTTTGAATGACATTCCGGCCGGCTCCGAGGTTCGAAGAGAGGATAACGAGACCATGATGAGCGAGTCAGGGTTCGTCAGAGACAGGAAGATAGTACGCTGCTTACGCATACTGGTACTGGTGTCTTGCGCGGTACTGTTCACCCTACCCCTCGCGGGAGTGGGGATATCGGCAGGGACGAGCGGCGGCGCCACGGCCGCCTCGGCCGTGGCCGGCGGCACCCTGCTTGGCCTGGACGTGCGCGACTACGCCGACAACATGGCGGCGAAGGTGCCCCTGGCGGAGAGGCAGCAGATCCGGCATTACAAGGTAGTCGTATTCTGGAACGAGGTAGAAAGCAGGGACGGCGTGTTCAACTGGGACTATTACGACCGGCAGATATCCCAGATCCTCGCGGACGGCGCGGAGTCCATCCTGCTGCTCCTGGGCTGGGGGGTGCCCGGCTGGGCGCAGGACCCCGCCTACGGCGAGAACGCCGCCATGGCTCCCCCCCGCGACCTCTCCAAGTGGTACCGCTTCTGCGGCGAGGCGGCGGAGAAATACGGGGACCTCGTGGACTTCTACGAGGTGT
>JAQVFR010000048.1 GCA_028697145.1 Actinomycetota bacterium | reverse complement strand
TTCGCATAGAAGTATTGTGCCTCTCGCCAGAAGCACGGAGAAATGGTTGAACTGAACTCGCCATTGGCAGGAGAATGTCTAAAGGAGTTGTCTATGACGGGGTAAGAGGCCGCTTTTTCAGAAATGTAGAATATGAAGATGACGGATGATCGTTCCCGGAGGCGAAGGGGGTAAAGTGAAGAGGCTGCTTGTTCTTCTCCTGCTCCTGGCGATGACGGCCGCGCTCGTTCTCTCCACCGGCTGCGGAGCGTCCGAAAACGGCGCTGCGGGTGACAACGGCGATGCGGACGGCGAGGCGAGCACCACGCAGTTCAACAGGGGTTTCTCGGATGGGCACACCCAGGGTTACGAACGGGGGTACGCGGACGGCAAGAAAGGGATCTATGAGCCCGGCACTCTCGAGGATTCGGATGAAGACGACGACTACGCCCGGGGGTTCGACCAGGGCTGGATAGCGGGTTACGAGGAGGGCCAGAAAGACGCCTCGGAGGAGGCCGCCGACGCGGAGAAAGAGATGGAGGAAGTGGAGAAGGCCATGCTGGCCTTCGTGAAAGAGAACGCGGCGCCCGGCCTGGAGTTCAGGATAGAGAACATAGTCATCCACGGCGACGAGGCGGCGGGCATCGCCGTGTGCACCAGCGAGGTGCTGGAATCTCCCCTGGTGGTGATGAGAAAGGACGCCTCCGGCTGGACCGCCGTGGACTTCGGGACGGGGATCGAACCTCCCGCCTGGTATCCATACTGAAGAAGGTCCTGCCCCCAGAAGATATACGTTGCCAGCTTGACCGGATAGCGTTCCAGGCCGAGAGACTCCCGGGGTATCACATGATGGGTCCTGAAAAAGGCCGGAGAGGGCTCCGCAAAAAAGCGTCCGGTGCCGGGAGGTCTCCGCGCCGGGGGTCTCGGAGGCAAGACGAGCGGGCGGACGAGATGGAGAAAGGGGCATCGTGGTCAGCGCCCGCGACGTGACCGAGCATCGGCAGCGGGAGGACGCGTTGCGGGAGTCGGAGGAGAGGTACCGCCTCATCTACGACTTCACCGGCGAGGCCATCTACACCTACGACACGGGCTTCACCGTCATCGGCGTCAACCGCAAGGCGTGCCAACTGATCGGCTACGAAGAGCACGAACTCATCGGGCACAACATGCTCGAGCTCAACATCCTCCACCCCGACGACTACGAGCGCACCCTGGGCGACATCCAGAGGCTTTTCCTGGGCGAGGTGGTGATAGATGAGCTCCGCTTCATCAGGAAGGATGGGAGCGTCGCCATCGGGGAGGTGACCGGAGCGCCCCTGTTCAACGCCGGGGGAGAGATCATCGCCTTCAGTCGGAGCCCGGCCAGCTCAACCAGGAGGAGATGCACCTCATGGGGATGCTCTCCCGCGCCCTGACCATCGAGGAGGAGCGCCTGGCGCACGAGGAGAGCATACGCCATTTCGTGGACATCGCCTCCCACGAACTGCGCACACCCCTGTCCATAATCAAGGGATATGCCGAAGCGTTCCAGTTCGGGGACCTAATGGGCCTCAACGACTTCCAGATGGAGAAGATCAGGATCATCAACATCAAGGCGGACAAGATGGCCAAGACCATTAACGACCTCATGGACCTTTCCCGCATCGAGAGGGGTCACTTCACGGCGGATAAGCGGCTCCTGGAGTTGGAGCCCCTGGTAAGTGGGGCCGTAAAGCAGATGGAGGAAAAGGGCGTCCGCAACGAATTCGAGGTGGCGATAGCGCCAGGGGTGGGGATGCGGGAGGTGGACCAGGAACTGATCCTCGATGCCATGCTCATCCTGCTGGACAACGCCGTGATATATTCCCCGCCCGACTCGTTGATCTCGGTCGAGCTCGCCCCTTACGAAGGCGGCGTCATCTTCTCCGTGCTGGACCGCGGGCCCGGGGTGCCCGAAAGGGAACGCGAGAACATATTCGAACGCTTTTACCAGCTCGAGGACTCGCGCCATCATTCCGCGTCGGGCATGGGGCTGGGGCTCTTTATCGCGCACGAGATCGCGCGTTCACATGGAGGCAGGATATGGTACGAGCCGCGTGAGGTAGGCGGCTCGGTCTTCAGCTTTTTCCTTCCCTGATCCTCTTACCTGCCCGTGTGCATCTCGGCGAAGCACCATTCCGCCGCGGCGCTTTTCACTCCCAGCGAGACGTGGCCGCCCTGGATGGGCTCCCCGCCTCCGCTTCCCCTGCCCATATCGAAGTACATGGCCCGCTCGCAGGCGATGGGACGGCCGGATTCTACATACGCGGATATGTCCGTCGCGGAGGAGAAGCTCTCGTTCACCAGGACGGTGCGCCGCGACGAGGGGAGCGGTTCGACCTCCCGGGTCCCCCGCTCGCCCCCCGGCGTGATATAGGTTATGGCCGCCGCCGCGGGTTCCGGGTTGGGGTTCGCCAGGGAGATCCACTCCAGGGTTCGCAGAAAACACGGGGGATTCCTGGTGATGGCCCCGGATCATCCTCCGCGGCCACGCGCAGGATGATCCGCCAAGGTCCGGGAGATGTGTCGATATCGTTACCACCCTGCATATTTGATGTGACGAATGCGGCTCAGCGCTAAACCGCAATTCGTATCGTGCCGATACAATCAATGTCCGATTGTATGACGCGCACACAAAAAAGGGGGGGGTAAGGATGCAAAAAAAGGACGCGGACGGCCTCTTTATCAACTCCTCTGTCCGGCGCGCCGGCCTTCTCAAGACCCTTCTGCGCAGGTTCCGCAACGAGCGGGAGACGGGAGAAGAGGAAATGCCTGGCGGGGAGAACGACCGCTCATTTATCCCCGGGAGCGCCCGCAAAGAACGAGGCGGGAACGACAATACCTGCATGAAGCGGGCGGTGAGCCTCTAGCCGCGCAGGAAACGCAGGGCCCAGGGACTGCGGCGGGATCCGCCCGCCGCTGGAAAACCTGGTGCTTTTCGGCCTCTATGACATGGATCAACTTCCCCACTGAACCTTTTCGCGTCGCCGGCGTCAAATAGCTCGAGACAAACGATGCTGGAGGTTGTTTTGAACAAGACGCATGAAGACGAGGTATACATAAACCCGGTGGTGCGCAAGCCCAGGGCGCTGAGGTCCGTGCTCCCCGTCCTGGTGTCCAGGCCCGCGCGCATCGGCTCCGCTATCGCGACCATCTATCCCTTCAAACACGAAAGGGCGACGAAGAAACCCTGTTGACGACCGTTACCGACCCCGTCCCTCCCCCGAGTATCCCCCAACACAACGGGACGGGGTCTCCCTTTGCGAACGAGCGCCACCTGCGCCCGAGGCCGTTGCCCGTTTATCTCCATGGACGGCACTGCGGGGCATCGTCTCGCCGCGACGGCGCGTGGAATCCTATTCCCAGCGGAAGAACCTTACGGACGCGATAAAGGCAATGAGCCCCATGCCTACGAGCACCACGAGGTCCAACCATATGTCCAGCAGGCCGGCCGAGTTTGTCATCACCTCGCGCAGGCCGTCGCCCAGGTAGTAGAGGGGCAGGCACTGCGCGATGATCTTGAGCGGCGCGGGTACCCAGTCCACCGAGAAGAAGACGCCGGAGAGGAACATCATGGGCATGGAAACGGCGTTGGCGGCCAGGCTGGCGCTGCGCATGTTCTTGGTGAGAGAGGCGATGAGGAAACCCAGGGCCAGGAAGGAAAGGGCCCCTATTAAGACCAGCACCGCCAGGTACAGGTAATTGGCGTTAATGCTCAGGTTGAAGACGAGAGTGCCCACCAGCAGCAGCAGCACCGTCTGCACCAGCGTGAAGACGAGGACGTTGAAGATGCCTCCCGCGAGGAAAGTCGGCAGGGACAAGGGCGAGACCTTGATGCGCCGCAGGATGCCCTTCTCGCGGTAGGAGGCTATCTCGAGATTGTAGCCCATAAGGCCCCCAAACATGAGCGTAATGGCAATGATGCCCGGGACCATGAAATCGATATACTCGAAATCCTTAACGTCCTGCGCCTCCTCCTCGTTCACCTCGATTATCTCCGGCGCCCCCGACATCCTTTGCCCGATCTCGTCGATGATGCCGCGCAGGGTGGATGAGGTTATCTGCGCGGTCGTGATCTCTGACCGGTTGATGATGATGGTCAGCTCTCCCTGCAGCCCCGATGTCACCTGTTCGCCGAAGCCCTCGGAGATTATGATGATGCCGTTACGGTCGCCGTCCCTGATGGCGGCTCTCTCCTCGTCCTCGCTTCCCACCTCGGTCACTATGGCGTCGATGCCCTCGAACGCCTCGACGATGGCCCGGCTGACCGGTGACCCATCGAGGTCCACTATCCCAACCTTCAGCTTTACATCACCGGCCGATCCAAAGACGAACCCCAGGATGATCATGATCAGGACCGGGAAGATGAGGAGCCAGAACATCGCCTCGCGCTGCCTGATGGTTATCTTGAAATCGTAGGCGAATATCTTGAGGAACTTTCTCACTCGCGTATCCTCCTGCCCGTTATCTTGAGAAAGACGTCCTCCAGGGTTGCCCTCTTCATGTTGATGTCGTCGGCCTCCACCCCACGCTCATGTGCCATGGCAACGATCCCGATGAGGGTCTCCTGGGGCACCGGCGTCGTGACCCTGTACTCGCCGTCCTCGCCCTGCACATCCGTCACGCCGTGCAATCCCCGCACTATCTCCTCTCCCACCGGCTGGCTGAGGCGGAAGGTGATGATGCTCTCGGACACGTGCTCGTTGATGAGTTCGTCCGGCGTGCCAAGCGCTATGATATGGCCGTGGTCCATGATCGCCACGCGGTCGCAGAGGTACTCGGCCTCCTCGATGTAGTGCGTGGTCAAGACCACCGTCTTGTCCTGGCTCCGCAAATGCTCCACCATCTCCCAGATGCGGCGCCGGGCCTGGGGATCGAGGCCGGTGGTCGGCTCGTCTAGAAAGACGATGCCGGGGTCGTTCACCAGCGCCAGGGCGATGGAGAGGCGCTTGTGCTGGCCTCCCGAAAGCTCGTTCACCCGCGAGTCCGCCTTCTCGTTCAATTCCGCCATCCCCACCAACTCGTCCACGGGCATGGTACGGGGATAGAAGGCGCTGAAGAGGTCGATGGTCTCCCGCACGGTGAGCTCGTCGAAGAAGACGGTGGTCTGGAGCTGCACGCCGATGATCTCCTTGACCGCCCGGGCGTTTCTGCGCACGTCCAGGCCCATGACCTCGATCTCACCAGAATCCGGCTCGCGCAGGGTCTCCACCATCTCCAGGGTGGTGGTCTTGCCGGCGCCGTTGGGCCCGAGGATGCCGAAGATCTCCTTTTCCTCTACCTCCAGGGTGATCCCGTCCACGGCCTTGATATCGCCGTAATATTTCCTCAGGTCCCTGATGGATATGGACGGCATGGACCCTCCCTCTCTCGCCACACGGGTTGCCACAATTATTATATGGAAACGGCGGATGGGTAAAGGGTCTCAGGCATGGGAGCGGTACGGGATCCTCCCACGGCCTCGACTTGACGATCCGCTGAAGGCCCGCTGCGGTCACTTCCGCGCGGCGTCAGCGCCGCCGGTGGGGATGCTGAAGAAGAACGTGGACCCCTTTCCGGGCTCTGATTCCACCCACACCCCGCCGCCCCAGCCCTCCACGGCGAGCTTCACCGTGGAGAGGCCTATGCCCAGGCCGCGGTGGTTGCCGCCGCTCAGGCGCTCGAAGGGTTCGAATATCCTCAGCTGATCCTCCCGGGGGATGCCGATGCCGTTGTCGCTGACGTAGAAGACCGCGGCGCCCTCTTTTTCAACCGCGCCGCATCTGACCGTGGGATTGAGGCTGCCGCCCGTGTACTTCAACGCGTTGTCAAGCAGGTTGATGAAGACCTGCTGCAGCCTCATGGGATCAACTCGTACGGTCGGCAGGTCCTCCTCCACGATCACCTCGGCTCCCAGGGCGGTTATCTCCACCTCCCTCTCCTCCAGCATCTCCCGCAGCAGCTCGCTGGCGTTGACGTCCTCCGGCTCCCCCTCCGGACGGCCCGCCTCGGAATAGGCGAGGAGCGACTCGATAAAGGACTCCATGCGCTGGGTGAGGTGGACGATCTTCTCCAGGCACTCCTGCAAGATATCCTCCCTGCCCTCCAGGGCCACCTGGGCGTACCCCTCGATCACCGCCAGGGAGCTGCGCAGATCGTGGGATACGGTATGCGCGAAGGCCTCGAGCTCCGCGTTGCGTGCGCGGAGTTCCTCCTCGACCTGCATGCGCTCCGCGATCTCGTTCTGCAGCCTTTCGTTGGTCATCATGATCTCGAGCGTGCGGTCCTCTACCAGCTCCTCGAGGAACTTGCCATATTCGCTCAACTCTTCAGCGGTAGTCGGGTGCAGATAACCGCCATAATGCCCCGGGCTCTCCCGTGACGGAGCAGCAGGGGGAGCGGCGTCCTGGCCAGTGGCTAGTGAGGCGGGTGCGGGGGAAACGCGGCGGTCCCCGTCATGTTCCCCTTCCGCTCCGGATTTCTCTCCCGTGCCAAGGAATTCCCTGATCACGGCCTTGTACTCGCGGATACGGCGCCGCAGCTCCTGCAGCTCAGCGGGAAGCTCAACCCTTGCCCTTTTTCCGTCCTTCAAGACAATCACCCCAGCGTAGCGGGTACTGGGAAGCAACCTCGCGGTTTTTGCGGCCGGAGACATCGTGGGGGGTCACATCAATTCGTCCTTCACATATTTATCGACAGAACGCGGAAATATTTAAATCCTCGAGCCCTGAAAATGATGAGACCGCCACGGGCAACGGCGGTCTCATCGGGCATGCTGGAGAGATCCAGCAATCGGGGGCATCAAAGGTTGGCCAAAGAGCAGAGCAGGGCCGTCAGGCCTCCCAGCGCGTATATTCCCGCGGTCCCAAGAAGCAGGCGCCTGGTATAAGCGCGTTCCCGCAGGACGGCCTCTATCAGCACGGCGCCCAGGATGAGGATGATCATGGCCAGTGCCAAGTACAACGTTTTGAAGAACACGTGGCTCACCTCGCTCTACTTTCCGAACTTGCCTTCCATCATGTTCGCCAGGTCCGCGGCATAGGAGTTCGAGAGCCGCAGTCCCGCCGCCATGTCCTGCAGCGCCGACAAGGTCTGGGTTATGTACCCCAGGGTGAGGGCGGTGCGCTCGCCCACCCCGGCCAGGGGCAGGTCCGCGGCGGATACCCCGGCCGCCAGGCGGGTTATGGAGGTGTTGTTCATGTCCAGGAGTCCGGCAGTTGTCGCCTGCAGTCCGTTCGCCGCTTGAACGAGCCCGTTCATCTCCGAGACTACGGCGGCGAGGGCCTGCAGGTCCGCGAGCATGGCCTCCGTCTTGCCCACCATCTCCTCGGTGGGCTGAAAAGCGGGGATTATCGCCTCGACGGCCTCGTCCTGTCTCTCTACCTCTCCCAGCAGCGCCTCCTGTTTTTCTCCCATGACGCGCTGTACCCCTATCACCTTGACCAGCGACACGCCGGTGACAGCGAGGCTTCCCGCGATCACCAGCGCCAGCAATACTTTTATAACCTTCATCTCGCCGCCATCCTTTCAAAGCCCGAGGAGGCTATTGACCGTGTCGAGCAGGGGGGTAACAACCTTGTCCACCAGCCCCTCCACGATCTCGGTCACCTGCTCACCAACGCCCGCCAACGGCGTGCTGCTCTCCGCCTCTCCCCCGCTCCCGGATGCGCTGGGGGGCGGGACGGCAGCGGTGTTGCCAGGAGCGGGTGCCGGCACTGAGGGCAGGAAAGTCGAGAGCCTGCTGAGTATATCCCCGGCCATATACGCCTTGGCCTTTGAGCTGTGCGGCTGGATGCGGCCGAGGTACCCCAGCGTCTGGTCGAAGAGGGCGGAGATGTGTGAAGCCGTGCCCACCATGCCCACCGATCCGTCCACCACCTGGCTCGTCAACGCTACCGAGTTGTCCATGGAGGCGATGAGCGAGTCCATGAGCGGCTCGAGACCGCGGGCCAGGCTGAGGGTCGTCCCCAGCTTCTCGTCCAGGTTGGAGATGGACGAATTGGTCTCCTCCAGAAGCGGCTTCTGGCCCGCCATCAGCACGTTGAGCTCGTCCACCACCGCGAGCTGCTGCTGGAGCAGGTCGTTGGTCTCACGCAGGAGGTCCAGCTTGCCGTTGAGGGCGTTGACGTTGTTCTTTACCTCGCCCATGACCACGTTCATGTCCTGCATGGTCCCCAGGCTCTCGTCCACCATCTTGAATATGTTGTATCTCTCGTTCAAGTCCTCCAGGGCTCCGCTGCCCGCCAGGGTATAAGAGACGACCACCAGGCCGGCCACCACCAGCGCGGATACCGCCGCGATCAGCACCTTCTTCGCTTTCATTCTTTGCCACCTCCCTCAGGGCAACACCGGCAGGGCAAGGGTGAAGATTATGCGGTAGGAGACCGAGTTCGCTATCTTGTCGCGCATCTGGGCCATCTCCGCCGCGATGGCGTCGTTGAGGCCGTTTATCTTCTCCAGTGTCCCCAATGCCGTCGCCGAGGCCACGTTCCCTTCCTCGACCGCAGCCGCGAGCTCCTCGATGTAGGGCACCAGCGCTCCCAGGGATACGGTGAGCTTGTCGGTATGCGTCCTCACCAGGGCGAGGACCCCGTTGTTGGCTTCGATCGCGGCCACCATCGCCACCAATCCTTCCCGCATCTCGGCCATCGCCTGCAGGGTGTCACGGATGTAGCCGCCGACCACCCCCGCCTGCTCGTTCAACTCGATGGTGGGATCCAGGGATACGCGCATGGATTCGTTGAGCTCGTTGGACCGCACCACAAGGCCGTGCACGCTCTCCACCTTGGCGTCCACGTTGCGGGCGACCCCCAGGGTGGCCACGGTGCCGATCGCGGTGATTACCGCCACCGCCGCGGCCAGGGTCCAGATGCCCGTGCTGAAGAGAGCCTTGATAAACCGTTTCATCACCACCACCCCCCTCATGGCAGCGCCGGGACCGAGGCGTTGTTCTCCTGGGCAAGGCGGTACATGTCGCCGATCTTGCCCAGTTGCTGCGATGCCGCCGACGTGATGCCGCCCAACATCCCCCCGACGTCACCCATGATCGACACCACTTCGGACATGCGGGAGCTCATCTCCCTCGCCATGGTGATGTTATCCAGGATCACCGCGTCGATCTCTCGGTTGACCGCGAGCAGTTCGTCGTTCATGGTCCGGATATTCCCACCGTCGGATGCGATGGAGCGGGCTGTGGCGTTGACCGTCTCCATCTTCCCGGCGATATCCGAAAAGATCACGGCCATCTCGGAGATCTGCTCCCCCTTGGCACCCATGGACTCCTCGAACCTCACCGCCTCGGAGAGCAGCCTCCCGTTCTCGGAGAGCTTGGAGTCCAGCCCCTTCAACTGGGCCAGCATGAGCAGGGTGTTGATCATGAATCCCACCAGGGCCACGACACCTATCACCTTTACCGCCTTGATGGCTTTGTCTTTCATCCCCAGACCACCCCCCTACATGTTCCCCATGATCTCCAAGGCGCGGTCCAGCTTGGAATTGATATCGTTGTTTATCGAAGCGAAGCTGCCCAGGTTGCCGAGCAGGCTCCGCACGAGGTCCAGGGTCGAACCGGCCATGCCCAGTTCCACCGCGGTATCGCCTTTCAGCCCCTGCTCCACCGCCAGCACCTGCCTGGCCAGGGAAAGCACCGCCGCCACCTTGGCGCGTTCCTGGCCCAGGATGGCGGACAGCTCTGAAGTCGTCGCCAGCTGCTGGTCCGTCTTCCCGTTCATCATCAGGAGCAGCTCAACCGAGGTGGAAAGCTGCCCCTCTTTTTCATCCAGCACGGAGATTGTCTCAACCAGCTCCGTCGTCTCGGCATTGAGCGCGGCGACTTCCTGGTTGATCTTCTCCAACTGGCCGGTGAGGTTGACTTTCTCCACGGCGTCCCCCGCAGCGCAACCGCAAGCCGTCGCCGCCAGCATCAACGCCAGGCCCGCCGCCATCGCCATGGCCCGGCTCCTCTTCTTTCTCTCCTTCATCTCACGGCCACCCCCTCGCCATCGTGTCCTTAGGCGTTCAGTCCTCTATACGGATGAGCGCGGCATTTCCCGCTCGCGCCGCGAAGGGATTGCCGCCCTCGGCCGTATTAAGGAACGTGAGACAGAACGGAACTGGACGAGACATCGGTAAACGGAGGTGTGAGATGAGAGCAAGAATATTTCTGAAGACGGGCATATGCCTCGCCGCCATCGCGCTGCTCCTGTTCTCCATGACGGGGATGTGCATGGCGGACGGGCTGCTCGAGGACACCCCGCTGGGGGATGCCCTGGACAAGCTGAAGGAGCTGGGTGAAGCGGTCGTCGACGTGCTGACGCCCGACATCCCGGCGGCGCCGGGTACGGATGCCGCAGGGGCCGTGGAGGCCACCGCCTCCAGCCCGCTGCCGGATCCGGGAAGCGCCCTGGACCCCTCCAACCTTCCCGGCCTGGACACCCTCACCGGGGTGCTGGACCCCTCCAACCTTCCCGGCCTGGACACCCTCACCGGGGTGCTGGACCCCTCCAACCTTCCCGGCCTGGACACCCTCACCGGGGTGCTGGACCCCTCCAACCTTCCCGGCCTGGACACCCTCA
>JAQVFR010000047.1 GCA_028697145.1 Actinomycetota bacterium | reverse complement strand
GTAACAACCTTCCCGGGGCTAAGCTCCTGTCGAAATACCGGGGCACCCTTCCCCGCTTTGCGCGTCATGACGTGACGGTCCACCCTTGTATTTGCGAAGCGGCGGCGGCCGAGCGCATCGCAGCCGCATCCTTCCCCGGCGGTTGAAGCGCGGCAGGCAGGATGAGTCGGCGTGAAAAATGTGCTGTCGCGCGGGTTCGGAGCCGGCGCAGGGGGTGGCTTTGGCTGGTTCGAGCGTCGCCGATGGGGGAAGATATTATATGCGGCCGCGGGCGGGGAACGGCGGTAAACAAGAGGGAGGATGACATGCTGGATATTAAGACGGACGCGATACTGGCCTTGGGGTGGAGGGAACACGAGAAGAACCCCCTCATCCCGCCCCCTTTCCCCTCCCCCATCCTCGCCGACCCCACCTTTCTTCCTCCCGCGGATACCCCGGACTCACTGTGGCACCTCTTCGCCCATTCCATCCTGGGGATACACCACTTCACCTCGCGGGACGGGATCACCTGGGAGCGGCGCAAGGGTGTGGTGAGCCGCAACAGCCTGAGGGCTTTCGTTTTTTTTCGTGACGCTGAATATTTCCTTTTCTACGAGAGGTTCCTCAAGCTGTTCCCCTTCCCGTACCTCTCGCGTATCGAGGCCAGGACCTCGCGGGACCTTCTTTCCTCGAGCAGTCCCTCGGTGGTCCTGGAGCCCACCCTGGCGTGGCACAGGGAGGGGTGTAAGGGGGCGGTAAGCAACCCCTGCGTCCTGGAAGAAGAGGGCGGATTCCGCCTTTATTACAGCGCAGGGCTGGTGTACCTGAGGGACTGCCGTTTCTCCGAGCCCAAGTACATAGGTGTCGCCAGCTCGCGGGACATCCTGGGCAGGTACGAGGCTGAGCAGGAGCCGGCCCTGCAGCCGTCAGCCCTGGACGCATACGCCAACATGGGAGCGGGGGCCATGAAGGTCCTGCGCCTGCAGGACGGTTACGTGGGATTTCAGAACGGCATCTACTGGGATCCCGCCGCCTGCCACACCCGTTCCGCCATCCGGCTGGTCACCTCGCGCAACGGCCTGGAGTGGTACATCCCCGGGCAAGAGCCCATCCTGGGGCCGGAGCCGGGCTGGAAAAAGAGCTTCGTGTACGCGCTGGACTTGCGCGAGGTCGAGGGCGCCTTCCACCTCTATTTCAACGCCAGGGACGGCTGGTTGCTGGGGAAAGAACGGGTAGGGCTGGCCACCGCGGCCGTGGATTAGGATAGACCCCGAGAAGGGCGGAGCGAATGATCCCTGGGATGTTGGCATTTAGAGGAGCCGTACAGCCGATGTCGGGAGGATGACATGACACCCGCAGAAGTACCCGCGTCACAATATGACGACTTCGCCTGGTTCTACAACCACTACTGGGGGCTCATCACCTGTAATCCCCCGTTCTTTACCGTCATCGAGCGCCTGCAGTGGCTGCGCGTGCCCGAGGAGGAATGCGAGCTGGAGTGGGCGGGCATCAACCACATGGCCTGGCTCCTGAAGTTCGAGCGGGACGGAGAGGACCTCTACCCCAGGATGTGGGAAAAGCTCGCCGCCGAAGGCCCCATCGTAAACGAGCGCTACCGCTTCGAGATGATGAAGGCCACGGGTTACTTCTGCACGGAGCTGCCGGGGCATACCTCCGAGTACGTCCCATACTTCCGCCACCGCGAGGACCTCAAGCGCCTTTTCGGCGGCCCATGGCTCATGGGCGAGACGGCCGGCGACCTCAACGCCCGCATCGGCACCCTCGCCTACTATGAGGAGGAGATGGGCCGCATGGCCGGCGGCGAGATGCCCGTGCCCTACGAGGCGGGAAAGAGGTCCGAGGAGTTCACCGCCGAGATCATGGACGCCGTGCTGACCGGGGCCTCCTTCCGCTTCGCGGGCAACGTCCTCAACCGGGGGTACATCACCAACCTTCCCGACGGCTGCTGCGTAGAGGTACCGGTGGTGGTTGACGGCGGGGGCTTCCATCCCGCCGTAGTGGGAGAGCTTCCCGGGGTATGTGCGGCGCTGTGCCGCTCCAACATATCCGTGCAGGAGCTGGCGGTGGAGGCGGCGCTGCAGGGCGACTTCGAGGCCGCCTACCACACATGCCTCATGGACCCGCTCACCGCGGCGGTGCTGGCTCCCCACGAGATCCGAAATCTTACAGACGAGATGTTCGCAGCCCAGATGCAGTGGCTGCCGCAGTTCCAGGGAAAGGAGAACACCGCTCCGGGACACCGCGTGGACCGTCTGGCGACCGGTGTGACGGAGGTGAGGTCGGGCGACGACGTCTATCCGCGCACGCGCATGTTCGGCGGGGAGTAGCGCGGGAGATGCGCGAGCCGGTTCGTCTCGCCCAGCGGCCATACCGTTACTCACAGGGGTGTTAAAAAGGGTGCCGGGGCCGGTTTGAGGCACGAGGCGAGGCTTGACCCCAATGCCTCAGGTGGGCAGGCGGCGGCCGGGGCCGGGGATCTGGCCGCAGCGCAGGCCGATGATCATGTATTCCCAGTGGGTCTCGCCCTCCAGGTCCAGCCGCTCGTCCCCCACCTGCACCCAACCCCGGTAATCCGAGAGGAAGCGGTAGTAGGCGGGGCCGGCGAAGGTCTTGCCGACGAGTTTGACCGCTCCCGGGGGCAGCTTCTCCGCCAGCGTGTTCACCATCTCCAGTTCCTTCGATATCTTGAAGTGAAACTCACCCGCCACGTCGCGCTCGCAGAACTCCAGGCCCACGCAACTCGGATAGACCTGGAAGCCCACGCTGTCCGGGACATATTCCCCTACCTTGAACTCCGCCCGTGAGCACTCCAGCACGATGCGGTCATCCAGGGCCAGGAAGACGATGGGGATGTGTATGTCCCCGCAGCGCCGTGAGGTCACCACGTCGGCGAAAATCATGGTCAGGCGGTCGGTGGAAAGGCGTCCCCACACCCAGTGCGAGAGGTAGCGGGGGATGATGCCGTTGCCCCAGTTGTGGTCGTGGTAACCCAGGCCGTTCACCTCGTGCTCCACCCCGTCCACGCTCAGCGTGCCGCTCACGCGCGCCCGCGGCTGCGCCACCACCCAGCCGAATACCTGCTGCTTCTCTGGCATGCCGAACATCACCTCGCCGGTGCCGCGCGTCCATCCGGGCAGCAGGTTCTCGAAGGTGAGGTCGCAGGCCAGGTTGTCGTGGGCTAACCTCACGTGGTACTCCGGGTAGTATCCCTGGATGGTGTTGTCGCCGATGGCCACGTCGCAGGTCTCCCGCGAAGCCCTCCACATCGAGAGAGGGAAGGGCACGATGTTATTGCAGGCGCGCCCGTCTGGCGTATAGACGTTGAAGAGCATGGTGCACTCCTTGGCGAGGATGTTGGTGAGGTTGGGGTACTGCAGCTCCAGCACGCAGCGGTGCCCGTCGTCGAACTGGGCGTCGAAGTACCACCACTCCCAGTAGAACCTCCCGTCGTAGGGGTGCTGGGCGTCGTCCGCCGGCTCGAGCCCCCGGTTGAGCTCCTCGACCGGCCGGCTGTTGTACATCCCCACTGGTATTATCTGGTAGGTAAGGTCGCGTTTGCTCAGGGCCCGGGCCGCCGCCGCGACCGCCAGGTTCTCCAGGACCAGCCACTTCTTTGCTCGATAAGCCATCTCTGGCCTCCCGTGTTTCTCACAGACCACCTTAAAGACTCAACTGATATATGCCCAAAAAGATAGTGGTGAAACCTGCGGGAATCGCAATCACCTATTGGGAATTGACTGTCACCCGAAACATACGGAGAACGGGAACAACTCGTCATGAGCAGTCGCTGGCGAAGATCCGAGCCAGACTCCTGCTCTAATCGCATAGACTACCGGTCAGGAGATCGTTCAGGCGGGCATAACCGTGGCCAGCCAGTCGAACATGCGCTGGTCGTAGAGGCTGCGCGCCTTGGGTTCGCAGTGCCAGTTTGCCCCTTCCTCGCGCGCGAAACGCACGAGGGTCTTGGGGCAGGTGAGCGCGCCGTAGACCTCCCGGGACTGGCCGGGCCAGAACTGCTCGTCGTCGGGGTCGGCGATGAACATGGGGCATCGTATCTGCCCGATGACGTCGCGCGCCTGGTACTGCCGCGACATGGTGATCCAGTCGTAGAAGCTCTCCGTGCCGTAAGGTTTCATGCGCCACTGCACCATCTGCCGCGTGGCGGCGTCCATGTATTTGAGGCCCTCGCTCATCATGTTATCGAAATCCTCCTTCTTGCCCTCGTCCACGAGCTTGAGCATCTCCGGCGGATACTTGGCGGTGACGGCGGCCGAGACGTCCATGACCCCCGGATCGGCGATGCCCGCGGCGATGCGGTGCTCGAAGGCCAGGGCTCGCAGGATCCAGTACCCGCCCTGGCTCATGCCGGAGAGGGCGATGCGCGCGGCGTCCACGTCGGGGCGTGCCGACAGGAAGTCCACGACGGGGGCGATCACCTTCTCCCAGTCGGGGCGGAAGGGGACCTCGTGCAGCCACAGCATGGCGTTCTGTCCTGGACCGTCGAATATCAGGGCGGCGTGACCCCGCTGCAGCGCCGCCGCCACGCCGCTGGACCACATGGCGACGGTGGGGCCGTCGCTGCCGTTGTTGAAGATGACGGTGGCGAAGGGACCTCCGGAATCGTCGGGTTTGAAGAGGTAGCCGGGCATGGGTGTGTCCTCGTATGGTATCTCGATCCTCTCGGCGGGGGGGGCGAGGCGGGCGCAGAAAGCGTCGAAGCACTCCATGTGCTTCTTCCAGGTGGGCACGCGCCGGGAGGGGTCCTCGGTGCCGTCGATCATGGAGAGCGACGCGGCGTAATAACAGGCGGCGCGCAGGTATGCCTGGCGCGCGCTCACGTCGTTGCCGGAAGCGGCGCACTCCCGCGCTGTCTTCTCGAGGCGCTGCGCGGTGGCACACCATTGCATGTACCATCCCTCGAAATCGCCGTCCCCGATGCGCTCGATGGTGGAGAGCACCTCTCCCGCGTCCGCGCAGCCGTAAAAGCAGCTTCCCAGGATGATCTGGGTATCGAAGTCCATCTGCTCGTTCTGCATGAAGTACTGTTTCGGTTTTGTCTCGTCCGCCATGATCTCTCCTCTCGCCTTCCGGGGATGTGTTCTCTATCCTTGTCGGTAACGACTGGAAGCCGCTTAACGGGCATCGATGCCTTCCCATCCCCATATCTCAAGCCGCTTCGGGCACGGGGCGAGGCTTGACCCCAATGCCTGGGGCATCACGCTGTGCCGGTGGAGGCTCCAGGGTGCATAATTATCACGGAGGTGAGGAACATGGGTTTTTACTCTGGCAAGACGGCGGTGGTCACCGGGGCCGGCTCCGGCATCGGCAGGGCGCTGGCGCTGGCGCTGGCTGACGCCGGCTGCAAGGTGGTCGTCACCGACATCGTGCAGGAGCG
This sequence comes from Actinomycetota bacterium, assembly GCA_028697145.1. Lineage (GTDB taxonomy): Bacteria > Actinomycetota > Geothermincolia > Geothermincolales > RBG-13-55-18 > SURF-21. The sequence goes on along the minus strand of JAQVFR010000047.1, from coordinate 5,317 downwards.
CATCGACGCGGTCGTGGATGAACTCAAGGGGAAGGGCGCTGAGTGCGGCGGCTACCGCGTGGACCACACCAAACTCGAGGAGGTGCAGGCCTTCGCGGACGCGTTCTTCTCGGAGTGGGGCCACGTGGACGTCCTGTGCAGCAACGCCGGGGTTGGACAGGGGGGATGGTACGAGGAGACCCCGCTGGAGGACTGGGAGTGGGTGTTGGGGATCAACCTCTGGGGAGCCATCTACACGCTGCACTGTTTCACCCCCCGCATGATCGAACGCGAGCAGGGTTCCATCCTGCTCACCGCGAGTGACGCCGGCCTGGTGGCCATGCCCGGCATGACCGCCTACAACGCCAGCAAGTTCGCCGTGGTGGGCATGGGCGAGACCCTGCGCATCGAGCTGAGCGTGCACGACATCAAGGTCAGCCTGCTCTGTCCCGGGGACATCGACACCAATATCATCCGGGACGGAAGGGTGTCGCTCAGCGACGGGTCCGGGCGCAGCGCCAAGCCGGAGATAGAGAGATACTACGAGACCAGGGGCGTTCCTCCCTCCGTAGTGGCCGAGGCGGCGCTGCGCGGGCTGGAGCGCGACCGGGCGATAATCGTGGTACCCTGGAGGCACCACGGTCCCCTCATCCTGCTGCGCCGCATCTCCCCCCGGCTGTATCACGCGGCGCTGCGCTTCGCGTTGAAGAAGGGCATCGTGCACAGGATGTTCGGCATCCAACCGTAAGGCATTGGGGTCAAGCCTCGCCTCGTGCCTCAGGCATTGGGGTCAAGCCTCGCCTCGTGCCTGAACCGATCCGTTTTGATATACGCGTGCGGCAAGGATAAGATTCAGGGTGCAGGGCCCGCTCCTCCGGCCGGGGGAGACAGCCGCCTGCAGGCGTTACGCAACATCGGATGTGCCCGGACTCGCGCTGGCTTGCGACGTGGCACCATGGATCAAGGAGGCGCCCGATGAAGACCAGGATGACGGAGCTGCTCGGAATAGAGCACCCCATAATGTGCGGAGGGATGATGTGGCTGGCCAGGCCGGGGCTGTGCGCTGCCATATCCAATGCTGGGGCGCTGGGCAACCTCACGGCGGGCAACTACGAATCGGCGGAGGAGTTCCGCGAGGCGGTGCGGGAGACACGCGCCCTCACCGCTAGGCCCTTCTGCGTGAACATCACCCTCATGCCCTCGGTGCGCATAACCAGGGAGCTTCACGAGGACTACTTCCGCGTATGCTGCGAGGAAAAGGTAACGGCGCTGGAGATCTCGGGGGCGCCGCTGGACCGCTACCTGGGCCCCGATTACATCGCGGAGGCGAAGAAAGCGGGGGTCAGGCTCATCCACAAGGTGGGGGCGGTGCGCCACGCCCTGCACGCCGAGAAGGCCGGCTACGACGCCGTCATCGCCGCCGGGATCGAGGAGGGGGGGCACCCACTCGACGACGACGTGACCACCATGGTGCTCACCCCGCGTATCAGCGAGTCGCTTTCCATCCCGGTGATAACGGCCGGGGGGATCGCCGACGGCAGGGGCCTGGCGGCCGCCCTGGTCCTGGGTGCGGATGGCGTGATGATGGCCTCGCGCTTCATCGCCACCGAGGAATGCCAGGCACACGAGAACATCAAACGGGAACTCATCGGGCGCCAGGAATACGATACCACCCTCATCTGCAAGACCATCGAGCTGCAGATGCGCTGCCTGAAAAACGCCATCGCTGCCCAGGTGCTGGAGATAGAGGCCTGCAAGGGCGACTTCGAGGACATCCTCCCCTACATAATCGGCGCACGTTCCCGGGAATCATGGGAGACCGGTGACGCCGATATGGCTCCCCTGGCGGTGGGACAGTCCATCGGCCTCATAAAGGACATGAAGGGCTGCCGGGAAGTAGTGGAGGGCATGGTCGCGGAGGCCGGGGAGATATTGAGCAGGGTACGGTCACTTACAGCTTGAGCTTCAGGGCTTGATGGTTATCCGCACCCTCTGTTCCTCGTCGTAGATGGCTATGGTACCGGGGTGCCCTTCGACCGCCTCGTATATGGCCAGAAGCTCGCCGGAAAGTAGGTAGGTGCTGTAGGGGTTCTCGACGGTGACGGCGAGGCCGTCCTCCGCCATGTCTGTCTCCACGGGATTGCCCTTGCCGTGAAGGGGCAGGAGGTCGAGGAGATCCTCGTACACCTCCTCGCGTCTCCTCTCCCCGCCTAACAGCCCCGTCTCCTGGATGCTGCGCAGGGTGTACTCGCTCGAGGCCTCTACGATGATGGGGATTATATCTTCCCCCAACTCCTCTACCAGCTCCCGGAAGACGGCAGAGAAGGCATACCCGTCCACGAAGCTCAAGCGCTTGTCCCTGCGCGTATCCTCGATCACGGCCTGCGTCAGGTCCCAGCGCAAGTGGCCCAGGGCGAGCGGGAACCCGCAGCGCCTGCAGGGCTCGAGCTTTCGCTGCCCGGGCAGGGGCGTGGCGATCTCCGGCTTGAGCCTGTGGGCGATCTCCGGCTTGCCCTTGGCGGGCATGATGAGAAAGTAGAGGTCTCCTCCCATCTCCACCCAGGCGTGGTCGTACACGACCCCCTCCATGCTCTCGAAAGCCCCCACCACGATGGCCGCGAACAGCTCGCGGCTGAATTCGTTTCTTACCCGCGCCATGCTGCCGCGGTAGACGTGATAGAAGACGGTATGCACGTCAGCCATGCCCGCGGTACGCGCGAGGAGCTGCAGGAAACGGCTGGCTGGGTGCATCACCAGGCGGTTACGCAGCACCCACTTGATCAGCCAGTCGGGGAGCAGGTTGTCGATGGTGGTCGCCGCGGCCGCGCGCTCCGCCTCGAACACGGCCTCCCTTATGGGTATGCCCAATTCGGCCTCGATGCGTTGATAGATGTCCTCGAGCAGTGCCGACTCCACCAGGACCATGCGGAAGGCGGGGCTGATGCGCGTTACGATCGTGCCGTTGCCCCTCCACCTCAGAAGCAGGTTGAACAGCCATGGTTTGCCGCAGGCCGGACAGGTCGCTATACCCATATGCCCCCGCTCCTCCGCTCTATCTGCCTCCATGCCTCAAAGAAAACGCTATAGAGGATATTCTACCTCAAACGACATGATATTTACCGGTCCACGCCGGTCTCGATGGGACAGCCGAGGTTCGAGCAGGCGGCCATGGAGCCGAAACAGGCCTGCGTGTTCTCATATCCGTTCTTAAGGAGTATGGAAGCAGCGATGGTGGCCCGCTCGCCGCTGCCGCAGAAGGTGACCACCTTCGCGTCCCGCGGCACCTCCTCGAGCCTGCACGGCAGCTCGCCCATGTGAACGTTCACGGCGGTGGGCAGGTGCGCGTCCTCGAACTCGCCCGGCGCCCTCACGTCCAGGAGCGTGAAGTCCTCTCCGGCGTCCAGCATGGCCACCAGTTCCTCGGCGTGGACGGCCTTCATCCTCCCGAAAGGCCGGCCGCTCACCTCCCACTTGAACATGCCCCCGGCCAGGTAAGCTGGTATGTCATCGAAGCCCAGCCGCACCAGGTAGCGGACCGCCGCGGCGACCTCCCCGGCCGTGTTCGCGACCAGGAACACGGGCTTGCCGTAGTCCAGGTACCAGCCCGCGTATGAGGAGACCTTGTCCAGGGCGATGGACAGACTGCCAGGCAGGTGGGCGCCGGCGAAGGCCTCCTTGCTGCGGACGTCGAGGACGGTACCGCCGCCAGCCAGGTCCTCGAAGGAAGCGGGGTCGAGAGGCAGGGGAGCGGGCAGTGCCGGCAATAGCGGCGGTCCCTGCTGGTTGAGGGTATGCACCCTCTCGAAATAGCCGGGCATGAACAGCCGCTCGGCGGTCTTGGCGGTTATGAAGTCCTCTTTCGCGGCATGGCGCAGGGCGGGATTGTGTCTTCTCTCAAAGCCCAAGGTGGAAAACTCGCGCGGCGCCAGGTTGCCGCCGCAGATGGAGCCCTGCCCGTGCCCCGGGAAGAGGATCACGCTGTCTCCCATGGGAAGCAGCTTGCCGAAGATGCTGTCGTAAAGCAGGCCGGCCATCTCCTCCTCGCGGCCGGGGAAGAAGTCGGTCCTGCCCACGTCGCCTATGAAGAGCGCGTCCCCGGTGAACACCGCCACTAGTTCCTCTGCGCTGAATCCCCTGTCGTATAGGGCTATGGATATGCTCTCCTCGGTGTGTCCGGGGGTATGGAGTACGGAGAGAGCGAGGCTGCCCACCTCGAAGCTGTCGCCCTCAGTCACCCCGGTGCCATAGGCGAAATCCATCTGTTTGCCGTGATAGACCTCGGCCCCGGTAGCGGCGGCGAGACCAGTGGAGCCCACGACGTAGTCCTCGTTGCGGTGGGTCTCGAAGACGTGGGTGATCAGGCAGCCCTCACGGGCGGCGATCTCGAGGTAGATATCGTGATCGCGCCTGGGGTCCACGACCGCGGCTTTGCCCGCGTCCCCGAGGATATAGGAGAGATGGGCTAGCCCGGAGGACCTGACGATTTCCAGGAACATTTCTACCTCCTTTTCGCTGTGGCGAGGAAATACCTTCCACAACCAATATACCCACAAAGGAGCCAGTCACTCATTTGGCACTTTGTGGAGAATGGAGGGCTGACCCCCTAGAGGGCGGCCAGGACTCCGGCGGCGATGCTCTCGGCCACCTCCTGGTGGTGTGTATCGGCGAAGTAAAGGCCGTTTTCCAGGGTGAAGGTGGGGACCTTGCTCCAGATGTCGTAACTGAAGACGGGGCCGTAGTTGCCCGTGCCGGTGGTGCCGCGGTTCTCTATCACCATCCCGCCGTCCGGCACCCCTGTAGCCTGCAGTATGTATGCGGCCATCGCGGCGTGGAACCTCCTGGCGGTCGCCTCGCTCGCGTCCCGCACGATGGGGTCCATATAGACGATCCTGCCGCTCTCGGTGTTGGCCTTCCAGTCGTATGGCGCGGGACCGGGATAGAAAGTGGCCGGCCTGGTCAGGCCGGGGTCGGCGTGGATGTGCACGATCATGCGCGCGTTGGACTCGTTGGCTATCTCCGCCCGCCGCTTCAGACTTACGGGGTCGGCGATGGAGTTCTTGGTCATCACCACCTTGACTCCCCGGGCTTCCAGGATATCCTTCGCTCGCAAAGCTATGTCGTAGACTATGGTCATCTCCGGCTCGTTCACCCAGTCTTGTGTGTTTATGCCGGTCTCGGGGTCTATCTCGGAGGGCGTGGCGGCATGGCCGGGGTCCAGGCAGACCACGGCGCGCCCGTACATGGCCCTCTCGCAGATGACATCCGAAGTGGCGGTGACCGCGGCCGAGACGTCGTAGGAGGTGGCGTAGTCGCCCAGGTTGTAGGAGCGGCGGGTGGG
>JAQVFR010000032.1 GCA_028697145.1 Actinomycetota bacterium | reverse complement strand
CCGGTTCTTTGTAAACATTGGATAACAGGACAGCAATTAGCATCCTCTCATGTTACGCCTACCATAGGATCTCACTCCAATACCGCTTATTTAATGATTCGAAGGCTTTTAATGTAATTGCCTTTTTCTCTTCCGCAGTAATATCATTAGCAACGTTGTTATTTGTGTTTGCAGGATCCAAGAGAGCAGCTCCTTCTAAATCATCCCTGAAGAATCTAAGAACATCCAATATATTGTCTTCTAGCTGGAAATAGGGCTTATATTTCAAAGCTCTTAGTGTAGAAAGCTCGATTAAGAAGGATGGCACACTTAGACCATGTACCATCTTCCACTGCTTCAAGATGCATATCTCTTCGCAGCGTAAAGATCCCTTTATCGTACTTATATGTAGATCTACGTTCGTTTTCGTCCAAGTGTTTCTTCTTGAGACGTATATACTATGATCATTTGTAAGAAAGGATTGCCTTTTCCCAGGAACCAAATCAACCTTGAATCCCTTATGGGTTATTCCAATAGATACATTCTGCCATCTGATTACATATCCATAATTCTTTAGATAATTGCCTAGCGAGTAATATATATCGGAAAGTGTTCCTGGAGTTGTGCTCTTTAACGAAATGAACAAATCTACATCTGTTAGGCCAAGTATGGCGGTATCTTTTGCATACGATCCCGAAATTTCTATCTTGTCTATATGCAGTCCTCCCCAACCATAGAGAACAGGCTCCAACTCTTTCTTAATGAAGCTTCCGATACCGAGTATCCCAGTTTGAGCTCGAACCCTTGCTAATAGACTCCTAAGATATTCTTCTCCAGTCATATTATCTCCTATCTTGATAATACTCCTTGGTAAAGACATAGAAGAGAGCATGTTGGAGATAGGAATCGATTTGGTTTTTTAGGTCAAATCCAAGAAGACTAGATTAGAGGGCAAAATATTCGGATTCTGGAGGGATGCAAGATGATGTGCAAAGTAAGTAAGAGGCAGAGAATCAGAAAGCGGACTGGGGAAGTGGTTGAGTTTTACACGGTGCGTTTTCGTGATCAACATGGCATAATCCATGAAATAGCTGCGGGACCGAAAAAGAAATTCGCAGATGCACTCGCTGAGAAGATTCGCTTGGAGGTTCTTGCCGGGACCTTCACAATGAAGCCCAAGAAAGAGTTGGATTTGATAAGCCATTGCGAAAGCTTTGTTGAATCAAAGAGGTTAAGAAGGAAGCGCTCTACATGGCAGGACTATGACTCGGTTATCAAGAATCACCTTGCGCCCTATTTTAAGCAAATGCCTCTTGCCGATATCACGCCTTCGACAGTTGATGATTTTCTTAAATATTTGGAGAAGAAGAATGTCTCTATCGCCATGATTGGAAAGTCGCTTCGGGTTCTAAAGCTCGTCCTCCGTGATGCGGTGCGCAAGGAACTGATCGATCGAGATCCTAGCGCTACAATCACGGCCCCAAGCGTGGAAAAGAAGGAGATGCTCTTCCTAACCCCCAAAGAGGTGAAAAGGCTCATAAGAGCCGGGGAGCCAATTATAAAGCCCATTCTTATGGTCGCCTGTTTCACGGGGATGCGCCTCGGCGAAATACTCGCTTTGAGGTGGAGTAAGGTTGATTTCGATAAAGAGCAAATCCATGTCGTTTCTTCCTGGCGCAGGGGACAGGGGTTCACTCCTCCTAAGTCCAAGAGCTCCGTAAGGTTCGTGCCTATCTGCGCAGAGCTAAAACGATCTCTTCTGGCTCACTATAAGAAAATGGGTAGGCCTCCAGATGATGAATTAGTCTTCTTCCCGGATGTTCTGGGGGACAGGCATAATCCGCTGCGTAGAGACTTTGAAAGGGCACTTGAAAAGTCGAGGGTAACTAAGGTGCGTTTTCACGATCTTAGGCACACCGCAGCGTCCCTGTTCATAGAGGCTGGAGTAGACACCCTGACGCTGCAGAAAATCATGGGACACTCATCCGCCGCAATAACCCTTGACTTATATGGACATCTATACAGCAGTTCCTTTGATCGGGCAAGAAACGGCATGGATAGGCTGATGAGCGGGAGCGATAACGTCATTCGGCTTCCCCTCAGGAATGACGAGGGCGCTGCCCAGGCAGACGAGGGAAGTTGATAAAGGCAGGGTACAGAGTTGTGAGATATATGTGTATAGAATACGGTTCAGGCCGGAGAAAAAGCTCTCCGGCCTGTTTTTTACCTGGTGGGGGAGGGAGGATTTGAACCTCCGTAGGCTGTGCCAACGGATTTACAGTCCGTCCCCTTTGGCCACTCGGGTACTCCCCCGCAAGATTCGAGGCCCCGGTCAGTCGTCGAGGCACCGCTGCAAATTATCGTAAATGGAGAAGACTTTGTCCAGACCGGTGATATTAAAAACCTTGAGGATGCTGCGCTTGTCGCAGATGAGCCTGATGCTCCCGCCTTCGGTGCTGGTCTTCTTGAGTGCCGCCACCAGCACCCCGAGCCCGGTCGAGTCCATGAATTCCAGACCGGTGAGATCGATGACCACGTCTATCTTGCCCGCCTCGATAACCTTGTAGACAGTCTCCTTGAACACCGCGGCGGTTGAGAGGTCTATCTCACCCTCCAGCTCCACCACCGGCACCCCACACACCTCTTTAACCTCAGTGCGCAAAAATACTCCCCCCAGATCGTTCAAGGTCTCTCCTTCCCCGAGGTATCCTGATTTAGCCGTCCTTTATACAAGTTTATCATGACCGGCGCCATTCTCAATCGACTTGTCAAGTCGCCAGATTCCTCTCCGGCCTACACTTATTCCATTATTCCCTCACTGGAACGGAACCCCACAGGAACACTCCATCTAGAGCACGCCCAGTTTCCTCCCGCTACCCGAGCTCTTCCGGCTAGTTTAAAAATACCACTTGAGGGGATACTCTATTATCGACCATGGGTTTTCGTGTCGCCGAGACGGTCGGGAGGTGAGGCGCGTGGGCGACAACACCGATATCATACGACTTCGTCTGCCAGCCGAGCAGTTCTCGCGTCAACTCATCAGGCTCGCGGTGTATCTCGTGGCCAGCCGCATGGAATTCGACCTCTCGCAGCTGGAGGACCTGCGCATAGCCGTCGACGAGGCCAGCAACTACGCCGTCATCCACTCCCCCACGGACGCCACCCTCCAGGTTGAAATCGAGCCTTTGAAGGAGTACTTTGAAATCGTCCTATCTTCGCAGTTGGCTGAGAACGGTGAATCGCGTTCGGTGATGCCCGAATCCTTCAGTAGGATGATCATGGAATCCGTGGTTGACGCGGTCGATCTCAAGCGGGACGAAACGACATACCGCATCTCCCTGCGGAAGCAGTATTCTGATTAACGGGCTTATCGTTCGCGCCCTCCCACAAGGAGTCGACCTGTGAGCGGAGACGAAGACCGGCGCCAGGAACGAAGGCGGCGTATCAAGGAGCTCTTCCAGGCCTTGAGGGAGACCGGGGATCCGTGCGTCCGCGACGAGCTCATCTCCCTCAACATCCACCTCGTTGAGTACCTCGCGCGCAAGTTCTGCAACCGCGGCGAGCCTCTGGAGGACCTGCTGCAGGTGGGCTACATCGGTCTTATCAAGGCCATCGACCGTTACGACCTCGACCGCGGAGTGGAGTTCAGCACCTACGCCACCCCCACAATCGTGGGCGAGCTCAAACGTTACTTCCGCGACAAGGGATGGGCCATCCGCATCCCACGGCGCCTGCAGATGCGCGACCACGAGCTCAACCAGGCCGTCGACCGCCTCACCCAGGAGCTGCACCGCGCGCCCACCCTGCGGGAGGTGGCCGATGAGCTGAAGGCCAGCCTGGAGGAGGTGGTGGAGATACTGGAGAGTTCCTACGCCGCCAATTACCTCAGCCTGGACAACATCTACACCAATAGCCAGGAAGACCACGGCTTCTGTCTCATGGACTACCTGGGCGGGGAGGATGACGACTTCTCCCTCGCCGAAGATCGTGACACCCTGGCCAAGCTCCTGTCCGTGCTCTCGGAGCGCGAGCAGAAGGTCATCTATATGCGCTTCTTCCGGGGCATGACCCAGATAGAGATCGCACGCAGCCTGGACATCTCCCAGATGCACGTGTCGCGGCTGTTGCGCAAGATACTGGAGAAGCTGCGCGGCGAGATAGAGTACGAGGAGTTCCGTTAAAAAAAGGGGGGGTCAGCCGCGCGGGGGGCTCTCCTCAATCCTCCCGCCATATCGCCTGTAGCTGCTCCCCGCCTCCCCCTTTCCCCAGGGGGGCCACCCTTTCCCGAGGCAGCATGCCGGCCAGTATGACGGCGTTGCGCGGGGCCTTGCCGCGGTAGTGGTTGTTGAAGATGGCGAAGGTGCGGCTCGCCTCGTCGTCCAGGCGTAGCAGGCCGGGCACCCACTCCGCGAGTTCCTCCTCGCTGTAGAGATAATCGTACCTCTCCCAGGACTTGCGGGCGCTGTCCCACCAGGTCTCGTAATTGCGCCCGTGGAAGCGCACGTATCCCGTGTCGCCGCTCAGGATGACGTGGGGCTTTACCAGGCCTTTGAGCCGCGGCTCGTCCACGCAGCAGAAGCCCATGGAGAGCTCGCGCAGCAGGTCCAGGGTCTCGTCGGTTATCCATCCCTCGTTGCGGAACTCCACCACCGTGTCCTGCGAGGGCAGCCGCTCGCGGAAGAGGCGCAGGTACTCGCGGTTGCGCTCGTTGTTCTTGAACCCCCAGGGAAACTGGGCCAGCACGCAGGCCAGCTTGCCGTGGTCCTCCATGGGCCGCAGCACGTCCCGGAAGAGCTTGAACTCCTCCGCGTTGTCCTCGCGGGCATGGGTCAACCCCTTGTAGGCCTTGATGATGAACTGGAAATGGGGGGCGGTCCTCCTGGCCATGGAGAGGGTGCTGTTCGGGGAGGGAAGGGCGTGCCAGGTGCTGTTTATCTCCACCACCGGGAAACGCGAGGAGTAGTACTCGAGCATTGACTTCTTGTCCTGTCTCTCGGGGTAGAAAGCCCCCTTCCAGTCCTGGTAGCTGAACCCCGCCGTGCCGATGAAGATCACCATGCCTCCCTGTCGTCTACCGTATATCTTACCCGATGCGGGCTTTCCTTACGTCCCTCATATCGCCCGGTGCGGGACCGCTCCACCCAGACTGCAAATCGCTCGGTGCGGGAGCGTTCCGCCCCGTCTGCCCGCGCCGGTACGGCAAAACCCCCGCCGCTCGAGGCCGCAGCAGGGGTTTTGATGCCTAACGCTCTATGCTGTCAGTTCTCGAGGATCTTCACGTCGTCGATGGCGATGTCCACGTAGCTGTAAGCCACCCTCTCGTCCACGTTACGGCGGTTCTTGAAACGGAAGAGGAAGACGGTAGGGTAAACTCCCTCGACGATGCCCTCTTTCTCCTCCCAGTGCGTCTTGGGCTTTGATTCCTTCACGGAGATACGCACTACCTGTCCCACCAGGCTGCGCATGGTTTCCATTATGTCCGAGATGCTGGTGTTCTCGATTCCCGTCGGCTTCATTCTGGCTACCACCTCGACTCTTTCCTCAGATATACAGAAATGACATTCTATCACTATTTTCCCTGCATATCTACCCTTACTCGAGCATTTTGACGGAAAAAACGCCGATTTTGTTCCGCCATTTATGCCCCTGACGGTCGATTATTTGTTCGCTGGAGATGCCTCGTTTTCCTTTTGGTTCCCCCGATTTTCATTCTTTCCTGCTCCTTTATCGCCCCCCGGGGGCCGCTTCACGCCAGAAAGAAGCGGACAGGCTTGTATGTATGAATGATGCGGGTATAATCGGCAGAACGGACTGATCCCTCCACGGCAAGCTTCAGCGCGCGGCTTGCAGCGCCTCCAGCGCGTCGTCCAGGTCGTCCACGGCATAAAGCTCCAGGGTGGTACGGAATCCCGCTAGATCTTCCTGGTTTTCCACCGGGTATATGAAGGCAAGGGCCCCTTCGCTCTCCGCGGCCCTGATCTTGAAGGGCAACCCTCCGATGGGTTGCACGTCTCCCTCTATGGTTATCTCTCCCGTGCCGGCTATCTTCCCGCCCCCCGTGAGGTCCTCGGGGGTAAGGGCGTTGACCAGGGACAGGGTCATCATCATGCCGGCGGAGGGCCCCTTGACCGTCTCCAGCTCCCACTCCACCTCCACGTCAGAGGTATAGGTGAAGAAATCCCTGGTCGAGACGCCGATCAGGCGCTGGTCGAGCTCCGGGACATAGACGGGCTGGATCTCCACCTCCCTTACCCCCTCCTCGAGGAGGGTGGAAAGATCGGGCCGTTCCGCGTCCTCTTCCATGGCCCTCTCGTTCAGCTCGAGGGCGAGGTCCTTGTCTATCGATTTCACCTGCAGCGTTACCGCTTCCCCATCGCGGCTGGAGGTGATCGCTTCGGACAGGCGCTCCGGGCTGTCCAGCGGATCTCCGTTCACTCCCACTATGACCTCACCGGGATCGATCGCGCCGGAGGCGGGATAACCGGGCGCGACCCCGACCACCAGCTCGCCCATCATCCTGACCTCGACGGGCATGCCCAGTTCACGCAGGCCGGCGACAACGGCGGTGTCCTGGCTGAGGAAGGTTATCACTATGTCCACGACGTCCTGCTCCTCCGTGTCCAGCTCCTCGCCGAGGTAGTCCCGTACTTTCAGCAAGTCGAAGCTATCGCTGAAGAAAGCGACGAGATGGTAAGCGAGGCGTGATTCCTGCAGGGAAACCGCGGTCAGCATCAGCTCCCCCTGCGAGGGATAGGTTTTGGCGCCCGTTACCGTGAGGTCTTCCTGCAGGTCGAAGGAGGGGCCGGGGCCTTCCAGGAGATAGCCGGTAGGCACTATGAACAGCATGAGGATGAGCGGCGCCAGCAGGGGGATGAGCAGCTTGGCCATGGAGCTGCCGAACCCCTCGGGATGCAGCACGGGCCGCTGCGGCAGCCTCCCCCGCGGGTATATGCGCGACCCTTTGTCCTCGGCGCTGCCCGGAAACGGCCCCGAGCTCATAGGACCACGTCCGCCTTTCTGCCGCACTTGCCGCACTTGCCGCCGTCGATGCCCGTGACGGTCGTCCCGTATCCCCGGCGCTTGATGAGCGGGTTGCCGCACTGCGGGCATTGGGTGTTCGAGCCATCGCTCGTCGCCACGTTACCCAGGTAGACGTAATGCAGTTTTTCGCGCGCGATCTCACTGGCCCGCAGCAGGGAGGACAGGGGCGTAGGCTCTATGGTCATCTTGTAGGAGGGGAAATAGGCGGAGAAGTGCAGGGGCACCTCCAGCCCAAGGCCAGCGACGAAATCGACCAGCTTGGAGATGAGTTCGTCCGAGTCGTTCAGGGTCGGTATCACCAGGTTGGTTATCTCCACATGGATGCCCACCGCCTTTGCAGCCCGGCAGGTTGCCAGGACCGGCTCCAGCTTGGACTTGCATATCCTGCGGTAGAACTCGGGGTCCATGGATTTTACGTCGATGTTCATGGCATCGATGAAGGGGGCGAGCTGAGCGAAGGGCTCGGGGTTGACCGAGCCGTTGGTGACGAGGACGTTGACCAGGCCGGACTCGCGGGCCAAGCGTGAGCACTCCAGCACGAACTCGTACCATATGGTCGGCTCGTTGTAAGTGTACGCGATGCCTATCGACTTCCTGGCAAGGGCATCGTCCACCGCCTCCTGTGCCGTCATCTCCCCGGTGGACGCGTCGGGCTGCAGCATGTGCCAGTTCTGGCAGAAATCGCAGCGCTGGTTGCAGCCCCGCGTGCCCAGCGAATAGATCATGGCGCCGGGGTGGAAATGATAGAGGGGCTTCTTCTCGATGGGGTCCATCCCTTTGGCCATGACGCGGTTGTAGATCTCGGAGTAGAGGACTCCGTCCACGTTCCGCCGCACCTGGCAGAAGCCCCTCTTGCCGCCGGCGATGGTGCAGTCCTGGGGACAGAGCAGGCAGTGTACCTTCCCGTCCTCGAGCTTCTCGTAGAAGAGCGCTTCTTTCACCTTCGTCCCCCTTCTCGGCCTGCCATACCCATAATAGTAGACTATTCCCCGACCTGGGGTCAGCCCTTAACATTCATCATTTTGTTAGCAACGCTAACCATTAGTGAAAAAGAAGCCCAACGCCGCGCCGGCTCCGATCTCTTTCCGGGTGATGCGCCTCCGGTAAGGACGACTCTCTCAGGAAAAGTTTAATTAGCAATGGCAATCAAATGATGAATGTTAAGGGCTGACCCCATCACAAAAGGAGGAGGATGAGGTGGGAAAGGCCGCCCAGGAGCAGGGCGAGGACGACGGTCGAGCCCGTGATGATGAGGGAGTCGCGCCCACCCAACTCCCTCCACAACACGGCCAGGGTGGCCACGCAGGGAATATATATGGCGCACACCAGGGCGAAGGTGAAGATCTGCCCCTTGCTCATGAAGTCGAGCAGGCTCGAGTCCGCGGTGACGCCGGGGATGGCCTGGGCGGCCAGCACCAACAACAGCGCCAGCGCCAGCTCCTTGCGCAGGAAGGCGAAGATGAGGGCCAGCAAAGCTACGGCGGGGATGCCCAGCCACCACTCCGCCACGGGCTCGAGGGGCCCGGTCAGCTCGAGTATCCACCCGCTTTCATAGAGCAGCCCCAGCAGGAAGCTCCCCAACACGATCAGGGGGGCGGCGACGAGGAAGAAATCCTTCAGCCTGAGCCAGGTCTTCTTGAGCACGTTAAGCACGGACGGAGTGCGGAAGGGGAACATCTCCATCACCAGCCCGGCGGACTCGCCCGGTATGATCTTATTGAGGAGGAGACCGGCCGCTATGACCACGGCGAAGATGACGGCGAAAAGGAGCAGGGCCTGCCACCACCCCACGAATCGCGCCACGCCCCCCATGATCACCGCCACGCGCGCGCTGCACGGCACCAGGACGATGAGAGCGCAGGCGATCACCCTCTCCCGCCGCGTGGAAAGCACCCTCGTCCCCATCACCGCGGGGACGTTGCAGCCCACGGCGGAGATGAGGGGGATGACCGCCCTCCCGTGCAGACCAAGGCGGTGCATGAAACGGTCGGTGAGAAAGGCCACGGAGTTGAGGTAGCCGGTGTCCTCCATGAAGCCGAGGATGAGATAGAAGACCACGAGGTACGGCAGGGCTATCTCCAGCACCGCGCCCAGGCCGTCCACAGCCCATCCCAGGGAACGGGAGAACATGTTCACCCCCAGCACGGATTCTATGCCACTGTTCAGGGGCCCGCCGATCACACTCTCCCAGAAGTCGGCGAAGAGTTCGGCCAGGGCGCCACCGCCCCAGAAGATGGCCAGGAACAGCAGGCCCATGACCACCAGCAGGATAGGGATGCCGGTCTTGAAAGAGGTGGTGTACTCCCACATCCTCTCGCCCGGGCGCGGCCTGTCGTATTCCCGGCGCTCCTGCACGTTGGAGGCGATGCTTCCCGCGATGCCGTGGCGCTCGCGGGCGATGATCAGCGCCGCTTTCTCCCCGTGCTCCTTCTCTATCTCCTCCGCGATCTTGCGGGAATAGGAGGCCAGTTCCTCGCCTGCTTCTTCCTCCAGCAGGGCCCGTTGGAATTCCTCGTCGTCCTCGAGGAGCAGGATGGCCAGGGCGCGGTGCGAGATGCCGTAGGGCTTCTCCTCCAGTTTTCCCTCGAGGCGCCGCGCCAGCTTGCGCACCCGCGATTCTATGTCCGTGGCGTACGAAAAAGGCATGGTGAAGTATTCCTCACGGCGCCGCGCCAGGTCAAGCGCCTGGTGCATGAGTTCGTCCAGGTTGTCTCCCCGCACTCCCACGGTGGGGACGACGGGGACGCCCAGGAATTCGGCGAGCATCTCCACGTCGGTATGCAGTCCCGCCTTATCCGCCTGGTCTACCAGGTTAAGGGCCGCCACCACCGGGCATCCGAGGTCGAGGAACTGCAGCAGCAGGTAGAGGTTGCGTGCCAGGTTGTTGGCGTCGAGAATGACGATGACCACGTCCGGGCGTCCCTGCAGCACTCCGCGCCGAGCGACCAACTGGTCCTCGGACACGGCTCCCAGGGCGTAGGTACCGGGCAGGTCCACGACGCCTATCTTGCGCCCGTCCAGCTCGGTCATGCCCAGGTTCAGCTCGACGGTCATGCCGGGATAGTTGGCGGTCATCACTCCCATGCCGGTTATGCGGTTGAAGATGGTCGATTTACCCACGTTGGGATTGCCGGCGAGGGCGAACACGTACTCCGCCCTCTCCCGTATCTTGTCCAGCTGCTCCAGGCGTTCGGGCTTCATCTCTTGCGGCCGCCACCCATGCGTCGCTTCCCGTGCCTTTTCTGGCCCGGCCCCTTCCTGGTGTAGATCTTGGACGCCACCTCGCGCCCCAGGGCGTACTGCGTATCGCCGATCTTGACCAGCAGTGGCCCGCCGAAGGGAGCGACCTCCTTGACCTCTACGTCCACGTCGGGCATCAGCCCCAGTGAGGCCAGGTACTGCAGAAGCTGAGGTTCCTCCTCCTCCACGCGGTCGATGCATCCCTTCTCGTCCGCGCAGAAGTCGCATAGGGGCTTTATCTCTTCATCGTCCCGGATCTGCCCGTTCTCGTCCGGGATGGGATAGCCGTGCGGGCAGGTCTCGGGGTTGCCAAGCATCTCCGCCAGCTTCTCCTCCACCTCTGGCGAGAGGACGTGCTCCAGCTTGCAGGCCTCGCGGTGGGCCGACTCCCAGTCCAGGCCCAGCACGTCGGTGAGGAAGCGCTCCGAGAGGCGGTGGCGCCTGACCAGCGTTCTCGCCGCCCTCTGCCCCTTGGTCGTGAGGCTGATGGCACGCCTCGCCCGTCCCTCTCCTCTTCCCCTGCCGGATTTGCCGGCACCGACGTTCGCGTAGCGCACCAAACCCTCCGATTCCATGCGCCTCAGCATATCCAGGACGGTCGGGGGGGTGACCCCGAGGTACTCCGAGAGGCGGGTGGGCGTAAGCGTGCCCTCGTCGCAGCTCAGCTTGAACAAGGCTTCCAGATATTCCTCCATCTTCTCCGTAAGCATCTTTCCCACCTTCTTCGGTACATATTAACCGTCGAATTAGTCTACTCTAACTCTAATAATGTGCTCTCTCCTGGTCAATGCCTTTTATCTATCAAGCGGCGCCGGCATGCATCACCGATTTCCCCGCGTGCGCGCGCAATAGTATCATTAGAACGAAATCCGGCTTTTTCGGGCAAAGGAGGCGCTTCGTGACGGTGAACCCATTCGACCTCAGCGGTAAGGTAGCGGTGGTGAGCGGGGCGGGCCGCGGCATCGGGAAGGCCATCGCCCTGTCCCTTGCCCGCGCGGGGGCGGACGTTGCGGTCTTTTCCCGTACCGAGGAACAGTTTCGCGCTACCGCCACGGAGATAGAGGAGCTGGGGAGGCGCGCGCTGGGCCTGCGCGTGGACGTGAGCCTGGCCGCGGACGTGGCCGCCATGGTGGAGTCGGTCTTGCGGGAGTTCGGCCGCCTCGACATCATGGTCAACAACGCCGGGCTCAACCCGGTGTACTGCCGTGTCGAGCAGATAGACGAGGACGTTTACGACACCATCATGGACGTGAACGTCAAGGGCGTCTACCTCTGTTCCAAGCACGTCATACCGGTGATGAAGGAACGGGGGGAGGGCTGCATCATCAACGTCGCCTCCGCGGCAGGCATGGTGGCGCTCTACAAGTGCGGCGCCTATTCCGCCAGCAAGGGGGCGGTGGTGCAGCTCACCCGCACCATGGCGGTAGAGCTGGCGCCCTGGGGCATAAGAGTGAACGCCCTCTGCCCGGGCTTCGCCACCACGGACATGACAGACGAGCTGCTCGAGCATCCGCGCGAGGGGGAGCGCATCCTATCCCGGATCCCCATGGGCAGGGTGGCCGAGCCCGAGGAGATGGCGCCCGCGGCGGTCTTCCTGGCCTCCGACGCTTCCTCCTACGTCACCGGCGCCACGCTCTGCGTGGACGGCGGCTGGACCTGCTGGTAAGGCGGGGCGTCACTCATCGATAGGGACGAGCTCATAGTCGCGTCTGCCCAGCCCCATCCTCTCCGCGTACTCGAGTTGCGCGGTCCAGTCCATGGCGTTATAGATGCCGCCGATAACGTCCTTGCCGGCCTTCTCGTTCATGAGGTCCAGGCTGGCCTGCTCCACGGCCACTATGTCCCGGCTGGCTACGACGCCTATGTCCTCCACCACCGGCGCGTCGCTGAAGTCCCAGCAATCGCAGGCCGGGGTGATATGCAGCAGGAAGTTGAAGAAGGCGCACTTGCCCTCCTTCCCCTTCATCGCTCCCTTGGCGTATTCGACGATCTTGCGCTGGGCCACGTCCAGGCTGGTCGACAGGCGGGCGGCGATGGCTCCCTCGAAGCACATCACCGTGCACTCGCCGCAGCCGATGCACTTATCCTGGTCGATTACGGCCTTCCTCTCCTTGCCCTTGCCCTCGAGGGAGATAGCGCCGGCAGGGCACCAGCGCAGGCATTCCGCGCAGGCGGTGCACTTCTCGGCGTTGACATTTGGCTTGATGTCCGAATGCATCTGCTGTTTGCCGCCCCGGCTGCCCAGCCCCATGCCCACGTTCTTGATGGCGCACCCGAAGCCGGTGAGCTCGTGTCCGGTCATGTGCGACGCGACCAGGAGAGCGTCGGCGTGGACCGCCGCGGAGGCGATCTTGACCTTGCTCAGCAGTTCCCCATCCACCCCGACCTCCACGAAGTCGTGTCCCTTCAGGCCGTCGGCGATGATGATGGGAGCACCCAGCGTCTCCTGGGTGAAGCCATGGGCGGCGGCGGCGAGCAGGTGGTTGATGGCGTTCGACCTGCTGCCCACGTACAGGGTCCCCGCGTCGGTCACGAAGGGCTTGGCGTTCAGGTCCTTTACCATGGATACCAGCCGGCGCAGGTAGAGCACCGGTATGAAGGCCGTGCTCCCGGCCTCCCCGAAGTGGGTTTTTATGGCCACTATGTCCCTGCGCCCGATTACCTCGGACAGGCCGACCCGCTCCGCCAGTTCCCCCAGCTTGACCTCCATGCCCCGGTGGGGCTTGCAGCGTGTGTTAGCGAAAAATACCTCGGCCAATTTTACCACTCCTCCCGCATCAACGGTTTTCTCTATTATATAGTCGGGATTTCCTTGGGGTCAGGTCTTGTTTTTTGCATCGAGGGTGTCGCAGTCAAGCCTGTAATGCCTGGTAATAAGCGGGCATATGTGTAAAACGTCTCACATACCGGAGTATGCAAAAAACAAGACCTGACCCCTTATTCGGTGTGGCCGCGTTTGCGCAAGGCGCCCACGGCCTTGCGGGCCTCGTTGCGCAGGACGGGGTCGGGGTCGTCCAGGTAGGCGCGGATCAGATCCGCCGCCTCTGGCCCGCCTATCTCCCCCAGGGCGTAACATGCCGCCGCCTTGGTCCTGGGATGAACGGAACGGCGGCGCAGCGTAAAGAGCTTCTTGCGCAGGAGCTCCGAGAGGACGTCGACGGCCCTTTCCGGACCCAGGCGGGCCAAAGCGAGGCAGGCCGCCTCCTCCACCCGGGGGTGCTCCTCTCCGCCGCTCGGCGTCTTCCCGTGCTGCAGGATGTTGAGCAGGGCATCCACGGAGCGGGGGTCGTCGATCGACCCCATGCCCCGTACCGCCTCGCGCCTGACCTCTGGCTCCTCGTCGCCCAGCGCTTTCAGGAAATGCGACAGAAGGCCAGGGTCGCCGGGCGCCATCCTGGCCATGGAGCGCGCCGCCTGGGCCCTCACGCCGGGCAGCGGATTGGCCTCCGCCGACTTCACCAGGGCAAAGGCGGAGTTTCCCCCCATCAGTTCGAGCAACTTCAGGGCCCTGAGCAACACCTCCTCCCGCGCGTTGCTGTCCAGGACTTCGGAGAGCGCGGCGTGCAGGTCTGCCTCGATGGCGGAGCAAACCACGGCCAGCTCGGGGGTGATCTTCATGTCCTCGTCGCTCTTCAGGAGGTCGATGATCTCCTTTGCGGCCAGCGAATGCTCTATGCGCGGCAGCACCCTCGCGGCCAGCCTCCGCAGCTCCTCGTCCTCGCCGAAAAGGGAATCGGCCAGCGGCCGGCCCACGTCCCAGGCGTTAAGCGAGGACAGGGCACAGGCCGCGGCCCGCCTCACCCCTTCGTCGCCGTCCGATTCCGCGTAGCCCAGGAGCACGTCGCAGGAGCGCGAGAAGGCTTCCATCCTCCCCTGCGTGAAGAGCTCGCTCAATATGCTTCCCAGCAGGCCAAGAAGGCCCACCTTGACCTCCGGGTTGTACTCCGCGACCAGCAGTGACGAAAGCTCGTTCATCCTGTCCAGGATCTCATCCTGCTGTCCGCGCTCCCTGAGATGGAGGTGCATCTTCTTCATGAACGAGCAGGCGCGGAGGCGGAAATCGGGCCTGTCGCTCACCAGGTTGCGTGATGTCACCGCGATTATCCTGCTGGTCATGTCCCCCCTTCCCATGTCCAGCAGCTTGCCAGCCACGGCTATGACCTCGTCGTCGTCCAGGCCCTCCAGCGCCCGCAGGGATCCCGAGGCGCATATCTCCGCCGCCACGCCATAAACGCGCAGTTCTCTCCCGGCCTCGGGATGGCCGCGGGTTAGCTCCGCGAGGAGTCCCGTCTCGCGCAGGCGCCGCGTTATCTCGGGGTGGAAGGCGGGGTCCCCCTCGCTGTAGAGCGCGGCGATGATCTCGTTGAGGACGGAGGAGATGTCGGCGTAGTCTCCGGGGTCCATGTTCTCCCGTTCCGCCAGGAGCTTCCCGTATTTCCCGATGACCTGGTCGACCAGCTCGAGCAGGTTACCCCCCTCCACCGAGGAGATTATCTCCCTGCGCATCTCCGGATCCCGCACCGCCTGTGGCGTCTCCTCGGCCAGCACCTCCACAAGCGTCTCGGGGTCCAGGGCCGCCAGGATGTTCACCATCTCCTCGCTCAGGGTCTCTTTGATCTCGGCGTCGGCCAGGCGCTCCACCAGGCCGTACATGCGGTCCACGGTATCGCGGATGAGGCGCGCCTTGTCCGGACCCACCATGCCCCCGGAGCCCTCGAATCCCAGGATGACCGCCGCGAAGGCCGCGTTGATGCGCTCGGGGTCGGACATCAGCTCCGACACCTCTTCCCGCGAGGCCTCGATGCCGGGGCCGCCGCTCACCAGGAAGCGCACGAAGACCTCGTCGCGCAGCAACTCCATGGCCTCGCCGCCGGCGCCCTGCGGCGCCGTGGGCAGGCCGTCCTTGCTCAGGGAGACGTATATCTTCTCATCCACCTTGATGTGCCTTATGCCACGTTCCTCCAGCATGGAGCCCAGGCTGCCCTCCAGGGTGCGGTCGGCGCGCTTGCGGCTGAAGACGTCCAGGAAATGGCGCAGCTCCTCGTCCTGCAGGCCGCGATCGAAGGTGATGCTGCGCACTTCCCACATGGAGAGGTCCTTGAGAAAGGCGACGGTGTTGGGGCGCGCCTGATCCCTGTCATCGAGGGAGAATTCGTTGATGAGGAGTTTTCCCTCCAGCTCGCAGAAGGTGATGCTCCCCTGGGTATCCAGGGCCTTGTCCAGCTCCTCCCGCGCCCTCTGCACCGAGCCCTCGACGATATCGGAGGTGGGGGGATAGAGGTGGAAGTTCACCATGGCCGCGTGCAGAGAGGTGAGGATGGACAAGGATTGAGCTGCCAGGTCCGGCCCGCCTTCCGGGCTGGCCTGGCGTGGAGGCTCGCCGTTCATCATCCATCCCCTCCTCGACCGCGATCATAATGCCATTTCTACGCGGTCCGCGCATATTCCTTTATGTCCCTTATCCTGCTAGATTATCGCCGAAAATGCGGAAAACCTTGAAAGCCGGCCTCGCGAGGCCGCCTCACCGCCCCCGCGAGGACCGCCATCGCCGCCAGGGCCAGGCCGGCCCCCACCAGGAAGGCGTAGCGCGGGCCCGCGGTGTCCCACAGCAATCCCATGAGCAGGCTCGCCGGGAGCACGGTGATGCTCACGGTAAAGTTGTAGATGCCGAAAGCCCTGCCCCTGAGGGCGGCGGGCACCAGGTCGGCCACGAAAGCCTTCAGCACCGCCTCGGTCATGTAGTAAAAGCCGTAGACCACGAAGAGCATCCACATCCAGGCCGGTCCCTCCAGGAAGGCGAAGCCGGCATAGGCCAGGACGTAAATAGCCCATCCCCCGAGGATCACCCCCTTCCTCCCCAGGCGGTCGGACAGGACCCCGCCCCTTATCGACACCGCCGCCTTCACCACGTGCAGCACCCCCCACAAGGCCGGGAGCAGGGCGAGCGAGAACCCCCCGCCCTGGCGCGCCCGCAGCAGGAGGAAGGCGTCACTCGAGTTGCCCATGGTGAAGATGAACACCGCGAGCAGGAGCCAACGGAAGCGGCGATCGTATGGCCTCAGGGAGAGGCTCAACCGCTCCGGCGGGAGGTCGTCGTCCTCGCACAGCGGCGCCCTTTTCTCCCTGATCCCCACGGAGAGCAGGATCACCCCCACGGCGATGGGGATGAACGCGATCGCGAATATAGACCTGTAAGTGAGGGAAAACGCGGTGATGAGCACGGAGGCAGCCGCGGCCCCGAAGAGGGCGCCGGTATGGTCCATGGATCGGTGGTACCCGAAGGCCCGGCCCCTCTCCGCGGGGTCGCACGAGTCCGCTATGAGCGCGTCGCGGGGAGCGGTGCGCACCCCCTTTCCCACGCGGTTGCCGAACCATGCCGCGGCCGCCTGCCAGGGAGCGGTCACCAGGGCCAGCGAGCCGCGGGAAAGGGCCGAGAAGGAGTAGCCCCCCATCACCAGGGCTTTTCTGCGTCGGAAGCGGTCGGATATCCAGCCGGAGAAGAGATTGAGCAGGCTGGCGACGGAATCGGCGATGCCCTCCACCAGTCCCAGGAACCATGCCCCCGCGCCCAGGAACTCGGTGATGAAGGTGGGGAAGAGCGGGTATACCATCTCGCTGGAGAGGTCGTTGAAGAAACTGACAAGGCCCAGGACGAAGACGTTGCGGGAGAGACCGAAAAGGCCCCGCTTGCCCGCCTCCCGTTCCCCACTCCCTGGCTCTCTCACATCCCCCTCCAGGAATAATCCTCGGCGGGATCCCCCGCGCAGGACCGCACGCCGCATGCGATTCCCGACCTTTTCTGATAATTTACAGTGAGCGCGTCCATACTACAATCGGTGAGCCGGTACGCAAGGGCGGCGGTGCCGGCCGCGGCCGTTTTGCACTATCATCTTACATGGTGCCGGAAAGGCGCGCCCGCGGCGCGAGCGCTCAACAGCTCGAGGGCACCTCGTTTCGAGGGGAGGTAAGCGATGCCGGCAGTCAGCCTGGAAGGGGCGAAAGTCGCGTACGAGGAGCGGGGTAAGGGAGAGCCCGTCATCCTGCTGCACGGCTGGAACGGCACGCGCAAGCAGTGGTTGCTGAACCTGAGGGCGCTGGCTCCGCGTTTCCGCGCCATCGCTCCCGACCTGCCGGGATTCGGCGAGTCGGACGATGGCCCCTTTCCGTATACGCTGGACGGCATGGCTTCTTTCCTGGAGGCTTTCCGGGAGGCGCTGCGCCTGCCCCGCTTCCACCTCGCGGGCCACTCCATGGGGGGATGCATAGCCATCCGCTACACCTCGCTCCACGCCGAGCGGGTTGAAAGGCTGGTGCTGGTCTCCACTCCCACCCGCACCGTGAGCATGGGCCTGTCGGCTTTCGTTCCCGGCGCGAGGTGCTTCATCTCGAGCACTTACCGCTTCCGCAACGAAGCCATGCTGAAATGGATGTTCTACCGCGGCCTGTACGAACCCGAAAGACAGGACCTGGATTTCGTGCGCGCCAACGTGAAGGCGGGCGCCCTCACCACCCGGCGCGCCCTGAGCGCGTCCACCCGCCTGGTGCGCCGCATGGACCTCAGCGGAGAAATGCGCTCCATAGACCTGCCAACGCTGATCGTCTTCGGAAACAGGGACAGGAACGTGAACCCCAAGGAGGCTTTGCGGCAGCGCGACCTCCTTTCCCGGCCATATATGACCGTCCTCAACTCCTGCGCGCACTGCCCTCATTACGAGCGCCCGGACCTGTTCAATACCGTGTTGCTTGATTTCCTCCTCGATAAAGGGGTGGAGGGGGGCTGACGGGCGCGGGCCCCTGTCAGTCGCCGACCGGCGCCCCCCCGTCGTCGCCGATACCTTCTTCCGCCTCGCCATCCTCCCGCGTGAAAGGATCGAGGAAATCGGTGAAGACCGCGTCGCAGGGATTGCCGTAGGTCACCAGGAGCCGCTTGCTGCGGGGGAGCATGATCATGGAACAGGTGGTGGAGAAATAAGGGCCGTGGCGGCATATGGTGTTGTCGTCGCCGCGCCCGCTCTCGCCGTGGTCGCAGAAGACCCCCAGGAGGTCCCTCATGCCTATGACCTCCACGGCGGAGAAGAGTTGCTCCGCCCTGGCGTAGCGGAGCTCGCTCGATTCGTGCACCCGCACGCCGCGCAGGGCCCTCACGTTCCTGCTGGTGTAATAGGCGTTGCGGGGGATGTCGTAGGATACCATCTCCCGGCACCTGTAATGGTTGGTGTTGATGAGGATGCCGTCCTGTGGCCCCCTGACCCCGCTGAAGTTCGAGGACAGCTCGACCGTCGCCATGTGCCCCAAGGCGTCGGCCACCAGCAGTATCGCGCCGCCCGACCTCTTGCCCGCGCTCAGGAAATCGATGGCCTCTTCAGTATTGGCGCAATTTTCCAGCGCCTCCTGCACCAGCAGGGTGATGGGTACGTTGACGTTGGGCATGTCGGTGCCGTAACCGTAGTTGTAGCTGATGCACAAGCCGTGTTCGTTGATGCCGTCATGGCATCCGGCCAGGGGAGCGACGGTAACGTCCAGGGTCGAGGCCGTCTCCGCGGGCTGGCACAGGCGGGTAAGGTAATAGGGCTGAAAGAACAGGGGGTAATCGAAGTTCTTGATCACCATCGGTTCCCCGAGGGCGCTCCTCTCCACGTCGATGCCGGCGGCGGTGCAGGCGCCGAGACGGTAGTTTATCTGGGCCATCATCATCTCTCCCGCCAGGGTGAGAAAGAGCATGGACTCGTCGATGTCCGCGCCCTTGGCTATGCCCTCCATACGCGCTTTCTGGCGCGGGCAGTACTCCGAGACATTGCTCCACATCTCCCCCACCGCCCGCCGCATGGCCATGGTCACGAAGACCTTCGTGGGGACAAGCGCGGGCTTCTGCAACTGAAAGGCCTCGACGTGATGGAGGTTCGCCGCGAGGTGGTGTATGGCTTCCCTCGCCTGCAGGCCCTGCTGGTAACCCATCTCGTAGTGTTCGCCCCGCAGGTCGAAGAGGCGGACCTGGCGTTTGCCGGGCGTCATCCCTTCCCCGAAGGTGGTACCCAACTCGAGCGGACCAAGCATATTCACCCCCTAGGGTCTGACATGTCATAAAACCCCTGAATATATTAACCTATAAACGATGTGTCGAGCGAGAGAGAAGGGGTGAGGAAGATAGGAGAGGGAACCGGTCCGGCCCAGGCGCGGTTCCAGGGATCGCTCCTGGGGCTTGCCGTGGGCGACGCCCTCGGCATGCCGGTCGAGGGGATGCGCGCGTCCGAGATCAGGAAACGCATGGGAGCGGTGCGCGATTTCATGGACGCCCCCTGGAGGATGCTGAAGGCGGGCCAGTGGACCGACGATACCAAGATGATGCTCTGCCACGCCCGCAGCATAGTCCGCTGCGGTGGATTCGACCTGGAGGACACCGCCAGGGAATTCGTCGCGTGGTTCGATTCCAGGGACTGGAGGGGCATCGGAGGGGCGACCTACGAGTCCATGAGCAGGCTGGCCGAGGGCGTCTCCCCACGCGAGAGCGGCATGAAGGGCGAGATGGCCGCGGGAAACGGCGCCGCTATGCGCATCGCGCCCGTCGGGCTCCTGGACTGCCGCGACCTGGAGGGGCTTCGCCGTGACGTCCGTGCCGCCGCCGCCATAACCCACGACAACGCCGAGGCTGTCGCGGGAAGCCAGGCGGTGGCTTATGCCGTGGCCCGGGCGGCCCGCGGCGACCTGGAGCCGGGCTCACTCATAACCGACACCGCGGGTTTCATCGGCCCCTGCGCCGTCGCGGAGCGGCTCGAGATGGCCGCGCGCTTCCTCGCGGGGGGCATGGAGGTGGAGGAGGCACTGGCCCGGCTGGGCACCAGCGGTTACGTCGTCGAGACGGTTGCGAGCGCTTTCTTCTGCTTCCTGCGCACTCCCGGCGATTTCGAGGAAACGGTCTCGCGCGCCGTGGGCGGCGGGATCGACGCGGACACCACGGCGGCCGTGGCCGGCGCCATAAGCGGGGCATATAACGGCCTCGAGGCCATACCCGCGCGCTGGCGCGACGGAGTGGAGGCCGGGGGGGAGATCGCGGACCTCGCCGCGCGCATCTTCCACATCGTGGGGGAGCCGGGCGCGGTGGAATGAGCGGGGCCTCGACTCCGGCCCTCGTTAAAGGATGCCGCGGGGGATTTCGATGGATCCAATATCGTCCCGTGCCGCGTTCTTCCGGGGCGGGACGCATGCGTGGCGCGGATGGTTTTCAAGGGTGCCGGGCGGGGAATTGTAAGAGTATGTAGCGGGATTTTCTGAAAGGAGGGGGCTGCATGGAAACGCCGGAAATAGAGTTTCTCCTCTACCTGCTCACGCGTTATCTCAAAAACAACTTGATCGATCCGGAAAGCACCACCGTAGCGGAGCTCCTGGGCAACATAAACGTCAACCTCACCCCCATCGGCGGCGGCTAAACCCTGATCGCCACGCAGCGGGGTCAGGTCTTGTATTTGTGTGAAAAGTACCTGCTTGCAACTGGTAACATACCAGGGTATGCAAAAAACAAGACCTGACCCCATCGGGATTACTGGAGGAAGTAGCGTTTGGGGTCGAAGATGCGGACGTCGTAGAGCTCGTCACGTCCCGGTGGGTCCACCGCCCGCAGCGTACGCGCCGTGCGCAGCTCCCATCCGCAGCGCGCGCCGATCCTCTCCGCCGCCTCGCGCCCGTCCGCGCCGACGCCGGGAAAATATGCGGCTAGCACGAACTCGTCCTCCCCCGGCGGTTTCTCGAATACCCCCATGGTGGTCACCAGGGTGCGGACCCGGTGCCCCGGCGCCGTGATATAGGACACGGTGTGCGGGGTGCGCAGCTTGTCCTGGGGCACGGTGAGCAACATCTCCCGCGCGCCCAGGGCCACGTCGCAGGCGCCCCCCGAGCCCACCAGGAAGAGGTCCAGCTCGGGGATCTTGGTGGAATTGATGTTGCCCAGGCTATCCACCTGCCCGGCGCCCAGCACGCCGATGGCGCGGTTGCTCTCCGCCCCCACCATGGAGCCGAGGACGGCGAACACGTCCGTGAGCATGGTGCAGGTGTGCATGTTGCGGAAGTTGAAGATGAAGGGGTCGGAGGGGCGCGGCGTGTAGCCGTAGAATCCCACCTCGGCCATGAGGTCAACGCCGTAGTCCTCCCGCCGCAGGTCGTACCAGGCCTTCCAGGCCGCCAGGTTGGAAGCCCCGATGCCGGCCAGTATGGTGCGGTAGCCGTTGGCCTTGATCCTCTCCTTGAGCAGGCGAGCGGCCTCGACGACCATCATCTCGGAGGGGTCCCAGTCCGGCTCCCGCCTGATGCCGGGCGCTAGCGCGGCCAGTTCCGACCTCCAGGAGTCCGCCGCCGCACGCCCCTTGAGGAACCATATCTTCTCGTAACCGACCTTGCGCATGTAGTGGTCGTGGTCCTCCACCTCCAGGAGCCATTCCCTTACCCACTCCTCCAGGGCCTCGTCGTCCTTGCATGCCTTGCGCAGCGCGAGCATGAACTCCTCGTCCTCGGCGTAGGGGTCGAACTCCTCTATGCCCTGGTTGGAGGCCCCGGACGGGTGCACTCCCATGGGGGCCGGGCATACCGCCCGCACCAGGTATCCGGGTATCTTCACGAAGTGCGGATAGCGGCGCAGGAAGTCCGCGTCCACCACCTTCTCCACCGTCAGCAGCACGCCCTCCCTGGCGGCAAAGGCGGCGTTCACGCTCTCGGCGTAGGGCGGAGTGAGCAGCGCGTTGCCGGCCGGGTCCGCGGCCCAGACGTGGGCGAGGGTGAGGTCGGGGCGCAGGGCCCGCACCATGCCCACCTTCCCCCCGTCCGGGGTGTCCACCACGCAGAAATCGCGGGCGTTCTCCTCCTGCATCGAGCTTCCCGTTATTGAATGCGTGGGCATCCAGTCCACGCCCATCGCCCCCGCCAGCAGGCGCTGCGGCAGGGTGAGCACGGTCCAGTTCTCTATCTCCAGGCGCCCCTCCCGGAAGGCATCCTGGTAGATGCGGTTGGGCCCCGGAAAGGGGTAGGAATCCCCGCAGAAGGAGGTGATGAGCTTGCGCGCCAGGCCGCCATACACGAAGAGGACCATGTTGGCGATGAAGCCCAGGGCCGATATGGTAAACCCCGGGTCCCGGCCCCAGAAACGGCGGCATATCTCGTAGACCGCGGCGTTGGGGCGCATGTAGGCGTGGGCGACGTGGAAATGCATGCCCGGTCTTATGAGGTCGGAGACCGCCTCCCGCAGGTCGGTTACCTTGCCCTCGGCGCTCCCCCTCGCCGCCACCTCTAGTTTGTCCCCCACCCTGCCCGAGAATGCGTCGAACATGCTTTAACCTCGGTAAACGCATAATACCGGCCACGGATTTTCTGCTATACTATATCACATTGTTCGCGGCCGAAAGCGGCGGCGGAGAGCGGGAGGGAAGCCCCGGTGGCGCGGCTCGCGTTCCGGCATATCGCGCGCCGCGTACGTGAAAAAGACCGGTGGACCTGACGCGCCGCGTTTCGTCCGCGCCGGGAACGGAGCTGGAGAATTTTTGAGAGGGGATGAGGTCGTTGCTGAAGAAACTGCTCACGCCGCAGAAGATCGGAGACCTGGAGCTGCGCAACCGTATCGTCATGACCGCCATGCACCTCAACTACACCCCGGACGGCAGGGTCAACGACCGCATCGTCGCCTTCTACGAGGAGAGGGCGCGCGGCGGGACCGGCATGATCATCGTGGGCGGCTGCACCATAAACGACGTCTCGGGCGGGACCTGGCTGCTCAACATGCGGGACGACTCCTGCGTCGAGGGGCACGCCATCCTGGCGGACGCCATCAGGAAACACGGGGCGGCGGCGGCATGCCAGCTCTACCACGCCGGGCGTTACTCCCATTCCTTCGCCATGGAGGGCCGGCAGGCGGTGGCCCCCTCGGCGGTCGCCTCCCGCTTCACCGGAGAGGAGCCGCGGGCGATGACGCACGAGGACATCGAGCAGACCAAGCGCGACTACGCCGAGGCCGCGCGGCGGGTGAAGGAAGCCGGCTACGACGTCGTCGAGGTGCTGGCGTGCACGGGTTACCTCATCCCGCAGTTCTTCTCCCCCACCATCAACCTGCGCGAGGACGAGTACGGCGGGCCGCTGGAGAACCGCATGCGCTTCGGGCTCGAGGTGTCCGACGCCGTGCGCGAGGCGGTGGGACCTGCATATCCTATAAGTTTCCGCATCGACGGCCACGACTACATGCAGGGCGGCAACACCAACCGCGAGTGGTCGCTCTTCGCCGCCGAGCTGGAAAAGCACGGCGCGAGCGTGATCAACGTCACCGGCGGATGGCACGAGACCAGGGTGCCGCAGCTTCCCATGTGCGTGCCGCGCGCCGGCCTCGCCTACCTCGCGGCCGGGGTCAAGTCGAAGGTCGGGGTGCCGGTGATCGCCTCCAACCGCATCAACGACGTCTTCGTCGCCGACGAGATCCTGCGCATGGGCCTGGCGGACCTGGTGACCATGGCCCGCGCCCTCATCGCCGACCCCTTCCTCGCCGAGAAGGCATACGAGGGCCGCTACGAGGCCATAACCCACTGCATCGGCTGCAACCAGGGCTGCTTCGACCACGTCTTCTACCTGCAGCCCGTGACCTGCACCCTCAATCCCCGCGCCGGCCGCGAGCTGGAGTTCAAGGCCGAAGCCCCTGCGAAAGCGAAGCGGGTAGCGGTGGTGGGCGGCGGCCCCGCCGGCATGAAGGCCGCTATAACCGCCGCCGAGCGCGGACACGCGGTGAGCCTGTACGAGAAGAGCGACGTCCTGGGCGGGCAGCTGAACCTGGCCGCCATCCCCCCGGGGCGCGAGGAGTTCTGGACCGCCGTGGAGGACCTGGACGTGCAGCTCGACGACGCCGGCGTGGAGTTGTATCTGGAGACGGAGGCCACGGCCGACCTGCTCGCCGCCGAGGGCTATGACGCGGTGGTTGTGGCCACCGGGGGGCGCCAGGCCGTCCCGCCCATCCCTGGCGTCGACGGCCCCAGCGTGGTCATGGCTTGGGACATCCTGGAAGGCAGGGAAGACCCCGAGGGAGAGAACATCGTCATCATCGGTGGCGGCGCGGTGGGCTCGGAGACCGCCATGTACGTGGCGAGCATCGGCACCATCTCGGCCGACACCCTCTTCTACCTTTTCATGAACAACGCCGAGGACACGGACACCCTGAGGGAACTGTGCAGCCGCGGCACCAAGAAGGTGACCGTGGTCGAGATGCTGGACAAGGTGTGCCGTGACGTCGGCATATCCACCCGCTGGACCATACTGCAGGACATGCGGCACCTGGGCATCGACATGCGCCGTAACGCCGTGGCCAAACGTATCGAGGAGGACAGGGTGGTGGTGGAGATAGGCGGCGTGGAGGAGTCCATCCCAGCCGACACGGTGATCGTCGCCGCCGGCTCATGCCCCGCGGGCGAGCTTTACGAGGAACTGAAGGCGAAAGGCATGGAGGTCCACCTGGCGGGAGACGCGAAGGAAGCCCGCAAAGCCATCGAAGCCATCCAGGAAGGCTACGAGGTGGGGCTGGCTATTTAGGGGGATAACCGTAGCGTTCGAGGGTCTCGCGGGCGATGAGCGCCAGCTCCGCTATGAGCTCGTCCATCTTGAAGCCCTGCTCCACCACGAGGTCGAGCATCTCGCTCTGGCGTTCGCTCAACTCCCCCGCTTTCCTCCTCCCCACCGTGCCCGCGTAGGAGATCATCACCGTGAGGGGCGAACGCAGGTCGTGGGACAGGGCGGACCTTATCCTTTCCAACGCCTCCAACGCCTCCCGCGGGTCGTCCGCGGCGGCGGGATCGCCCTCCTCCCCACCGCCCCGTTTTTTCACGCTGCCCAGCGGGTCGGCTCCTCCTCCGGTTTCCCCCCTTCTCCGCGATATGAACCCTCTCACCTGCGCAGGGAAGGCGTCCGCGTCTATGGGCTTCCCCAGGAAGCCGTCGAACATCCCGCACAGCACCGCCTGATCGCCCCCATCGATAGTCGCGCTCAGGGCTACGATGGGCACCTCCCGCAGCGCGGGTATCTCGCGCATGCGCCCCACCACGGCGTTCCCGTCCATTCCTGGCATGTGCAGGTCGAGCAGGATGAGGTCGGGCGCCTTGCCGCGCGCGAGTTCGATGCCCTCCAGCGGGTCCCCGCTGGTCATGACCTCGTATCCCTCCGCCTCCAGGAAATTGCCGACGACCTCGCGCTCGAAGGCGCTGTCGTCCACGTAGAGAATGGTGATCCTTTTCTTGCCTGGCACCATGGCCTCTCCCCCCTCCGTCAACCTCATAATCGGTAGCGGACACCGCGAGCATTAGCCGCAATGATATGACCCATTTTGCCGCCGGGGGACGTTGCTTTATAATTCACCCCAGAAACAGCAGCGGAGGAGAGGAGTTTTTCTTGGACATCGTGGCATTCACCGATTACGGTTTCGGCAGCAACACCTATCTCGCGGTCAACGACGAGACGAAGGAGGCGGTGCTGGTCGACGCCGGCACGTCCGCCTCGCAGGTACTGGACTACCTGGAGAAAAACGACATCGAGCTGGTGGCGATCCTGCTCACCCACGGCCATCCCGACCACCTCCTGGGCCTTAACGAGATCGCGCAGGCCACCGGCGCCCCTTCCTACATGCACGAGGAGGACTCGCGCCTGCTCGAGCACATCCCCCCCATGCTCCTGAACATGATGGGCATGGACAAGCTGGAGCTGCCCGCCGAGTTCCTGCCCCTCGAGGACGGCCAGGAGCTGGAGCTGGCGGGGATGAAGTTCAAGGTGCTGCATACCCCGGGGCACTCCGGCGGCAGCGTGTGTTTCCTCGTGGGCGACGTGCTCTTCGCCGGGGACCTGGTCTTCCGCGGCTCTATCGGCCGCACCGACTTCCCGGGCGGGTCCATGGATACCCTGCTGCGCTCGGTCAAGGAGAAGGTCTTCACCCTGCCCACGGACACGCGCATCCTGCCCGGCCACATGGACGCCACCGTGGTGGGCTGGGAGAAACGCACCAACCCCTTCCTCATCGGAATCTAACAAACCCTGGCAAACCTTGGGGTCAGGTCTTGTTTTTTGCATACCCCGGTATGTTAATCATTATTTCACATATGCCCGCCTATAACCAGGCATTATGGGTTGATCGCCGGATCTTATCGTCAAAAAATCAAGACCTGGCCCCAGCCCTTCGCGTCACGGCATGACGGCCGCTACAGCGCCGGTCTCGAGGGAGTGAGCACTCGAGCGTTTTCCGGGTTGTATGGGCGGGGCTTCAATCCGAGCCTTCCGGTGCGGCGTTCCCTGGTCCCTCACCAACCTCTTCATCGGGGCATTTCTCGCCGCCGCCGGGGGCTTCCTGGGTATCGTAACCGCTCTCGCCGCCGCCGGGGGCTTTCTGGGTATCGTAACCGCTCAACGCCCTTTTCCCGTATATGCCGGCCCCCAATATCACCATCCCTCCGACGAGGAGAACGATCTGTGGCCCGTTCAAGAGATACCTGAAATTGACGACTGTTCCGTCTATCTGTCCCTCGAAGGAACCGCCCAGCCTGAAGATGAGGAAGGATAGGGGACCGATGCCAAGACGGCGTCCGATCAGGTTGATCAGGTCGGCGATGGGCCCCGCCAGCAGGATGGACGCGAATATGGAGGCGCGCATGACCATCTGGATGGCGGCGAAGGCCCGGCCGCGAAATTCCTCCTCGAGTTTTTCGTGGAGCACGGTTATCATCCCCACGGTCGCGTAACCCATGAAGACGCCCCCGGCGAACACGACGATAAAGGATAGCCAGAGGGCGGTGATCACCGCAAAGGCGACCACACAGGCCCCGAACAGGCTGATAGCGTACCCCATCATGGACCACTTCCTGAACGGCCCTCCCAGCAAACCGGCCAGGACCGACCCAATCATCATCCCGGAGAGAAGAACGGTCAGTATATACATGAAGGTCGCATCGCCGGCACTGAGCGCGTACTTGACGAATCCGATGGTGAGGACGTACATGGTCCCTCCGCCCAGGAAGCAGGCGAGGGTGAGGATGAGTATCGTCCTGGTCAGCTTGGTCTGCCTCAGGTAATTGAACCCCTCCTTCAGGTCCTGCAGCATGAGACGCGAGGAGTATTTCTCCCTCTCCTCCTTGGGCACGCGTTTGAAGCCCTTTATCAGATAGATGAGGTAGGCGGAAACCACGCAGCTGAAGGCGTCGATGATAAAGACGGCGACGTTCGGGTCAATGTACTTACCGATGAACTCCGGGTTTATCCTTCCCAGCCAGGTGATGAGCGCGATGATCGAGCCCGCGATGGCGGTCCCGAACGCCATGGACGCGTACAGGGTCAACTGGTTGAGAGAGTTGGCGCTCATCAGGTGCTCCGGCTCCACCAGGTCGGGGACGCTGGCGTCTCTGGCCGGCCCGTAGATAACGGTGAAGGTCTCGATGATGAAGACCAGGATGCATACCACGAGTAGGTTGGGTGAGAAGGGAAGGATCACGTACAGGACCGCTCTCGCCAGGTCGCTTATCACCAGGGTCTTCTTGCGATCGAAGCGGTCTATGAATACGCCCGCGAGAAAACCCAGCAGGACGGCCGGCAGGAACTTCGCCAGCATCATGAGGGTTATGCCGTAGCTCTTACCGCCCGAGAGCTGGTCGACGAAGGCGAACAGGACGGCCACTATGATCCAGTCCCCTATTGCCGTCTGTATCTGCCCAAGCCAGAGAAGCCTGAAGTCCCGGTTGTGGAGAAGCCCGCGGTATGCGTGCAGGTCTATCTTGATGATTCGCCGGGTCTGCTGCTCTGAGCACTCTGCGTGTGTTTTCTCCGACCGTTCCCTGCTGTCTGGCTCCAAGGCATGCTCCCGTATCCAGGCTTTTTTGACTCCTTTCCGCCATATATATTACCCTATCCCGCCGTTGCCTGGTGACGCGGTGCCCTTTGCGCCCGCTTGTTGTATGATTCTCGTGGAAAATGCTCGCGGGTCAACGGTTGCGGCGGGGGGCTTGCCATCGCGGACCAGCATGGGTAACTTTCACATAAGGGCAACGAGCGCGTGAGATGTGCCCCGCGGCCCTCGTTGGGGCCGGCCGGCTTTCCCCGCGGGGGCTACTCTAGCCAGGAGGTCGTCAATTGAGCGATATCGCATTCCTGTCCGAGCTTTCGACGGCATCGTCCTCGAAGATGGTGCTGCTGGTCCTGGACGGACTGGGGGGACTCCCCCACCCCGACAGCGGCCTCACCGAACTGGAGACGGCGAACACCCCCAACCTTGACCGGCTGGCGAGAGAGTCCGCGTGCGGGCTCGTCCACGCCATCGGCCCGGGCATCACCCCCGGGAGCGGCCCCGCCCACATGGCGCTCTTCGGATACGACCCCGTGCGTTTCGAGGTCGGACGGGGCGTGCTGTCGGCCCTGGGTGTCGGCTTGGAACTCGGTCCGGAAGACCTGGCGGCAAGGGTGAACTTCTGCAGCGTCGAAGGCGGCGTGATCACCGACCGCCGCGCCGGCAGGATATCCACCGAGACCAACGCGCGCCTGTGCGAGAAGCTGGCGGACATAACCGTAGAAGGGGTGGAGGCCGTCATCCGGCCGGAGAAGGAACACCGCGCGGCCCTGGTCTTCCGTGGGGCCGGCCTGTCCGAGCTGATCACGGACACCGATCCCCAGCGCACCGGCGTCGCGCCCCTGCGCTGCCAGGCCCTGCCCGAGGGCGGGGAGGCGGCGGAGCGCGCCGCCGCCATGGTCAACGCCTACCTGGACAGGGTGGCCGAGGTGCTGGCGGACGAGCACCCTGCCAACATGATCGTCACGCGCGGCTTCGCGAAGCTGCCGCATATCCCCCGCATTACCGATCTCTACGGCATCCGCGCCGCCGACGTTGCCACCTATCCCATGTACCGCGCGGTGGGAAAGCTGGTGGGCATGGAGCCGGTCGAGACGGGACCGTCCTTCTCCGACCAGCTAGACGCTCTGGGGGGCGCATGGGAGGACTACGATTATTTCTTCGTCCATTACAAGTACACCGACAGCCGGGGCGAGGACGGCGATTTCGACGCCAAGGTTGCCTGCATCGAGGAGGTGGATGGGCTGGTCCCGCGCCTGTCCGCTTTGGGTCCCGACGTCCTGGTGGTCACCGGGGACCACTCCACCCCCGCCCTTCTGGCGGGACACAGCTGGCACCCTTCCCCCCTGCTTCTGCGTTCCCGCTGGGAGAGAGGCGACGGGGTGGAGGCTTTCGGGGAGACGGCCTGCGCCTCCGGGTGCCTGGGCATCTTCCCCGCGGTAGACCTTCTTCCCCTCATGCTGGCCAACGCCCAGCGCCTCAACAAATTCGGCGCCTGAAGATTGGGGGTCAGGTCTTGTTTTTTGCATACTCGGGTATCCTAGGGATTATTTGACTTATGCCCGCCTTTATGCAGCAAATATACAAGCTATACCATAAAATGGCATGCAAAAAACAAGACCTGACCCCGTCTCTCTAGTCAATCGCCTCGCGAAGAAGATGCACCATGCCCGCCACCTTCTTCAGCTCCAGAACGAAGCTCGTGCCGTGGCCAGGCCGGTTCAAGTCACCCGCCTCCACGATGGCCTCCAGCACCTCGTCGGTCTTGTCCCTCATGGTGACGATGAAGATGATCTCCTTCTCGGGCTCGATGGGGATACCCAGCAGCTTCTTCTTTTCGTGGATCCCGGTCCCGCGGCCGTAGAAGACCGTGGCCCCCTCGGCGCCCGCCTTGCGCGCTCCCGCGATTATCTCCTCGGAGAGCCCCCTCTTCACGATGGTCACGATCAGGTCGTTGCAATTCTCCAGACACTCCATAAGGCACTACTCCTTCCACCTATATATTAAGCCCAAGACCAGGACAAACAATATGGGGGCCAGGGCTACCAGGGCTATCAGGCCGAAGCCGTCTATTACCGGGTCCCTCCCCTTGACCGTCGAGGCGGCTCCCACCGTCAAGGCCAGGATAAAGGTTACCGTCATGGGTCCCGTCGCCACGCCCCCCGCGTCGAAAGCGATGGAGGTGAAATCGGGCCTGGAAAAGGGCAAAAGGAGCAATGCCAGGAGGTATCCCGGCACCAGGAGATAGAAGAGCGGTATGCCGTAGACCATCCTGGCCATTCCCAGGGCCACGAAAGCCGCCACCCCGACGGAAAGCGTGTATACGATGACGGAGCTTTTTATGTAGCCGCTCGAGACATCCTCCACCTCGGAGCCCAGGATGCGCACGGCGGGCTCGGCGATGATGGCGGTGAAACCGAGAATGAATCCTATGGGTATTATCGCCCAGGAGGCGTCCATGTCCCCCAGGGCCTTCCCCATCTCATCGCCCGCGGGAAGGAAGCCCGCCTTCACGCCCTGCAGAAAAAGCACCAGTCCCGCAAAGGCTATGCCCAGCCCCAGGAGCAGCTTGAGGAAGGCGGTACGGGAGAGGCGGAGGAACGTGAACTGAAAAACGAAAAGGAGCACCAGGAGTAGGGAAAAAGCCTGCAGCGCCTCCATCACCACGCTGCCGAAACCCTCCACCAGGACTATGTTGCTCACACCATCACCCCGCGATCATGCCCAGGACCATGACGGAGATTATCGGCCCGATCGACGCCAGGCCCACCAGCCCGAAACCGTCAGCGAGTGATGATTTCCCGCCCAGCACGGCGACGGTGCCTATACCGAAGGATATGAGGAACGGCACGGTCATGGGGCCCGTAGTCACTCCTCCCGCGTCGAATGCCACGGGGAAGTAGGCCTGCGGCGCGAAGATGGACATGATAAGCACGATGCCGTAACCGGCCACGAAAAGGTAGGCGATCGGCACGCCGATGATGACCCGCAGCAGGGCCAGCGCGAGGAATACCCCGACGCCCACCGCCACGGCCAGGACGAGGACGCTCCTGCTGATCGCGCCTCCGGAGGCCGTATCCACCTGGTGCGCGAGGACGCGCACGTCCGGCTCGGCGATGGTGATCGCCATGCCCAGCACGAACGCCATGGTCAATATAAGGGCGATGGACGCTCTCTTGGTGATCTCACCGCCGATCATCTCGCCCAGGGGCAGCAACCCTATCTTCATCCCGAAGAGAAAGAGGATCAGCCCCGCCGTCACCATCACCGCCCCCGCGAGAAAACGCGCCAGGATGGCCGTGGGCATCTTTATCAGGCTGAACTGGAGGATAACCACGACCAGCATGATCGGAAGCACC
This sequence comes from Actinomycetota bacterium, assembly GCA_028697145.1. Classification (GTDB taxonomy): domain Bacteria; phylum Actinomycetota; class Geothermincolia; order Geothermincolales; family RBG-13-55-18; genus SURF-21. Next base: position 11,986 of record JAQVFR010000032.1, on the reverse strand, counting down.
GAGAGCAGCACCTCGCGCGTTATCTTCGCGATTCCACCTGACAAAACCCAACCTCCTTTCCCCGCAATTATACAATGGGGTCAGGTCTTGTTTTTTGCATACCCAAGTATCTCGAGGGTTCTTTTACATAAGCTCGCTTATATGCAGCATCTATAGATGCGATGCTCTATTTTAGCGAGCTGAAAACAAGACCTGACCCCATCCTTGCAGCAACCCGGCTTATAACCGAATAATGCAGCCCCAGGTATTCTCCTATCTCTCTCAGTTTGTATCCATACCGGCAGAACGCCATATATATACCGATGTCTCGATCGTTTTCTCGGAATATCTCCTCCAGCCCTGGCCTGTCTGCGAATCGCTCTCTTTTCGCAACCTCGTCGCTTGCCTCGCCCATCAACCTCGAAACAGATATCTCCACGGCCCTCCCGTCGCCTGCGATTATCCCGCCGCGGGCGTCGGAAAGCGGCGATTCCTTGCCGATCCCTCCCAGAACAAAGGCAGCGTATTGCTCGATGGCCGATTCCCTGTTTTCAGAGAAAGAACACAACAGTTGGTCTGTGTCGACAAATGTTGGCTGCCCGCCAAGTCCGGCTGTGCCTCGATAGGAAGACCACCTCCACTCCTCGGGGTCCGCGACCAACTCCGCCCTTACGGGATTAAGGACCACGTAGCGCGCCACAACCAGCAAGCGGTCTTCATCCTTTATGAGGATTGCCTTGAATCTGCCCTGAAATAAGTGTCCCACCCTTTCATGACGAGCATTGAAATACTGCGCGTAAATGCCGTTCAACTGACGCATACCCCTGGACAGATTAGCCTTGGGGGTTCTCACCAGCAGGTGGTAATGGTTGTCCATGAGGCAGTATGCATAAAGCACCCACGTATACTGCTCAACAACCCTCGCGAGGTGCTCTATGAAGACATAACGATCTTCATCATCCCTGTAAATCTTAGCCTTTTCATTTCCTCGCGCTGTTACGTGGTAAAGAGCATTCTCGTACTGTATCCTCAGTGGTCTCGCCATGATCTGTCACCAACCCGACCCAAGTTCCGAGAATTCCTACGTCCGCCACCTTTCCAGTTCCAAGACTATATCTAATTATATAACTTTATTAATTAATATAACTATTCTATCCGGAAGTCCGCGTGTTGGCAACAGAACATCGCGATCAACCTTACCGTGGTCAGGCGCTTCTCCTGCCTGGCCTCGCGTCTTTTCGGTTATCCATGGTGGGGGTCTGGCGGGGTTGTGGGGTCAGGTTTTGATTTTTGCCTTCGGCATTTCGTTATCACTTATGTAATCCCTGCTTATAAAGCAGCATATGTACATTAACCAAAAACATACCGGGGTATGCAAAAAACAAGACCTGACCCCATTCTTCAGGTTTCTATGCGGGCGGAGCAGACCTTGAACTCGGGGATCTTGGAGACGGGGTCGAGGGCGCTGTTGGTGAGCACGTTGGCCGCCGCTTCGGCGAAGTGGAAGGGCATGAAGATGACGCCCTTGCCCACCTTGTCCGTGACCTTCGCGTTTACCTCCACGCTGCCGCGGCGCGACGACACCTTCACCGCCTCCCCGTCCCCAATGCCCAGCTCGGCCGCGTCGGCCGGGTTCACCTCAACGAAGGCGCGGTCGATCTCCCTCACCAGCGAGGGAGAGCGCCTGGTCATGGTGCCGGTGTGGTAATGGAAGAGCAGCCGCCCGGTGGTGAGCAGCAGCGGGTACTCCGCGTCCGGCATCTCGGCGGGCTCGCGGAACTCGCACGGGGTGAACTTCCCTTTGCCGATGGGGAAGCTCTCGGCGTGCAGGATGGGCGTGCCGGGATGGTCCTCATCCGGGACCGGCCACTGCAGCCCCTGCGTGCCCAGGCGCTTATAAGTGATCCCCGCGTAGGAGGGCGTCACCTTCCTTATCTCCTCGAAGACCTCCTCGGGCGAGGTGAAATCGAAGCCGGAAGCGCCCATCTTCCGCGCGAGCGCGCACACTATCTCCCAGTCCGGCCTGGAGTCCCCCACAGGCTCCACCGCCTTGCGTATCCTCTGCACCCTGCGCTCGGTGTTGGTGATGGTGCCGTCCTTCTCCGCGAAGGAGGCCGCGGGCAGGACCACGTGGGAGAGCTCCAGGGTCTCGTTCTCCATGATGTCCGCAACGGCCAGGAACTCCAGCTTGTCCAGCGCCTCGCGCACGTGGCCAAGGTCCGGATCGGAGACCATGGGGTTCTCCCCCATGATGAAGAGGGCCTTCAGCTCGCCCCGCGCCGCCTTGTCCATCATCTCGGTGAGGGTCAGGCCGGGCTGCCTGGAAAGCCCCTCCACGCCCCATGCCGCCTCGAACTTCTTCGCGACCTCCTCCGAGTCAACGCGCTGGTAGCCGGTGTAGACGTTGGGCAGTCCCCCCACGTCGCAGGCGCCCTGCACGTTGTTCTGCCCGCGCAGGGGGTTCACGCCGGTGCCCGGCTTGCCGACGTTGCCGGTGAGCATAGCCAGGTTGGCCAGGGAGAGAACGTTGTCGGTGCCGGTGGAATGCTGGGTGATGCCCATGCAATAGACGATAGAGGCGCGCTCCGATCCGGCGTAGATGCGCGCCGCCGCCACCAGGTCTTCGGCCGGTATACCGGAGATCTCCTCAACCTTCTGCGGCGTGTATTCCGCCACCGCCTGCTTGAGCTCCTCGAACCCCTCGGTGCGCGCGGCGATGAACTCCGAGTCCTCCAGCCCCTCGGAGATGATCACGTTGATGAGACCGTTCAGATAGGCCACCTCGCTGCCCGGGCGCGGACGCAGAAAGACCTCGGCGAAGCCGGAGAGGTGGATGGCACGGGGGTCGATGACGATGAGCTTCGCACCCTTGCGCGCCGCCGCCAGGATCCTCTCCCCGATGATGGGGTGCTGCTCGGTGGTGTTGGAGCCGACGATGAGGATGACCTTGGCGTCCTCCAGCTCGGCGATGGAGTTGGTCATGGCACCGCTCCCGAAGGCTGTCGCCAGACCGGCGACGGTGGGGCTGTGTCATAAACGGGCGCAGTGGTCGACGTTGTTGGTGCCGACCACGGCGCGGGCCAGTTTCTGCAGCAGGTAGTTCTCCTCGTTAGTGCAGCGGGCCGAGGCGAAGAACCCCACGGAGTCGGGGCCGTGTTTGTCGCGCGCCGCGGACAGGCCGTCAGCCACGGCCGCCAGGGCCGCCTCCCAGTCCGTCTCGACCAGCACCTCGCCTGAGCGCACCATCGGCTTGGTCAGTCGCCTCTCGCTGTACACGAACTCGTGCACCGACCAGCCCTTGATGCACAGGGCGCCCTTGCTCACCGGGTGGTCCTTCTGGGGTAGGGTACCGCTGAGGCGGTCCCCCGTCACCTCGAGGAGGACGCCGCACCCCGTCCCACAATAGACGCAGGTCGAGGGGACGAGCCGGTAATTCATTTCGCTTCCGTTCTCGGCCATCTCTCTACTCCTGTTCCGTTTCTTCCTGCCCGTCGTCTCGGCTATGACTTCTATGACTTATTGTCCCACTGGGCTTAGGCCTGAACCCGGGCCTGACCCCCGGGCCTTCGCCGGGCTGAGGCCTGAATCCGGGCCTGACCCCAGGCCTGAAGCCTATTCCTCCAGCTTCTCGATGTCCTGTTCGCTGCCCAGAAAACTCAGGGGGCTCCTCTCCTCCGCGCTCTCCCCGGCCCGGTACTCCAGCTTGTCCTCCATGATGTCCTGCATCTTGCGATAGAGGCTGCGCAAGGGGATGCCCGCCGGGCAAGCCTCCTCGCACAGGCCGCAGTCGATACATCGGCCGGTCATGTCCAGGGCGCGGATGATGTGGAAGGACGGGAAGTCCGGCGGGATGACCCCCGGCTCCACCAGGTGGGGCTCCTCCAGGGCGCAGTCCTTGCAGAAGCACATGGGGCAGATGTTGCGGCAGCCGTAGCACTTGATGCAGCGCGAGAACTGCTCCCGCCACCACGCCATCCTCTCCGCGTCCGAAAGAGACTCCACCTCGTCGATTACCTCGCGGCCGGGCGCCGCCTCCACCTTCTCCCCCAGGGCGATGTCGCTGGGATAGGGGCGAAGGCATCCGCACGCCGCGGCCTCCTCGGCGCTGCAGGCCACGCCCACCAGCACCAGGCGCTCCAGGTCCACCTGCTCCAGCTTGGACAGCTCGACCAGCGCCCTTTCGTCGCAGCCCCGCACTAGCACCGCGAACCTCTTATCGGGGTACTCGCGCAGGAGGTCGATGAGTATCTTTCCCAGGGGGTAGCGGGAATCCCCCACCTCCACCAGCTCCAGGTCGGGGGAATCGGCGTCGGTGATGAGGGCCGGCAGCACCGTCCCCTCCTCGTTCTTGAGGCAGAGAAAGGCATCCGCGCCATCCCGCAGCTTTTCCCTGACGATGCTCTTGAGGTCGCTCATGCCTCCACCCCCGCCTTAGCCCGCTTGCGCAAAGGCGACGGCCCCAGCGCCTTGACCTCCTCGGTGAAGGAGCGGATGACCTCCGCGTACTTCTCCCCCTCCGCCGCCGAGACCCACTCCAGGCGCAGACGCCCCTCCTCCAGGCCCAGGAACTTGAGGGCCTCTCGCAGCACTCCGAAGCGTTTGGCGGTCATGTAGTTGCCCTTGAGGTAGTGGCAGTCGCCGATGTGGCAGCCGGCGATGAGCACGCCGTCCATGCCCTCCTGAAAAGCCTTGATGACGAAATAGGGGGAGATGGTGCCGGTGCACATCACCCTCACGTCGAGGACGTTGGTGGGGTACTGGAAGCGGGACACCCCCGCCAGGTCCGCCCCGGCGTAGGAGCACCAGTTGCACAGGAAGGCCAGTATGCGCACCTCGTCCCCGTTGTCTCCACCAATATTTTCGGCCATGGTCCTCGCCTCCCCGCAACACAGCTCTTACTGTAGGTTATCCGTCCCCTTCTCTAATCGAGTCCTGGGGTCAGGTTTTGATTTTTGACTTCGGCATCCCGTCGTTTCTCACGTAATCCCTGCTCATAAAGGAGCGTATGTACAATAACCCGATACATACCGGAGTATGCAAAAAACAAGACCTGACCCCGTTCTTTAGTCGTGCCAGGCGGACGCCGCCGCCTCGATCTGCTCGAATATCTGGTCGGAGCGGAAGCCCTGCAGGCGGCTGGCCCCCGCCGTGCAGGCGGCGGTGCAGGTGCCGCAGCCCTTGCACAGGGAGGTGTTGACCACCGCCACCTTCCTCTCCTCGTCGAAGGTGACCGCCTCGAAGGGGCAGAGCTGCACGCAGATGCCGCAGCCAGAGCACTTCTCCGCGTCCACCACCGCCACCACGCCTTCGGTCACTATCTTGTCCTTGCACAGGACGGACTCGGCGCGCGCCGCCGCGGCCGCCGCCTGCGCCACGGACTCCTCGATGGACTTGGGCGCGTGGGCCAGGCCGCACACGAACACCCCGTCGGTGGCGAAGTCAACCGGGCGCAGCTTCATGTGCGCCTCGAGGAAGAACCCCTCCGCGTTGCGGGGCACCTTGAGCATGGGGGCCAGCGCCGCGTTGTCGGGATTCGCGGTCACGCCCACGGACAGGGCCACGAGGTCGGTACCCAGCACCACCGTCTCTCCGCCCAGGTTGGCGTCGGGCACCCTCACCTGCAGCGTCCCCGCCACCTCGCGCACGTCGGGGCGCACGTCGTCATCGAAGCGCAGGAAGGTGACGCCCGCCTCCCGCGCCTCGCGGTAGACGTCCTCGCGGAAGCCGTAGGTGCGGATGTCGCGGTAGAGCACGAAGACCTCGGTGCGCGGGCTCAGCTCCTTCAGGGCCAGGGCGTTCTTCACCGCCTCGGTGCAGCACACCTTGGAGCAGTAGGGCCTCGCCTCCTCGCGCGAGCCCACGCACTGTATCATCACCACGCGCTCCAGGTCCGCCAGGGACGGGTCCCGTTCCGCGATCCTCCGCTCCAGCTCCCACTGGGTGAGAACGCGCGCGTCCTCTCCGTACATATATTCCACCGGCTGGTACTGCCCGCCGCCGCTGGCCAGGATGACCGCACCGTGCTCGAGCAGGGCCTCCCGCCCCTCGCCGTCGCGTACCAGGGTCTTGAACTGCCCCACGAAGCCGCCCACGTCCACGACTTCGTGGCCGGTGAGCACGGTCACCAGTTCCTCGCGCTCTACCTCCGCGACGAGGCCCTCGAGATAGGCACGCACGTCCCCTCCCTTGTAGTCGAAGTGGATGTTGCGAGCCAGGCCGCCCAGCTCGCCCTCCTTCTCCACCAACCACACCGGGAACCCGGCCCGCGCCAGGCCCAGGGCGGCGTTCATGCCCGCCACGCCTCCCCCGATGACCAGGCCGCGCGGGATCACGTCACTCTCGCCCTCGGCCAGGGGCTCCAGGCGTCGCGCCTTTTCCACCGCCATCTTCACCAGGTACTGCGCCTTGCGCGTGGCCTTCTCCGGCTCCTGCATGTGCACCCAGGAGCAGTGCTCGCGGATGTTGGCCATCTCGAAAAGATATTTGTTGACCCCCGCCGACTGCAGTGTCTCGCGGAACAGCGGCTGGTGGGTGCGGGGAGTGCACGAGGCCACGACCAGCCGGTTGAGGCCGTTCTCCTCCACCACCTGTCGTATCCAGTCCTGCGCATCCTGCGAGCAGGCGTAGAGGCGCTCCTCCGCGAAGACCACCCCGGGCAGCTCCTTCGCGTATTCCACCACGGCGGGGACGTCCAGGAAACCGCCGATGTTGGAGCCGCAGCGGCAGATGATCGCCCCCACGCGGGGCTCCTCGCCGCTAACGTCCTTCTGCGGCGGATGCTCGCGCCGGGTGAGCAGGGTGTCGCGGGCCCCGTGCAGGGCCTGCGAGGCGATACCCGCCGCCGCCGTGGCCTGCACCACCGTGTCCGGGATGTCCTTGGGCTCCTGTGCCGCACCGCACACCAGGACGCCCGGCCGCGAGGAGAGCACGGGCAGGAAGGGATCGGCCTGCGCGAAACCGTAGCCGTTTACCGCGAGCCCCAGCCCCTCCGCGAGACCGCACGGCGCCTCCAGCCCGATGGACAGCACCACCAGGTCGAACTCCTCCTCCTGCGTGCACCCCTGTTCGTCGGCGTAGCGCAGCAGCAGGTTCTTCGTGCGCTGCTTCTCGCGGATGCCGGAGATGAGCCCGCGCACGTAGCGCACGCCGTGGCGGGATTCCGCCGCGGTGTAATATTTCTCGAAGTCCTTGCCGTAGGCGCGCATGTCGATAAAGAATATCGTCGGCTCGATCCCCGGCAGATGCTCCTTGGCGATGAGGGCCTGCTTGGTGGCGTACATGCAGCACACGCTGGAGCAGTAGCCGTTGCCCACCGTGGTGTCGCGCGAGCCCACGCACTGCACGAAGGCCAGCTTGCGCACCTCTTCGCCGTCGGAGGGGCGCACCACGTGGCCCTGGGTGGGGCCGTTGGCGCCCAGGATGCGCTCGAACTCCAGGGAGGTGACCACGTTAGCGTGCACGCCGTAACCGTACTCGGTCTTGCGCGCGGCATCGAAGGGCTTGTAGCCCGGGGCGGCGATGACCATGCCCACGCTTATCGTTTCTTCCCTTTCCTTCTGCTCGAAATCCACCGCGCCCGCCTGGCACACCTTGACGCAGTTGCCGCATTTTTCCCTGGTGAGCCAGCGGCACACCTCGGGGTCGATGACCGCCGCTCCCGGCACCGCCTGCGGGAAGGGCACGCGGATGCAGCGCGTGGTGGAAAGCCCTGCATTGTAGGGGTCGGGTATCTTCACCGGGCACTTGGCGGTGCAGTCGCCGCAGCCAGTGCACTTGTCTACGTCGACATAGCGGGGGCGGATGCGCAGCCTCACCCGCATGTCGCCGGGTTCGCCCTCCACGGAGAGCACGTCGGCCAGGGTGATGACCTCGATGTTGATGTTGGAGGCCACCTCCACCATCTTGGGGGAAAGGATGCACATGGAGCACTCGTTGGTGGGGAAGGTCTTGTCCAGCATGCCCATGACCCCGCCGACTGAGGGGGAGGAATCGATAAGGTAGACCTTGTATCCCAGGTTGGCCAGCTCCAGGGAGGCCTGTATGCCGCCCACGCCGCCGCCCATCACCATCACCGCGCCTACCGGGTTCATTTTCTCAGCCATCTCCGCTAGCTCCTACGCCAGTCCCGCGCCGTAAAGGAGCGGGAGGGGGTCGATGAGGTGGCGGGTGAACCATTCCTCGGCGCCAGGCAGGCCCAGGGCCAGCCCCAGCATCTCGGTGAAGAAGAACACCGGCAGGTCGTGCTCCAGCTTGAAGCTGAGCCTTCCCTCCCTCTGGCGCATCTCCAGGTTGGCCAGGCACATGGGGCAGGCGACCACGATGCAATTGCCGCCGGCCTCCTCCGCCGCCTCGAAGAGGCGGTTGACCAGCTTAACCACCACGTCGGTACGGGTGAGGGAGAGGCTGCCCCCGCAGCAGTCGGTCTTGTAGGACCAGTTCTTCACCTCCGCCCCCAGGGCGGTCATGAGGTCGTCCATGAGGCGCGGGTTATCGGGATCGTCGCTGGTTATCATGCCGCGCGGGCGCACCATGAGGCAGCCGTAATACGAGACGGGCTTGAGCCCCTCCAGGGGGCGGGTCACCTTCTCCACGAGGTCCTCCAGGCCCACCTCTTCCGCGATAACGTCGAGAAGATGGACTATCCTGCCCCGGAAGCGCGGGTCCGCGCCCACGACGGCCTCCACGCGGCGGGCGAGCTTCTCGTCCTCCAGGATCTCCGTCTGGGCTTTCTTCAGGTTGTGATAGCAGGCGGCGCATACCACCACCAGGTCGCCGCCGCGTTCCCTCGCTCTTGCCAGGTTGCGTCCGGGCAGGGAGACGGCGAGAAGGTGGTTGGTCATGTGGGCCGACGAAGCCCCGCAGCAGTTCCAGTCGGGGAGGGTCTCGAGGCGGATGCCCAGGGCATCTGCGACCTCCAGGGCGGAGACGCCGTATTCCTCCGCCGAGGAGAGCTGGGAGCAACCGGGGTAATAGCTGTAGGTCTTCATCGCCCGCATGCCTCCTCGATAGCCATGGTCGCGGCCCGGACGCGGCAAACGCAACCGGGGCGAGCATCCGGGTCTTTGTGGCAACCGTTGTCTCTCATCGCTTCGACTCCTTGAAGATGCGCCTCACTTCCCTGCGGTCCTTCACCAGGCTGGGGATGAGCTTTATCTTTCCCTTGGCGAGCATCTTCACCGCCAGGCCGATGTCGCTGGCCAGGTCGCCCGACAAAGTCTTGTAAGAGCCCATGAGGATGGGCTCGCTTATGCGCCCGGTGGCCTGGATGTTGCCCAGGAAGCACTGGTGGAAAAGTGGGATGTTCTTCTCGGCCGGCTTTACCCCCTCGTCCAGGGCCATGGCGCGCAGGGTATCCATGACCCCGGCCACGTCGATGTCGTTGGGGCAGCGCGCCGTGCAGGTCTCGCAGGCGGCGCAGATCCATATGGTGTGGCTGGAGAGCAGGCGTTCCTTCTGCCCGTATTGCACCAGCTTCATGACCTGGTGAGGAAGGATATCCATGGCGAAGTTGAAGAGGCACCCGGTGCTGCATTTTCCGCACTGGTAGCAGAGCCGCACCTTCTCCCCGCTCCGCTCCTCCACCTCCCTTTCCAGGGACGGACTCAAAGCGTTGATCATCTTTTTCCCTCCCACGCAAGCGAGACCAACTCTATGACTGCGTTATTCTATATACCCCCATGGGTATAGCGCAACAACATATGTCAATCAGCGCCCGGACGTCGCCTCGATGCCCGGTCCGCTTCCTCCCTCGACCCGCTTTCTCTCACTTCGATCTTGGCTGCAAATATAGTATCTATATTGACCGTATGGTATTAGTTAATAGCTATTAACCAAACGTCGCTACCATTGTAACCTTTTCTCACTCCACCATCCAGAGGAGATTCTCCGTTTCCGTCTCCTCGCCCGCTCCCCTCATGAGATAGGCGGCGAGCTGGGTAGCGAGGATCTTGAGGTCGTCGGTATTGAGATAGCTCGAGCAGCAGCGGTCGAAGAGCACCCGGCACTCCGGGGGAAACTCGTCGTCGCCCCAGTGGAGCACGAGCAGCAGGGGCACGCGCGGGAAGGGATAAAAGACGAAGGACTCGTCCCCGTATTCGGCCTTGACCCCGCCCAGCCCCCTGGCAATCCTTGCCAGCTCGCCAGGACGGCCGCCGAAGAGCCGTGCCAGGGGCTGCTCCACGGTGGGGACCAGGGTGGCGGCATAGAAGCGGCCGCCGGGCAGATCGCGATATGCGATCCATTCCCCGCTCTCCGGGACGCCGCATGACAGTTTCACGTAGCGCAGGGCGAGCACGCGCATGGTGAGGCTGTCCATGTGCGGAGGCATGACCATCTCTCCCCGCAGGAGGCTGATCTCGATGCGCCCGCCGAAGGAGGGGATCTCCAGGATGCATGCCCCGTCCCCTCCGACCCGGCAGGCGAAACCCCCCAGGCGCGCCTGCTCCGCGAGGTCGATCCCCTCGATCTCCTTCAGGGCCGCCTCAACGGTGCGCCTGCGGCGTTCCTCCGCCTGTGCCGCGTCCACGTTCCTCCCGCGTTCCGCCGAAAAGGGAAAGGTCCTCTCTCCCGTCCTCCTCCGCTTTAACAATAAGATATACGCACGCGCCTCGATCCGCCACCCTTGGCGCTGCTTTTGCAAAGCCTGCTTGCGTAGCGGCATCCCCACGAAAGGAGGCCAGGACGCGAGCGCGCAGCCCTTTCGCGGCAACACCGCGGGGAAGCGGGTTCCCGCGAAAGGGCCTTTCATCGAGGATGCGCGGGCGGCCCGTCCGCCCGGGAAGGTCAAGGCGGGGCGTTCGAGCCCCCGGGCACGCGGCCCACCGGCGTGCGTGCCCGGGTTCGGGCTACTCCCCAGCGGCCTTTACCGCCGCGCCGTCCGGGATGAGTATGGGACTCTGGTCGATCGTCTTGCGGGACATGGCCTGTTTGGAGTACCTGCCCCTGCCTTTCCAGAAATCGGGCTCTATCATCTGCATGTGCATCTCCTCGCCTTCATCCATAAATCCTAACAAGATTATAATCTGCTTAACTATTCTATTCAATACTATAATCTTGTTAACGATACCAACAAGCAAGCTCCAGGTCATATTCTATCGCGTGGCGGAGACATCCCGGCGGGTTCAAGGAATGCGCCCGTCCGGCCGTTAACAAAATGGTATCTTGTTCAGGAAAGACGGAGGCTGATGCGCTATGTTCGAGGGAATCTACTTCTCGGTGGTGGTCTTCCTCTTCGGGCTGATGGTGGGGAGCTTCGACAACGTGGCCATCTACCGCATCCCGGAGGGAAAATCGCTGTGGGGGCCGCGCTCCTTCTGCCCCCGCTGCGGCACGACCATCGCCTGGTACGACAACATCCCCCTGCTGAGCTATTTCCTCCTGCGCCGCCGCTGCCGCCACTGCGGAGAGCCCATCTCGTGGCGCTATCCCCTGGTGGAGCTGGTGAGCGGTCTGCTCTTCCTCGCCGTATTCGCGAAGCTGGGATTCGGGTGGGAGGCGGAGCTGCTCCCCTACCTGTTCATGGTGACGGTGCTCATCATCGTCTCCGCCATCGACCTCGAGCTGCAGATAATACCGAACAAGGTGATGTACCCCGCCATACCGGTTGCGCTGGCCGCCATGGGCATCGTGGCCCTGGTCCGCGGGGATTACCACATCATGACCGACAGCCTCATCGGCGCCGCGGTAGTCGCCGTGCCCTGGGCCCTGGCGGCCGCCGTCTTCCCCCGAGGCTTCGGCATGGGGGACGCCAAACTGGCCGCCTTCACCGGCGCTATCCTGGGATGGCGGGCGGAGCTGGTGGGCTTTTTCATCGGGGTGGCGCTGGGAGCGATAGTGGGAATAGTGCTCATGGCGGCGGGCAGGAAGGGGCGCAAGTCGCGCATACCTTTCGGCCCTTTCCTGGCGGCGGGAGCCCTCGTCGCCCTCTTCTGGGGACAGGCCGTCTGGGACTTTTACGTGGGGCTGTTCTAGCCCGGGAAGGTGGGGTATGCATGGATAACGACTGGCC
>JAQVFR010000031.1 GCA_028697145.1 Actinomycetota bacterium | reverse complement strand
GAGCGCCGAGTACGTCGACCTCGAGAGCCGGCTCAGGCACCTACAGGCGGAGGAGGCCTTCTACCTGGGCCTTATCGGCAAGGCGCGGGACGTCCAGGAGATGATCGCCATCCGCGAGCACCTCAGCGCCATACAGCAGGAGAAGGAGATGGTGCAGGGCAGGATGAACTTCCTCGACCAGCAGGTGGGATACTCGACCCTTACGCTCGCCGTCGAGGAGACGGCCCCGGAAGAGGACGGCGAGGGCTTCTGGGACTCGGTGGGCGATGCCTTCAGGAGTTTCGGCCGGGGGATGAAGAAACTGGCGATAGGTCTGTTTTATGCCCTTCCTTACCTGGTCATCCTGGTGTTGATCGTAGTGGTCGTATGGCTGCTGCTGCGCCGCTCCCGCAAAAAGCCCCCCACGGATTTATAGCTTAGGCTCGACAGTATGTATCGCGAAAGCGATGGCGACGCCCGCAGGGCGGCGGCACAGTGTCCCAGCGCCATGCCGGAGCGAAGCGAGGGCAGGGCCTGGCACGTGTACGTTCGGGCGTGAGGCACCGGTTGGGAATAACGCTCGACAGTATGTATCGCGAAAGCGATGGCGACGCCCGCAGGGCGGCGGCACAGTGTCCCAGCGCCATGCCGGAGCGAAGCGAGGGCAGGGCCTGGCACGTGTACGTTCGGGCGTGAGGCAATGGCGACGCCCGCAGGGCGGCGGCACGTATACGGATGGACGGGAAGCTTCGGAAGGGGATCAGCCGAGCGGTCTCAGGAGGACCTTGTGCTCGAGGAGGGTGATGGCGGCGACTTCGGCAGCGAGGACGCTCTCCTCGCCGATGATGTTGGAGAGGGTGACCTTGCCGTCCTCCTCCCTGATGTCGATGACGTCCTCCATGATGAGCTTTTCCTCATCGCCCTCGAGCATGTAGGCGTGTGATTCACACATCTCAGTTCCCTCCCGTGTTCTCGAAGCGGATGCTGCGCACGAGGTGGTTCCAGTTGCACCCCGTGCAGACCTCCACGACGTAGCAGGTAAAATCGCGGTACCTCTCGCGCAAGCCGTCGAAGACAGCGTGGGTAGGGAAGACCCGCCCGTTGTCGCGGTCGAGCTCGTTGCCGTATACGAAGTTCAGAAGGCGCAGCCGCTCGCGCCGGCATACCGGGCAAATGGCGCTCGTGTCCTCCCCCACGTTTGCCGCGATGCGGCGCATCTCGGGGTGAGCATCGCAGACGTCGTACACGGAAAGGCGGCCGCAGCGGTAATCGCGCAGCACCGACCGCTTGCGCAGGGTGTAGTCAACGCTTGTGGCTCTGCTCTTCATCGTAATTTCCTCTCGATCAACGCGTCCATTATACCCTACTCCATCAGGTTTGCTGGTCGATGCTCTCAATCCCGCGCAGGTGGCTGGTGTCGTTAAGGCGCTCGAGGACCCAGCCCCGTTCTCCCCGGGATATGAGATTGATGGCCGCGTTCGATTGTTCCACCTTCCATATGCCGGAGGTGGGGAGACCGAGGACGATGCATATCACGATGCGGTTTATCAGCTTGTGTCCGACCAGGAGCACCGTGCCGTCGTGATCACGCGCCAGCCGTTCCAGCCCCTCGCGGAGGCGCTCCCGCACCCCGCTCAACCTCTCCCCACCGGGAAAGACCGCCTTCTCCGGGTCGTCAACCCAGACGGCGAACTCGCGCGGCCAATTTTCGCGTATCTCCTCGATGCCCTTGCCGCTCCACTCTCCATAGTCCACGTCCAGGAAATATTTCAGGGGAGACACGCCTCCCCCGTGGGGCTCGGCGATGATCTCCGCGGTCCGCAGCGACCGGCTCAGCGGGCTGGAATAGAAGGCCTCGAATTCCTGTCCGGAGAGGCTGAGAGCCGCCGCCCTCGCCTGTTCCACTCCCCGTTCGTTCAGGGGAAGGTCGATCCGCCCCCTGAAGACGTCCACGCGGTTATATTCCGTTTCTCCGTGTCTTACCAGGACCAGATCCAAGCTAACACTCCCTGATAGCGGATGGGACGCGGGGGATTACATCATCACGGCGCGGGCGGGGGGCCGGTCAATACTGGCCGATACTCCTGGCCGACTCCATCGCCTCCATGTAGCCCATGGTGGCATAGTAAATGGCGCGGTCGAAATAGAGCACTACCTGGTTGTTGAGTTCCAGGGCCTGGTAGAGTTCCAGGTTGGTCTGAGTGAAGCCCTCCGATATCACCTCGAGCCAGAGGTAGCGTTTGAGCAGGATGAGGGCCATGATGACTTCCTCCAGCTTGAAGCCCTCCTGGAAGCGGCGCTGACCGAGGTTCATGTAGAAATGCCGGATCTCCTCTTTCTTGGTCTCGGGGCTCAACCAGTAGCCGAGCCTCTCGTAAACCGCCATGGCGCGTTCGAAGAGCAGCTCCTCGGGGAAATGATGATAAGTCGGGGTATATCTGGATTGCTTTACTTCCTTCAGCCAGAGCTTCGCCACTTTGTCCGCCCTGGTCTCGATCATCTTTATAAATCTTCTCGTCAGCACCATAACCTCCGGCGATGCGATGTTTCGATCATGCTCTGTTTAGGGCGAAAGACAGAGTTATTATACCTTTTTCAATACCCTTTTCAAATCGGGCCGAGGCCGCTTTACCGGCCTCAGCCGCGCCGTCCATGGCTTCGATGTCCCACAGGGCGTATATATTACAACAATGGGCGGAACAGCGCCATACCCCTCAGGTCGTAGCGCACTCCCCGCCGTCTCCACGCAGCTTTTCCAGGCCGTGGGGGAGCGCGGGGAGGATCACCTCGAGGTTTTCCCTCGCGCCGCGCGGACTCCCCGGCAGGTTGACGACGAGGGTGCAGCCGCGGATGCCGCTAGCCGCGCGCGACAGCATGGCGTGGGGCGTTACCCGCAGCGACGCCGCGCGCATGGCCTCCACGAAACCGGGGGCTTCGCGGTGGATGACGCGGCGTGTCGCCTCGGGGGTCAGGTCCCGGGGGCTGAGGCCCGTGCCGCCCGTGGTGAGGACCAGGTCCACACCCAGTTCGTCGCAGTAATGCCGGAGCTTCGCCTCGATGTCGCCGAGCTCGTCCGGCACGATATCCCGGGCCTCGACGCGCCAGCCCATTCCCCGCACCGCTTCCTCCACCGCCAGGCCGGAGAGGTCCTCCCTTTCGCCACGGGAACCCTTGTCGCTGACGGTGAGGATGGCCACACGGTATCCGCCCATCATGCGATCACCTCTATGTCGTCGCCGGGTTTGACCGTTCCTCCCGCGATGACCCGCGCGAATATACCCTCGCGGGGCATGATGCAATCACCGGCGGCATAGTATATGGCGCAGCGGTTCACGCACTCCTTTCCTATCTGGGTGACCTCGAGCACGACCTCGTCCCCGACCCGTATGCGGTCGCCGACGGCGAAGGAGAGCAGGTCTACGCCACGGGTCACCAGGTTCTCCCCGAAGTCCCCCGGCCGCAGGTCGCTGAGGCCCTTCGCGCGCATCTTGTCCACGCTTTCGTCCGCCAGCAGGCTCACCTGGCGGTGGCCGAAACCGTAGTGGGCATCGCCCTCGATCCCCTTCTCCACCACCAGCCGCACCTGCTCGGCCGCCTCTTTCTGGACGTGCTTCTCGGGGCTGGTGCAGACGGCGATTACCATGCTCTTTCCCATAACCGGCTTCACTCCTTATCGCGCGCGAACGTGCCGGACCTGCCCCCAGACTTTTTCAACAGCTGCACGGAGCTTATGGTCATGGCTCGGTCCACGGCCTTGCACATGTCGTATATGGTAAGGGCGGCGACCGCTGCGGCGGTCAGGGCCTCCATCTCGATGCCGGTGCGGTCCCTGGTCCTGGCGGTGGCGACGGCGGTTATGGTGGAAGCCTTCCTGTCCACCTCGAATTCCATCTCCACCGAGGTGATGGCTATGGGATGGCACATGGGGATGAGCTCGCTGGTCTTCTTTGCGGCCATGATGCCGGCGATGCGCGCCGTCCCCAGCACGTCACCCTTCTCGATGCCCGCGCCCAGGACAAGATCCAGGGTCGCTTCCTGCATCATCACGCTGGCACGGGCCGTCGCCGCGCGTGCCGTGACCCGCTTGGAAGAGATGTCCACCATGCGTGCCCGGCCCTTCTCATCGAGGTGGGTCAGCTCAGCACCCCGCTTCTTGCTTTTCTCCGCCGTCACGTCAACCTCCTATCTGCGACATGCTCCTGCCGGGGGATTCCGGGAAGCCGCCGTGGTCGCGCGGCTTCTTTGCCAGTGAAAGCCGGATGGCTTTCAGCACCGGCTCGTCGCTTGAGCTGCCCCGCAGGATCTCGCGCACGTCGTCCTCCTCCCGCGAGAAGAGGCACGGCTTCATCTTGCCGTCTGCCGTGAGGCGGAGGCGGTTACACTCGGGGCAGAAATGGGAACTGACCGGGGAGATGAAGCCCAGGGTCCCGCGCGCCTCCCGCAGGCTGTAATATCGCGCCGGGCCCGCGCCCACGGGGGGCAGGGCCGAGCGGGTCAGCTCGCCGATCTCCCCCAGGCGCCGCTTGATCTCCTCCGCCGAGACGTAATAGGAATCGTCGAACATCCCGCACGGGCTCATGTACTCGATGAACCTCACGTGCACGGGCAGCCGCCGCACCAGGTCCACGAAAGCGTCCAGCTCCTCCAGGAGGTGCTCGAGGACCACCACGTTGACCTTCACCGGCTCCAGGCCCGCCTCCAGGGCGGCCTCCAAGCCGGCAAGCGCGTCCGCGAGGTCGCCGGTGCGGGTTATGCGGCGGTAGGTGTCGGGGTCGAGGGAGTCCATGCTCACGTTGACCCGCCTCAGCCCGGCCGCGGCCAGTCCCTCCGCCTGATCTGCCAGCAGGGTGCCGTTGGTGGTGAGGGAGATGTCCACGTCCTCGCGCAGGTCCGCTATCTCGCGCACCAGGACGTCCAGGTCCTTGCGCACCAGGGGCTCTCCCCCGGTGAGGCGGACCTTGCTTATGCCCGCCTGCACGGAGATGCGCAGGAAACGCACCATCTCCTCGTAGGTGAGGATATCCTCGTGATGCAGGTGAGGCACCCCCCCTGGAGGCATGCAGTATACACACCTCAGGTTGCAGCGGTCGGTGACCGCGAGGCGCAGGTAGTCGATATGCCTGGAATAAGGGTCGATGAGCGAGGTCATGCCACCGCTTCCCTTGCCGTAAAAAATACGGCGAAAACATTTCGCCACATTTCAAAACACCGCCTATGCAGGTCTTTCGCACACAAGAAGATTATATCACAGCGACAGGGCTATACCGGTGACGGCTGACAGGTCTATGCTGCCCGCTTTGACGGCGGATCGGCCGCCGGGAGGGGGTGGAGATGCCCGGCGCGCGGCACGGGCGCACCGGGGTTCAGCCGCTGCGGAGGGAGCAGAGGAGGGAGGCGAGTTCACGCGAGGTGTCCGCGAGGAGTTCGTCCGCGAGGCGCATGCTCTCCTCCAGGCCCATGGGACCTCGAGCGATACCGAGCAGGGAGGTAATGCCCATCTCATGCAGCTTTCCCGCCCCCTCGGAGACCTCGCCCGCCAGTGCCAGGACGGGGATGCCGTGTCTGCGCGCGCTACGGGCGACGCCGGTAACCGTCTTGCCGTAGGAGGTCTGGGCGTCCAGCCTGCCCTCCCCGGTTATCACCAGGTCGCACCCAACGAGCTTCTTCTCGAAGCCCACGGCGGCCATGACCACGTCGACGCCCGGCCGCATCAGCGCGCCCAGGAAGGCCATGAGCCCGAAGCCGAGCCCCCCCGCGGCGCCCGCCCCCGGCCTTCCCTCGATACCCTGCGCCGCCCGCGAGGAGACTACCTCGGCGAGCCTTTCGAGGCCCCGCTCCAGCAGTTCCACGTCGTACTCGCTGGCGCCCTTCTGTGGCCCGTATACGCGGGTGGCGCCTTCCGCCCCCAGCAGCGGATTGGTCACGTCGGAGGCCACCACCATCGCCGTCTCGCGGATGCGGGGATCGAGACCTGACATGTCGATGCTCTCCAGGTTGTTGAGGTAGATGGCTCCGGGCGGCAGTTCCTCGCCGCTCTCGTCCAGGAAGCGGACCCCCAGGGCCGCGGCCATACCTGCGCCCCCGTCGTTAGTGGCGCTGCCCCCGATGCCCACGATGATACGCCGCAGGCCCTCGTCCAGGGCGCGGCGGATGAGGTCGCCGGTGCCGGCCGTGGTGGTGTAGCGCGGATCGCGTTTATCGGGGGGGACGAGCACAAGGCCCGAGGCCAGGGCCATCTCGACCACGGCGGTCATGCCGTCCCCGAGGATGCCCAGGGGGGCGAGCCGCCGCTCGCCCAGCGGGCCGGTCACCTCGCACTCCAGCGTCTTTCCGCCCGTGGACGCGACGAGCAGCTCCATGGTCCCCTCGCCCCCGTCGGCCAGGGGGCAGCTTGCCAGCTCGGCTTGGGGCCAGCCCTCGGAAAAACCGCGCCCTATCGCCGCGGCCGCCTCGCTCGAACTGAGGGAGCCCTTGAACTTATCCGGTGCGATAAGGATGCGCATCTCCGTGGTCTCCGTCACGGGAGACTGCGGGCTATCTCCTCTTCCTCCTTGTACTGGTCCAGGCGGGAGAGGAGCAGGCCCCAGTCCACGGCGTGGCCGTCGAACTCGGGACCGTCCACGCAGGCGAAGCGGGTCTTGCCCTCCACCTCGCAGCGGCAGGTGCCGCACATGCCCGTACCGTCCAGCATGATGGAGTTGAGGCTGACCCGGGTCGGGACGTCGTACCCGCGCGTAACCGCGCTGGCGAACTTCATCATGATGGCGGGCCCTATGGCGATCACGAGGTCCACGGGATCTTTCTTGAGCAGCTCCTCCAGGGCCCAGGTGACCCTGCCCGCTATGCCCCGCGAGCCGTCATCGGTGGTGAGCACGAGTTCGTCCGTGACCGCGGTCATCTCCTCCTCCAGGATGAGGAGGTCGTCGGTGCGGGCCCCGATGATGCCGGTCACGCGGTTTCCGGCCTCACGCAGCGCGCGGCAGATGGGGTGGATGGCCGCGATGCCCACTCCTCCCCCCACGCAAACCACGTGTTCGCCGGCGCATATCTCGGCGGGCCGGCCCAGGGGGCCGACGAGGTCGAGTATGCCCTCGCCCGCCTCCATGAGGCTGAGCTTGCGCGTGGAACGACCGACCACCTGCAGCACCAGGCGTATCCAGCCCTCCGCGGCGGACCAGTCGCACAGGGTCAGGGGAAAGCGCTCGCCCGTCTCGTCCAGGCGCAGGATGACGAACTGGCCCGCCAGGGCGCGCCGCGCGATGTCCGGGGCCTCGACGACGACGGAATATACCGCCTCGGCGAGCTGCTTTTTCTCGAGTATGGGGAACATCATGCCTCCCTTCCCAGTTCCCGGAAAAGTCTGTCCTTTATGGCGCGCACCTCGTCCACGAAGGCGGGGTCGGCGTCGTAGGGGCTGGTCCCCTCCAGGTCGGAGCGGCGGATGCTCTGGTTGTAGGAGATGGAGCCCAGGTAGGGCAGACCGTCCAGGCGGCTCTTCATCACTTCCTCCTCGTCGGGTCCCTGCACCTTGTTGAGCACCACGAAGATGCGTTGCACGTTGAGGTCCGACGCCAGTTTGCGTATGGTCTCGGCCGTCTGCATGCTGCGCATCCCGGGCTCGATGACCACGACCATGGCGTCCACCGCTTTCGCGGTGCCCCGGCCCAGGTGCTCCAGGCCGGCCTCCATGTCCAGGATGACCACGTCGTCGCGGGCGAGCAGCAGGTGCTGCAGCAGGGCCTTGAGCATGACGGATTCCGGGCACACGCAGCCCCCGCCGCCTTCCTTCACCGTGCCCATCACCAGCAGGCGCACCCCGGCATGCACCTTCGAAAGGGCCTCGGGCAGGTCGTCCACCTTGGGGTTCATCTTGAAGTAGGTGCCGAAGGTGCCGGGCTTGGAACCGGTGCGCTCCGCCACCAGTTCCTTCATGTCGGCTATGGGCACCACGTCGGCCATATCCTCCATGGGGATGCCCAGGCTGGAGGCCAGGTTGGCGTCGGGGTCCGCGTCCACGGCCACCACGTTGTATCCCTCGTCGGCGAGCAGGCGGGCCAGCCCCCCCGCGAGAGTGGTCTTGCCCACTCCCCCCTTGCCGGTCACGGCTATCTTCAACTCAGTTCCCTCCTTCGCGCTCGCGCGCCGAAAAGCGGCACGCCGTCATTTCCGGGTGCATTATATTATAGGTTCTTTTTCCGGGAGTGTGGGTGAGCGGGACCCGGCCCGGACTACCGCCTGCGAGGATCTCGCCGCGCCGCCCTACTGCCGCGGAGACGCCGGGCTAAGGGCTCTTTTTCCTGCCGCCCTTTCTCCGCTCCTCGCTCGGCTGCAGCATGGCCGGTGAGACCTGGTCGCGCCACATGAGGGAGCGGGCCACGTCCACCGTGGACAGGCTTCCCGCCAGGGCGCCTTCGCTCACCACCGGGAGGGTACGCCCCCCGCTCTCCAGCAACTGCCCCAGGGCGCTCTCCAGGCTCTGTTCCGGGTCGAGCACCGCGCCCGACTTGCGCATGACCTCCTTCACCTTGAGATGGGGCAGGAGGTCGCTGGAGCGCCTGTGGGGATGCAGCATGGAGGGAGAACCCCCTTTGGACAGCAGCTCGTCGTACTCGGGGATGAGACAGCGCAGAAGGTCTTCCGCGCCGATCATGCCCACGACCCGGTCGCCCGTGACCACCACCACCAGCTCCGTGGCCTGGGTGAGCGCCATCCTCTCCGCCGCCTCCTTGATGGTCGCGCTTTCGCGTATCCTGGGGGCATTGCGGCTCATCGCGTCCTTGACCAGCATCACGCCTCCTTCTTCTTTTGCCCGCTTTGTATTCAATTGTTCCCATCCCGCTCCTGCCGTACGCTTCCTGGAAACCGTATCAGTGTATATCTTGACCGGGTTAACCGGTACATCAACCACATTATCCCCCCGGACCTCCCCCCGGGGAGGATAATGGCGTGAATGCATACATTTAACCCGGATTTGTTTACGTAGTGATTTTCGCCGTGATAATATATTTTCCCGACGGTCCCACGCAGGGGGTAAAGGATGCCAAAGGACGGAGAGGATAAGAGATACCTGGTCATAGTGAACCCCGTCTCCCGTGGCGGCAAGGCGCAGGAGGAGGGGATCTGGCTTCTCAACCGCCTGAAGAAGGCGGGCGTGGACTACGAGTTCCTCTTCACCGAGAGAGCCGGGCACGCCGAGGAGATGGTGGTGAAATGGGCGGAGGACTTCGATGTGGTCGTCTCGGTCTCCGGCGACGGCACCACCAACGAGATCATCAACGGCATCATGAAAGTGCCCTCCGCCGACCTCAGGCTGGCCATGTTCCCCGCGGGCACCGCGGACGACTTCGCGTGCAACATGGGCTACGACCGCAAGGACAAGGAACAGGCCCTCGAGGCCATCCTGGGCAATACCTGCCGCACCATCGACCTCATCCGCTACGATGACCACTACGCCGCCGTCACCTGGGGACTCGGTGTCGACTCCGAGATAGCCGACGGCGCCTACAAGTGGAAGCGTTTCCGCATACCCGCTTATTTCTACAGCGGGTTGAAGAAGTGCTTCTTCGAGGAGCGCAAGAAGTACGATGTGCGCTTCGATTACGAGGGCCAGATCTTCGAGGGCAAGGTGCTCATCTCCATCCTCTGCAACGCGCCGGTCTTCGGGCGCTACATCAGGATCAACCCCAACGCGAGGATGAACGACGGCCTGCTCGATCTCACCGTGGGCAGGGAGATGCCCAACGTCTACGGCCTCGTCCTCTTCGCCTTCGCCTGCTTGGGGGGGAGGCACGGCTTCTCCAAGCTGGTCTCCTATCACCAGGTGCGGGAGATGCGCGTCGAGTGCAGGTCCGACACCTACGCCCAGATCGACGGCGAGGTCTACAAGTTCGAGGCGGGAAAGATCATCAACCTCTCGGTTGTCAGGGGGGCCCTGAAAGTCCTCGTGCCCGAAGAGTCAGTGGACGACAAGAGGCTGCCCTTCGTGTACAGGGAGGAGCCGCCGGAGCCGGTCCAGCTGCGCCTCATCCCCAGGAGGGAAGGGGTGGCGGAGGAACTGGAGGAGCTGTCCCGCAGGGTGAAGGCAAGGGTGGAGAAGGCCCTGGAGACGAGGCGGATGGGGCCTGCGGTGCGCAGGAACCGGGTGGAACGGCAGGGCCAGCAGCAGGTGCTGTTCTCGCGGGAATGGGAGGAGAAACACAGCGCGCGCCGGGCCGCCAAGAGGATGAAGAGGGAGATGCGCAAGCTGGAGAGGACGGAGAGGCATGCCAAGTAGGGAGAATGATATATGTCAATATAATAGCTGGATAAGCATGTATGATTTGCTTGACACCGATATACGCACCTGTTAGATTCAAAACAACGGGTGGGACCGAAATCTGAAAGAGATAGAGTGCCCCGCTCGGGGCTGAATTTTTTTGGACATTGAAAAAAGCCCTACGCTATAAGCTGCCGGCCAACCCCATATGCCCTATAGCATGAGATGGAATCAGCACATTCCACCCCCTGAAATAGCCCTATCCGCCGGTGGCTTATAGCTCCCCTTTAAGGAGGCGCTGCGGCGCCTCCTTCCTTTTGGGGTCAGGTCTTGTTTTTTGCATACCGCGGTATGTATCGATCTCTCGCTTAAACTAACCCCGATTGAGCAGGTATTTTATATTCAGGTAGCTATCCACTCAATGCAATTATCAAGACGTGACCCCTCAGGAGAGAGCCATCTCCACCAGCTCGGGAAGCATGAGCACCTCGGTGCCGCCTCCGGGTGGCAAGACCGTCAAAGCCTGTCCATAACACCCGGTGCATGCGGTCACCAGGGTGTCCGTTCTCACGCTCGCGGCGATATGGGCGGCGCCATCGGGCTTGTAGCAGCACCGAGGGACGTCGATGCGGTTGACCTCCAGGCCTTCCAGGCGGGAGAAGACCTCCTCCGTGGAGTACAGGTCCATGGGCACGGGCGAGAACCTGCGGTGCAGCCGGTAACAACCGGCGTAATAGTCTATCTTCTTCTCGAAGGGTATCGTGCCCATGGCCTCGGTTATTGCCTGGGGGTAGAAGACGATATCCTCCCCGGGGAAAGCGTGCTTGTATATGTGATTATGATTATAAGCGGTTCCCCTGCGGGAGGCGCGGCAGCGGTTTCACTTCGACGGGGACGCCTGGCGGGGCATCTTGAGCGAGGATGGTCTGAACGGCTGCGGGAGGGCGAGTTCCGGCCTGCCGCACGGCGGGTCGTCCAGGCCGGCGCAGGCGACATGGCAATTGGCCGTGCAGCCGGCGAGAGGCGCGAACTCCCGCGTCCCCACACGGCGGGAGAAGGGCATGGGAAAGGCCTCGCAATGGGGGAGAACGGGGGTGTCAGCCTCCTCCGCGCTCAGTTCCTGGCATACGGCGTAGGTCATGCCGTGCTCCCGCGCCACGTCACGCATGCGGCGGTGGAAGTCGAGGCGCAGGCCGCGGCGGAGCATGTAGCCGCTGGAGGTATAAGAGCGGTCGTAGACGTAGCACTCTTCCATGCCGTCCCCCTTCGACCCTCCTCCGTCCCGCACCAGTCCCTGGAGGGCGCCCCTGGTGGCAGCGGTGAAACGCCCGGTGGAACTCACCACGTGCCCGGCTCCCGCGGCGGCGCAGTCCGCTACGACCAGCGAGGCCGCCTCCTCCCAGTCCTCGCCGTAGAGGGAACGCCACAGGGGCGGGACCACCGGGTCGAGGCGCACCAGGGCGGGAAGGCCCAGCGAGGAAGCCCAGCGCAGGGACGCCAGCCTTTTCTCGTAGGATGGGGCCCGCGGCGAGAGCATGCCCAGCACCTCCGGCGGCCCCTCGATGGTCACGGCCAGGAAGAAATGCCCCCTGCCGGGAAAGCCGTCCACCTCGGCGAGGAAAGAAGGGTCTCCCTTGGTGATGACGTGAAAGCTCACCCCCCACGTTACCAGCACCCCCACCAGGTCCTTTACAGCCTGGCGCAGCTCGGGGACGTCCTGGCAGGGGTCGGTCGCGTTGGATATGGAGACCGGGGGGCACAGCTCCAGCCTGGTCAGCTCCTTCTCCACGGTGGAGGCCAGGTCGGAATAGATCAGCATTGCCCCTTCCTTCTTTCGGGAATACACCGCGTCCCTGGCATAGCAGTAGAGGCAGTCGTGCAAGCAGTTGCCCCTCCCCGGAGGCGTGACGTTGACAATCCATTTGTGATAGCACTTGCGTTTCTCCCCCCGGTAGGGGAAGTCGTGCAGGCTAGGCGAGCTGCGATTACACAAGGTTATGTCCATACCTACATGATAGTCCAAGTCATATCATGGGCGCCTGATAGTGGTGACGATATGGCCGACACGGATTTCGACCCCGCACTATGGGAAAGACCGGATCTCAGGAGGCGATGGCCAACAGGGTGCCAGGTCTTGCTTTTTACATATTATGGGATGCAGGGGCTTTCTGAAACCCCTGCATATGGACGGGGATTTCGTGGAAGCATCCTTTAACATACCGGGGTATGCAAAAAACAAGACCTGACCCCATTTACGGCATCTTGGCATGATAATCCGCCAAGTGGGTATATAGTAAACTGGCCCGCGGCAGACGACACCGCGAAGGCGGAGGCGCCCTCGCAGGGGTTTTTATCTGCGCTTTTTGAGGAGGTTAATACCTGCATGTTATTGCCTTGGCACGGCCGGGAAAATATAATTAACGATGGAAAGTAAATGCAATGGAAAGTGTCGCAGCAATGGACGCAGCAATTCTCCCAAGGGCTTCACGTTCCCGTAACCGCATTGAATGCCGGGGACCGCTCCCCTTTACATAGAATCCAATAATATCCCTGAAGCCCGGGCGCCCGCGAGGCGGCGCCCCAGAAATCTAGAAGGAGGGGAAGTTATGGCCAGGGAATTGCAGGAAGTATATGTCATTGACGGCTGCCGCACCGCCTTCGGTAAAGCCAGGCCAAACGGGGCATTTGCCAATACCAGGGCGGATGATATGGTGGTCAAGGTGATCCGGACTCTCCTGGAAAGAAATCCCGAGGTCCCGAAGGACAAGATCGACGATAATATCTGGGCGGCATCCACGCAGTGGGGTGACCAGGGCCTCACCATGGGCCGCACCACGGCCATCCTGTCCGGCCTGCCGGTGACCACGCCGGGGTGCTCCGTGGACCGCATGTGCGCCGGGGGCGCGACCTCCGCCAGTTTCGGGGCGTCGGAGATCCAGGTGGGCGCGGCCGACCTCATCGTGGCCGGCGGCGTGGAGCACATGGGCCATCACCCCATGGGCGAGGGAGCCGACCCCAACCCTCGCTTCATGTCTGAGAAGCTGGTGGACCAGAGCGCGCTGAACATGGGCATGACCGCCGAGAACCTGCACGACATGTACCCGCATATCACCCAGTCACAGTGCGACGAGTATTCCATCCTCAGCCAGCGCAAGGCGAAAAAGGCGCTGGACGAAGGGAAGTTCAAGGATATCATCGTCCCCATGACCACCTGGAGCGGCGAGGGCTGGAAGGTGTCGGATAAGGACGAGCAGCCCAGGCCCGAAGCCACCCTGGAGGAGATGAAAGGCCTGCGCTATCCCTTCCGCGTCAAGGGCAGGGTGACACCGGGAAATTCCTCGGGCCTCAACGACGGAGCCGCCGGTGTAATACTGGCCTCGGAGAGGGCGGTGAAGGAATACGGGCTCAAGCCGAAGATGCGCCTGGTGCAGTATGCCTTCGCAGCGGTGAAGCCGGAGGTCATGGGACTCGGCCCGGTGCCCGCCACCCACAAGGTGCTGGAGAGGGCGGGCATGAAATTCGACGATCTCAGCGTCATCGAGCTCAACGAGGCTTTCGCGGTACAGGCAATCGTGTTCATGGAGGAATTCGGGATGAAGCTGTTGGACGACCCCAGGCTCAACCCCTGGGGCGGCGCGATCGCATTCGGGCATCCCCTTGCCTCCTCCGGTTGCCGCCTCATGGCCCAGCTGGCCTACTTTTTCGGTGAGCACCCCGAGGCGAAGTACGGCCTGGCCACCATGTGCGTGGGCCTGGGACAGGGCGCGGCCATCATCTTCGAGAACGTTCAGAGCTAGGGACGAGAGAGGAAAGGAGGTAAGAAATGCCCGAGGAACTGGTAACCCAGTTTAAGGAGACCTATAACGACTCGCCGGCCGGCAAGATCTGCATCGTGACCATGGACAACGGCGAGGACTACCGCAAGCCCAACAGCTTCGGCCTGGGCGGCATGGCCAGCCTCAACGCATGCATGGACCGCGTCGAGGCCGAGCCCGACGTCAAGGCCCTCATCCTCACGGGCAAGCCCTTCATCTTCGGGGCGGGCGCCGACCTGACCATGGTGCCCGAGGTGAAGACGCGGGAACTCGCCCTGGAGGTGGCGCAGACCGGCCATGCCGCCTTCAAGCGCATCATCGACCTGCCCTACCCGACGGTGGGCGCCATCAACGGCGTTGCCCTGGGGGGCGGGCTGGAGATAGCGCTGGCTTGCGACTACCGCACCATCTCCCCCGGCGCGGCCGCGGTGGGCTTCCCCGAGTGCTTCCTGGGGCTCATCCCGGGATGGGGCGGCACCACCCTGCTGCCCAAGCTCGTCGGCCCCGAGAAGGCGCTGCAGATCATCATCCACAACGCCCTCAACAACAACCGTATGATCAACGGCAAGAAGGCCTTCGAGCTGGGCATCGCCGACCGCCTCTTCGAGCCCGTGGACTTCCTCGACAAGACCTTCGAGTTCACCGTGGGCATCCTGCAGGGCACGGAGAAGGTGGAGAGGACGGAGCCTGACTGGTCCAACCTGGACGCCCTGGTCGAGCAGGCCAGGGCGGTGGCCGACTCCAAGGTGCACGGCAACTCCAAGGCGCCTTACATCGCCATCGACAACATCGCCGCAGCGAAAGACAACACCATCGAGGAGGGATTCGCCCTGGAGGACGAAGCCCTGGCCACGCTCATCCCCTCGCCCCCGATGCAGGCCGGAGCCTACGCCTTCGACCTTACCCAGCGCCGCGCCAAGAAGCCGGTGGGCGTGCCCGAAGGCGCCCCCCTGCCGGTGCGCAAGGTGGGCATCCTGGGCGCGGGCCTCATGGGCAGCCAGTTGGCGGTGCTATTCCTGCGCCGCATGAAGGTGCCCGTGGTCATAAAGGACATCAAGCAGGAGTTCGTGGACAAGGGCATGGGCTACGTCGAGCAGGAGATCAACCGCCAGGCCGAGAAGGGCCGCATCGACAAGGACTCCGTGCCGTGGCTGCTGAATCTGGTGGAGCCGACCCTGGACTACGCGGACATGGCCGACTGCGACTTCGTCATCGAGGCCGTGCTGGAGGAGATGCCCATCAAGAAGAAGGTCTACGGTGAGCTGGAGGAGCACGTATCCGAGACCTGCATCCTGGCCACCAACACCTCGTCGCTCTCGGTGACCGAGATGGCCTCCGACCTTAAACATCCCGAGCGCGTGGTGGGCTTCCACTTCTTCAACCCGGTGGCGGCCATGCCCCTGCTGGAGATCGTCAAGGCGGAGAAGACGAGCGACCCCGCCCTCATAACCGCCTTCGACACCGGCAGGAAACTGGGCAAGCGCTGCGTGTTGTGCAAGGACGCCCCGGCCTTCATCGTCAACCGCCTGCTGCTGCGCTCCATGGTGGAGACGTTGAAGCTGGTGGACGAGGGCAACGACTTCAAGGAAGTGGACGATGCGCTGTGGGCGATGGGCGGCCCCATGCCACCCTTCGTGCTCATGGCCCTGGTGGGTCCCGCCATCGCCCTGCACACCAACGAGACCCTGGCGGACGCCTTCCCGGACCGCTACGTGGTGAGCGAGAACTTCAAGGAGCTGGTGGCGCGCAAGAAGTCGGGCGTTTACGGGCCCGACGGGCAGGTGGACCCGGAGGTGCGCGAATTCTGGAAGCAGGCCGACCCGCCGAAGAAGATCGAAGCCCAGGAGATGCGCGACCGCGTCAGCGAGGCGCTGGCCGACGAGTGCTGGCGCATGCTGGACGACGGCGTGGTGGGAGCGCCCGAGGAGATCGACATCTGCATGATCTTCGGCGCAGGCTACCCCTTCTACATGGGCGGCCTCACCCGCTACCTGGACTACGCCGGTTACTCCGAGAAAGTCAAGGGGAAGAAGTTCCACCCCGACGCGTAGAGAACGAGACGAAAAGCGGCCCCCCTCGCGGGGGCCGCTTTTTTATGGGGTCAGGTCTTGTTTTTTGCATACCGCGGTATGTCGCCTGTTGGCACCAGGGATTTTGTCGCGAGCATGCAAAACGTGGCCCCAAGGTATGAATCCGGGGTGGTCCATGTTCTTCCCGGCGTTGCCCTGGGAGGGGCGTGGTCTCAAACGGTTGGGGTGGCTATATATTGATACGCTTGTCTGAGGTAATGGCAATTGGTGCCAGGATAAATCCCGGCACACAGCGCTGCGCGTCGCTCTGCTTTGACAGGTGGGTATGGGCTCAGCCTTGACATTTCGCGCCGCAGGCGCGAAACGCAACGCATGAGCCAAGTCGGCGGGTTATGAATCGCACGGGGATGCGCGGACGTGGGTTATGGATCGGGAGGGGCGTGCAGGCGGGCGGGCAAGGGGCAGGTGGGGATATGTATATGCAAGGATTGTTGGAGCGGACATGGAGGTGTGCACGATGAGGTAGAATATCTACGGATCGTGTCGGGGAAAGGAGTGGTCGTGCTGCCAGAAGATATCGTGTTGCATAAGGACAGGGAGACCATATGGCCGGCGTCGGCCAACGTGCTCCTCGTCCGTGACTCCGACGGCGCCATCCTCGTGGACGTAGGATGCGGGTATGAGGACACCTACCTGCGCCTGAAGGAGTTCATCTCCGCGCAGGGGCTCTCCGTGGCCGATATCCATACCGTCGTGCTCACCCATGCCCACCCCGACCACATGGGGGCCATGCGCTTCCTCCTCGAGGAGACATCGCCCCGCATCTTCCTGCATCCCGTGGAGATCCCGCTGGCCGCCGAGCCCTCCCGCCTCAACCATACCTTCGACATGGCGCTACCCCTGCGCTACGGCATAAACCCGTTCTTCCTGGAGAAACCGGATATTCTGGAGTACTTCAGCAACCTCTGCCCCATGGCCAGGGCCGAAGCCACTCACACCATCGACCCGGACGGAGAGCTCGTGCTGGGGAGGTTCACCTTCCGGGTGGTCGTGACGCCGGGCCACGCGAACGGCCTCGTCTCCCTCTTCGAGCCGGAGAGCGGCATGCTCTTCACCGCCGACGCCGTGGGCGACGTGGTGGCATGGTATTCACCCTCCTCGGGGGGGCTGACCGGCTTCCTCGCGGGACTGGACCGCCTCGCGGCTCTGCCCGCCTCCTTCGTCGTGCCCTCACACGGCGGCATCAGCGAATCGCCGCTGGTCGAGGTGGAGAAGACCAGGGCGAGGCTGCTGCGCCGCGAGGAGAAGATAGTGGGAGAGCTGGCCGTGGAGCCCGTCTCCTTCCCTGAACTGGCGTCCCGCGTCTTCGCGAGCCCCATGATCGCCTTCTTCCCGGGCCCCCAGATCCTCCAGTGCCACCTGGACAAGCTGGAGGCGGAGGGCAGGGTGCGCTGCCGCGGCGAGGAGGACGGCTGGCGCGTCGAGCTCGCCTGAGGACCTCTCCGGCCCGGCAATGGGAAGAGGCGTTAGCGTAGGGAGCGCAAGCTTTCGCGAGCGGGCGCTGTTAAGCCGCCGGTGAGGGTGGCATCTTGACCGGTCAGCGCAAGCTTTCGCGGGCGGGCGCGGAGGGCATCGGGGAGGAAAAGGGGGAAAGCGGGGGAATAAAGTAACGAGGACGCCATATACGTGACCTCACCCCGCCCGGGACCGCGCCGCTCGGGGTAGGCCGCCGATTTAAGCTCGCGTGTTGAGAAGTGACAGGTACCGTCCAATAGGGGGTGAGGGTTTTGAGCGCGTGTCCACAATGCGGCAGCGAGAACAAGGAAGAGGCGAAGTTCTGCATCAAGTGCGGCGCCTCCCTGGGGGCGCCCGCTCAGGCGGCGGCGCCCCTTCCTGCGGATGCGCCACCGCCCGCACCGCCTCCGCAGGCGCCACAAGCCGCCTATCAGCAGCCGCAGTACCAGCAACCCCCGCAATACCCACAGCAGGCGGCTCCACCCGCGGCATATCAACAGCAGCAGTACGCCGCCCCTCCCGCGGCGCCCTACCCGGCGGCCTATGCCACCGCGCCGGCCGCCAGGACCAGGAGCAGTCTTTTCTGGGTGGGTGCCCTCATCGTCCTGGTCTCGGGGATACTCGTGCTGGTCAGCACTTTCATGCCGTGGTTTCTCGACGCAACCGGCTGGGATGGCGTTACTTATGGTGAAGGCTTCGCCAAACTTTTCGATTACGGGGATGGATATCCACTCTTCACCGGTCTGTGTTCGCTGATAATCGGGGTACTCATCGTCATGATGGGAGTACTCATCCTCGTCACCCGCAGCAAGGGGCTGGGGGGCCTGGCCATCCTCTTTTCCATATTCGCCCTGGGCATGGCCATCACCAACCTCACCACGATCGTACGCGCCATCAACTTCAGCGAGATGCAGGTGGGCATGTACATCTTCCTCATCTTCTCATTCCTGGGATTGGTCGGTGGCGGGTTGTCCATGTCGAGGTGACGCTCCGTATAGGGGGCACCCACCGGGGAAGACCATAACCGTCGCAGGAGCCTGTGCGCCTGCACCATCATGCAGGCCTCGGCGCCGCCTCGGCTGGCATCTCGAGCGGGGCGGATAGCCGTTCCCGGGGAACGGTGATAGGATACTGCTGGTGTCCGGTTGACGACCCGCGCAGGTGAATATGTGTCGCAAGAGCGGCGGGACCGGCCGGCAGCGGAAATGGCTTTATCATATCTTTTGTTTTTCCGCCGGCCTGGTCCTTGCAGCGGTGGTCCTGTCACGCGGCGCCGATGACGTCGGCGCGCGCTCCATACTGCCCTTTACCCTACTCGGCATAGCCGTGCTCACCAACGTGGAAGCGGGAAAGAACCGTTTCGGCCGCTACAAGAGCTACGGCATCCCGGATATCGTCGGTCCCGATGGCGTGGTGATGGAGACCGAGACCATGGAGGAGATCGACGGCGCCATCGAGCGCGTGCTGTCGAGCGGCGAACGGCTCCTCTGCGTCAACGGCGGCGACGGCACCATGCAACGGGCCGTCACCCACATGATCAACAAGTACGGGGAGGACTCCCCGGACATCCCCATCCTCTTTCCGTTGCGCGGCGGGACCATGAACCTGCTTGCCGACCACCTGAAGATAAAGGGGAAGACCCCCGAACTCCTGCGCGCGGCCATGGAAGCAGAGCGCGGCGCGCCCGACCTCCCCTGGGTCGAGGTCCCCACCATCAAGGTGACGAGGGAACTCGGCGGCCGCGTCGAGACGGAATACGGCTTCCTCTTCGGCAACGGGGCGCTCTACCGTTTCCACCGCGTCTACTACCGGGAGACGGGGGGCGGCCCCATCGCCGCGGCGAAGCTCTTCGCCAAGTGCGTGTTCGGGGGAGCCACACGGCGAACCCGCTACAAGGACGTCTTCGGGCTCACCCCGGCACGGGTGACCGTCGACGACTTCGAGATCCCCGCCGGAGAGATCACCATCGTCCTCGCCGTGACCTTCCAGGTGGTGGTCATCTCCTTCGATGCTTTCCGCGAGGAGGGGGAGGGGGATTTCTACGTCATCGCCACCAGCGTTCCCATCTTCAGGATGGTGAGGCGCCTGCACAAGCTGCTGTGGGCACGCGGGGATAAGCCCCCCTACCCCAAGGAGGAGTTCCTCAACCAGAGGGCGTCGCGCGTCCGCATGGAGTGTCGCGAGGGGTACAGCCTGGACGGAGAGGTGTTCGAGATCGAGGAGCCCTACACCCTTACCATCGAGAAAGGCCCCATGGTCAGGTTCCTCCACCTCTAGGTGCGGATGAGGAGAACGGGGACCTCGGCCCGGGCCAGCACGCCCCGCACCGTCGCCGCCATTTTCTCCTGCAGCCGGCCGTGCCAGGAGAGAGCGATCATGTCCTCGCCGTTCTCCATGGCGAAGCGCAGGGCCACCCGGTCCGGTTTGCCCCGGCGGTGGAACAGGCGCAGCGTGGCGTCGGGATGCAGGTAGGTATAGAAGCGGTAGAGGAACTCCTCGCTCCAGGCCGGCCAGTCGTACTGGGGATGATCGAGGTAACGAGGGCTGGTGAAGGCCCCCACCACCATGGGGGGCTTCTTCTTGGCCATGGCGATATGCAGGATGTCCAGGTCCACCTTCAACTCCTGGGCCAGATCGAAGACCTGTTTTATCACGCAGTCGGCCAGCGGGACGCCCTCCAGGGGGACGAGCATCTTGGCCGGACGCCAGTCCGGTCCCGGAAGCTCACGCATGGCGGCGCGGATTACCGTGACCGGGAAGGTCGAACGCTGTATGAGATCGAGGGCTGTCTGGCCGGCAAAGCGACGCGGATCGTTGGTCTGGCCCTGGCCCGAAAGCACCACCATCCAGGCTTTCACGTCTTCTGCAAGTCCCAGGATGGCGCCGGCCACCTCCCCGCGCACCTGGTGGAAGACCAGTTTCTCCTCCGCCGGATCGATCTGCAGGTGCCGGGCCAGGCGGTGATGGGGCAATGGCTGCTCGGTGACGTGCACGACGTGCAGCACGCCGCCCGCCAGCCTCGTCAAGGCGCGGGCCGCCCCGAATGCGCCGGCCGAGGTAGACGACCCGTCCAGGGGGAGGACCACCGCCGGCCGCTTCCTGGCCGCCATCATCACTCACCCTCTTCCTCGAAGTCGTCCCATGCCTTGCCGGACCAGGTCGAGACGTAGCGCGACCCGGCGCGGACCCGCCGTGCCTCGCGGCCGAAGATGCCCACGTCGACCTCCAGGCCCCGGACCCCCGACACCTGCAGGGCCATTCTCCGCTTGCGCCGTATGTCGAAATCAAGCCAGGCGCCGCGCCAGGTCAGGGAGAACCGCATGCGGCGCCAGCGCGCTGGAGGCCTTGGGTCTATGAGCAGCCCCTCATCCCAGGCCCGCACCCCCGCGAAGCCCATCACCAGGAACTGCCACAGTCCGCCCAGCGCCGCGGCGTGTACTCCGCCCGCGGCGTTGCCCATGTTGTCGCTGAGGTCGATGGTGCCTGCCCGGCGCAGGTATTCCATGGCCTTCCTCGTCATCCCCAGCCGTGCCGCGACCAGGCCGTAGATGGAGGGGGAGAGCGAGGAGCCATGGGCGGTACGCCGTTCGTAGTAGAGGAAGTTCTCCTCGATCACCGGCGGCGGGAACCTGTCCTCCAGGAGATAGAGCGCCATGACGACATCCGCCTGCTTGACCAGTTGAGATGATGCGGTGCGCTCCCGGCCCAGGATGGTGTCGAGGGCGCCGGTGCTCGGCTCGTAACGGCGGACGTCGATATCCTCCAGTCCGAAGTAGCCCGCGAACTGCTCGAGCAGCCCTCGCTCCCCCTGCCCGTTGCCGTACATGCGCTCCTCCACCGTGCTCCAGCCGTCCGGTTCATCCGCGCGCAGGCCCGTCTTCTCCCGCAACCGCTGCCAATGCTCCGGGTGCCTCTCCTGCAGGAACTCCACTACCCTTGCGGCGTGCCGCAGGTTGTAGGCTGCCATGAGGTTGGTGTAGAGGTTGTCGTCCACCTCCTCGTGGTATTCGTCCGGGCCCTCCACCCTGTAGACGTGGTAAAGGCCGTCGTCCCCGCTCACCGCGCGGCTGGCCCAGAAGCGGGCCGTCTCCACCAGGATCTCCGCCCCCGCTTGCAGGAGGAATTCCTCGTCGCGGGTGGCGTTCCAGTAGGTCCAGACGCCGTAGGCTACGTCCGCCGTGATGTGGTGCTCCAGGTGGCCGGAGAGGATGGGAATGACTTCACCGGTGGGCGTGAGGGCGGCGGGAGGGGTCATCTCTTCCCCGCCTCCCGTGGATTCCCAGGCGTACTGGGCGCCCTCATAGCCGTTACGCCTGGCGTTGGCCCGCGCTCCGTCCAGGGTATGATAGCGGTACATGATCATGGCGCGGGCGGTGGGGGGGTGGGTGAAGATGAAGAAGGGCAGGATGAACATCTCCGAGTCCCAGAAGATATGCCCCTTGTAGATGGGGCCGGAGAGGGCGCGGGCACCGATGGAGACGCGCTCGTTTTCGGCGTTGCCGGCGCTGATGAGATGATAGGCGGCGAAGTTGGCCCAGCGCTGGGCGTCGTTGTCGCCGGTGATGCGCACCGCGGCGGTCTTCCACCGCTCCTCCCACGCCGCCATGTGTTCCAGCATCAACTCCTCGAAGTCGCGCCGCGCCAGTTCGCGCGAATGGGCAAATGCTGCCTGCCCGGCGTCCACCCCGTCCAGGGAGGTGAAAACGGAGACGAACTTCTCCAGCGTCATCTCCTGGGCGATGTCGCCGATCCAGCGCCAGCGCTCCACCACGGTCATATCGTCCTTGCCGTAGGAGTGTTCCGGCTTCACGAACCCGTCGGCGACGCGGCTGCGTTGGGCCATGACCACGTCGATGAGGGTGAAGAGGGTCCGGGCGCGGATGAGCACCCCCGCATCCCCGTCGTCCGCGCCGGTGATCTTATCAACCCCCTGCAGGGGAGGGTTGCTGCGGGGGTTCAGCCGCAGCCCCGTCTCCACCCGCAACTCGCCGCGGTAATTGCGCGGTATGACGCTGACCCGCAAGGCCATGGCGTGGGGATCGGCCAGGGAGGCGAAATGGAGGAAACGCAAGCGGGTCACGCGGTCGGTGATATCCTCGTACAGCAGCTCGCGGAAGAGGATCCCCTTGTGCATGTCCAGCACCCGGCGGTGTTCCACGATGTTCTTGCGCTTCATCTGCAGGCGCTCGTCGTCCACGTAGATGCGGGTGAAGAGCCAGTCGGGGAAGATGGGCATCTCGTCCGGTGCCTGCCGGCTACGCTTGTCGAAGACCCCCGCCACCAGCGTGGCCGGGCTGGAGGCCTCGTCCTGTTCGGCCAGGGAGCCGCGCGTGCCAAGGTAGCCGTTGCCCACGGTGAAGATTGACTCCACCTCGCGTTCGCGCAAGGGATTGTAACCTTCCTCCACTATGAGGAAGGTGGGATCGTCCGTGGGCAGAAAGAGCCGGTGCAGATAAACCTGGTCGTATACGACGCGCAGGAATTCGTCCGGCCCACCCCCCAGGTGCTCCACGCCCGCGGGGGCGCCGCCCGGCTCCTTGCCCACCGATACGTACGTGATCCCTTCCACATCGGGCAGGACCATACGGAAATCGGACCCCTCGAATCCGGCGACGGGGCCAAACTCGTCGCCCAGGACCAGTATGTCGTGGTAGGGGATATTGCGCCGCTCCGCCACTTCCCTGAGGATCCAGCGCAGGGAGTCGGATTTGTCGGTCAGCCCCACCTCCACGTGCTTGACGTCGCTGGTGATGCGTGCGTAGGCCAGGCCCATCTCACGGGCGTATCGCTCCGCCGCCTCGTACACCCCCCTGATGCCGGGTGAATACCCGCCCTCGCGCAGGCGCTTCTCCGTCTCCTTCAGCAGCTTGTTTATCTGTGATTTCGGGGGGTCTGACCATTCCGGGATGAGGTCGATCTTGCGCCGGTTCAGGCGGTTATAGATGATCTCGATCCCGATGCCGGACTCGCTCTCCACCCGCGCCTTCACCGCTTCAGCCACGCGGTCGAGCGCCGCGTTCTCCTCGTCCGTGGCCTCCCTGTGGTAGAGGAGGTAGAGCTCGGAGCGTGCATCGAAGCCGAAGACCTCCGAGCCGCGGTTGGTGCAGATGTAGAGGTTGCGCTTGCAGGGGCCCGATATGTGGCGGGCGAACTGGCGTTCGATGTTGTCGTAATTGGTGCCGGTGACCACCACCACGTAAACGTCCAGCCGCAGAAGGTCCTGCAGGGCGCGCGCCACCTTGCGGGCATCGGCCGAGCGGTTCTTCACCGCGGTGCCGCCCCAGTCGAAGACGATCACGCGAAAAGTTTTTCTACGCATACCTATAGCCCCATTCTTCCCCCCTGATGCGAGGGTCCCTTCGGAGGTTTCAAATGAAAAACAGGGAGCCACGATTAAAAACGGGCTTCAACTACAGGGACTCACAAATCTCCCCCAAGGTCAAGAGGGGCGGACTGGAAGATCGCGAAGCCGGCGGGGTGTCAGGAGAAAAAACCTCAAAGGCAGCGCGGAACCTCGGGGTTCGGGCAGGCATCGAAGTTTAAAAAGAAGTACAATAGGAAATAGGGACAATGAAGTCCTGGGTTCAACGGTTGTCTCAACCCTTCCCTTGGATTCAAGAACACCCGCTTTGGGGCGGTAATGTGTTTGCTGTTGAGGAGGACGAGTAGTATGCGCATCGCCATGATAGCACCCGTATGGATCCCCATCCCACCCGATGGTTACGGGGGAATAGAAAGGGTCCTTGCCTTGCTGGTCGACGAGCTGGCAAGGGAGGGCCACGACGTGACCCTCTTCGCCGCGGGCCCCCACCGCACCATGGCCAGGCAGGTCACGTACATGCAGGAGGCCCCCACGCAGCACATGGGGGAGACGCTTTTCGACGCCTACCACGTGGGACAGGCATACCGGGATATCGCAGCGGGGGGATACGATGTGGTGCACGATCACGCGGGCTTCCTGGCCCCCGCCTTCGCCGCCACCATGCCCGTACCCGTCGTGCACACCCTGCACGGCCCCTTCACCGATGATACCCGCTTGTTCTACGAGGCGTTCAAGGACGATTGCTATTACGTGGCCATCAGCCGGCGGCAGAGGGACTGCGGCCCACACCTGAACTATCTCGGGGTGGTCCCGAACGCCGTGGACATCGATGAGCACAGATACGGGGGAGAGAAAGACGACTACCTGGTCTACGTCAGCCGCATTTGTGAGGCCAAGGGAGCGGAACAGGCCGTCCTCATGGCAAAGGAAAAAGGCCAGCGTATCCTTCTCGCGGGAAAGATCGACCCGGGCATGGACCAGGAATACTTCGACAGGTGTATCGGCCCTCACGTGGACGGAGAGCGGGTGGTCTTCCTGGGAGAGGTCTCCTCGCAGGACAAGGTGCGTCTGCTGCAGCGAGCGCGGGCATTCATATTTCCCATCCAGTGGGAGGAACCCTTCGGACTGGTGATGGCGGAGGCGATGGCCTGTGGTACCCCGGTCCTGGCCACCCGCTGGGGTGCCGTGCCAGAGGTGGTAGAGCACGGTTTGACCGGCTTCATCGCCGATTCCCCCGCCAGCCTTCTGGAGTATCTTGACCGCGTGGGGGAGTTGGATCCACTGGCCTGCCGCAGGGAGGCCGAGAAGCGCTTCAGCCCCGCGGTGATGGCCGCGAGTTACCTGGAGATCTACCGGCAGGCCATAGAGATGCATCCCACCGGGCTGCGGCCACTGCGCGCATACTCCGCCTGACAAGGCCGGATCCAGGCATTGGGGTCAAGCCTCGCCTCGTGCCTCAGGCACTGGGGTCAAGCCTCGCCTCGTGCCTCAGGCACGCTATTCTACTATTTGTAAAAGCGCCTCTTCAATGCGCGGCGGTCGCGGCGTGCTGCGCGGCTCCTGTCCCCGGCGAGAGAGGAGACATCCAGATCTCCCACGCCGGCGGTGAAGTCACGGCGCTGCCGCAGCTCGCGCTCCAGAAGGTCCTGCATGCGGTAGCGGTAGCGGATATGCGGCGTGATCCTTTCCCCGGCGCTCTCTCTTATTGATTCGGCCGCCACCCGGCCGCTTTCGAGGGCGAGGCGGATGCCGAAGCCCCAGGGGTCCAGCAGTCCCGCCGCCTCTCCCGCCAGCAGGGCGCAGCCCGCTCCCAGGCTGTAATGCCCCCCCGCCGCCATGCGGTTGGACGCGGATGCACGACGTATGGCCTCCCCCCTCAGGCGCAGCCCCGCCCTGTGCCGCAGCATGGCGGCGAGGGAATCCAGACCTTCCCGCCACTCTTTCTCGGGGCCGTGGTTCACCGCGAGCCCGATGAGGCCGTCTTTCACGAAGAAGCGGGCGATGCCCCCGCCTCCGCGCATGAGGGCGATGCCCGTCCACCGCGGGTCCCACTCCATATCTCCTTCCGAGAGGACGAGCATGGTCCGCTCCAGGCGCGGCGCGGCATAAAGGCGGTGAAACTCCGGGCGCAACAGGCGCAGGGCCACGGATTCCGCGCCGTCTGCGGCCACGAGATAGGTGGCCTCCAGCTCCTCTTCCTCCTCCTCGCCCCGGGTGACGTGCGCCCTGACGTGAAACCTCTCCACATCCAGGTCCACGACTTCGCAGCCGTCCAAGACATCAGCCCCGCATGACGCGGCGAGATGGGCGTCGAGGCGGGATCGCACCACGGAGAAACCGGGTTCGGGGAAGGGCAGTTCGTAGTCTCCGCCTCCCTCGCAGAGAAGGCGGGCGCCCACGACGGTGTGGGGCTGAGCCAGGCAGGAGGGTGGGATCGGTCCGAAGGCCTCCTCTATGAGAGCGGCGGCCTGTGGGGAGACGAAACCGCCGCAGGGTTTCTCGCGCGGCAACCTTTCCTTCTCGACCAGCGCCACCTTGAACCCGGCGCCGCGCAGAGAACGCGCCGCCATGCAACCGCCCGGGCCGGCCCCCGTCACCAGGGCATCATAATACATTTCCGCACCGCCTCCGGGAAAGCCTGGATAACGCAGGTTTCAGGGAACATAACGGAAGAACTCGTACCACGTCATGGGCTGTTCCGGCCCCCGCGTCAGCAGCACCCACGCCGCGGAGATCAGGCTTCGTACCCCCTGCGCCGCCAGCTTGCCCTGCAGCCCCGGGACCTTGAGCACGGGGGGGAAGGCTCCGGGCGTGGCATGGGGTGACTCCTTGCGCGCCTCTTTCCTGGCCATGGGCAGCTCTATAGTGGCCAGGCAGCAGGGGTCCCCCTTCGAGAGCAGCTGGGAGAGCTCCGGCACCGCGAGGTCGGGATTCAGCACGGAGAAAGTGCCCGCCTCCATGGCCATCATCAGGCGGGTGCAAACCTCCGGGCAGGCGGTAAGTTCCCGGGCCGCCGGGCAGTAACGCTCCTCCTTGACCGCCCGTCCCTTCGT
This sequence comes from Actinomycetota bacterium, assembly GCA_028697145.1. GTDB lineage: Bacteria > Actinomycetota > Geothermincolia > Geothermincolales > RBG-13-55-18 > SURF-21. The sequence goes on along the minus strand of JAQVFR010000031.1, from coordinate 16,483 downwards.
CTCCTCCGTCCAGGTACCGCGGACGCCCGCCAGCCCGTCCTCGTAATCGAGGACGCGGCCCAGGCTGCGCGCGTCGTGGGGATCGATCTGCAGGTACTCGCGCAGGACGGGAGCGCGGTCCTCCCCGACACGGTAGAAAACGTACTGCAGCGCTCGCACGCCCCGTTCCCCGAAGCGGTCGTGAAGAGCCGGCAGGAACCTGGTCAGGCCCCGCATGAGCAGGCGGATGGGCGCCTCGCGGTGCCATGCGGGGTCGGCAAGTTCTCGGGGGCCGGGATGCAGCGACCTCACCGCCGCCCCGTAGCACAACGCGGAGAGCAGGACCAGCCTCTTGGTCTTCCTGAACAACACCATCACCCGCTTTCCTATCGTATCCCTCGAGGGACCGCTGCCGCGCGCCACTGCCGTCAGGGCGCCAGGGAGCGGTTGACGTCGATCTCCACTATCTCGCCGCTGGCGGCCCTGGCGGCAAAGACTATCCCCTTGGAATTAAATTCCAGAATGGTCAGCTCCTCACCCTGGTGCGTCGCGTTGGTCTGTCTCTCCGGCGGCCCGAACTCCTTCACCGCGTCCGCGGTGGAGGACGCTATACCCACGCCCTTGGGCGTTCTGCCGGCGTAGGGGAAGCGAACGCTGATGGAGACCACGAGGTCGAAATCGCCCAGGGAGTCGTTGCCGTCGCTGTCCTCGAGGTATACGTTGAGCTTCCAGGTGCCGTAACCGCCGGTGTAGGTGGCGAATACCAGTCCCTCGGTGGTGGAGCCGGTGCTGTCGGGCCCGCCATATTTATCCCTCACCGACCGGAACTCGTCGCCGATAATGATCCCCGCCGCCGTCTGGCCCGGCACGATGGGCGCCGCCCCGTGGATCCCGAAGAGGCCTCCCTTGGCGTCCGCGCCGCCGGCGGCATCGACGGTCTCGAGTCCGCCGTAGGCGGTGACGATGACGGTTATCACGCTGGTGCGCCGTGACACCAGGAAATCTATCCCCCTGTGCGGGTAGGAATAAAGCGCGAGGTCCTCGCCTCCCGGACCCCGGGTCTCGGAGACGCTCTCGCACGGCCCGAACTCCGCCTCGATATCGCCCGGCGAACTCCCTATCCCCACGCCGCTCAAGGTGGCGCCGTAGTAGGGGGCGGAGACCTCTACGGAACCCACCTCGTCCGCGGCGTCGAGATAGCCGTTGCCGTTATCGTAGAGGGTGACGACCATTCGCCACGAGGCGGGATCGTCGATCTTCCCCGCCTCCGCGATCCGGCCGTAGTAAGCGTAGTGATATCCCCCGTCCTTGAGTTTCTGGTCCGGATCGCCGTGTATTTCCTGCACCGCGGAGAAGGGGCTGCCGATATCGACATCGGCCATGGAGTAGCCAGGAACGATGGGGTCGCGCTCCCACGAGGAGAGGTCCTCGCCGCCGCCGCCGCAAGCTGCCAGGGACAGCGTGAACAGGATCAGCAGCGCGTATAGCAGGAAAACGCTGACCGGTCCGGCACGCCTGGTCTTCATGTCGTCTTATGCCCCCGGCTGTTCCCCGGCGCCCCTGCTCTCGCGGCCGCGCCGGTTATAGGTAACGGGGATGTCCAGGTCGCGGGACAGGTCCTGGACGATGAGGAAAGCCTTGGCGCGGTTATCGGAGGGGGCCCCGGTCATGCCGGAGCTGAAAAGCCTCATGCGCCGCCCGTTCTTTCGCCTCAGGTATATGCGCACGGAATAGGAGAGATCGCGCCGCGCGCTCTTTGCTCCTTCCTCCGCCGGGATGCGCCCCGACTCGACGACCTCCAGGGCCTCCAGCTCCTCCCGCCCGATGCGGCTGCGGCTGGGGATGAAGTAATGGTATCTTTCCACGACGAGTTCGCGCGCCGCCGCGTCGCTCATGACGAAAGTGGGCGATGAGAACATGGTGAACATGCTGTACAGGAGCAGGACTACGCAGCTGATGCCCAGGAAGAGGCGCGTCACGCCAAGGGTGGCCAGGACCGCGCAGGCCACGGCCCCATAGAAGATGACGACGTGTGCGCTCTCCCACGGGCCACCCCTTATCTCGAACTCCAGGCGTTCGTTCCCGCTCGCGGCCGCCTCGGTCATCCTTCCTCCTGTCGGGCCGTTATCACCTCGACTGCGTCCACGGAGCCATTATAAACCATGCGCGTATCGATCCACGCCGTCCGCGGCGCGTGTGGGAAGAAGTCAGTCCGGGATCACCTTGTACACGACGTCGTGTTCGCGGGCATGGCCTTCCACCTTGATGCCGATCACGTCTCCGGGCCCGGCCTTCTCGAACTGGTCGTGCTCGATCTGGATGGACGATACCTCCTGGGTCCAATCCGAGGTATGCCCCTTGACGTGAATGGTGTCTCCCACCTTAAGCTCGTCCTCGAGCTCGATCGCCGCCACGCCTATCTTGCCGAAGAAGTGCGTGATCCTGCCCACCTGCTTCTCCATGCTTCACCTCCTTTACCGTCCTCGACGGGGGCGCCCCGTTCGCGCTTTGACCACGCCGGGGGACGCGAAGGCCTGAACGGGCGCTTCACGCCGTTTCGTAATAATCCGATACCCCGTTCCCGCGCAAGTGAAACAACCTCCCCTTCCCGTTTAAACATTCTTCGTGGGAGACGCCCGTGAATCCTGCGGCGGAAGAAAGCGGGCGCCGTAGTGCCGAGGGCGCGCGGCGCATGGCATCGGGGCAATGGTCTCACGCTTACGGGCGATATATAATATCCATGGTTCAAGGCGAGGAGCTGTGATGTCCAAAAGCGATGACAACAGGGAAGCCATATTGAACAGGCTCAACCGCGTGGAGGGGCAGGTGCGCGGCATCATCCGCATGGTGGAGGATGAAAAGGACTGCGAGGAAGTCCTGATGCAGGTAGCCGCCGTGCGATCGGCGATGGACCGCATCGGCATCCACATCATCACCCATCGCATGAGGGACTGCCTCTCGAAAGACAAGTCCGCCTCGCCCGAGGACGCCGTCGCGGACGCCATCGATTTCTTCCTGCGCTTCAGCTCCAGGATCGGTCCCGTGACGCCGGAATAATCCCCCGCTCGCGGGGTCAGCGTACGGCCCCGGCGCGGACATCCGCGAGCGAGCCTCAAACACCCCTTCCCTGTCCCGCCCTCTCCGCGGCCCTCGTGGAGCGTTGATTCATATCATGTCGCTTATACCCCCGGGGGTATATGATGCACACGACATGCGGACTCGATCTCACCGCTGCCGGGAAGGGCCATGCGCCTGGGAAAGAAAGTCCCGGCGCCGCTGAAAAATGGGATGTTCGCCCTCGCCGATAGCGTGCTGCCCCTGGTGATGCCGAAGATGCTGCCGGTGATGATGCCCTGGATGCTGCCGCGCATGATGCCCCTCATGGAGGCGAAGATGCCCACCATGGGCGATTCCATGCGCGAGCTCATGCCGGAGATCCTTCCCCGGGTGATGGACAGGATCATGCCCGGCATGATGCCGCGCATCATGCGCTGCATGCTGTCGTGACCCCCTAAGCCCGGGCGGGGGCGCGCACAGACAGGGCTTTCGCGGGGACTGGTGCCCGGCTGCATGGGCGCACGTTTTTATAATCCTTGCTTATAATGAATGCATGCCGTGGGGCGTCGCGATCCCGTTCAGGCCGCGCCTATGCTCCGGGCATAACTCCCGAGAAAGCCGCGCCGGGAGATGACGAAATCGACGAAGGGCTTCGCCGCCGGGCTGAGCGGGCGTTTCTTCACCCGCACCAGGCTGAACCGCCGCCTCACCTTCAGCCGCGGCACCTGGATATATCCGATCTTCCCCTCGGCGAAAGGACCCCTTGCGGCCCAGGCCGACACCAGGGAGATGCCAGCGCCCGATTCGACAGCGGATATCACCGAGCTGGTGCTTCCGAGTTCCATCTCGACCCGCAGCTCTTCCATGTCCAGCCCCGCCTCGCGGAAGGCCTTGACCATGAGTTCCTTTGTCCCCGAGCCTTCCTCCCGCAGCAGGAACTTCTCCTGCGCCAGCTGCTGAGGCCGGACGGCCTTCCTGCCGGACAGGGGATGGGCCGGGTGGCAGATGACCCTGAGGACGTCGGGGCAGAAGGGAGTGACCTCCAGGTCGCCGGGATCGATGCTGATGCCGATGAAGCCGACCTCGAAGCCGCCCGAGCGCAACGACTCCACCACCCTCGAGCTGTCCATGACCTCCAACACGGGCTCTATGTGCGGTTTCTCCGACCTGAAATCGCCGAGGATAAGCGGCAGGACGTATTCGCCCGGGATGTTGCTGGTAGCTACGCGAAGTCTCACCGGCGCGCTCCCCGCGGCCCGCTGCAGAGAGGCGAGGAGTCTTGATTCCGCGTCCAGGATCTCGCCCGCATGCTTCAGGAGTATGCGCCCGGCATCGGTGGGCACGTAGCGGTTCCCCACGCGCTCGAACAGCTTTACGCCCAGGTCTTTCTCCATCTTCTTGACGGTGAGGCTTATGGCGGGTTGGGTGACCCCCGATATCGCGGCCGCCCCGCTGTAGCTGCCGGTATCCGCCAATGCGAGCAATTGCCGGAGGCTATCTGTATTCATGGGATGAAGGCTTCCCCTCCGCGATGACCGGACCATGACGATGAATAGATTATAAGCGATACTAATAAGCGAGACCAGGGGCCGCTTATCCCGCCGTGTCCCCGCGCGAAGGCTGTGGTCCGTAGGCGATCAATTGCCATCGCGGCCCGTAGGTGTACATGCGCGCCCTGGTGGATGCCAGCGTCTCGGAGAGCTCCGCTGCGATGGGATGGGAAGAACCCAGTGACAGCTCGGCGTTTTCACTGCCGCGGGTGGTGACGCTCTGGTCGGGATTGATGTCGGCACGCTGGGCATGCGGGTGCCGGGGGGTAAAAATGAAGATCTTCACCACGCCCATATGCTTTGCCGGTATCTTGCGGCCGCGCAGGAGGCAGATGAGATCGTCCCCCTCCTTCCATTCGCAGGTCAGCCAGCCCTCGTCCTCGCTGAATTCTATAGAGGCCGGGAACTCCGGCCAGAGGTGGTGTTCCCCGAGGATGCGCACCGCGGTTTCGGAGGTCGCCGCGCGGTGGAGGAGGAAGTTGTGCACCTCGCGCGTGGTCCTGGCCTTGTTGAGATTATAGAAGGGGAGCTTGGGGAAACCAGGCATGTAGAGGGGGATGACGACGGAGAACTCGTTGAACGGCCCCATGTCGGTGTCGCTGTATTCGTAGGCGGTTAGCTGGACCAGCCCCATGCCCGGCAGCAGCTGGGCCGGGACCAGGTTCTTGTCCGGGATGAGCGCGCGCAGCTTTTTCGCTGACGCGGGAAAGACGGCCGAGATGATGCGCGCTTCCTTGATTATCACCGGCAGCTTGAAGGAAAGGTCCCCGATGGAGGCGTTCGAACGTTCCACGCCGGAGAGGAAATCGCCGGGCATCACCATCACCCCTTTCGTCCCGCGGGTCGGACATGAAGAAGTATACTCCATGAGGGACACGTGCGGACAGCTTGTGGCATGCGCCCTCGGAACTGTGAGAGACTGTGAGGGAGCGATGGATGCCGGGCGTAGATCGCAGGCGAGGCAAGGAGGGAGATGATGGGCTTTAAGGTAACGGTCCTCGGCAGTTCCGGCGGATATCCAGGGGCGGGAAGGGCCTGCAGCGGGTACTTGTTTCAGAACGCGGAGGGCAACCTCGTCGTGGACCTGGGCTCGGGCGCCCTCGCCAATCTCCTCGAGCACGTGCGCCCGGACGGGCTCGGTGGCCTCGCCCTCACGCATATGCACTACGACCACTACGTGGATATCTACGGGCTCTGCACCGCCAGGAGGTTCTGGGAGAAAGAGGTGGATCCCCTGCCCCTTCTCGCCCCGCCGCACGCATCCGAGGTCATAACCAGCCCGCTGCAGGCGGGGAGCAGGGAAGAGTTCATGCGGTCCCTCGACCTGCGCGGGGTGCGCCCCGGGGTCCCGCAAGGCATCGCCGGTTTTGATATCGTGGCCCTGCCCGCCGCGCACGGGGCGATCGACTCCCTGATATACAGGATATCCCGTGACGGTAAGGTGGTATGCTACTCGGGCGACACCGACCTCTGCGCGGCCCTTGTCGAACAGGCCCGGGGCGCGGACCTCTTCATCTGCGAGGCCACCTTCACCAGCCAGGTGAGGAACAGGATGCAGGGCCATCTCTTCGCCGCCGAGGCGGGCGAGGCGGCGGCGGAAGCGGGCGTAGGGACGCTCCTGCTCACCCATCTCTGGCCGACCCTGAGCGGAGACCGCGCCCTCGAGGACGCCCGTTCCAGCTTCGACGGCAAGGTCGAGCTGGCCGCGGAGGGCATGGCCATCGAGCTGTGACCGGCCCCTATCCCCGCCCGTGGTCAGGGGCGGATACAGAGCGCTCCCGGGCTCCCGGCGCCCCCGGTATGCGATAATGTCTATGCGGCCGCAGCAGTGGGGAGGACGTGATGGCGAAGGATCTACCGCAGCCGGAGGAAGGCTCCAACCCCTTCGGGGACATGCTCGGCATCGTGTTCAGCGAGTACGGGGACGGCCGCAGCCGCTGCGAGCTGGAGATCAGGAAAGAACTGGTCAATCCCCACGGCGTACTGCACGGCGGGGTCATCTACTCCATGGCCGATTTCGGCATGGGGGCGGCGGTGTATTCCACCCTTGCCGACGAGGAGTTGTGCGCCACCGTCGAGATAAAGATCTCCTACGTCACCGCGGTCAAGTCCGGCCACCTCGTCTGCGATTCCAGGGTGGTCGACCGCCGACGCCGCCTCGCCACCATCGAGTCCGAGGTGAGGAGCGGGGACGGCCTCGTGGCCAAGGCCCTCGGGACTTTCTACATCTACGACAAGAGATGACTCTGTCATGCACTCGGATTGAACGTCGCGGAGGCGTCCGCGCACGAGCGCATCATCGGCGTTCGAGGTATCTCAACACCTCCGCGTCGCTCATGTCGTGGAAGTCGTGGTAGAAGCCGGCCACGGCGAAGGGATAGTGGCTAGAGACGTACAGGCAGTGGAAGTAATCGACCATGGGCCTTATGCGGTCCGCCGTATCCGCCGGGCTGACGGGCACGGCCGCGGCCACGTGTCCCGCCCCCAGTTTCCTCGCCATCTCTATGGCCGCGATCATGGTGTAACCAGTAGCCAGACCGTCGTCGGTGAGCACCACGTTCTTTCCCTTCAGCTCCGGGAAAGGGCGGTCGCCGCGGTAGGCCGCCTCCCTTCTCCTGACCTCCCCCAGGACCTCGGCGGCTATCTCTTTTATCTGCCTGTCGGGGAGGCGCAGCGAGCGCATCATCTCCTCGTTGATGACCAGGGAGCCGTCGGGGGCGATGGCTCCGAAGCCCGCCTCGGGGCTGAACGGCACAGGCAGCTTGCGCACCACGATGACGTCGAAGATGCCGCCCGTGGACTGGGCGAGGGGGTAACCCACGGGCAGGCCTCCCCTGGGTATGCCGAGGACCACGACGTCCTCTCGCTGTCCCTGGTAGGATTCCGCGAGCCTCTGTCCGGCTTCCTCCCGGTCGCTGAAAAGTACCGGCATGGCCGCTGTCCTTACAGCCTCAGACGCGTTCACTCACGTTTTTTATTATTCCCACGCAAAAGGAAGGGGCGCGGCCGCGGCCGCGCCCCGGCTGTTCCGGCCCATGGGGGGGATAGGCCGGAACTGTCCCTGCTGACACCCGGGGAGGTGACAGGTATTTACGTATCGGGTCAATCCTCGCTGCGCGATGCCTTGAGCAGCTTCAGGGCTCCCCTGGCCAGCGCCAGCCCCCCCAGGGCCGCTCCCACCTGGGTGGCCGGTTTGAGCAGGGGGGTAAGCCCCTTCTTCGGCTTCCACTCCACGTTGAGGGAGACGGTCCTGCCCAGCTTGTCCAGGGCGATGACCTCGGCCACGTGGTTGGCGTTCCAGATGGCCGCCTCCATGCCTCCCGAGGAGACGTGGGTCTTGGTGTAGTCGCCGGTGAGGTAGAGGTTGTCGATGGGAGAACGCTGGTAGGGGCGGTGGCTCTCCATCCCCGGCAGGGCGCGGTAGACGCCCTGGCGCTCCCTGACCACCTTGTACTTGCGCACCTCGGCCTCCCGCGCCCCCGGGAAGAGGCCCTTTATCTGCTTGATGGCGATGTCGAAGATGACCTCGTCCGGCAGGCCCTCGATGTGGTCGGCGGGGGAGAGCACCATCTCGAACATGGAGCCGCCCTTGAATATGTCGGGCAGCACGTTGGAGAGGTCGGCATAGGTGTTGAAGATGCAGTTGTTGGAGAAGAAGGTAACGTCCACGTCCGTGAGCTTGCGGTCGAACCACACCTGCAGCGACAGCGAGGGCGCGTAGCGGAAGTGCCACAGGTTCCTGAAGTAATCGTAGAAGAATGCCTCCTTGGGAAGGACGCTGCGCAGTGAGTAGGGGCTGATGGCGGACACGTAGATGTCCGCTGTCCTCTCCTTCCCGCCCACGGTGACGCTCTTCACCTTGCCGTCCTCGAAGTTGATGGCGGAGACAGCCTTCTTGAGCTCCGTCTTGCCGCCCTTGGAGTGGATGTAGTCGAGGCAGGTGTCCACCCAGATCTCGCCCAGCCCGCCGTTGGCGAAGCCCACGCGGGCGCTGTCCGGGTCGGCCGCGACCTTGCGGAACCAGTTGAGCATTACCTTGGCGGAGATCATCCACGAGGGGGTGAAGGTAAGGCCGTTGATCCCCGGCTCCAGGGGCAGGAAGGCGTCCTTGGGGGCGCGGCGTACCAGCCACTGCCCGAAGGTCACCTCGTCGAGCTTCTCGATCTTGCGGTTGGAGTACATGACCGCGCCGCCCATGCCCGCGGCGGTGAAGAGCAGCTTCCACTTTGGCACCGCGGTATAGTTCTTGAGCAGGCTCCAGAAAGCCACCGCGGCGTGGAAAGGAGCGGGCAGGTTGGCGAACTTGAGCACGGCCTCCCTGCCGCCCTCCTGCATGTAGTAGAACTCGGTCTGCTTCCACAGGATGTTCTCCTCGATGCCCATCTTCTTGAAGAAATTGAGCAGGTTGGCGTAATAGGGGAAGAAGACGTGCAGGGCGTTGTCGATCATGTCCCCGTCTTCGTCCAGCCACGAACTGGCGCGCCCGCCGAATATCTCATCGGCCTCCACCAGCTCCACTTCCAGTCCCAGATCCAGCAGGTTGATGGCCGTGGCCAGTCCGCCCATGCCTCCACCCATGACCAACGCTTTCATCTCTTGCTCTCCTTTCACTACGCTGCGTCCGTTTTGCGTCTGCCCGCCCGCGGGCGGGAGTGTCTACGATGCTTGCGGGGTCCCCGCTTCCCCGCGTCTTCAATCCAGCCGGGCAACCCCGGTTGCGGCGGCGTCCATGCCCCGAGACCCATGCCGGGCGCGGGATTCACCTTTCCTGCGTCGCGGCGTTGCTCACGATGTTCTCCAGGACCTCCTTCACCGCCAGCAGCGCCTTGTCGCGGGTGAGCACGTCCTCGAGCCCGGTCAGCGCGGCAAAGACGAGGGTGATGCCGAGGGCGAGGATCTGCCACGCCGCAACCGTGATGTCGAGGTCCTCACGCACGGAACCCTCCCTCTTGCCGCGCTCGAACATCTGCGAGAGCACGGCGGTCGATTGCAGGAGCTTGTCGCTGAGCGCCGTCCGGATCTCCGGATCGCGGGCTCCGGTCACGGTTTCGAAGAGGAGCATGGACTCCTCGGGGTGGTCCATGACGAACTCGTAGAAGGTTGCGCTCATGTTGTAGATACGGTCGGGGACGTTCCCCTCCTCGCTCGCCGCGGCGGCGATGGTGGCGAAGAATCGCTTGCCCACCTCGTCGAGGGCCTCCAGGAGGAGCTCCTTCTTGCCGGGGAAGTACTTGTACAGGGCGGGCTCGGATACTCCCACCTCCTCCGCTATGCGGCGCGTGGTGGCGCCGGGAAGACCGTGTTCGGCCATGATTGTTATGGCCGCCTGGACGATCTGCTCCTTGCGCTCCGGCCCGCTCAACCGCCCGCTCCTTGACGACATGCCGCCTCACAATCTGGGTTAGTGAATATTAACTAACTTATAACACGAGCGCGCTCCTGGGTCAAGCCTTTTCATACCTATTTGCTGTACTTGTTCGGTTAACGGCATGCCCCTGTAGGCGACAGACGGCGGCCTGACCCACGGTTGTTGCGCAGCCGGTTCGTTTTCTGTTACGTTCGGACTAGTCAGGAGGCATAGATCCGGGAGGGGGGATCGATATGTCCGTCGTAGCCGTCACCGGCTGTTCGGGTTACATCGGCTCGCGCCTGCTCCGTCTGATGGACGAGAGCGGCAAGGTTTCCAGGATCATAGGGGTGGACCTCAATCCGCCGCGGGTGAGCGCCGCGAAGATGGACTTCCACCGCATGGACGTGCGCGACCCGTCCCTTATCAACCTCTTCACCTTAGGCGAGGTGCAGGCCGTGGTCCACCTGGCCTACGTCTTCGATCCACTGCACGATGCAGATCTCGAGTATGACATCGACGTGGGCGGCACCCGCAACGTGCTGGCCGCCAGCGCCGCCTGTGTTGCGAAACACCTTGTGATCGCCTCGTCCACCACTGCTTTTGGCGCATTGCCCGATAATCCGGATTGGTTGACCGAGAACGATCCGCCGCGTCGCCAGCGCAATTTCATGTATGCCTCCAACAAGTACGAGAACGAGTTGATCGTCCGTATCTTCAAGAACGAGAATCCGCACGTGAAAGTGGCGGTGATCAGGCCCTGCATCGTCTACGGCCCGAACGTCGACAACTTCGTGTCGCACTTCATGATCAGGCTTCCCTTCCTGCCGGCCGTGGGCGATACCGCGACACAGATGCAGTTCGTGCACGAGGACGACGCCGCCGAGGTCTTCATGCGCGTCCTGGAAGAGGGCGCGGAAGGCTATTTCCACGCTTGCGGAGAGGGGACCGTCAGCGTCGAGGAGATAGCCCGCATGGCCGGGAAACCCCTGGTGCCCCTGCCGGCGAAGGTCGTCTATCCCCTCGTGGACCTGCTGTGGAAGCTGCGCGCCCCCCTCATCGAGGGGCCCTCCGGCATGCTCGACTTCATCCGCTACCGCTGGACGGCGTCGGACGAGATGACGAGGGAGGCACTCGGGCTCGGCCCGCGCATGCACTCGCGGGAAGTGGTGCGCCTGATGCTGGAGACCCACGGCGGGAAGAGATGATGCCGCGGGTCGGCGGCCAGGCAGCGCCGCAAAGAAACCTCCGCGCGCACGCCCCGTAACCGCGGCGGGATCAGATGTCGACCTTCCGGACCTTTTTCTCCGGCTTGGGTTTGCGCAGCAGGGGGACGAGCACGAACACCCCCAGCACCAGGGTGAGGCAGAAGTACTTCGTCGCGTTTAGGCCGCGCTTCCTGGCCGCGCGCATGGCGATTACGGCCTCGACGGCATGCATGACCGCCAGCTGTTTGCCAAACTTCACCACTTGCTCGCTTGCCATCGCTACCCCCGTTTTCCTCATCCTCCCGGGGACGGGTTTCTGCCCGCGGATGCCGCGGACCCCTCTCGTGATATCTTGCCGTTTACCCGGAGCCCCACTTTGATGAACATTATCCTTCCCACATACGGGATAGGGTAGAATCATTATAACAGAGGTCTCGCGACGAGGAAGGACGCGAGGAACAGGAGAGGGAGAGAATCGCGACATGAACGAGCTGAACCGGAAGCTGCAACGCATCTACGCTGCCATCGAGGACAGCGGGCTGTACATCAACCTCAACCACGACATACGTTTCCGCGAACAGAGGGAGGTGCCGCTCAACCTGAACGAGACCGAGAGCATCGTGCTCGCGGAGGAGAGCTACAATTCCCCGCTGCTCCTGGCCCTGCTCACCTCGGTGCTGCGCAACGGCACCATGATCCTTTACGGCTCGCCGGGTTCGGGCAAGACCACCTCGGCGGAGTTCGTGGGGGCTTTCGTGCACGGCGCCCTGCTGGAGGAGACCTTCGGCGACGGCGAGGGCGATTTCAAGGTGATGGAGGCCATCCACGAGGCCACCATCCACGGCCACCACGAACTCACCGAGGAGAAGATGATCGGCCGCCCGCACCTGGGCAAGCTCATGCGCGACGGCGAGGAGGAGATCATCCCGCGCAAGTTCATGCTCTCGCCCTTCCGCATGGTGGACGAGGTCAACCGCCTCACCCCCGGCCGCACCAACAACCTGCTGGAGATGATGGACCGTGGTTTCTCCGTTTACGGCGACTCGAAGATATACGCCGCCGAGGGGGCCACCTTCCTCACCGCCAACTTCCGCGACGTGGCCTCGTCCGACCTCACGCCGCCCTTCCTCGACCGCATCGACGTGGGCGTGTTCGCGCCCACCCTCAACCCCTACTTCCTGGAGATGGCGCAAGGCGGCGAGGACCGCAAGCTCACCGGGAACGAGGAGACCTACGTGGCCCACCTGCGCGACGAGATCGGGGTGGAGATAACCGCCGCGGACTTCGAGGCCATACGCGAGAGCATCGCCGCCGTGGAACTGGAGCCCGGCGCGCTCTACATCCTCTACAATTTCATCTCCGAGCTCAATGGCTGCACCCTCGCCTCCCCGGACATCGAGCGCAAGAACAAGGGCTTCGCCTGGTTCGTGAAACCGCCCATCCTCTGCTCCCAGGTGGACGACGGGGGAGCGGCGGGAGGCGGCCATCTCGGGGGATGCCATTACCACAATACCGAGAACATCTGTTTCAAGACCGAGAACGAGGTCAGCGTGCGCGCGGGAAAGACCATCGAGCGCTATGCCAAGGCGCTGGCGTGGTACCGGGGCCGCGACAAGGCGGGGCTGGAGGAAGTGGAGGCGGTGGTCCCCTACGTGCTGTGGTTCAAGCTCATACCCACCGACCGCGCCTGGTCGGAGCGCCCGGAGTTCATGAACGACCGCATAGCACTGGTGAAAGACCTCTTCGCCACCTCCCGCAACCACTACCTCAAGAGCCGGCGCATGATCAAGACCCTCGACGGCGTCCTGGAGCTGTACGAGCATGCGGTGCGGGGGGAGGCCGTCGACGCCGGCCTCATACTCGAGGCCCTGGAATCGCTCAAGAGCTACGATTCACCGGCGAAATATCCCATCGCCACCATGCTGCGCCAGGTCTACCGGGAGATCGCGCGCGAAAAGCGGAGGTGAGCCCTTGCGCATTCAGGGAGTCGACCTCGACGAGATCCTGGAGCGGGCGCGGGCCTTCTGCAGCTACCCGCGCATCATGGACCCGGAGTTCGTGCTCAACCCCGCGGGCCATCCCCATGCCGCCAAGCTCAACGATGAGTTCGGCATGTGGGAGCCGTCCGAAAACCGCGTGTACATCAACGTCCCCGAGGTCATGGAAAAGCTGGGCATCCAGAACCTGGAAGCCGTCGTGGTGTACCAGTTGCTCCATTATGCCCTGGCGCCCTTCGACATGCGCACTTCCCTGCGCCTCACCGCCTCCGCCAAGATGGCCCTGGAGGAGGTCAAGGACCGGGGGCGCATGGTGAACTTCCAGGAGGCCATGTCCATACAGCGCCTCTTCTGCGACATAGTGAACGTGACTTATGCCGCCCGCGGCGGCATGCGCGAGCAGATGATCGGCCTCTACCACGCGCTGGACAAAGCCAAGGGCTGGAAACAGAGCAAGATGTGGAAGTTCCTCCTCTGCTGTTTCGAGGAGCTGTGGGAGGCGCCGGGCGCCCTGATAGGAAGGGTGCCGAAGGAGATGCGCGACGACGCCCGCCGCCTGGCCGCGCGGGTCCTGGACCGCCCCTTCGCCGCCGCGGGGTGGGAGGAGAAGGTGCGCTTCCTCGTGGGTTACCTGCATCGCTACTACGAGGACCCGGAGGAGATGGACGACAGCCGCATCATGGACCACGGCATCGACGACCTGCGGTCGCGCTCCCCCGAGGAGGCATTGCGCTCCATGGCCATGGAGATGGGCATGCAGGACTTCAAGGAGCTGGTGGGGGGGATCGGGGCCGGCTCCGAGACCCAGGCCCTGGTGTGGTACTACCGCGACCTCTCCCGCCGCTACGAGGTGCGCTTCCAGCCCGTGCGCAGCGAGGCGGGCGAGGAGGTGCCGCATGCCCCCCTGGCCTGGGGGATGGCCGACCCCTTCGAGCGCCTGGACCTCTCCTATACCCTCTACACCTGCGGCAAGGCCATCCCCACCCTCACCACCAAGCAGTGGGAGAAGGTGCAGATGGAGGTGGTGTCGCGGCGCAAGACGCCCCCGGACGTGATCATCATACTGGACGCCTCCGGCTCCATGACCAACCCCACCTCGGAGGTGGCCAACGCCGTGCTGGCCGGTTTCGTCATGGCGCGCAGCGCCGGCAACCTGGGCGCGAAGGTGGGACTGGTGGTCTATTCCGACCAGCAGCGCTCCATGGTGGTAAAGCCGGTGTGGGACCTGCGCCGGGTGGAGGAGGGGCTGGTGACCTACTACGGAGGGGGCACGGTGTTCCCGGTGCAGGAGTTCCGCTACCTGGCCTCCCTGGAGACGCACCGCGCCAAGCACTTCTGCCTCATCTCCGACACCGAGATCACCAACATCGCGGAGGCCTCCTTCCATCTGGGGGAGGCGCTGCTCATGCACCCGGAGAACTCGGGCTCGGTCTTCCTCATCGACCAGACCTACAACGAGAAGGCGGAGGCCATCCGCGACGCGGGTTACGATATATTCCCGGTGTCGCGGGGGCAGGACCTGGTGCGTATCGTGGCCGGAAAGGCCCGCGACCTGTACGCTTAGAGAGATGAAGTTCCCCAAGCCGGTATTCAAGGGCGGCGGCGAATCCCTGGAGGACATACTGGAGAACAACCGCCGCGAGGAGGAGGCGCGCAGAGAGCGCTTCCGCGAATTCGCCCTGGCCGATTTCTTCCTTAACCTGCGCTCTCGCGACAAGCTCACCAAGATGCGCGTGCGCCGCGCCCTGCCCGCGCTCGACGACGCGGAGGTGGTGGACCTGGCGCTGCGGCTGATGCGCGAGGCCTCCGCCGATTACCTGCAGCTGCGCATGCAGTGGCAGCGCGAGGCGGTGGGATATCTCACCAGCCTGGGGGTGGAGGCGAATTCCCGCCTGGGCGGCGGCGAGCTGGAGATTCCGGACGGCCTGGACTACGTGGGCATGCAGGCGGAGGGGACGCCGGAGAGACGCCTGGCGCTGAGGGCCAGGCGCGTCGGCAACTTCGCGGGGCTCAAGTCCGTTTTCCTGGACATCAGGGCGGAGACGGTGGGCGATTACTGCTTCCGCCGCGCGCGCTGCTGCCGCGTGGAGACCGAACTGGCGGGAAAGTGCCTGGGCGAGGAGGGCGAGGAACTGAGGCTGCAGGCGCGCGAGGCCGGAGACTGGCTCATGCTCAAGTCCAAGCGCTGTTACGTGGACGCCCGCAAGGTGGGGCGGCTGGCCGGCCTGGATTCCCATAACCTGGAGATGCACGTGCACAACGCCGGGGCCGAACTGGGGGCGCGCGCCCGCGACGCGGTCATCTACGTCTACCGCGAGGCCAAGAGCCTGGGGCTGCGCGGCAGCGGCGTGGTCTACATGCGCCACGCCTCCCCGCCCTGGCGCACCACCTTCCGCGTGGAGAAGATGCCCTGAGCGCTCCCCTTCTAGTTCACCAGTGAGAACCCCTGGTCGCGGAAATGCCGTTCGAAGGCGAAGGCCCTTTCCACGCCCAGGCGCCGCATGATCTCAAAGCTGCTGCAGTCCACCAGGCTCAGGTTGCGTTTGCCGGAGACGACGATGGAGGAGACGGCCGCGCCGTGGATGTCCTCGTTGATCCACACCGTTTCGAGCACGGGGACCACGGCGTCGTTGAAATCCTTCGCCGCTCGCCGCCCCAGGCGGTGCATGGCGAGGGTGAATGTCTCCATGATGACGTAGTTGCTGGTGACCAGGGGGACGTCATCAGAGAGCAACTCCTGCCATCTCGCTTTCGCCCTGCCGTGAAAACGGTCGTCACGGTTGAGCAAAGCGATGAAGGCGGAGGTATCGACGAAACATCTCACCGTGTCTCCTCTCCGTAATCCTCCGCCAGGTAAGCGTCGTGCTTCTCCGCCAGGTCGCGTATGCCGGAGCGATACTTGCCGGCGACCTCCAGGGCACGTCTTTTCCTGTCCTCCGGCGCCACCGCATCACGGATGATCCTGTCCACTCCCTCGCGTATCAAGGCCGACATGGACTTGTGCCTTTCCCGCGCTATCCTCTTCAGTTCTCTATGCTGCTCATCATCCAGTTGGATTATAGTCCTCACCACCGACACCACCTCCAACCAATATGATATCATATTAAGAATAGTGTTATCATAGGGGGCAACGCTTCCTAGGATTGGATTGAAATCGTTTCAATCCACGCCTCCCGCGCGGGAGGCGACGAAGGAGGCGGCCCCCCGTTTCGGGGTCAGCCCGCGTTTCAATCCACGCCTCCCGCGCGGGAGGCGACCGGCGGGATTCTTGAGATCCATGCCGCAGGCAACGTGTTTCAAACCACGCCTCCCGCGCGGGAGGCGACCTGCGCGTGCGCGTCCAGC
>JAQVFR010000030.1 GCA_028697145.1 Actinomycetota bacterium | reverse complement strand
GCCTGGTACTGGCTGCGCAGTTCGCGCTTGAGTATCTTGCCGATGGAGCTCTTCGGGAGGGTGTCCAGGATGCGCACCTCGCGGGGCTGCTTGAAGCTGGGCAGGCGCTCGCGGCAGAACCCCAGTATCTCCTCGGGCGTCGCCTCCGCGCCCGGTTTCAGGGCCACGTAGGCCACGATGTCCTCCCCGTAGGTGAGATCGGCGACCCCGATGACCGCGGCCTCGGCCACGGCGGGATGGGCGTATATGACCTCCTCGATCTGCACGGGCATGATGTTCTCGCCGCCCTTGATGATGATGTCCTTCTTGCGGTCGGTGATATACAGGTAGCCGTCCTCGTCGAGGTAGCCGATGTCCCCGGTGTGCAGCCACCCTCCCCGCAGCGCCTCCTCCGTATCCCGCGGGAGCTTGTAGTAGCCCTTCATGACGTGCGGGCCCCTGATGACTATCTCGCCGATCCCGCGGGGCGGAAGGGGATTATCGTCCTCGTCCACGATGGCCAGCTCCACGTCGGGGTACGCCTTCCCCGTCGAGCCGTCCCGCCACTCCTGGCTGGGCCGCAGGATGGCCCCCATGCCGGCCGATTCCGTCAGGCCGTAGAGCTGCCGCATGCGGCAGCCGAACTTCTCCGTGAAGTCACGTCTCAGCTCAAGGGGCAGCGGGGCGGCCCCGGCGATACAGTCCTCGAGGGAACTGAGGTCGTACTCGTCCGCGTTGGGGTGGTTGAGGATGAGCGAATACATGGTGGGGACGGCGGGGAAGAAATTGACCTTGTGATTCTCGATGAGGCGCATGCACTCCTCGGGCTCGTACCAGCGCATGAGGATGGCCTTGGTCTCGGGCATATCGCTGAAGTTGCCGGCGTTCATGGCTCCCACGCCGTAGATATGAGCCATGGGGAGGCAGACCAGGGTGATCTGCGGCTTGGTCACCTCGTTGGCGAGATAGGCGCTCCTGGCCGCGGCGATAAGGTTGCTGTGGGTTAGCATGACCCCCTTCGGCCTTCCGGTCGTCCCCGAGGTGTACATGAGGATGGCCACGTCGTCGGGCGCCCTGTCCACCATCTCCAGCTCGGGAGAGGAATCGGCCAGCAGCCCCTCGTAGGAAAGGGTGCGCTCGGAGTCCTCTCCGCCCACCACGATGACGTGCCGCAGCGTCTCCAGCCCCTCGGTTGCTTCCAGTACCTTGGGGAGCAGAATGGTGTCGGTGACCACCGCGACCGCTTCGGAGTCCTCCAGGATGAAGCGGCACTCGTCCGCGGAGAGGACGAAGAGGATGGGCAAGGCGGTGCCCCCTATGGCATAGACCCCCCCGAAGGCCTCGAAGACCTCGGGGCAGTTGGACATGGTCACCGCCACGATGTCGTCAACCCCGATCCCCAGCCTGCGTAGGGCGTTTCCCATGCGGGCGGAGTTGCGCCTCACCTCGAGGTTGGTGATCTCCCTCCCCTCGAAGACGATGGCGACGGCCTCGCCGACCCTCTGGAGATGTTGCTCGCCCAGCATTCCCACGTTCATGTCAGAACCTCCGATTCACTACCGGAGGCGCGCAGCGCGTCCCCCGTTCCAACCAGCCCTTGCCATCCACCGGTGTATAGTATTTTCCCAATCCCGGCGCGGATATAACGGAAAAGGCCGTGGCCAGGGACTATCCCGCCCGTGAGGCGAGGATGTTCATGATACGCGGTATGGACAGCTCGACCTGCAGCTTGCGGCCGGCCGCTATCTCCGGGGCGAACTCCCTGATGAGGTCCACCTCCTCCTGCGAGGGGGCGGGGAGCTCCTCGAGGTCCGCCGCCACCTCGAGGTCCCAGGGCACCTCGGCCCTGATATCCTCCAGGCTGCGGCCGGGGAAGATACCGGCGAGATATATCTCCTTGCTCTCCTCCTCGAAGCGGAAGACGCCCCTGGTGCCGTAGACCACCTTGGGCCCGCTCCCCGGGGGGAAACCCGCCCTGTCCCTGGCGTCGCCGCCGTCGAGGTAGCCCGGGGAAGAGACGTAGTCCACCTTCTCCACGAACCTGCCGCCGCGCATGGTGAGCACCGCCTTGCGGGCGTAGCCGAAGAACTCCGGCGCTCCTCCCGCGCCCATCATGCGCATGCGGAAGTCGTCGTAGTCTCCGAACACGGTGGAGTTCATGTTGCCGAAGCGGTCCATCTGCCCCACGCCCAGGAAGGTGACGTCCACCAGGCCGCGGTTGACGATGGTGGCAAAGACGTCGATCATGTCGCAGGAATAGGCGTAGCCGCGGGTGCAGGTTGGGTCAGCGATGTGCAGGGGGTTGCGGAAGGGGTCGATGTCCACCAGCCCCGCCTCGGTGAGGATGATGCAGTTGGGTGCGTGGGTGGCCTTGGCCAGCACACCCGCCGCCATGGGTATGCCCTGCCCGATGACCACGATATCGCCGTCCTCGATCTCCCGGGCGGCGTTGGCCACGATGATCTCGGATTCGGTGTACTTAACCACTTACGAATCCTCCTTTCTCCTCTAGGGCCTGGAGGAATTCTCCGCGGGTCATCTGGAAGTTGAAGCTCACGTCGTTCTCGTCCCAGGCGCGCCTCCAGGTGGCGCCGTAGTCGGCGGGGACGCTGAGGTAGGGCCTGGCCTTGAGTTCGTTGAGATACCTCAGCCCGAAGCGGTCCGCGTAGTGCTGCAGGTATTCCCTGCGGTCCGCCACCCCGTAGACCCATTCGTCCATGAACGCCTTGCCCCCCTCCTCGCTCATGGTCTGCATGAAGAGCAGGCTGCGGTAGATCATGTCGTAGTCGTAGAAGCCGAGGAGCTCGGAGGGATGGGCCCCCCACGGCTCCTCCACCACCGCGCAGACGCGGAAGCCCGGGACCACCGTGAGATGCGGCGACCTGCGTATGACCTCAGAGTCGACGACCTCCTCGCAGGACACGATGACCCTGCTGGAGGCCAGGCAGGCCCACTTGGTGTTGATGAGGGCCCCCCACAGCTGGGCGTTGCCGTACTTGTCCGCCCTCTGCACGTGCACCACGGCCACGTCCGGGTTGCGCCCCCTCACCACCGCCACCCTCTCCCCCGTGAAGGGGCATTCCACCTCGTCGAACTTCTGGCCCGCGCAGAAGCGCTCCACCCTGCAGACGTCAGTCTCGCGGATGCCGGACATCACCGGCAGGAAGGGATAGCCCATGGCCCCCGCCTGGAGCATGGCCAGCAGGGTGTAGTTGGAGTAGTCCTCTATCTCCACCTCGCCGCGGCGCAGAGCCCTCTCCAGCACCGTCTCCATGCGCTCCCCCGCTATGCGGAAGTTGTAGGCGATGAGAAGCCTGCTCACGCACCCCCCCAGGATCAGCTGGTCGATCTCGTCGATGCCGCCCTGCTGGAAGACGGTGAGGTCTTTCCTTCCCTGCCTGATCACCTCGTGCAGCAGGGCATAGGGCGTGGCGTAGAGGCAGTTGCCGATGACCAGCGAATCGCCATCGCCCACGAAGCGCTCCACCGCCTCCTTCGCCGTCATGCGCTTGTCTTCTTGCATGTACTTGGTTAACATCCCCTACCTCCTCATTAAGAGTACGTACACGTGCCAGGCCTAAACGCTCGGAAGGGTTAAGGCACAGGCACTGTTGCGCCATCCTCCGGATGTCGCAATCGCTTTCGCGATGCAAACGTCCGGGAGTATTACTGTAGTCCGAGTAGGCGTGCCGCGTTGCCGTAGAGCCATTTCTCCAGGATCCCCTCCTTCAGGGGCATCTGGCTTATTTCCTCCACCATCTCCGGCACGCTCATGCCCATGAAGATCCAGGTCGAGCCGAAGAGTATGCGGTCCGCGAGGATGCTGTTGCCATATTCCACCAGCGGCTCCCAGCCGGTATTGTGCCTTCCCACGTAGCGGGGACGCATGGAGGCGAAGTCGATAAACACGTTGGGGTGTCGCCAGGCCACCGCCACCAGTTCCGCCGTCCAGGGCCAGCCGCCGTGTCCCGCGATAACCTTTAGCTCGGGAAAATCCAGTGCCACCTGGTCGAGGTATGAGGGGTGCTCCAGGAACATGGGCAGGCTGGCGAAGCTCACGGACTGGTGCAGCCACACCGGCACACCCAGCTCCACGCACTTGGCGTATATGGGGTAGAACTTGCGGTGGTCGGCCGGAATCTGCTGCATGAAGGGGCGCATGGCCACCCCGTGCAGCCCCAGCTCCCTGACGCAGCGCTCCACCTCGCGCACGGCGTCCATGCCCTTGTGGGGGTCGATGCCCGCGAAGCAGCGAAGGCGCTCCGGGTGGCGGTTCACCACCTCCGCGAAGTAATCGTTGGAGAGCCCCTTCACTCCCGCCACCGTCTCCTCGTCCATGTTGTATAGCACCGCCAGCTCTACGCCCCAATCGTCGAGCATGTCCAGGAAACGCTCCTCGCTCATAGCCATGGGTTCGACCCGCGGCTCGAGGAAGCGGTAAAGGCCCTCCTCGCTCATCTCCTCCTTGGCTTGCGCCAGTTCCTCGGGAGTCAGCCCCAGCATGGGCGCTATGCGGGGACCATATATCCTGCGGAGGTAATCCGACATCTGCGGAGGAAGGCCCGTGATCTGGTCGATGATGGCCTCGGTGGTCGGAAGGTTGCATAGGCAGTCGATGACTTTCATGGTATCCCTCCTAGCTCCAGGTGCATTACCGGCCCGAGCCTCCGGGTAACGGCCCATCGCAGATCGGGCCCGTGCCCGGGGGTAACGGCCCATCGCAGATCGGGCCCGTGCCCGGGGGTAACGGCCCCTGCATATCGGGCCCGTGCCCGGTGGTAACGGTCCTCGCTCCGCACTCGCAGGGCTTACAGAGCCGACGTGATTCTCTCTCTCGCTTATACTGCTCGCGAAGGTCGCTTCGGACCGACCCCCGGTTCCCGGGCCAGTGGCAGCGCAGACGGGTTTTCTTCCGGCCCGAGCCTCCGGGTAACGGTCCCGCTCGCGGACTCACGGCGACCGACCCGGTAGTTCTCGGGCTGATGGTAGCGCAGACGGGGGCTTGTCCGTCCATGCACCCAGCACTCTCTCGATAACCTATACGTACATCTGCGATGCGAACGGCTCACCGCTATTATACAGTCGTGGCGGTTTTGGCTATGCGTACGTCCTGGGCGGTGGTCCCGCCCGCCACCCCGATGGAGCCCGCCAACTCCCCTTCCGCGTCGAAGATGGGCAGGCCGCCTGGTATGGAACAGGCGCGTTCGTTCCACCCTCCGGCGGGTATGCCCAGGCCGGGAAAACCTTTGACCCCGTATCCGGTGATGTCCGAGCTGGGCACGCGGAAAGCGGCCGCCGTCCAGGCCTTGTCGCGGGCCAGCTCCGCGGTGGGGTAAGGCGCCCCGTCCATGCGGTAGAGCACCCTGGGCCAGCCCTCGGCGTCGCTCAGGCACACGCTCACCGCGAGGCCCAGCTCCTCCGCCTTGTCCATGGCCCTCTCGACCACCTTGACGTAAGCGTCCAGCCGGCTTTGCAGCGGTGGGTCCTCGGCGTCGTACATGGCGGACCAGCAGCGCTGGCTCACGGTGTTGTCATCCAGGGCTGAGGGGGTGCCGCTGGTCCCCACGCCGCCGATCACCACCATGTCCTTGTCCCGGATGGGGACTCCCCCCATGATGGTGGTGAGCCTGCCCTTGTGCTTGAACTGCAGCCCCATGCCATGGTGGCCGAGTGGCAGTTGGTCAAGGGGCATCACCGCGGTGCGGGGATCGGTCATGCGGCCCAGCATGAGGGTTGGAGCGGTGAAGGTGGCCGCGGTCCAGGCCTTCTCCACCCCGATGTCGAAGGTCGCGGGAGGCGCTCCCTCCATGCGGTGTCCCGCGATCACCGCCCCGGCCTTGTCCACCACCACGATGCTGCAGGACCAGCCGATGAGGTCGGCCGCCACGTGCTCGGCCGCCTGCAGGCCCTTGCGCGCGAGGTAAAGGGTGACTACGTCTATCTCGTTGCCGTTGGCCATGTCTATCCCTCCCCCCCGGGTCCGGGCCAGTCCGCGGTGGCGATGATGTCCGCCCTCGACTTCGCTACGTTCTTCACGATGACGTCCCCCGCCTTCACCGGCGGCCTGGCCGTCACCTTCGCGGTCTCCCGCATGATGGGCCTCATGAGAACCTTGAGCACGGGACGCGAGGTGCGCACCGGCAGCAGGGGGTAGCCCTCGTCCCCCGTGCGCACGGTG
Organism: Actinomycetota bacterium; assembly: GCA_028697145.1. Taxonomy (GTDB): domain Bacteria; phylum Actinomycetota; class Geothermincolia; order Geothermincolales; family RBG-13-55-18; genus SURF-21. Next base: position 38,045 of record JAQVFR010000030.1, on the reverse strand, counting down.
GCGGTCAGGGTGCGCACGGGGTTTTTCAGCTCATCCAGGACGTATTTCTGGCCCTGCTTGCAGTCCGCTCCCTTGAAGCCGGTCACGTTCCCCTTTTTGTCCTGAAGCACGGTCACGCGGCATCCCAGGGGGCAGCCGATGCAGATAACCGTCTCCCGCGCCTCCATCTCAATCACCCTCCTTCATCCGGCAGTCCACGGTCAGCTCCCCGCCGGTCCCGGCCTCCTTGAGCGCGTCGCCCTTGAGGTCGATTACGATCATCTCGCTGGGGCGCACGGAGCGGAACCTCTTGCTCGCGACGCCCCCCACCTTCACCGTCGCCTTGAGGCCGGGCCGCGTGACCCGCATATGCAGGGATACGTCCTCCCTGCCCGAGATGGTATGGGGGACGACGTACCTGATGCTCTCGCCGGGGACCACCTTCACCCCGCCAGCGGGCTTCAGCCTGCCCTTGTCGGCGAAGGCAGCTGCCGAGCGGCCGGCCAGCTCCGCCTCCCGGCTCACCCAGTCCACGAGGTCGTGCACCTGCACCACGTTGCCGCCGGCGAAGACGCCGGGGACGCTGGTCTGCCTGCTCTCGTCGACCACGGGCCCGCCGGTCACGGGGTCGAGCTCGACGCCCGCCCTCCTGGAGAGCTCGTTCTCGGGGATGAGCCCGGCGGAGATGAGCAGACAGTCGCAGGGGATGAACCTCTCGCTGCCGCCGATGGGGCGCCGCTCGGCGTCCACCCTGCACACCGAGACTCCCTCCACCCTCTTCTCCCCGTGGACGAAGGAGACGGTGTGCTCCAGCAGCAGGGGTATGCCGAAGTCGTGCAGGCACTGCACCTCGTTGCGGATGAGCCCACCCGGCCATGGCATGATCTCCACCACCGCCTCCACCTTCGCGCCCTCCAGGGTAAGGCGGCGGGCCATGATCATGCCGATGTCGCCGGAGCCCAGCACCACGTAGCGCGAGCCCGGCATATAGCCCTCGATATTCACGAACCGCTGGCAGGTGCCCGCGGTGAGCACGCCGGCCGGCCTGGTGCCGGGGATCCCGACCGCCCCCCGCGACCTCTCCCGGCAGCCCATGGCCAGCACCACGGCGCCGGGCTTGAACTTCATGTAGCCGTGCTTGCGGCTCACGGCGGTTATTCCCCGTTCCCCGTCCAGGTCGATGACCATGGTCTCGAGCTGCGTCTCCACCCCAAGGCCCATCGCCCTTTCTACGAAGGCCTTCTCGTATTCCGGCCCGGTCATGTCCCGCTCGAAATATTCGAGCCCGAAGCCGTTGTGGATGCACTGCGGGAGCAGGCCTCCCAACTGCTCGGCCCTCTCGATGATCAGCACTTTCTCCGCGCCCTGCTCGCGGGCGGCGATGGCCGCGGCCAGGCCCGCCGGCCCCGCCCCGATCACGGCGACGTCGACCTTGTTAGCCATCTCCGCCTCCTTCCTCCAGGAGCTGCTTGGTTCGCAGGGGCACCTGCGGCGAGCCCCCGCCCGCCTTCGTGACCTCTGTCTCGGGTATGCCCAGCTCCCGGGCGATGATGCGGGATACGCGGGGGCCGCAGAACCCGCCCTGGCAGCGACCGGTCCCGGGGCGCACCCTGAACTTGACCCCGTCCAGGGTGGTGGCGCCCCGCCTTACCGCCTCCACTATCTCCCCCTCGGTAACCGTCTCGCAGCGGCAGACCACGTGGCCGTAGCGGGGGTCCTTCCTGACCAGGGCCTTCCGCTCCTTCTCGGTGAGCACGCTGAAGTCGGGGATATCCTTGCGGTGGGGATTGAACTTGGGGTCCGGCTCGAGCTTCAAGCCGTCGGCCTGCATGATCTCCACCACCTCCAGGGCCGCGCCGGGACTGGCGCTCACGCCGGGATAGCCGATGGTCATGTTGACGAAGCGCGGCACCCGCGCGGACATGGCCACCTCGCACTCGTGCCAGCCGATCTCGAAGTTGCGGAACATGAGGAAGCCGCAGAAGGAGTTGATGACGTCCTTCTCGGATATCTCCGGGATGAGCTTGCGCGCGTTGGCCAGCGCCAGCCGGGCCATGTGCTCGGTGGTGGAGCGGTCGTGGCGGCGGTTTATCTGCAGCTGGATGCCGAAGAGCAGGTTCCCCTCCACCGTGGGCACCACGATGTTCATGTCCCCCGGCTCCTCGGGCAGCACCGCCAGCAGGCTTCCCGCCAGCTGCGAACAGTTCCTGTCCAGGACGCCCACGTACCCCTTGATGGGGAAGAGGACGAAGTCATCGGCATTGACCATGGCCGCGATCCTGTCCACCCACTCCCCCGCCGCGTTGATGACGTAGCGCGCCTTTATCTCCCCGTGGTCGGTCTGCACGGTGAACTCGCTGTGCCCCGCCTGGATGCCGGTCACCTCCGTCTCCAGCATGAGGTTCACCCCGTTGCTCACGGCGTTCTCCATGAGGGCCTGCGTGAGGTAAACGGGGTGGACCACGGCGATCTCGGGGTCGTGCAGGCCTCCCTTTATCTCCGGGGAGATGTAGGGCTCCCGCTCCCTGAGTTCGGTGAAGGGATAGTACTTGTCGGAGCCCAGCCCGAGGCTCTCGGTGCGTTTGGCCAGCTTGTCCAGCTTCTCCTTGAGCACCTGGTCCCGGACCATCATGTACGCCCCCACCTTTTTAAAGGGGACTTCCAGCTCCCTGCACAGCGGCTCCATGAGGGGCAGCGCCCGCCATAACAACCGGGTGCGGTGGTATTCGGGGCGGAACTCCAGGGTGTCCCTTCCCTGGCAGACCACGCCCACGTTGGCCTTGGTGATGCCCCACCCCACGTCGACGCCCTTCTCCACCACGGTTACGTCGACCTTGTACCTGGAGAGTTCGCGGGCGGTCGCGGCCCCGAGCACGCCGGCGCCGATGATGAGTACCTCGGTTTCATGAAACGGCATGACGCATCCCCTCCTTTTCGCGTAGCAGTTCCGCTTCATAGTATAGAGCAAATGCCAACTTAAACGAACGGTGAGCGGGCCGAGTGCGACGCCTCCTTACCCATGATAATTGCATATTGCAATCATTTCATATTTCAAGTAACATGGGTTTAGGACGAGTCACAGCGCGCATCCAGGGTCCGGGGCCTGGAAGCCCCGCACCGCGATCCCGTCGTCCATCAGCATGGCGGCCAGGCCGGTGTGGTATAAGGGATGAAGGGGACGTAAAACGGATGGTCATAAGACTTTATATCGATACGCCGGCAGGCGTGCTACGGATTTGAGGGATGAGAGCCGTGAGAAAGCGGATGGTCATAAAGGATAAGAGGGCCCTGGTTACGGGGGGAGGAAGCGGTATCGGCTTTGCCGTAGCTGCCAGGCTGGCGAGCAAGGGGGTCGAGGTCATCCTCCTCGACATCAGCCAGGACTCCCTGGACAAGGCCCTGGCGGAATTGCGCGGTGAAGGATACCGGGTGCACGGTTTCCAGGCCAACGTGACCTCCATGGAGGACCTCCGCACGATCAAGGAAGAGTTGGAGGCACAGGGCCTCAGCCCCGACATACTGGTCAACTGCGCCGGCATAACCCTCATCGCCCATTTTTCCGCTACCGACCACGACGAGCGCAATCGCATCATCGACGTCAACCTCATGGGCACCATCAACACGGTCGAGACCTTCCTCCCCTCCATGACGGAGAGGGGGTACGGCCACATCGTCAACATCGGGTCCATCGACGGCATCATCCCCATCCCAGGGCAGTCCGCCTACTGCGCGAGCAAGTTCGCGGTCACCGGTTTCACCGAGGTCCTTTACTACGATCTGAAGAGCAACGGCGTTGGCGTCACCCTGGTCTGTCCCGGTTACGTCAGGACCCCCCTGGCCAGGACATCGACGATCAAGGACCTTCCCCTGCACTTCAAGGGGGCTAAACTGGTGGAAAGGTTCCTGGAGCTTTTCGGAGGACCTCCGCACAAGGTCGCCAACCGCGTGGTCGACGCGATAATCGACAACGAGTTCCTGGTCATACCTGGCCTGCCGAGCAGGGTCCTCTACCTTTACCGCCGGCTCTTCCCCCGGCTTGCAACCCGCTCCGGGCTGGGCGTGGCGAAGTTCTTCGCCTGGTGGCGCAAGAAGCTGCCCAAGCGGGTCTTCCAGTCCATCTAGGGCCAGGTCTCGATAATCAACTTCTTACCGCTTTATGGTTGAATGCCCGATACTCGAGACCTGCCCCCCGGATTGACGCACCCTGTTTATGTCCTGCACTTTTTGAGGTAGCCCTTTGCCTCGTGGGCGTTATGCCAGCCCTCGCTGCGCACCTCACGATACTCCAGCTTCTTATAGGTGAGGAAGAAGTTCTCTATCTCTTCCAGCAGCGAGGGCGGGAGTTCATGGAGGTCTTTCGTCTGTCCCCAGCGGGGGTCGTTCAGGGGGACGGCTATCACCTTGTTGTCGCCGCCCTTTTCGTCGCGCATCTCCAGGTAACCGATGGGCTTGGCCTCGATGAGGCACCCCGGGAAGGTGGGCTCCTCGATCAGCACCAGTACGTCCACCTCGTCGCCGTCCTCGGCCATGGTCTCCTCGGCGAAACCATAATCCGCAGGATAGTGCACGGAGCTGAAGAGGACGCGATCGAGCTTGATACGGCCGCTCTCGGGATCGTACTCGTACTTGTTGCGCGAGCCCTTGGGGATCTCCACGACCACCTTCACTATGTCCGGAAAACCCTTGTCCGTCATCTTCTCTTTCCTTTCCCGTTCGGGGGCACGAATCCCACGCGACGGAAATATTGGGTCCACGCGAGTCTCGCCTCCTTATATCTCCTGCCGCTTTTATTCTAATCCGAAGCGCGGCACTTAAACATGCAAGGTAGAAGACCCCGAACGTATAGGGATCTGTCTCGACAATCGATTTACCATTATAAGGTTGATAATCCGAAGTCCAAGATGTGACCACCAACCGGAAATGTGCTAGAATTAAATAAACCGACTGGTTGGTCTATTCGATGGAGGCAGGCGTGAGCGCACCGGCAACAGCCGTATCCAAGGGGGAGAAGACGCGGCGTCGTATCGTCGGCCACGCCACCCTGCTCATGTACGAGAAGGGCTACGCGCGCACCACCATAGACGACGTCATCACGGCGGCGGGCGTGACCAAGGGCAGCTTCTACTTCCACTTTGCGTCCAAGGATGAACTGGGCTACGCGGTGATAGAGAACGCCTCGGACCATATCCTAGGCAGCATGCGCCGCTCCCTCGACCGCCCGGGCCTCGCCCCCCGCGAGCGCATCGAGGCCATGCTCGAGGGGGTACAGGGCATCGTGGAGGAGGCGGACTGCTCCCGCGGTTGCATCCTGGGGAACCTCGCCCTGGAGACCAGCCACTCCAACCAGGGGTTCCGGGAGAGGATAGCGCGGGCTTTCCGGGACTGGTCGCAACTCATCGCGTCGGAGCTGGAGGAGATGAAGCGGGCGGGCGAGCTGCCCTCCGAATTCGACTGCGCCAGGTACGCGGATTTCGCCATCAGTGCCCTGGAGGGCGGGATCATGATCAGCAAGGTCACCCGGGACCCGGCGCCCATGCGCAACAGCGTGGCGCTCGTGCTCGAGCAGTTCGCGGACTTGAAGGACCGCGGCCGGTAAAAAGCGGGCGCACCTTCCCGCAAGAGGAGATAACGGCAGCAGCAGGATCAACTCGGGCTTTTTTCGATCGACGAGGAGGAGACGCTCATGGCGGACGAGGTATACGAACGGCTGCGGGAGCTTCTGGACCGCCACCCCACGGGATGTACGGCGGCACCAGAGATCATAGAGATCCTCAAGGTGTTCTTCAGCGAGGAAGAGGCCCGGGTGGCCCTGGGCCTGGGGTTCCGTCCCTTCAGCGTGGATGACGTGGCCCGGCGCGCGGGGGTGGACGCGGAGACGGCGGGGAGCTGCCTCGATTCCCTCGCGGACAAGGCCGTGGTCTTCGTGCGCGAAAAGGAGGGCAGGCGCGGCTATGCGCTCCTCCCCGTCATGCCCGGCATCTTCGAGTTCCCCTACATGAAGGGGATGAGCGAGGAGATGCGCGCCAGGCTCACCCCGCTGTGGAGGAGCTACCTGCCGAAACTGGGAAGGGGCTTCGGCGGCACCGACACCAGGTTCTCGCGCATCATCCCCATCCAGGAGGAGGTGGAGAGCGAGCCGGGAGTCCTCCCCTACCAGAAGGTCTACGAGATGATAGACGGAGCCGCGGTGGTGGGCATAGGCACCTGCGCCTGCCGCGACATGGAGCGCAATTGCGACGCCCCGCGCGAAGCCTGCATGCTCTTCGACGAGACCTGCACCTACCTGGTGGAGAGGGGCTTCGGCCGCTATCTCGGCAAGGAGGAGATGAAAGAGAAGCTGCGCGAGTTCGACGAGGCCGGGCTCGTGCACCAGATCAATAACGTGCAGGAGCGCCTGACCTTCGTGTGCAACTGCTGCACCTGCTGCTGCGGCCTGCTGCGCATGAGCCTGGAATGGGGCAACGCACCCGTCTTCACCCCCTCCGGGTTCACGCCCGCGGTCGACGCGGAGCTGTGCACCGGCTGCGGCATCTGCGCCGACGAGAGGTGCCCGGTCGGCGCCGTGACCGTTGCCGAAGGGCTAGCCGTCGTGGACCGCGAAGGCTGTATCGGCTGCGGCCTCTGCGTCAGCGGCTGCCCGGAGGAGGCGCTGCGCCTGGAGAGGATCGAGGATCACCCGGAGCCGCCAGGTACCACCGGAGAGATGGGCATGAAGATCCTGCAGGAGAAGGGCAAGCTGGAGGCGTTCCTGGAAGTAATAAAACCATAAGGAGGCCTTGGATGGGCGAGGATGTATATTTGAGGCTGCGGGAGTCCCTGGACAGGCTGCCGGGAGGTTTTCCGCCACGGAGAGCGGGGTGGAACTGAAGCTCCTGCAGAGGTACTTCACCCCGGAAGAGGCGGAGATGGAGATTCACCTGCAGATGTTCCCCGAACCGGCCGCGGTTTCTGATTCCTATGTGCGCTCCATGAACTCCAGTACGTGGCCTGCGATCTCCTCGCCCTTGTCCTCCTGCAGGAAGTGGCCGGCGCCCCTTATCACGATCTCGGGCTGATCGCTCGCGGTCGGTATGAGTTTTCGGAAAAAAGCATCCCCTCCGGCCGTTATGGGATCCTTGTCCGAGAACATGACCTGCACGGGCCCGTCCCACCGCGACAGTATCTCCCTGGCCGCCCTCATCTCCGGGTCGGCGGGGTCCCCCGGCTCGACGGGGATGAGCAACGGCCACATCCTCGCCCCAGCTTTAAAGCTGTCGTCGGGGAAGGGGGCGTCGTAGGCCGCCACGACCTCGGGAGGCAGTTCGCTCACGGTGGCGGACTGGATGATCTTCCCGATATCAAAGACCGGCGACTCCGCCGTGAACCTGCGCCACTGCACCAGGGCCTCGGGTATCTTTCCGCCGACTACGGGAAGCCCGGTGTTCATGATCACCAGGCGCGCGAAGCGTCCCGGCATGAGGGTCGCCACCCTCAAACCGATCAGCCCGCCCCAATCCTGGACCACGGCGGTGATGCCCTCGAGCCCCATCTCCTCGATGAAGCGCACCAAGGTGTTTCTATGCATCTCGAAGGTATAATCGGCGCGTTCGGAATGTTTGTCCGATCTCCCGAAGCCGATGAAATCCATGGCCACCGCGCGGTGCCTTTTGGAAAGGACGGGGACCATCTTGCGGTAGAGGAAGGACCAGCTCGGCTCGCCGTGCAGGCAGAGGACGACCTCTCCCTCTCCCTCATCGACATAATGAATGCGCACGCCATCGAAATCCAGGTAATGCGGCTCGAATGGATGGCCGGGCAATTCCGCGAACCTTTCCTCCGGAGTACGAAGAACCGCCATCGCTATTTCCCCCTTTCCGGATCCGCACAGGCGACACGACGCCGCTTATATTGTTCCCCGTCCGCCGGGGGCCGCAATCGTCCATCGAAAAGTACGCGTGCAAGGCCCTGCCGCGCGGACGCGTCACGGCGCTGGACACTGTTGCGCCGCCCTGGAAGAGGCCAGGTCTCAAACGGCAGGGTTGGTCTTGATTGAGCGTTGGGCTCGAGGTAATAGGAGCTTGGGGCCAGGATAAATCCTGGCCCCAGTCGCAATCTCTTTCGCGATACATTCTGTCGAAGGTCAGGTGATAGAGGCGCCGGTGCGGGCGACTGGTTGCAGCTGCTGGTCCAGGTAGAGGTCGCGGCAGAGGAAGCGCCTCTTTTTCCCGCTGGAGGTCTTAGGCAGGCTCCCCGCGGGCACCAGCACCACCTCGCGCACCGGTACCCCGATCTCCCCTCTCACCGCCGACGATATGGCGCGCGCGGTCTCGCCGGCGGCGTGCGGACACGAGAGGCGCGTCTCCCCCACCAGCACCAGGCGCTCCTTCCCCCGGCGGGTGGTGACCCCGAACACCACGGCGTTGCCTTTGCGCACTCCGCTCACCCGTTCGGCGCAGCGCTCCACGTCCTCGGGGAAGAGGTTGCGCCCGCCGATGATCACCATGTCCTTGATCCTGCCCACCAGGTAAAGCTCGCCGCCGGCGAGGTAACCGAGGTCCCCGGTGTGCAGGCGGCCGTCCCGCAGCGCCCGGGCCGTGGCCTCCGGGTCGTCCCAGTAGCCCCGCATGAGCGAGGCCCCGCGCACGCACACCTCGCCTATCTCCCTCTCCTCCGCTTCGCTGCCGTCCTCTCTGACCACGCTCACCTCGAGCCCCTCCAGTGCGCTTCCCAGGGAAGCCAGCGCGCGCGTCCCCTCCTCGCCTGCCTCCGCGGGACGGGCGTATTTCTCCTCCTCGATCCCCGCACGGGAGACATGGTCCAGGCGGTACTTCCTGCCGGGCTGGGGGAAGGTCACGGCCAGCGTGGCCTCGGCCAGGCCGTAAACGGGGTAAGGGACGTGCCGATTCAAGCCATGGGGCCCGCCCGCCTCCACGAAACCGTCCAGCACCTCCGGGTCCACCGGCTCGGCCCCGTTCAAGGCCAGGCGCAGGGAGGACAGGTCCAGGTCGCCCGCGGCGCCCGATGCGAGCGTGCGCGCGGCCAGGGCGTAGGCGAAATTAGGCCCGCCGGTTATGGTCGCTCCGTGCTCGCTTATCGCCCGCATCCATACCGAGGGGTCGGAGACGAAGTGCTGCGGCGACATGAGCACGAGTGAAGCGCCCGATGCGAGGGCTGTGATGAGGAAGCCGATGAGACCCATGTCGTGGTAGAGGGGCATCCAGGACACAATCCTGTCGCGGTGGTTCACCCTTGCCTTGCGGCTTATGGCCCTCGCGTTGGCCATGACGTTCGCGTGGGTGAGCACCACCCCTCGCGGCTCACTGGTGGACCCGGAGGTGAACTGCACCAGGGCGACGTCGCCGGATCCGGTGGGGACCGGGGGCATGCCGCCGCCGGCGTCGAGTTCCTCGCAGGCCACGATCCGCATACCCACCCCCAGCTCGCCCACCATGGGCAGCAGGGATGCGGGTACGGTGAGTATCTTCGCCGCCACCCTGTGCAGCCTGCGGCGGGTCTGCTCGATGAATACATGGGGCTCGACCGCGCGCATGGGCAGGGGCAGGGGTACCGCGACCGCCCCCGCCGCCCAGCATCCGAGAAAAGTGATGACCGTCGCGGGAGTGGTCTGGGCGATGATACCCACGCGGTCCCCCGGCTCTATCCCCGCCCTCACGAGACTGCATGCCGCCCTCTCCGCAGCCTCCGTCAACTCCCGCGGCGTAAAGACCGTCTCGCCGTCCTCCTGCAATATGATCAAGCCCCGCTCCGAGTGGGACAGGCCCTTCTGTATGCCCTGCCAGACGTTCTTCGCCATCCTCATAAGCGCACCTCCCTTTCCCGCTGCAGCCGGATACCCCGCAAAAGGCGCAAAGATTCCCCAGTAGCGAAAGCGTAGTGGTGGCCTGCTGAATCCCGAAGCAGGCTTTGTAGGAATATGGGAGCCATCTGCCGGCCCTCTGCTTACAAAGGGAAACACGCAGGGGCGCACAAGGGTTACATGCGATTTAATCGGCGGCGGGCAATCCCCGCCGACATCACCTGGAGGGGCCGAACCCTTCCGGTATCTCCAGTTCGGCCGAGCCCGCCGAGCACTCGGGCACCGCGGCGGCCAGGTTGCGCACCCTCTCGTAGGGCACGCTCACGAAGACGATGTCGGATGCGAACTTCTGCATGCGCCTGGCTGTCCAGTCCCCGAAGGTTACGTTTGTGCGCCCGGTGACGATGGGATAGGCGATGGCCGCGTGACACAGCGATCCCGTCAACTCTATATCGAGCGGGATGCCGTCCCAGTAATGGTCAAGAGTAACGATGCGGCAGGCCTGCTCCGCGTTGACCAGGAACACCACCAGGTCCGGCCGCAGTTCGGCCTCGGAGACGGGAGCGAAGAGGATACGCTCGCTCAAGCCCGTGGGGGGAGGCGTTCCCATGTTCATCATGCGGTGAAAGCTGGTGATGGAATGGGTGAGTTTCTCGCCGCGGGTGAGGAACCACTGCAGGCCGCGGAAGGCGGGGCCGGGAGGAGGCGGGGTAAGGCCGCAGTGCCAGCCCCCTCCGGGACACTGCGTGGTCTCGCGGTCGATGACGTAAGACTTGCCCTTCGCCGCCTGCTTGAGCGCCCCGCACATCCACATCTTCTTGCGCCCGCCCGCCACCTCTACCTCGTCGTTGGTGAAGGTTACCGCCACCGGCTTGCTCTTTATGCCCAGCACCTCGACCAGTTCGTCCAGATCGCTCTTCCACGGCTCGTCCATCTTCAAACCTCCGCTTCTCCCTCAGGACACCAGCGCCAGGATGTTTGCGCCGGTAATACGGTCTCGCAGATCCGCGTCCTCGCCCGCCGCCTTGCGAGCGATGCGCAGGGCGTATTTCGAATCGCTCTCCGGCCAGTCGGAGCCGAACATCACCCTCTCGCGCCCCGCCACGCCCACGGCCTCCCTGACCTTGCGCAGGGGCTGGAAGGAAGTCTCGAGATAAACGTTCTCGTAGCGGCGCGCGAGATCGAGCCCCTTGTCCGGAAAGTACAGCCCCATGTGCCCGAGGATGAAGGGCACCTGGGGGAATGCGGCGATGAGCTTTTCGTAACGCAGCGTGTCGCCGTAGGCGGAGTAGCCGTCCTTGACGATGTAGTAGTCGAACTCCCCCGCGTGGGCCATGACCGGCCTGCCGTAGGGGGCGAAGACCTCCAGCAGGTCGAAGTAGAAGGGGTCCTCGGGCGCGAGGCGCTGCAGGATGGGGTGGATCTTCAGTCCCTTACAGCCGCCCTCCATGGCCTCCTTCACGCCCTCTTCCCAGCGGTCCTGGGAAGGGTGGGCGCAGGTGAAGGGGATGAGGCGCGGCTCCCCGGCGCACAGCTTCAGGTTGTCTCCGGGGGCCGCGAAGGGAGCTATGGGATGGACCACCGTCCTGTCGATGCCGTTCCTGTCCATGAAGCGCAGCAGGTTGTCTTTGCTGCTCATGGAGATGCGCAGCTGGCCTTCCATGGCGATGACGATGCGGGCCCACTCCGGCGGCTCTCCCCTCCACAAGGGGTTGTTGAAACCCATCAGCTCGAAGTTCCACATCAACAGCCGCGTCATCTTGCGGCGCCGCGGGTCCAGCGATACTCCGTGGATGATGGCTTCCATGTGGGTATGGGCGTCGACGATCATGGTCATCTCCCCTTCCATGCTGCGACTCGCGAAAACAGCCTGCTTTCGCCATGTATTATATCCGCTGTGCCCCCCCTTGCGGAAACGGGCGTGGCGGGCGGCGGCGCGCTGGCGGGCGCGTACGCGCCGCCCGCTTCTGATAGAATATTCAAGGCGTCTCGGCTCGAGCGCGGGCGGTACCTGCGACCGGCCCGCCCGGTGAAGGAAAGCGGGAGAGGATGGAAGGCCTTACGCGCATGAGCGGGGAGATATCCTACGAGGAACACGTCTTCAGCGAGGAGCCCTTCTACGTTCCCGTGGGCGACGAGGTGGAGACCTTCCGCGCCGCATACCGCGCCCGCCTGCCGGTGAACCTCAAGGGGCCCACCGGCTGCGGTAAGACCCGCTTCCTGGAATACATGTCGTGGCGGCTGGGCAGGGACGGGGGCTTCGATCTGCCCCTGATCACCGTCGCCTGCCACGAGGACCTCACCGCCGGCGACCTGGTCGGGCGCTACCTGCTGCGCGGGGACGAGACGGTATGGGTGGACGGGCCGCTGACCGCGGCGGTGAAGGCCGGGGCCATCTGCTACCTGGACGAGGTGGTGGAGGCGCGCAAGGACACCATGGTGCTCATCCATCCCCTGGCCGACCACCGGCGCATCCTCCCCCTGGAAAAGAAGGGCGGCTTCATCCGCGCCCACCCCCGCTTCCTCCTCGTGATCTCATACAACCCCGGCTACCAGAGCATGCTCAAGGACCTGAAGATCAGCACCCGCCAGCGCTTCGCGGCCATAGATTTCTCCTACCCCGACCCCGCGCTGGAGGCGCGCATCATCGCGGGCGAGGGGGGCGTGGACGCGGAGACCGCCCGGCGGCTGGCCCTGCTGGGGGAGAAAGCGCGAAACCTGGGCGAGAGGGGGCTGGAGGAAGGGCCCTCCACGCGGCTTCTCATCTACGCCGCACGCCTCGTCGCGCAGGGGGTCGCGGCGCGGCGCGCCTGCGAGACGGCGGTGGTCTCGGCGGTCTCCGACGACCCGGTGATGCAGCAGGCCATGCGCGACCTGGTCGCGGTGGTCTTCCCCTGAGGCTGAAAGGGGCTGGTAGGGTTTGACGTCTTCCCTCAACCTCGCCATCTATGCCAGCACCCTCCTGGACGGGCAGGAGGAAGAGGACGGCGGGACGGTCACCCTTGAAGAGGCGCGGGCGAGCCTCTCCCTCTTCGGGAAGGGGCTCAGCGAGAGGTACCTGCGGGCGGGTTCGCTGGGAGACGCGCCGGCGGTCCTGGCCAATCCCCGCCGCCCCATTCCCTTCAGCGACGGCAGGGAGATATTCCTGCCCCCTTACGTGAACCTCTTCGACACCCGCGCGGACAACTGGAGGGTCTACCGCGTCTATGCGGGCTTGCAGGCGGGTCAATGGGAGTCGGGCACTTTCGATCGCCCCCGCGCCGGCGAGGCCGCGGTCCGGACGGGCCCTGAGGCCTGGATGAAGCGGAAGGAGCCCCTGGCCTTCCTGCGCCATTTCCTGGGATGCTTTCCCATGCCTTTCCTGGCGGCGGATATCTTCATCGCCCTGGAGACGGCGCGCGTGTCCAGCGCCGCTGCGCGGAGGTACGCGGGGCTGGCGTCTGACCTGGCGTGGTTCCTCGCCCGCTTGGGGCCCAATATCGAGCCCGTCGACCACCGTGCGGTGCTTTGGAACGTGTTCTTCGACCTCCTTGCTCCCACCGCGGGCGGGACGGCACAAGGCGGCTATCCCCGTGAGGTCATGGACGCGGCATGCGCTGTCTCCCCGCCCGGCGCTACCCTCAGGATCAGCCTCGAGGCCACCCTTGCCGTTTATGCCCTGCTCGAGGAGGCCCTCAGGACCTCGCTCGCTCCAGAGGAGCTCGTGCTCCTGGAGGGGGCGGACGACTTCTTCGAAGGCACCACGCCCGGGCTGCGCGGCAACCGCGCCACGCGTTTCGGGAGAGAACGGGAGGAAGAGGGCATGGAGCTGGTACCGCCGCAGCTGGCGGAGGCGCTCAATCTGGACTTCTACTCCTTCCCGCTCCCGTCCGGGGCCGGGGAGTTCCTCGCCGAGGACGCCCTGGGCAGGAAGCTGGGCGAGAGAGACGCGGAGCGCAGGGACGGGCCGCAGCGCGGGGAGAGGGCCGAGGACGGGGGAGCAGAAGCCTGCGAGCAGCGCCTGCTCTACCCGGAATGGGACTACCTCGCCGGAGGCTACCGGCGCGACTGGTCTACCCTGTGCGGGCTCACGGCCGAAGAGGGGAACGCGCAGGCGGCCAGGCGGCTGTTGGAGGAACGTGACGAGCTGGTGCGCGAGGTCACGCGCCAGTTCCGCATGCTGCGCCTGCGGGAGCGCAGCTGGCGGAAGAGGCTGGAATGGGGTGACGAGATAGACATCTCCGAGGCGGTGGAGAGGCAGGTGGCGCTGCGCTGCGGCCTGCCCCCCACGGAGAAGGTGTACATGGAGAAGCGACGCGTCACGCGGGAGGTCAGCGCCCTCTTCCTGTTGGACCTCTCGGCCTCCACCTCGACGGAGATAAGCGGGGGCAGCCACGCGGGAGAGACGGTGCTGCAGGTGCTGGTGGCCAGCGTGGCCATCATGGCCAGGGCCCTGGAGCAGCTGGGCGACCGCTACGGCATCTTCGGCTTCTCGGGTTACGGCAGGAAACGGGTGGAGTTCCTGCGCATAAAGTCATTCGACGAACCCCTGGGGGAGACGGTGTGGCAGCGGCTCGGCGGGCTCAAGCCCATGAAGAGCACCCGCATGGGAACGGCGGTACGCCACGCCCATCACCTGCTCGACGCGGAGGCCTCGTCTCTCAAGATGATGCTGCTGCTCTCCGACGGTTACCCCCAGGATCACGACTACGGCGAGGACCGCACCGACCGCGAGTACGGGCTGCGCGACACCGCACAGGCCCTGCGCGAGGCGGAGGCCGGACACATCATCCCCTTCAACCTCACCGTGGACGCCGCCGGCCACGATTACCTGCGCCGCATGTGCCCTCCCCACGGCTACCTGGTGCTGCGGAGCGTGGAGGACTTGCCGGTGGAGCTGCCGAAGGTCTACCTGAGGTTGCGAGGCGCATAGGACGCTTGCCTTGCTGTTAAGATACCGGCGGGATGGCCTAGAATAACCATGGATAGTGACGCGGTCGAACGCGATTAATGCCGGTGGCGCGGCCGCATCCGGGAGTCCCGGGGAAGGTCTCGTCTCGGGCCACGAGAACTGGGGGGTATCATGGCTGAGATAGAGCGGTGCTCGGAGTGCAACGTTCCCGTGCAGGCGGTCACCAACCACGCCTGGCTCGCGGGCGGGATCATCGTCCAGAGCAACGACCGCGACCACCGCATGGTGATCATCGAGAGCGAGAACCTCGATCCCCTGTACAAGGGCATCGAGGAGATCATCGGCGTGCCCATCGAGCGCATAATCATCGAGACCAAGCGCAGGGCCACCCGCGAATACATCGGCCGTATCATCCCACCGGAAGTGAAGGAGATGATCCTCACGCGCGAGATAAGCGTGGAGCCGATGGTGGAGGCGCTCAACGTTACCAGCTCCATCATGGGTTACGGCAACACCACGCTGGTCGGCGTCCGCTTCGAGGGGGACGATGACGACTTCGTCACCGAGCGTATCCGCGAGCCCTATTCCGTGCCCCTGTGGTGCGGTGACCTCACCGGCTCCACCGAGGCGGTGACGGACCGGGACAACGACGTCACCTACGAGATGGAGGGCGAGGACGTCATGGTGGTGACATGCCGTCCGGCCGAGCACCCCCCTGAGTTCATGGGAAGGCTGGAGGTGAAGGGATACGGCTTCCAGGAGAGCGGCATCGAGCTGGAGAGATGCCCCTCGTGCGGTGGGCCGGCGGCCCTCTCGGGCTTCGAGTGGCACGACGACCGCGGCGTGATCACCAGCCGCGATACGGGAAGGCGGCTGGTGATGCTGGGGCCGGCATACCAGGACGCCATCTTCAGCGAACTGGCCAAGGAGCTGGGGGAGACCATCCCCAGGGTGATCGTGGAGGCGCAGCGCCGTTTCGCGAATACCGGTTTATACAGCATCCGGGAGATCCAGGACGAGGAGGCCTTCCGCAGGCAACTCGCCCTGCGGGGACTGGGCGAGCTGCGGGAGATGGAGCTGGGCGAGAAGTCGCTCCGGGTCACCGTCAGGAACGCCGTCCTGCATCTCATGGTGGTCGGCCTCATGCAGGGATACTTCGAGGCCGCGGCGCGCTCGGAGAGCGAGGTCGAGTGGGAGATGCGCGACGACGGCACCCTTTCACTCGAGATAACCCGCAGGGGTTGAACCCTACCGCTCGTTCTTCCTGAGCATACTGCCGGCAAGGCGGCCCGGCACGACCTCCCCGCCCTCCACCACGGGGACGCCGTTTATGATCACCGTATCCAGGCCGGTGGGAAAGCGCTCGGGCTCGCGGAAGACGGCCTCGGTGCGGAAGCCTTCGGCGTCCATCACCAGCAGGTCGGCGCGGTACCCCTCCCTCACCAGTCCTCGCCCCTTTATGCCGAAGAAATCCGCCGGCAGGGAGGTGCAGCGCCGCACCGCCTCCGGCAGGTCCAGGAGCTTCATGTCGTTGACGTAACGCCCGAAGAACTTGGGGTAGCAGCCGTAGAAGAGGTAGGAGGGTTTCCCCACCCCCATGAGCAGGGTGTCGGTGGTGATCATCGTCCCCGGGTCCTGCAGGGCCGGGAATGTGTAGCGCTCGGTGAAGGCGTCGTCCGGCTCGGACATGGACTCGAAGACCAGCACCTGCCCCTCCTCCTCGATGAGGAGGTCACACATGACGTCGAAGGGGTGCATGCCCCGCTCCTCCGCGATGTCGGTGAATAGGCGCCCCTCCAGGTGCCTGTTCTTCTCGCTGTGCACGGCCATGACGGTCACCGCGTCCCACCCCATCTGGCGCATGATGTTCAGGGACCAGTCGTTCCTGCCCGAGTGAGGCCAGGCCGGCCTGCCCTTCTCTATGTCCCGCAATATCTCCCTGCGCGTGCCCGGGTCCGAGATCCTCTCCACCACCTTGCGGCGGTCGCCGGTGAGCACCCAGGGCGGGAAGAAGGCCAGCAGGTGGGTGAATCCCGCGGTTGTCGGCATGATGTCCATGGCGATGTCCGCGCCGGCCTCGCGGTTCTTCTCCAGCCTCTTGAGCACGACATTCATGGACGCGTCCAGGGCGAAATGCGGCGCCAGCTTGAGCGTGGTCTCGGGGTGACGGCACATCCACTTCAACGCCCTGAGCGCGAGGGGATGCACCGGCCCCGTCCAGGGGATGGAGAAGATATGGGAGACCTGGCCCCTTATGCCGTTTGCCCGCGACACCTCCCCCACCTCGTCGATGGCTCTGCCCAGGGTGGTCGAGGTGTAGGAGCGCAGGTGGCTGGTGAAGATGCCGCCGTAGCGGGAGAGGGGCTCGGACAGCTTGACCAGCTCTTCGGTATCGGAGAAGAGCCCTGGAAAATATTGTAATCCCGTCGACAGACCGAAGGCCCCCGCCTGCATGGATTCCTCAAGCTGCCTCCTCATCATCCCCATGGCGCCGGCGTCCGCGGGCCTGTCCTCGAGCCCGAGGGCGGAGATGCGCAGCATGCCGTGGGGCACGAGCAGGGCCATGTTGAGGAGGAGGCTTTTCTCCTCCACCCGTTCCATGAATTCCCCCATGCTCTTCCAGCGGATGGCGGTATCGAAATCCATCTGTGTGAAGATCTCCAGGTAGGTCTTGAGCCCCTCGCGGTTCTCATCGCTGACGGGCGCAAGGGCCATGCCGCAGTTGCCGCCCACGAAGGTGGTGATGCCCTGGCGCACCAGGGGCCGCAGCAGCTCCGCTGCATCCTCGCGGAACATGGTAAGGTCGGCGTGGGAGTGGACGTCGATAAAGCCGGGGCAGACCGTGCGGCCGCCCGCGTCTATCCTCCTCGCAGCCTCGCTTCCCTCCAGGTCGCCCAAGGCCTCGATCAATCCTTTTCCTATGCCCACGTCGGCCTGGTATGGTTGTCCGCCCGTGCCGTCCACCACCGTCGCGTTCTCCAGGATGAGATCGAACATCCCCTATGCCCCCTTCCTTGTATACAACCAGCCTTAATCCCGTTCCGCGCTCGGTCCCGAGAACCGTTCATGTTCAACAATAGATGCGGCGTATGCGCCTTCTCTCCCCCGCTCCCGGTCAGGTCTCGAATATCGAGTTTCAACCGGAAAACGGGACATTCCTCGATTATCGAGACCTGGAATGACCCCCTAAAAGGAGACGGTGATGGTGGTGATCGCCGCGTCGCCCGGGGCGCCCCGGCCCGCCTGCGCCCTCAGGTAGAGGAGGACGCGGCCCGGCTCCCCCGCTATCTCCGCGACGCGGTACAGTTCGGCCCCTTCCACCCTGTAGCCGCCGGGCGGCGGTGAAGGGGCCTCCAGCGCGATCCCGGCCAGCTCCATGCTCTCGCCGAGGTAGTTGCCCACCTCTATGCGGCAGCTCCAGGCCTCTCCCGCCACCGATTCATTCGGCAGCGCCCACAGGGCGGGCTCCTCCAGGGAGTCGAGGTCGGTCTCGCCGCCGGGCACGGACCCGTCGTAGAAGGGATACGACGAGACACCGTCCAGGTAGGCGAGGGATGTTATCCCCCCGTCCTCCACCTCCACCAGGCGGTAGCCGGGATAGTTGTCGGCCACGCCTCCCGGTCCGAAATAGACGCAGGTCTGGCAGGAGTAGGCGGTCTCCCCCGCTCCGTCCTCCCAGGGGACCGAGCCGACCCAGTCCCGGTGCTGATGCCCCCCGAACACCACGTCCACCCCGTGGCGCGAGGCGACGCCCAGGAGCGCCCGCCTGCCCGCTCCACCGCCCGCCCCCAGGTAGGCGGGGAACCTGACGACATTGTCGTACGAGTACCCCTTCCCCTCCGGCGTGTAGGGGTCGTGGTGCAGCGCCATGACCTTGAGGGGCGCGCCGCGGTGGGCGGAGAGATCGCCCTCCAGCCAGGCCAGCTGACCCCGATAGGTCGCGGGATCGCCCTCGTCTTCCGCGCCGAGGACCTGCCCCTGCCATTTCCTGGGTTCCATGTAGATGAGCTTGTTCATCACCACGCGGTCGTCCTCCGGCCACTGGTATGTGTCCAGGCAGGTGAAATGGCAGCCCCCGACGTCGAAGGAATAGTAGAGGGGGCCCAGGTTGTCCTCGTACCACCTCTTTCCGTCTATCTCGTTTACGTAGCCGTCGTGGTTGCCGGCGAGGAGAAAGGCTGGGACCTCCAGCTGCATCAGCGCTTCGTAGAAACTCTCGAACTCGCTCAGCAGTTCGCCGGGGCGGCGCTGCCCGCGCACGAAGTCGCCGAGCACGAGCACGAAATCGGGCCGGATGAGGTTGACCTGCCCGGCGGCCTCCGCGAGGAATACGGGCTCCCCGCCCTCGCCTATACCTTTGTCCGTCTGGCGCTGGAAAAGCGACGAGTTGTCCCGCTCGTGCACGTGGACGTCAGCCAGGGTGATGAAGGTGAAGTCGTCATCGTCGTCCTCCATGACGGCAACCGCATGGGGCTGCGCGTCCGCGATGCGCTCACCGCCCACGTCCGCCTCCAGTCTCAGGTCATAGAGCTCGGGGGGCGCCCCCTCGGGGACGCGGAAGGAGACGTGCCATACCGCCTCGCCGCCTTCTCCACCGCGGCAGGGCCAGCGCCGCGAGGGAGCCAGCTCGGCGCCGACCGGCTCCAGCTCGATGGAAAGGGCCGCCAGCTCCTCCCGGGACGGCTCTATGCTAGCCCGCCATCCCGAGGCGCGCTCCGCTTCCGCCCCCTCCTCCCCGCCGCCCGAGAGGTCCACCTCCACCACCAGCTCCTCGCCCGGCGTGACCAGGGACGGGTACCCGACAGTGGGCCAGATGAGCTCGTCGATGCGCGGCGCCGGGTATTCCCCGTCCGCCGCATAGCGGAAGAACGGCGAGTGCAGGAACGAGAGGGCCGCTCCCGACACTCCCACGCACACGAGCGCGAGGACGAGGAGCGCCCGAGCCGCTTTTCTCGAGAAAGGAACCATGATACCCTTCCGCGTCCAAGACCGGTACCTCAAATGATTATACAGGCAGGCTCCCGCATGCCGGGAATGACACGTGGCAAGCGGGGCGGGCTCCCCCTCCCGCGCTCTGACGCGTTTGCGCGGCGGTTAATCCCGCGCGCCGCGTTTCTCGCGGATACGGAACACGAAGGGGATCAGCGCCACGAACAGCAGGGCCAGAAAGACCATGGCCCAGAAGTAGTTCTCCCCACCCGTGGCCGCCTTGATGCCCTCCATGGCCAGGGTGAGGACCACGCCTCCGGCGTTTCCCAGCAGGAAAAGCATGCTCGTCGCGGTCCCGGTGAGATGCGCCCCGGTGGTCTCCTCGGCGAAGGTCAGCAGGATGGGCAGCGCACTGAGCAGGAAGAAGCCCAGGAACCCGCCGACGACAAAGATGAGGGCGGTGTTCTCGAAGGCGCCCACCAGGAAGAGGGTTGGTGCGGCCATGAACGCCGCCAGGAGCAGGAAGGGTTTGCGCAGCATCAGCTTGTCGGAGATGGCGGGGATGGCGACGCACCCTACGACCCCGGCCAGCACCATCACGGCGCCGATATATCCCGCCGTCTCGGAGGTGATGCCCTTGGGCCCGAGGATGTCCTCGATCAACTGCATGAGCCCCACGAAGGAGCCGTTGCCGATGAGGATGACCAGGCACAATATGCGGAAGTTATGCAGTCCGAAGAGCGAGCGCAGGCTCTTCATGTTGATGGCCACGTCCTCCCCCAGCGCCTCTGTCTCCGTCCTCTTGGGGGATTTGGGCGGCTTCGCCCTGCCGAAGATCGCGAAGAGCAGGAACCCCGCCGCGGCGGCCAGGCTGTAGACGAGTACCAACATGCGCAGTGCGCCGAGATCGTCGCCGAAACCCTCGAGCAACGGTTGGGTGAGGGCCTGCGCCACGATCATGCCCAGGAAGAGGGACAGGGTGGCCAAGCCGCTCGCCAGGCCCGATTCCTCGCTTGGGAACCAGGTGCTCACCATCTTGGTGATGCTGTTGAGGACGAAGGGCTGCCCGATGGAGATCCCGATCATACCGATGAGCACCAGGGCATAGTTGTCCACGAAGAGGCGCAGAAAAGAGAACGCCGCCGTGAAGAGGGCGCCGATCATCACCGCGTAACGGAAGCCCTTGCGGTCGATGATGAACCCGGCCGGGATGGAAACGGGTATGTACACCAGCGGGAACATGAGCATGAGGATCACGATAGGCATCTCGGAGGTGAAACCCATGAGTTCCTGTGTACGCGACAGAATGGGGGCGTAGTTCAGCCACATCATCTGGGTGAGAGCGGCGACGAACATGAACGCGGCCAGGACCACCCAACGGTAACGATACCTGCCGTACTCTTCCTCTCCTTCCATGTCAGCCTCCCTTCAACGCGCGGAAAACGTGCCTGGAAAGAAGACCCGTCCGTAGTCCCGTCGCCGTTTGCCGCGCACGAGCCGGGAGCGGAGCGGGTTTCCATCTTCGCTCCCCTCGACCATCCTTACCTGGAATCATAATCCACATCGCGCCGCAAGGATAGCTTGCACTACTGCGAGCGGACATTATTCGCGGCCCTGTATGGTAGAATCACGGTGGCATTCGGTTCCAGGCGCGTTTCCGGCGTCCTTGCCCCAGGCCGGCGCGCTGTGCGGGCACGCCTCCGGTGCGGGATAAAGAGGATTGCAGCGAGATCCCGGGATAGAGAGGAGACGGAGATGAAGGACCTGGCGGGAAAAGTAGTATTGATCACCGGCGGCGCACGCGGCATGGGCAAACTGCACGCCCGGAATTTCGCCCGCGAGGCCGCGAGGGTGGTCGTCACCGACCTGGACGAGAGCGAACTCGAGAAGACCGCCGCCGAGATGAGGGAAGCGGGGTACGAGGTGTTCCCCTACCTCCAGGACGTCTCTGACCGCGAGGCCGGCTTCGAGCTGGTGAATAGGGTGGAGGCGGAGGTAGGACCCATAGATGTCCTGGTCAATAACGCGGGCATCACCACGGCCGAGTACGTCATGGACACGAGCGAGAGCACCTTCCGCCGTATCATCGACGTGAACTACCTGGGACCGGTGTGGATGATGCACGCGGTCATCCCCGGGATGCTCGCGCGCAAGCGCGGCCACGTCGTCAACGTCTGCTCTATCGTGGCCAAGGTCGCGCCCCCCAAGCTGGGTGCGTACAACGCCAGCAAAGCCGCCCTGCTCAGCATCACCGACACCATCCGCCAGGAGCTCAAGGGCAGCGGGGTGAACTTCACCATCGTCAACCCCGGCTACATCGCCACCGGCATGTTCGAGGGCGCCAAGGTGCCCGTCATAACCCACTGGCAGGACCCCCAGAAGGTGGCGGACGCCCTGGTGGACGCGGTGAAGAAGAACAAGGCGGAGATATTCGTGCCGCGTTTCATGACCCTCGTCGCCTCCGCCGTGCGCGGCCTGGGCCTGCCGCGGCTGGTCGACCTGTCCTTCGGCACCCTGGGGGCCAAGAAGTCCTTCGAGAGCATGCACGAGGAGCGCGGCCGCCCCTTCTAGGCGAGAAGCCGCATCAGCCGCGAGCGGCTTTTCTTTTCGCGGCTATCTCCAGCGCCTTCAGCTCCAGCAGCTCGGAGTGGCGCTCCCACTGCGACCTCTCCCCGTCGGGGGCGCGCCACAGCTCGAAGCGGCAGGTGTCGGCGCCCGCGGGAATGGTCTGGGTGAAGCGCACCTGCCAGCCCTCGAGCATCCCCTTCTCCCGCGCCGCCTCCAGCATCCCCTGCACGAAGTAGCGTTGCACGCGACAATCGAAGGCGGAGTAATGGTCCTGGTGCGGGCACCACAGGATATGAAAGCTCACCT
Source organism: Actinomycetota bacterium (assembly GCA_028697145.1). Taxonomy (GTDB): domain Bacteria; phylum Actinomycetota; class Geothermincolia; order Geothermincolales; family RBG-13-55-18; genus SURF-21. The sequence goes on along the minus strand of JAQVFR010000030.1, from coordinate 15,576 downwards.
TGTCCCCGGAATCGATGCACGGGTCCTCCAGCGAAGCATAGGCGATGCGGTTGATGGTGGTGGCGAAATAGCTGGCCATCTCGGCGTCACTGAGGGTCCCGGGCCTTTCCAGGCCTTCCATCATCTGCCTGCCGATGTCGTGACCGACCCTGCGTAGCGCCTCCTTCACCACCCGCTGGCCTTCCTCGCCGAACTCCTCCTCGCAATCCTCCAGGATGCGGATGACCGCCATGGCCTGCATTGTGCCCCAGACCCAGAGCACGACGGGGTCGAAATCCGTTTTCGCCAGCACCTCCTCCCTCAGCCTCTCGAGACCCTTGCGGAAGGGAAAATTGAACTCGAAGTCTTTCCAGGACTCCTCTTCGCGGTGGTCGTAGTGGGCCATGTCAACCTCCTGTGGTCCCCGTTTCTGACTGCTATCTGATAGCATATATCCACGGGCGACATGCATGCATGCGGGAGGCGGCCATGGGTGAGCTGAGAGAACGTCTGTCCTTCAGGTGGGAGGCCGCGCAGCTGCGCTTCTCGCGCAGGCGTTTCGGTTCCTGGATATTGTTGAACCTCGTCGCCGTCGTCCTCCTCAGCGCCCTCATAGTCTTCTACGTAGAGAGGAAGAGCAACCCCGCGATCGACGGTTACTTCGATGCCCTGTACATGGTGTTCATCACCATCGCCACCGTCGGGTACGGCGACATCGCCCCCATCACCACCGTCGGCAGGGCTGTCATCATCATAACCCTCATCCTGGGCATAGGCGCCCTCAGCGGTTTCATCACCCTGATGGCCACCAAGAGGGCCGAGAAGGCCAAAAGGAGGTACAGCGGCTTGGAGGAAAAAACCGAGAGCAGGGGCCATATCGTCGTCTGCGGCTGGAACAGCCGGGGGAAATTCGTCATCGACAGGCTCAAGGACGAGCTGAAAAACGAGCGCTCCCTGGTCATCGTCCTCTGTGACCTGGAGGAGTCCCCCATCGACGACGAGAAGGTCTTCTTCATGAGGGGGAACCCGGCCAGCGAAAACGATCTGCGGCGGGTCAACGTGGCCGAGGCCAGGGGGGTCATCCTGCTCGCCGACGAGAGCCAAGGGGGAAGCAGCCGCGACGTTGACGCCAGGACGGTGCTGACCGCCCTGACCATCCACGACATCAACCCCGAGGTCAATATGACCGCCGAGGTGCTCGAGCCCGAGAACACCCACCACCTGCAGCTCGCCGGGGTCAGCGAGATACTCGACACCAATTCCTTCCTGGGCAACCTCATCGCCAGGTCAGCCCTGCACTACGGGCTCATCGACACCGTATCCAGCATGGTGACGCGGGAAGCGGGAGCCCGTATCTACACGGTCCCGGCTGGCGATATGGCGGGGCTGACCAGGGCCGAGGCGGAATCGAGGCTGATGAAGGAACTCGGCGCCCAACTGCTGGCCATCGCCACCGCCGGCGGACTGAGGCCGCGGGAAGATGATTACCGTCTCGAGGACGGTGATTTCCTCACGATCATCTCGGAGAAGAGACCCCCCGGCAGCGGCAAGTAAGAGGGAAGCCAGCATCCGGGTAGCATCGGGTTTATAAGGATGTGCATATAAGAGATCTCAGGTCCAGGGTTTGCAGTCAACGACAGGGGTATTCAGGGGTGGAACTCAGGTCTAAAGATGCCAAGATCACCATGGAACCCATAGAGATAACAGTTGGGACCCTTGCATTCCTGGAAGACCCGAACGGAGCCCGGATAGCGCTGATCCAACACCACTGACCCCGGATGTGGTCATTCGCTGGCGCCGAGGCCCTGTTCCCAGCGGGCGAAGATCTTTCTTATGGCGGCACGGTGCTCCTCGGAGAGGAGCATGACGGGCTGGACGCTTGCCTCGAGCTCCAGTACGGAGCGCAGGTCGAGCAGGTGCGAGCGGTTCATCATGCGCTTGGTATCGGCCAGGGTCCGCGGTGATTTGGTGGCGATATAGGACGCGAGCTTCATGACCTCACCCGATATCTCCTCGTGAGCGACCACCCCGTTGACGAGGCCGATGCGCAGGGCTTCCTCCGCCCCCACGATGTCGCCGGTGAAGGCCATCTCCTTGGCCTTGACCAATCCCACGCGCTCGGCGAGGAAAAACGAGCTGCCCATGTCGGGGGTGGCGGCGATCTTGATGAAGCCCATGCTGAACTGCGCCCTCTCCGTGGCGTAGGTGATGTCCGACGCGAGGGCCAGCCCCAGCCCGCCTCCCACCGCGAAGCCGTCCACCTCCGTGATCACCGGCTTGGGCCCCTCGTACAGCCTGAGGATCACCTCCCCTAGTCTGCGCATGCTCTGGTTGAGGAAAGTCGGGTCGAGGTTATCCCCCAACAGGGTCAGGTCGGCGCCTGAGCAGAAATGCCCACCCTCGCCTCGCAGCACGACCACCCTTACCAAGTCGTCGTCGAGCACCCGCGTCAGGCCCTCCACCATGGGGAATCCAAGCTCCACGCTGAGTGCGTTCATGTCCCGGGGACGGTTCATGCTGCAGCGCGCGACGCCGCCTGAGATCTCCACCTTGAATACCTCGGGTTCCATTCCTGATCCTCCCTGCCGGCCACGCATCACCCGTGGCCATCTTGTTTCGGCATGCGAGAACGGCCCGCGCCCTCCTTCAGGCCTTTGAGCGCATTGGCCAGCTTCGCCCTTTTCTTGTCGTCTGCGAGCATCTGCTTCACCTTTTTCAAGGTGGGCGGGCCCACCAGCGCATGGATCTTCTCGTCGAGTTCCTTTTTCCTCGCCTTGTCCACCTTGACCTCTTCCGGTTCTATCCCCGCCCCGGCGAGGACGCCGGCCACGTGCCGGAAACGGGCGGGGCACGCGTTCTCCCTCCTTCGGGGTCGGGTCTCGCGTCAAGGTATGCCTCAATATTATCCCAGGCTCGATCCCGACGCACGTCTGAGGCTGGAATATCAGACGCCAGATGACGGGACCGCTGCGCCGATCAGTTCGTGCAACATAAAGTGTTAATCGAGGTTTCCATCTGTGCGGTAGGGGTAGAAATATGATATCGGGAGCCGTCAGGAGCTGCATTCTGGAAATACCAGAGGGACAGGTCGGGCATCGGAAGGCATACAGGGAGGTGCATATATGGAGAATGCTACGCCAAGGCTGCACGGATAACCAGTCTCGCGTCGTCAGGATGCGGGACGGCCAGAGGTCCTGACATCCTGAGCGGGCGAGAATCTATCGGACAGGAGGGGGCAAGATGATAAACACCGGCGAGCTGCTGGCCCGCAATGCCAGGAAATTCCCAGAGAAGGAGGCGCTCGTATACGAGGGCAAGCGCTACACCTACAGGGAGCTGAACGATACCGCGAACAAGCTCGCGAACAGGCTCATAGCCCTGGGCCTCGAGAAGGGCGACAAGGTGGGCATGATGAGCTTCAACTCCGATTCCTTCGTCATCACCTACTTCGCCGTCATGAAGGCGGGTGGTATAGTGGTGCCCCTCAATTTCCGCCTGGCCGGCCCGGAAACGGAGTATATACTCGAAAACAGCGATTCCAGCTTCTTTGTCTTCGGGAACGAGTTCCTGCCTTTGACCGGGGAGATCAGGGAAAGACTTCCCCGCATCGAGCACTGGATCCTTGCCGACGGGGAGGCGGATGCCGACTATATGTATCTGCCTGACATGTTGGAGAAGGGGGATCCCTCCGAGCCCGGGGTGGAGATAGGACTCTTCGACGAGTCGGCGATCATCTATACCTCGGGGACGACGGGAAAGCCCAAGGGGGCGGTCTTCAACCATTACTGCCACCTGAGCATAGGCACGGCCATGCTGGCCGAGGTGAGTATCGGCGAACAGGATCGCATCCTTCACGCGGCACCGCTGTTTCACTCAGCGGAACTCCACCTCTACCTCTGGCCGGGCACTTTCATGGGCGCGACCCACGTGGTGATGAAGTTCTTCATTCCCAAGCTGACCCTGGAGACGGTCGAGAAAGAGCGCATCACACAGTTCTTCGGCCCGCCCGCCATGTTCCTGCTCATGATGCAGGAGCCCGATTTCGAGAAATACGACCTGAGCTCGGTCAAGTACTGGGCTTACGGGGCCGCTCCCATGTCCCGAGAGCAGGTGCTCAAGGCCATAGACATGTTCAAGACGGACAGGTTCTTCTGCCTCTGCGGCCTCACCGAGGGAGGACCCGGGGGAGTCCGACTGCGTCCCGAGGACCAGGTCGCCAAGGCGGGTGCGGGAGGGCTTCCCGTGGTCAACTGCGAATGCAAGGTTGTCAACGAGGAGGGCGAGAAAGTGAAGGTGGGCGAGGTAGGAGAGTGGTTGGTACGCTGCGAGAGCAACATGCTCTACTACTACAAGAACCCGGAGGAGACGGCCACGACCCTGACCCCGGACGGTTACGTGAGGACGGGGGACCTGGCGGTGGTCGACGATGACGGTTACGTGACCCTGGTCGATCGCAAGAAGGACATGCTCATCTCGGGCGGCGAGAACATATATCCCAGGGAGATAGAGAACGTCCTGCTCTCCCACGACAAGGTGGCCGACGCCGCGGTCATCGGTGTGCCCCACGAGATCTACGGCGAGACGGTCAAGGCATTCGTAGTCCTCGAGGAAGGAGCTGAGGCCACGGGCGATGAACTCAGTGAGTTCTGTAAAGGTAAGCTGGGCGATTTCAAGATCCCCAGACAATGGGAGTTCATCGATGCCCTGCCGCGCAACCCTTCCGGCAAGGTCTTGAAGTACATCTTGAAAGAGAGGGAATGAGCGGGGCGCAAAGGGCCTCCTGCCTTGAGACCTGACCTCCTTTCCTTCACCGCATGGCTGCCATCGACTATCATGTAGTAGCCGGATTCGCGGAGAGGGAGGGAGTTGACCACGGGATGCGCGTAGCCCTTGTCTATCCCGATTACTACCAGTCAGGCTGCATCGAGGGCGAGCCGCAGGGAAGGATCCACCTGGGGAGCGGCTATCTCGCGGCCTGCCTCAAGCAGGCCGGCCACGACACCGCCTTTCTGCACCTGGTGGAGCCCATCTCCCGTGAGTGCTTCCTGGAATGGCTGAACTCGCGGGACGCCGGCCTGGTCGCCTTCTCCTCCACCAGCCTGATGTTCCCCAAGGTACGCCAGATGGCGCGCTGGGCCAAGGAGGAGACAGGCCTGCCGGTGGTGGCGGGCGGAGTGCACCCCACCCTTGACCCCTTCGGCAGCCTGGAGGAGGAAAGCATAGATTTCGTATGCGTGGGCGAGGGCGAGGCGGTGCTGGTGGAACTGGCCGAAGCCCTGGAGGGACGGGGCGAGGTGGACGAGGTGACGAGCCTCATGGGGCGCTGGCGCGGCCGGGACTTCGCCAACCCGGTGCGCCCCCTCCTGGAGGACCTCGACCTGCTGCCCTTCCCGGACCGCTCCATCTTCGACATGGAGAGGATGGCGCCGGACCAGGCGGAGAGGATCAGCATCATGGCCTCTCGCGGGTGTCCCTACCGCTGCCGCTACTGTTCCAACCACGCCCAGCGCAGCACCTACCCCAACGCCGCACGCTACGTGCGTTTCCGCAGCGTGGACAACGTGCTCACCGAGGTGGAGGGGCTTGCCGAGCACGCCGAGGGCGTGGACCACGTACGCTTCGACGACGACATCCTCACCCTGCACCCCAGGTGGTTCGAGGAGTTCGCGAGGCAGTACCGCCGCCGGGTGGACCTGCCCTTCATCTGCAATTCGCGCGTGGACCTGCTGGACGAGGAAAAGATCGCCAAGCTCAAGGAGGCTGGGTGCAAGACGATATGCATGGGCATCGAGAGCGGTAATCCCTGGCTGCGCAGGAACGTGCTCGGCCGCAGGATGAGCGACAAGAAGATCCTCGACGCCTTCCGCCTTTGCCGCAAGTACGGCATCGGCACCGTATCCCTGAACATGATGGGCTTCCCCCAGGAGGACTTCTCCATGGTCCTGGACACCATCAAGCTCAACGGGCGCGCCGAGCCGGGCATCACGCAGATAACCGTCTTCTATCCTTTCCCGGGCACCGAGCTCTACCACGCTTGCCGCGAGCAGGGCCTTCTCGCGGACGAGGCCACCGACACCCTTTTCACCCGCCGCTCCGCCCTCAAGCTCGACGGCATCAACCCCGCGCAGCTGGAGCTGGTGAGCGAATACTTCACGGCGCTGGCCTGGATGTACCACGAGATCTTCGCCCTGCCGGAAGGGCTGTCCCGCCCCCTGGAGCGCGCAGCCGATTTCGCGCTCTCAAGCGAACGCATACCGCATGAGTGGAAGAGGAAGGCTGCGGAGCGGCTGCTGCGGCGCCTGCCCTGGGAGTGGTACCTGACCACGAAATACTGACAGGCCGGGGATATGGTCCCCGGCCTGGTGTTTCGCTGGTAGCGGGGGGGAGATTCGAACTCCCGACCTTCGGGTTATGAGCCCGACGAGCTACCTGACTGCTCCACCCCGCGTCGATTTTCAACGTTTACATTATACATGCAGAGGCAAGGAATGGAAAACGACGGCGATACCCGTGCCCGCTGTTGGGTTTCCATCCACGCCCCGGCCCCACACGCGGAAGGTTGCGTGAGCCCGCCGGGAAGCGCCGTCCGCGCCAGGCGAGAGGCTACCTCCCGCAACGTTGTCAACGCGAAGGGCAACCCGATACAATTTTTAACGAAGCGAAGGCATTCATGGGATCCCGGAGGGGAAGGATCTTGGGACGTAAGGGCACGGTTACCGCGGTAACGCTTTCAGCCGCTGTTGTGGTCGCACTGGCCATCCTTGGCCCGTACCTCTACGACCGGATGCGCCGCAGCTCGGCGGAGGCCGGCAGGAACACGACGGAGGCGGATGAATCCCGGCCGCTCACCCACGACGATCTGTTGGGTCCCCCGCTCTCCTTCGAGACCCCGGCGTTCATCCGCATCCCCGCCGCCGAGATAGACGAGGAGGTGCGGGAGGGGAGCGACATCGACGGGGAGCTGTATACCACCCTTTCCATGGGACCGGTGCATCTCACCCATACCGGGTTTCCGGGCTGGCCGGGCAACTGCGTCATCTCCGGACACCGTACCACCTGCACCAGGCCCTTCAACCGCCTCGACGAGCTAAAGCCGGGAGATGCCATATTCATCCAGAACCCGCGGGGCGTTTACGAGTACCAGGTGAGCGAACTTCGCTACATCGACCCCAGCGAGAACGTCACCCTGCAGACCGAGGAACCGATTCTCACCCTTACCACCTGCGCCCCCGAGGGCGACGCGACGCTGCGGCTGGTGGTGCGCGCCGCACTCAAGGCCTTCACGCCGGTCGAGGAAATGAAGGGCGGCGAATGACCCCCGGCTCAGGTGGCCCTGATCTCCAGCTCCAGCAACTGCGGCTGGGGGCTGCGGTAACCGATGTCAGCCTGCTCGTCCTCTATATACTCGAACAATCCCGCGATACGGCCCACGAGCCTGGGGACGTAAAAGGGGTTGCCGATGGTCATCTCGAGGTATCCCTCCCCGCAATCGCAGCCCTGGACGTTTCCGAACCCTCCCGCGAAGAGGTATCTGGCGGCGGCGCGGTAAGCTCCGTTCCTGGAGCGGATGGGTATGCCCTGTAGAAAGCGAAGATGGTAGTCCTTGGTCAACTTCATGATCAGGGGCCCCAGGTCGCGGCCGGTCCTCTCCTCCAGGTCCCTCACTATGCCCAGGAATACATGACCGGTGGAGAAGATATACCTCCTGCCGTTGTCGATGCGCCTGATCGTCCCCTCGCCCTCGTTCCACTCCAGTTCCGTCAATGCCGCGGGAAGTCCACATGACGGGCACGGCTCTCCCCTGTCTCCCTGCGGCGGCAGTAGTTCTCCCTCCAAGGACAGCTCCCTCTTCGCGTCCCTCATATACCTCATCGTCTCCAGCGTTTCGCCGTCGCCACGGCGCCCGGCGGATTCGAAGATCATGGTGAGGATGTAGTCGTCCCCCTCCCTTTTCCAGGCCAGCTCCGAACTCATCCCCTCCTTGAACTCGGCCAGCCCCTTGGCGCCCCAGGCGATGGAGATGATATCGAAGGGGTGCTTGACCCTCATGACGAGCATCTTGCCGGGCCTGTACTCCATTAGCTCGACGCCGGCGAAACCAAAGAGGGCCAGCTCGCTGACGGTACGATCGAATATGGTCCGCAGCGGCAGGTGGCGCACGGCGGTTTTTCGCCATCCAAGTAACACGTTACTGTCCATGTAGTCCTGCGAAGCCGCATGCTGCCCACGGATCATGGCATCCGCCATGTTTACACCTATCAGTTCCTCCAGTGCGGACCACATGTGGGCGAAGTAATCCGCCTCGAACATGATCATGCGCATACCGGGATCCCTGCGCGAGAGGATCACGCCGTTGCCGGGCCAGACATACCTCCTGGACAACTGCAGCGGAAGGCCGCATTTCCTGCAGCGTTTCAAGGCCATCGCGCCTCACCACCCCTTGCGCGGACCGTGACGGCCTCTCCGCGTCCGGGCGTGCTAACCCCGACGGAGGGGCTTCACTGCCCGGCCCCGGGCTCGCTCACTGCCCGGCGAGCGCCGCCATCTGGTCCAGTATCTGGCTAAGCTGGTTTATCTTGCTCCCGTAAGTCGTCCAGTCGCCGTTGCGCTGGGCCTCCAGGGCTTCGTCGTATACCTGGTTCGCCTGCTGGATCAACTGCGCGAGGTCCGCCTGCGGCTCGGGTTCGGGCTCGGGCTGCGGCTCGGGCTCGGGCTGCGGCTCGGGCTCGGGCTGCGGCTCGGCGCCGAAGATGGCCTGCAGCGCCTCCGTGAGGTTTGGCCTCATCAGGACCGTGTCGCCGTAACCGACGATCACCTGCCTGAGCTGGGGTATGGCGGGATTTGTGGCCTCGAGGTAGAGTGGCTCCACGTAGAGCAGCGAGTCCTCTATGGGTATGACCAGGGTGTTGCCGCGGATGACCGTGGAACCCGCCTGGCTCCACAGGGTTATCTGCTGCGATATCTCGGGGTTCTGGTCCACCAGCGCCTCGAACTGCTGCGTCCCCTTCACCAGCTTCCCGGGGGGGAAGGTGAAGTTGATCAGCGTGCCGTAGTTCGGGACGTCGCAGCGCGCGGCCACCCAGTCCACCATGTTGCTCTTGCCGCGCGGGTTGAAGGGGAGCATGAGCACCATCTCCTCCTTCTCCTCGCCGGGCAGCTTGAGGATGACGTAATAGGGCGTCACCGGCTGTGACTGGTTGACCCCGTAGGTCTCGGTGGAGACCTCCCACACGTCCTCCTTCTGGTAGAAGGCCTCCACGTCGTTCATGTGGTAGGTCTTGTACAGCTCCATCTGCACCACGAAGAGGTCCTCGGGGTAGCGCAGGTGCTTCTTGAGGTCCGCGGACATCTCCTCCATGGGAGTGAAGAGGTCGGGGAAGATCTTGCCGTAGGTGGCGGCTATGGGGTCTTCCGGGTCGACGAGGTAATAGGTGAGGGTGCCGTCGTAGGCGTCGATGACCACCTTCACGGAGTTGCGTATGTAGTTTATGCGCTCCCCTTCGATCTCGAGGAACTCGGAGTACGGATAGAGGTCCGTAGTGGTATAGGCGTCCAGGATCCACTTCTGGCGGCCGTCGTCGGTGATGACGAGGTAGGGGTCTCCGTCCAGCCTGAGGAAGGGAGCGACCTCCAGCGCCCTGTCCTTTATGTTGCGGCGGAACATGAGCCGCGATTCGCTGTTGATGTAGCCGCTGAAGAGGAAGGTGATGTCCGTGTTGCGGATGGAGAAGGCAAGGCGCTTGAGGAAATTGGAGACGGGTATGCCCCCCTCGCCCTCGTAGTAGGGATCCACGAGCTTGTTGGTGTTCTCCATGGGGTAGTCGATCTCCTCCGCCCCGCTGCGCACCACCACGTAATCGTGCGTCAGCTCACCGTAGTACAGCTCGGGCCTCTTTATCTCCAAGCCCAGTCCGGCCTCGGATACGGGCGGGATGTCCCCGATGAGCAGGTTAGGGTCGCCCGCGACCGTGAACTCGTTGCTGGGGGCCATGACCATGCCGTAGCCGTGGGTGAAGGAGAGGTGCGTGTTCTGCCAGGTCTTTGCGTCCTCCCGCAACTGGTCTATGACCAGCTCGCGGCCGGCCACCATCATCTGGGTATAGGTGCCGTCGAACACGGTGTAGCGGTCCACGTCCACGTCGTTGAAGTTGTAGAGCTGGCGCAGCACCTGGCGCTGGTAGAAGACCTGCGCCATCTGGTGCGGGTCCCAAAGCCGGACGTTGTCTATGGTGGCCGTGTTGGCCAGGATATCGTCGTAGGTGAGGTCGAAGTTGGCGGGGAATTCCCTCTTCTCGAGCACGGCGCTCTCGCCCTCTTCCTGGATGCGGTAGGCATCCTGGGTGAACTCGACGTTATAGCCGATGTATTCCCTCTCCCGCGAGAGTTCCTTGGGATTCACCACGTAGTTCTGGATGATGACGGGATAGAGGGCCCCGGCCAGCAGGGCAACGACCACGATGCCCACCACTCCCGCCAGGGGAAGCTTCCATCCCTTGTAGCGGATGTTGAGGATGAAGAGCCCCGCGCATATGAAACAGGCGACTATCAATATCCAGTAGGCGGGGATCTGGGCGTGCACGTCCGTGTAGCTGGCCCCGATTACCGTGCCACGTGGGGAGTACAGGAGGGCCAGCATGTCCAGGCGGAAGCGCCATGCCTGGACGAGCAGGATGACGCCCGCCAGCACGGAGAGGTGCACCTTTACGTGGGTGGCGAAGCGCTGGCCCTTGCCGGCGCCGAAATTGATGGCGCCGTAGAGGAAATGGACGGCCGCGGTGAGCAGGAGGATCGCGACAAGCGAGGCGAACAGCCACCCGCTGAAGTAGCGCAGGAACGGGAACTCGAAGACGTAGTACCCCAGGTCCTTGCCGAAGATGGGGTCAACCTTTCCGAACGAGGTATGGTTGAAAAACTTGAGGACGTTCTCCCACTGCCCCGCGGAAGTCCACCCTACGATGAACGAGATGAGCACCGACGCGGCGAGCAGGCCGCGCCCCAGCCACTTTCCCGCCTTCTCCCGGAAGCCCGCGAGGGACTCCTCTATGGGGTTGAGGTCCCCGGGCGGCTTCTCGTAACGGGGGGTGAAACGGCGCGCCAGCCAGATGTTGCCATAGAGGATGACGAAGAAAAGCAGGCCGAAGGCGAAGAAAAGCCATATCTGGGTGACGATGCGCTTCCAGAAGACAGAGGTGTATCCGACCTCCTGGTACCAGAGGAGGTCGGTATAAAAAGTGGACAGCCAGGAGGCGCTGAGGAATATGATGACGAGCGCGACGATCACTATGCCCACTATCCACTTGGTGCGGGGCTTGATCTTGTCCCATCTCTCCTTGAAGCTCGGCCCGGAAGCCTTACCCTCCTTGCGGCGGAATATGGAGGGCAGCTCGCCTCCGCCCCCACCCCCTCCCCGGAACAGGGAGTCCCATGGAAATTTATCTTCAGGCACGCTGTCATCCTCCTTAAGCCTCGGGCCGGCTCCCGTCTCGAGGCGGCGGCCCTGGGCCGCGGCCGTTTCCGGGTACCCTGACCCGCTCCCGCCTGTCCTTCCTATTATCAAATCAGAAGTGACTCAGCTCAGTCCAGCCAGTTTCTTGTAGGCCTCCACCACGGCCGGAAGCGACTCGCCCGCCATGCCCAGGCAGGCCAGGTCGGCCTGGGCGTCATGATGGGTGGAGACGGTGTTGAAAAATATCAAGCGTCCCTTCCTCCGCTTGGTATAGTCGGGCAGTGCGGCGGCGGGATAGACCTCGAGGCTGCATCCCACCACCAGCATGAGGTCCGAGGTGGAGGCAAGTTCGGCGGCTCGGGACAGCACCCTGGAATCGAGCGGCTCCCCGAAGAATACGACGTCGGGCTTGATGCTGGTCTGATCGTGCGGACAGCATGCCACCTGGTCTCCGCCGCAGCTCAACTCCTTCATCTCTTCCAGGGTGAACACGCGGCTGCAGCTCGTGCAGTGCCCGGAGCGGTGGGTGCCGTGGAGCTCGAGGACGTCCGTTGAGCCGGCCCTCTGGTGGAGGTGGTCGATGTTCTGGGTGATCACCGCCCGGCACTTCCCCAGGCGCTCCAGTTCGGCCAGGGCGATGTGGGCGGGGTTGGGTTCGGCGTTCTCCAGCAGCGGGTTGAGTTCTTTGGCCATCTCCCAGAAGCGCTCCGGGTGGTTGACGAAGGCCTCGTAGGTGCCGTAAAGAAGCGGGTCGTACTTGGTCCACAGCCCGCCAGGCGACCGGAAATCCGGTATGCCGGACTCCACGGATATGCCGGCGCCGGTAAGGGCCACCACCTGGACGGCTTCCAGGATCATCTGCGCCGCGCGTTTTATACAGACCTCATCCACCTCGAACTCCTGCCGGAAAACAAAGGGCAACAGCCGCCAGCCGATCTCACACCATGAGATTATAGCACGGAAGGAAAACGCGACACTTTGAGCATCAGGCGCAACTCCTCGTGGTCAGGGGGCGGTCCCCATGGCGTTGTGGCCCCCGTCCCAGGCGCCGTGATACGAAAAGTACACGGAACGCTCCGCCACGATCTCCCGCTCCGACTCCACCCACACCGCCACGTCCCGGTCGGGTCCCACCAGCTCGTTCACGTACACGGTGAAGCGCCGGCCCGGCGCCAGCAGGACATCCTGGGTCTGCGTGCTCGCATCCTGGAAAACGTACTTCACCTCGACCAGCGCCTCCTCGCCGGTGGGGTTGAAGAGGCACAGCCATTCCTCGAAACCGGCGCGGGTGGTGCCTTCCGCGAAAAACCATGAGGTCGACGCGGCGGGCGCCCCCAGGGAGAGATGTCCGCCGTTCCACTTGGAGCGGTAGTCGAAATACATGGAGCGCTCGGCGACGATGGGCCGGTCGGAATCGATGCTTATGGCCACGTCCCTTTCCGGGCCCACGACGGAGTTCACCAGTATGGTGTGTCTCCTCATGGCCGGAACGGAGAACTTCTGCTTCGTAATCCCTCCGGTGGAGAGGCCATAGGTCACCTCCACCTCGGCTGCTTCCTCACCCGGATTGGCCAGGCACAGCCATTCCTCGAAACCGGCGCGGGTGGTGCCCTCGGCGAAGAACCAGGTCTCATGCGGAGACGTGGCTCCCGCGGTGATATGGCCGTCGTCCCATGCGCCGCGATAAGCGAAGAACATGGGCCGCTCGGCGACGATGGGCTGGTCTGAATTGATGCTTATGGCCACGTCCCTTTCCGGGCCCACCGTGGCGTTTACGTCAACGGTATACCTCCTCCATGCCGGCACGGTGTAGGGAATGGTAAGCGACCCGCCGTCCGCGAAGTAGTAGGTCGCGTGGACCGTGGCATCCGCCGCGCCGGGATTGGCCAGGCACAGCCATTCCTCGAAACCGGCGCGCGTGGTGCCCTCCGCGAAGTGCCAGGTCCTGCTGGTATCCAGGGCGGGCTCGGCGCAGTGACCGCCCGTCCACTCGTTCTTGTAGCGGAAGTACATGGGCCGCTCGGCGTAAAGCCTCTCGGTGGAGGTCACGACCAGCGAGACGTCCCGGTCCGAGCCGATCTCCGAGTTCACGTAGACGTTCATGCGGGAGTGCGCGGGCACGTTGTAATAACGGATGCGGTTAGCCCCCTCGGCCAGCAGGTAAGTCACGGTCGCGGTATGTTCGACGTCATGCGGGTTGTATACGGTAAGCCATTCCTCGAAACCGGCGCGCGTGGTGCCCTCCGCGAAATAGCAGGGTACGGCGGCCGGCTGCTCGTAAACGGTGAAATCGTAGGGCTCGCTCGAGCCGCATATATTGCTCACCACCACCGGGCCCGAGGTCGCCCCCTCCGGAACCACGACCACGATATAGTTGTCCGTCCAGATGATCGCCTGTCCGGCGTCAACCCCGTTGAAGGTCACCGTGCTGAAGCAGGGCACCTGATGCCTCCCGAAGTCCTTCCCCTGGATGGCCACGGGCAGGCCCCTCCAGTTCGCACCTGGAAGGATGTTCTCTATGGCCGGCACCCCTGCGATCCCCTGGGCCGCGGCGGGGGGGACGGCGGCCGCCAGCACCACGGTGAGCAGGAAAAGGACGGGGAACATCTTGATCCAACGCATCATTCGCCTCCAGGCTAGTCCTTCAAGGGCGGCCCCGAGTAATATATCACGTAACTTTTTTCATTATAACCTCGGAGCAGGTCGGGGGAACTCGAGACCCGGGCACGGCTGATGTCCTCCCGCAACTCGCGCCTGATGCTTGCGGGAAACGCGGGAAGAGGCAGGGGTGCAGCGGCACGGATATCGCATGAGAGAGGGCGGCCCCGCGGGACCGCCCTCCTTGTTTCTCTCGGCCCTGCTCTACTTGCCAGGAGCCCCCGGACCGGTCTGTTCCTCGATGACGGCGATATCCGTGGCCGTCTCGAAGAGGGGGTCTGACTCGTTCGCGAGGCTGCTGGCATCCGCGACCACGCCCAGGTCCTTGACGAACCAGGCGTATTCCATCTGCGTGAATCGTTTTCCACTGGGAGGCGAGGTAATGCTGCCCTTGATCAGCAGGGCATCAAAGGTGCCGGCGGGGACGGTTATCTTTCCCTCCGCGATAACCTCGAAAGTGCCCGATCCTGAGACCTCGTTGATTCCGCCTCCAGCCGCATAATACGCGTCGATGGAGCCGGTGGTGCCAACGCTCAACGGGAACGTCATGATGACCTGGGGCACCGCCATCTTCCTATCGCTCGGGCTGCGGTAATGTATGGTCTCCTTCACGGCGCGTTCCTTCCCCGAGGGGAAGTATTCCATGGTCATGCCCCATTCCAGCCACTTCTTCTCGGCCGCGTCACAACTGCGGTAAACCGTGCCCCACACCCTGTTACCACCCGACCCGATGATCAGGTACCGCACGGCGTAGGTCGCCTGGGGGAACTCAGCGGCTTCCGGCGCCTCGTGGATGCCGATTACCTCCTCGACGTACTTGAAAGGAGTGGTCATGCTGAAATACCAGGGCCCCTTGAGATCGAAGTAAACGGGATTCATGTTGCTGATCGCCTCGACGCCGCGATAGAAAGAGCTGGCGTAATTGATCCGGCTGATGCTCGTCGAATAAAGGAGCGCGGCGTCCCAGTAGCCCAGCATGCTCGTCCCGAAGATATTGCCGTGGATGTCGTTGATATCCTCGACGTAGTGCACGGTCCGCGTGCCCACCTGGGGCTCCCAGTAGTCTATGGTGAGACCCTGCTGCTGGGTGGTCTGTCCCGTCTGTGCCGGTTGCTGGGTGGTCCCGGCAGGCTGCCCGGTCTCCGCCGGCTGCTCCGTCGGCTGTGGCTGCTCCTGCGCCCATACCGTCACGCCCAGGACCAGGAACAGGCTTCCCGCGAGCAGCAGGGTGCAGGTAATCGCCGCCAGGCGCCGCCAGCCCTTGCTCATCCTTGCTTCATCCACTGTCACCGCACCCCCTTCGTATCCCGCCCGGCACGTTCGGCCTTGACGGCGGTGTTCTCCCTTCCGGCCTCCACACCTCGTACCGCAAGAGCCCGGCGCGCGCGCGACGCCACGCGGCTCCGCACAGACATGTAATAATATGTTAATCCCCACCTGGGATTATGTCTATCTTCCATGTATTTCTTCGGC
This sequence comes from Actinomycetota bacterium, assembly GCA_028697145.1. Taxonomy (GTDB): domain Bacteria; phylum Actinomycetota; class Geothermincolia; order Geothermincolales; family RBG-13-55-18; genus SURF-21. The sequence continues at coordinate 20 of JAQVFR010000030.1, read as the reverse complement.
TTGCGGCGGCGTAATCTAAA
>JAQVFR010000004.1:3389-140787 GCA_028697145.1 Actinomycetota bacterium | reverse complement strand
CACCCTCTCCCCCGCAGTCCACCGGGGCCTTGCCGCAGCCGGCCCCCCTGCGCTCCTCGCCCGCATCCCAACCCGCCCTCAACCTGCCTCCCCGCGCCGTGCCCTCCATATCCAGGAGCAGCGGGGTCGCGCCGTTGTACGTGAGCATGGACGGCAGCGCATCATTTGATCCCGACGGCGATATCGTGCGCTACGTCTGGCACTGCGGCGACGGCACAGTCATCGAGGGGGCCAGAGCCCAGCACGTTTACGACCCCGCCGTCATTCCCGCCCGCTTCCGCGTGGTGCTGGAGGTCTATGACGGCGGCGGCCTGCACGACTCTTCTGCCCTCACGCTGGAGGTCTATTGAATTGTTTCTCACCTGGAAGGAGAGCCGCCCCGAGAGGCCGGCCGCCACAAGGGGAAGGCCCGAGGCCCAAAAGACCGAGGTCTGGCCATGGATCCGCCGGGCTTTCCGCGCTGGCTCCGCACGACGGCGCCCGCCGGTCGGCTGGAGGGACGGAAAGGCACCCTTCACTAGCCGGGCATCAGCCCTACCCTCCCTTCTTATCCCCCTCTTAACCCTCCTCGTTATCTCCTTCCATCCGCTGTCTCCCCCGGCCATTGCGGCCGGGGGGGTGGCGCCCACCTTCGCGTGGCCGGGAAAGGGCGAGGTCGCTCGCTTCTTCACCCCGGCGACGGGCAGGTACGGGGCGGGCGGCCATGCCGGTATCGATATCGCCATGCCGAGGGGAAGCGAGGTGTTCGCCTCCTCGGGGGGCACGGTGAGCTTCGCCGGAAATACGCCGGTGGGCATCTGCGTGAGCGTGCTGCACCAGGGCGGATTCAAGACCACCTACGTATCCCTCGCCACGGCGGCGGTGCGGCGCGGGCAGGAGGTACGGACCGGGCAGGTCCTGGGCAAGAGCGATGGCTCTAAAGACCACTCCTCGTCCTCCCCGCACCTGCACTTCGGGATGTATCTGGACGGGACGGCCATAGACCCCCTGCCGTTGCTCCAGGGCAGGCTCCTCGATCCTTCGCAAAGCCTCTTCCTGGGGCCCTGGGAGGACCAGAAGTCAATCGATGCCTACGTCAGCCGCCTCTCCGGAGGAGGTTTTTTCGAATGGCTGGGACGCGGCTTCAGCGCCGCGGGAAGGGCGATGGGAAAGGTGTGCATGTCGGTGCTGGAAACGGCCGGAAAGGCCCTGGGAGCGGCATGGCGCTGGACCTGCCGCGCCGCCCGGGCGGTGGGGGGAGCCGCTGCGGGGTTCTACCGTTCCTGCATAGAGCCGTGGTTCTCCCCGTTGTGCAAGGGCGTCGCGGAGGCGGTGAGGGCGGTGATCTCCAACCGCTACGTGCAGGCGGTCCTGGCGGGGCTTGCGGCGGCGGCGGTCGTCTGCCTGGCGGTGGCGAGCGTCGCGCTGCTCTTCGGGCTCTCCCTCGTGACCGCGGTCGTGGCCGCCGTGGTCGGAAGCCTGGCCGCCATGGGCTACGCCGTCTATTACGCCTTTTCCGCGGGGGACGCCTTCTCCTTCAGAGGGTGTTTCCTGGCGTCTTTGAGCGTCGGGGCCGTGGCGGCCGGGACCTGTCTCCTCCTCTCATACCTGGCGCCGCTCATCGGCTCCGGTTGGTCCGGTCTGGGCTGGTTGGGATTCGGCAAAGCCTTCCTCGTGCACGGCGTCGCCGATTCCCTCGTCTACAGCGCGTTCTCCCTGGCCACGGTGGGAAAGGTATCCCCCTGGGGGGTGCTGGCCTCGTTTCTCCTGGGCGGTGCGACGGGCGGCATCGGGAAGCTGGTGACCGCTGGGCTGCTTTCTCGGGGGACGCTACAGGCCCTGGCGGCGGGCTGGCTGTCTTCGGGAGGGACGCTCCTCGCAGGGCAGGGGGCGGGATTGTCGGCGCTGGCATGGTCGGCCGTCACCCGTTTCGCCAACAAGGCCGCTTACGTGCTCTTCTGCGGCTGTTCCGCCTTCCTGGGAGACGTCGTCGTGCGCGGCATGTGCGGCGGCAGGCCCTCGATCGCCGAATCCCTTCTCTGTTTCGGCGGCGGCTGCCTGGCCGGGCTCGTGCACCTGGCGGGCGCGGGCGATGGGGTGGCGGGGATCGTCTCGCGCCTGAGCCGGGGAAGGCTCGAGATAACCAGCGATCTGCTGAAAGCACTGGCCGGCAAGTCTTTTTCCAAGGGATTCAAGGAAGGCTGCTCCTGGCTGCTGCGCAGGCTGCGGGGTGGTCGGAAAGGGATGGAAGAGGCCGGTTGGGGATTCGAGATCGGAGGTGAGTCGTGAGATGAAGGATACCATGCCTTCCTGGCCCCAGATGCTCCTCATCAGCGCCTTCGGCACGGCGGCTATCGCTTGCTGTTATTTCCTGGGCCGTATGCGCGAGAACTGGGGGCCTCCGGCATGGGCGCTCCTGGTGCTGCTGGCGCTCTCCGGGGCGGGGTTCGCGTTGACGGTGCTGATGTTCTACCTGCGGCCCCAGTATGGCGAGAGGGCATTCCCGCTTCTCCTCGCCTTCCTGCTGGGCCACTTCGCCCTGGTGGCTCTGCTGTGGAGGATGGGGGCGCTCGGGTGAGGGGCGGGCGCTCCTAAACGGCCTGCCGGTGATGGGAGCGCGGCGCCTCCTGGCGGCGGTTCGCGGCGCTGGGCCGCGATGCGACGTAGGGCATGATGAGCGATAATCCCCAGAAAACCGCGAGGACGGCGCAGACGACGGAGAACGCGATCAGGCACCAGGCTTTGCCGCTGACCAGCGCCGTCGCGCCCCAGACGGCGGCGAAAACGGTCAGGGATGCCATGATGCGGTTTCTCCTCACCGCCGCTTTTCTCCTGCTCGAGATGCGTGCGGAGGTGTTATGGACACGGCCCCCGTAGCCGCTTCCCGCCGTCATCGCGACGTCGCGTCTTCCCCCGCCTCCGCCCCGGCTCTCCTCCCGGCCTGCGCCGTTCTCTATGGAATTGGCCATCTCCTGCATGCTGCGCTGGAAGCTCTGCGTGGTGGAAAGTGGGGATTCATCCAGCTTTCCCCGGATTATGGGCGGGACAATAGCCAGCATGGCTATCAAGCCGAGCAGGAGCAGGGCCAGTATCTCCAAGCCGATCCCCCCTGCATCTCAGGCTCCCACAATTCGCCGCGGAGCCGGAAACACCACATATAGTTAATCTGGCACGAACCGGACTCTATATAAGCTATTTCCACCAGCTACCGGTTTTTCCTTCATCTTCTTTTGACCGCACCCGAGCGGCCCCGGGGGAATGCCGCTGCCGGCGGTTATAATGTCATTAACATGAACGGAATGGCAGAAGAACGCATATATACCGTGGGGGAAGTCAACCGCCTGGCGGACAGCCTGCTGCAGGGCCTGGTGGCTTGGGTCGAGGGGGAGGTCTCCAACTTGCGGCCATATCCCAACTACACCTTCTTCAGTCTTGCCGACGCGGAGGCCTCCGTGTCGTGCATCATGTTCAGGGACGCCGTACGGGAGATGGACTGCGAGCTGCGGGAGGGCATGGGCGTCCTGGTCCGGGCCCGGCTGGGTGTATACGTGCGCAGGGGGCAGTTCCGGCTCAACGTGATGGAGGTCCAGGAATCCGGCGAAGGCCGCCTGCGGCGGGAGTTCCTGGTGCTCATGCGCAAGTTGTCCGGGGAGGGCCTCTTCGACGAGGCCCTGAAGAAGCCGCTGCCGGCATATCCGGAGACGGTGGGGTTGATCACCTCCCTGGAGGGAGCAGCGGTGCGTGACGTCATCATCAACCTGACCCGCCGCTTCGCGGGGGCGAGGGTCGTCGTGCGCGGGGTCAGGGTGCAGGGAGAGGAGGCTGCGGGCGACATCGTGGCGGCGATAGAGCTGTTCAACCACGCATTCCCGGTGGACGTGCTTATCCTGGCCAGGGGAGGAGGATCCCTCGAGGACCTGCAACCCTTTAACTGCGAGGAGGTGGTGCGGGCTATTAGGTCCTCGAACATAGCGGTGGTGACCGGGGTGGGGCACGAGCCGGACATCACCCTCTGCGACCTGGCCGCGGATCTCCGTGCCAGCACCCCCACCGGGGCGGCGGAGGCGGTGGTGCCCTCCACGCCGCAGGTGCTCTCCCTGCTGAGGGAGCGCGAGGTCTCCCTGGCGGCTGCCCTGCGGGCCCGCGTGCACGGGATGGAGCGGGAGCTGGGATCGCTGCGGGGAAGGCGCTGCCTTTCCGATCCGGCCGCCGTGGTCGGCCAGGCCATGCAGCGGCTGGCGGACGGCGAGGCGCGCCTGCTCTCCGGCGTCCGCCTCTCCTTGCAGAGGGCGGAACGAAGGACCGACGCAGCCGCGCTTTGCCTGGCCCGTTATCCGCGCGAGTACCGGGAGCTGCCGGGCAGGACAGAGGCCGCGTCCCGCAAGCTCGCGTCCGCCGCCGCTGTATGGCGGAGGTGGCGGGAGATGGAGTCCGAGCGACACGTAAAGGGGCTCAGCGCTGCCGCCCTGGCCATGCTCGCGCGTGGGGAGGGAAGGGTGGAGATGGCGGCGTCGCGCCTGGAGGCCTTGAGTCCCCTGGCGGTGCTCGCCCGCGGTTACGCCATCGTGACCAGGGAGGGGGAGGTGAGGCCGCTCACCGATAGCGCCGAGGTGAGCCCTGGCGGCAGGGTGGACGTCCGCCTGCGCCGGGGCAGGCTGCACTGCGAGGTGAGGGAGGTCGAGGGCGGTGGAGGCGGGCGGGAAGACGGATAGCGCCATCGCATAGTGTGGATAGAAGGAGGTGACGGCGTGAGTGGGATGACCTTCAGGGAGATGATGCAGAGGCTGGAGGAGATCACCGCGAGCCTGGAGAAAGAGGACCTGGAGCTGGAGGAGGGTTTGCGCCTCTTCGAGGAGGGAGTCGGCCTGATCCGGGAAGCGAGGCAGCGCCTGACCTCCGCGAGTTCCAAGGTGGAGAAGCTCATCGGCTCCATGGAGGAGGGCCCGGGAACGGAGCCGTTCGAGCTGGACGGGGCCTTGCCGGGGGAGGAATAGAAGTGGCCGGCGGCGAGGGCGCCCCTACCGGCGTGCAGCCCTTGGACATATAATATTCTTCGAATATCCTTCGGCCCCCGGAGCGGCGTCGTTGGCGGACGGCCGTGTCCGGAACCGGCCCATGGCGGAAAGCGTCATATCGGCAAATGAAAAGGCAAGAGAGACTGAAGCTGCGGAAGCGCCAGAAAAGGCGGACCGTACTCAAGGTCGCCCTGGCCCTGGTGCTCGTCGCCGGGCTGGTGGTGGGCATCATGAACTTCGACGCCGTCAAGACGTGGGCCGGCAAGCATTACTTCAGATTGCGTTGGGTAGAGACCTCCCTGGAGGAGGAGAAGGCGGCGGAACTCGCCCCCGTGCTCACCAAGTACGACCTCTCCAAGAACATCAACGTGCTCTTCATCGGCATCGACAAGGGGAGCGTCCCGGGCGAGGAGGGATATACCCGCTCGGACGTGATGATCCTGGCCTCGGTCAACGTGGACAAGAAGAAGGCGGTCCTCGTCTCTTTCCCCCGCGACACCAGGGTGAACATCCCCGGATACGGCACGGAGAAGATAAACGCCGCCCATTCCTTCAAGGGTCCCGTGGGAGCGGTGGAGGCGGTGGAGCAGATATCGGGTATCGACATCAACGACTACGCCGAGGTGGACTTCGAGGCCTTCAAGAACATCGTGGACGCGATAGGAGGTGTCACGCTCCATCTCGACTACCCCATCTCCGACCCCAAGGTGGGTTATCTCCCCAAGGGTGACGTCTACCTCACCGGGGAGACAGGCCTCATCCTGGTGAGGAGCCGGGAGCTGCCACGGGGCGACCTCGACCGCATCGACAACCAGAAGAAGTTCCTCAAGGCCATGATGGAGAAGCTGGTGGAGATCAAGGACCTGCAGGCATTGCTCAAGGTGCTCGATGCCACGGTGAAGTACCTGGATACCACCCTGGAGCCTGACCTCATCTTCGCCCTGGCGGAGGCGCTGCAGGGTATGGCGGTCGAGGACGTTGAGTTCGTCACCCTGCCGGGTGACGAGCCGAACCCCGCGCCGGGACAGCCCTGGTACTACATCCACGACGAGGAGGCCAGCGCGGCCCTGTTCCAGAACATAAAGCTCTATTGCAGCGCCCTCTCCCCCGAGGAGCAGGCGGCCGAGGCGGCAGAGGGGCGCCAGGAGGACAGGCTCTCCGAAACGGAGGTCGATCGCTCCCGCATCAACCTGGCGGTGCTCAACGGCGTGCGCTGGGAGGGCATCGCCGCGCAGGTGGCGGAGATCATGGAGGACAAGGGCTACGCCAACGTGAGCACCGGCAACACCGTCAATCCCTATGAGGATACCACCGTCTATTTCGCCCCCGGTTTCGAGGCGGCGGCACGCGCGGTGGCCAGGGATCTGACCCCCGGCGCGGTCTACGTGATCGAGGAGGACAACGACGTCGCCATCACCTACGATTCCGACGTCATACTGGTCATCGGCGAGGATTACGTGGAGTAGCGGGCGCCGCGGCCCGCGCCTGCCCCGCCCCGGTACGTTATAATCGGCGCATGTACCGAAAGCGAACGGGGCGTGGTGGATGAAACGCGGTTATCTGCTGGTGGCGGGCGCCATAGTCCTTTTCAGCACCATCGAGGTAGTTTCCAAATATCTCCAAGCAGGCGAGGGAGCGGCCGGCCAGGTCGGCCCCCTGCAGGTAGCCACCTTGCGCTTCATCTTCGGCGCGACCTTCATCCTGGCCCTCCTGGCGGGGCGGCGCCAGGGGAGGTTCATCGTCGGCGCCGTGAGGGAGGACGGCCTGCCCATCGCCCTCCTCGGGGTGGTGGGCGTCTTTCTGACCTTTTTCCTCCTGCACGAGGGCATCGAGTCCACCAGCGCGTCCACGGCCGCCGTGATCTTCTCCATGAACCCCGTGTTCACAGTGCTCGTAGCCTCCCTCATCCTGCGCGAGCGCCTGGGCCTGGCGGGCTGGCTGGGCGTGGGCCTGGGCCTCCTGGGGGCCTTCATCGCCGTAACCGGCTTCCGCTTCTCCGGCCTGTTCTCCCGGGAGGATTTCCTCGGCGGCATCCTGGTGCTGGTGTCCGCCGTCACCTGGTCGCTGTACACCGTCTACGGCAAGAGGTACTCGGAAAGGCATGGCAGCCTGGTCCTCTCCTTCCTCACCATGGTCTCCGGCTCGCTGCTGCTGGGGATACTCCTCGCCGTACAGGGCGGCTGGGGGGAGCTGGCGGGATACAACGTGCGGGCCTGGACCTGGCTGCTGTATCTGGGACTGGTAACGGTGGGTATCGGGTACATCCTCTACTTCGAGGGGATGCGGCGCGTTCCGGCGTCGCGCGGGGCCAGCCTGTTTTATCTCAAACCGGTCCTGGCGCTGCTCTTCGCTCACTTCGCGTTGGGAGAGCCCATCTCTTACACCCTGTTGCTCGCGTCGGTCCTGGTCGCATCCGGAATACTGCTGGTCACCTTCCCGCCCGAGCGCGGGTAGGGGTAAGGCCGGATGCTATAATGTCCCTGGCGAGAGCGCAAACAAAGACTTGGACCGTTGATCGGAGCTGATGGTTGAATACCAGGCCTGCCCATGTGACGGTTGCCGCCCTGGCGTGTATCCTCCTTCTTTTACCGCTGTTTGCCTGTGCGTGCGCGAGGGGGAAGGAGGCCTCTTACCGCGTGGCGCTGGTCGCTTTCGATGAGGCGGGGCAGGACGTTGAACGCAACAGCCTGGTGGAATACGGCAAGCGCAGGGTGGAGGCGGAGCTGGGGGTGGACGTGGACCTGGTCGTCCCCGGTCCCGGCGAGGATCTCGCGGGGCTTTTCGGCGGCGAGGACCCCTATGAACTGGTGATAAGCCTGGGGCAGGAATCCTCCCTGGCGGTGCTCGCCTCCCGTCCCGACGGCACGGAGACCGCCACCTGCGCGCTGGATTTCGAAAGCCCGCAAGCCGTAACGGGCGAGGGGGGCGCCTCCCTGGTCCGCTACCGTGTCGAGGAAGGCTCGTACCTGTGCGGTTACCTCGCGGGGTGGTTGAGCGGGCGCAGCGATCATCCCCTGACCAACGCCATGCCCCTGGTCGCCTTCATCGGCGCCAGGAGTGATCCCCTCATGGTCTATTACGACAGCGGCTTCTCCCGGGGGGTCACCGCCGGGATCGGCAGGGAGGGCACCCACGCCTATTACCTGGACACGGAGGATGACCTGCAGCAGGCGAGGTCATACGCCGAGGAGGCCTTGAAGAAAGGCGCGGACATCATCTTCTGCACCCCGGGTCCCTTCAACGCGGCGGTGATCGAGGTGGTCGAGGAGGAAGGAGCCCTGGTCATCCTGGTGGGCGCCGACCGATACTCCGAATCGCCCGAACACGTGCTCACCTCCCTGCTTCTCAGGGACGATAATACCGTCTTCGCCGCGGTGAAGGCCGCCCTGGACGGCGGCCTGGCGCCGGGACGCCAGGTCTGGGGCGCCGACCGCGGTGCCTGGAGCATGGCGCCTTTTCACGACCACGATCCCTACATCCGCCGTGAGCTGAAGGAAGAGCTGCGCGAGGAACAGGAGAAGGTATCCTCCATGGACTTCAGCTGATGGGGTAACTCCTCACATAAAACGTCGGTCACGGTCATCCAGATCCCGCCGCCACGATCGCCTCCGGCCTTTGTCCTTCGCCGCAGCGCCGGCAAGCAGTACAGGTTAAACCGATCTTAAGAGCGGTGTTCCGCAAGACCCCGCCGGCAGGCAAAGCATCCTCGAAGTGCCAGGTAGTCAGCAAGGCTAAGGGAATGATGAATGTTAAGGGCTGACCCCATTGTGGGTATAATAAAAGCGTTGTAAGCCGTGGAAACTGCGTGTAAGGAGGTCGCTTAGTGACGGAAGCTTTTTGGAACCGTGATGATTCCGACGAGACCTATGATATGCGCGGAGAGATAGAGCGTTTCTTCATTACTATGCCCAACTGGCGGAGGCCTTCCGCGATATTCGAGAAGGCCTGGAAGCCCCTCTGCGACGTCTACGAGTGCCCGGAACATTTCACCGTCGTGGTGGAGCTGGCCTGGGTGGAAGAGGACAAGGTGGAGGTCACCCTGCACGGCAGGGTTCTCTCCATACGGGGGCACCGCGGGCGGTTTCGGCCCCCGGACATGATCAACACCTACATGCTCGAGATAGACTACGGCGATTTCGAGAGGGTCCTGGAGCTTCCCACGGACATCGACGCCGACGCCACCCGCGCCATCTACCGCAAGGGCCTGTTGGAGATCATCCTGCCCAAGCTGAAGAAAGAGAAGCTGCGCGGCGTGGACATCTGCTGCGAGTGAAGCCGTCAGGGCCGCTGACCTAGGAGGTAACCTTGCCTGATAACGATATCGCATTGGGTATGCAAGAGCCATATATCCCTGATATCCTTCCCGTCCTCCCGCTCAAGGAGACGGTCATCTATCCCCACATCATCGTGCCACTGCTGATAACCAGGGAGGAATATGTCAAGCTCATCGACGACGCGCTGACGGCGGACCGGCTGGTGGCGGCGGTGGCCAGCAAGGAGGAGGTGGAGGCGCCGGAGCCCGAGCAGGTCTACAATATCGGCACGGCGGCGGCCATCATCCGCATGCTCAAGCTGCCAGACGGGTCGATGCAGCTCTTCGTACAGGGTGTGCAGAGGATCCGCATCCTGGAGTACGTGCAGCGGCAGCCCCACCTCAAGGCAAGGGTCGAGAAGGTAAAGGAGGTCGTGGAGGAATCGGTGGAGCTGGAGGGGATAGCGCGCAATGTGCTCACCCAGTTCAAGAAGATGGTGTTCCTCGCCCCCTACCTGCCCAACGAGATATTCATCGCCGCCATGAACATCGGCGAGCCCAACAACCTGGCCGACTTCATCGCCTCCAATATAAACATCGAGATGGAGGAGAAGCAGGAGCTCCTGGAGACCCTCGACGTGAAGGAGCGCCTGGAGAAGCTCACGGTCTTCCTCAACAAGGAGATCGAGATCCTGGAGATCGGCTCGAGGATACAGTCCGAGGTGCAGACGGAGATGTCCAAGAGCCAGCGGGAGTACTTCCTGCGCGAGCAGCTCAAGGCCATCCAGAAGGAGCTGGGCGAGGTCGATGAGCGCACCATGGAGATAAGCGAGTTCCGCGAGAAGATGGACGAGATCGGGATCCCGGAGGCTGCGCGCAAAGAAGCGGAACGCGAGCTCGACCGCCTGGCCAAGATGCCCGTGGCCGCCGCCGAATACACCGTGGCCCGCACCTACCTGGAATGGCTGACCAGCCTGCCATGGAACGTGAGCACCGAGGACAACCTGGACATCAAGCGGGCGCGCCAGGTGTTGGACGAGGACCACTACGACCTGGACAAGGTAAAGGACCGCATCGTGGAATACCTGGCCGTGCGCAAGCTCAAGGAGGACATGAAGGGGCCCATCCTCTGCTTCGTGGGGCCGCCCGGCGTGGGCAAGACCTCCCTTGGCCAGTCCATCGCGCGGGCGCTGGGGCGCAACTTCGTGCGCATCTCCCTGGGCGGCATGCACGACGAGGCCGAGATCAGGGGGCACCGCCGCACCTATATCGGAGCCCTCCCGGGGCGCATCATCAGGGGCATCCAGAGAGCCGGCTCCAACAATCCGGTGTTCATGCTGGACGAGGTGGACAAGATCGGCGCCGACTTCCGCGGCGACCCCGCCTCGGCGCTGCTGGAGGTGCTGGACCCGGAGCAGAACCATTCCTTCTCCGACCACTACCTCGACGTGGACTTCGACCTCTCCAAGGTGATGTTCATCACCACCGCCAACACTCCCATACCGATCCACCCCGCTTTGCTGGACCGCATGGAGGTGCTGGAGCTGCCCGGCTACACCGAGGTGGAGAAGGTGCATATCGCCATGGACCACCTGCTGCCCCGGCAGTTCGAGGCCCACGGCCTGAAGAAGAGCCAGATCACCATCACCGAGGAGGCACTGCGGGGCATCATCCGCAGCTACACGCGCGAGGCAGGCGTGCGCAACCTCGAGAGGGAGATCGCCACCGTCTGCCGCAAGGTGGCCACCAGCATCGCCTCCGGCAAGCGCAAGAGCAGGAAGATCGGGGAGAAGGACCTGCACGAGCTCCTGGGCCCGTCCAAGTTCCGCTTCGAGGTGCTGGAGGAGGACGACGAGGTTGGAGTGGCCACCGGCCTGGCATGGACCGAGGCGGGCGGGGACGTCCTCTTCGTCGAATCCCAGGTCATGCCAGGGGAAGGGGACCTCATCCTCACCGGCAAACTGGGGGACGTCATGCAGGAGTCGGCGAAGGCGGCCCTCACCTACTGCCGCAGCGTGGCGGACCGTTACGGGGTGGAGCCTGGTTTCTTCCGCAACAACGACATGCACGTGCACGTGCCGGCTGGTGCCATCCCCAAGGACGGGCCCAGCGCGGGCGTGACCATGGCCACGGCCCTCATGTCCTCCATCACCGGGCGCAAGGTTCGCAAGGAAGTGGGCATGACCGGCGAGATAACCCTGCGGGGGAAGGTGCTGCCCATCGGGGGCCTCAAGGAAAAGGTGCTCGCCGCCCACCGCGCCGGCGTGAAGAGGATCATCATCCCCGAGGAGAACCAGAAATACCTGGAGGAGATACCGGCTTTCATCCGCAAGGACCTCAAGTTCGTGCCCGTGAAGCACATTGAGGAGGTACTCAAGGTCGCGCTGCACCCGGATGGGAAGGCGCCGCGGCCCGCTTCGGCGCGGCCTCGGGCCGCTAAGAAGCCGGCCAAGAAGCCTGCCGCGAAAAAGGCATCCAAGCCCGCGGTGAAAAAGTCCGCCAAGGCGGCCGTGAGCAAGGCGGCGAAGAAGGCCTCCAGGCCCGCCGCGAAGAAGGGATCGAAGCCGGCGTCAAAGGCAAGGAAAGCCTCCGGTAAAGCAACGGGGGAGGCATAGCAACGCTGCCCGGAGGGCGGGCGTTTCCAGTATGGCAGGGCCGCAGGAATCCCCGTGCCAGCGACGTGCGGGAGGACGTCCGGGGGATTGATCTTCAGGCGGGTGGATGAGAGCCTTCTTCCTCGCGGTCCGGCCACGGGGTCAACCAGCGTCTTCGTCGGCCTCCCCGGGACCCGGCAGCCACATCTCCTGGGTTTCAGACAGAGCGACCCTCCATTTGTTGCCGACTTTCCGCGCCACGTAGGGCACTTCCACGCTCTGTCCGTCCCATGAGTAGCTCACCGTGACCACCGCACGGTCGCCCTCGGCTTGTGGTGGCTCGGTCTCGAAGGACACAGCGCTGGCGTGGAGGAAGGGCTCCCCTCCCAGGAAATCGCCTAGATCTTCCTCCACGGTTAAGAGCGCCGCCCGGGCGTCGTCTCCGGCGATGCGCGCCGAGATGAAATCGCTGACGGCGCGCTGCGGTGTGGAGGAGGAACAACCGCACACCGCCGCCAGCACGAGCAGCGAAAGGATGAGGACGGGAAAAACGAACGGCACCGATGTCCTGGCGGAAGCGATCGCGCCATGACCCGCCTCGTATCCTGTCCCGGCGGCCGGCCTTTCTCTTGTCCGTACGCGCATACGAATCCCCCGTTCCTCACAAAGGAAGAAATCCCATGTCACCCGAGAGGAACTCCAGGATGTCGTAGTTGAGGCCCCGGATGAGCCAGTCTTCCCCCCTCTTCTCCACGTAGAACACCAAGTCGCCTTCCTCCAGATCGAAGACCGCCAGCGTGGATTCCTCGCCGCCGCGCCTGTGCACGGTTACTCGACCGCCCTTGAGCGCTACCTCAGCGGCGCTCCCCTCCGCCCGGGTGGCGAACCTGGGCGACGAGAACTCGACCCGGTAACGCTCGAGCGCGTCAAGTATGGCGTCGCGCGCCCCCTGCGTGTTCTCTGTCCACAACCTGCCCAGGTCTCCTTCCGGGTCCACGTGTGACATGAGGGCTTCCGCGTCGCCCTGCTCTACGGCGGCCATGGCCTCCCGCACCGTGGTCTGCGCGGGATGGGTGCGGAAGATGGTGAGGAAGCCGATCACCGCGGCCGCCACCGCCAGCCCGATGACGAAGGCCCACTTGACTGCCTTGCCCGCCCTCTTCGCGGGGTCGGCATTCCCGGCGCAGCCGCTCGCTTCCATATCCGGCGCTCTTCTCCTCGATCCCGGGGCCGGGTCCGGCCCCGATGCTTTTATAACCACGCTTACGTGCGAAGGTCTTATGCTAAGTATATAGGTTGGCCGCGCGTTTGCAGGATATCCGTCAATGCGAAACACGAGCGGGAGCGAGACGGCCCGTTCATTCCTCCACTTCCCGCTCGCTTGGTCTCGGGACCGTATGGCGGGAAACGGGGTAGAAGCCGTAGGGCAGCTCCAGGCCGTGGGTGGAGAGCAGCGCCTCGTCGGAGAGGATGGAGAAGGAATCCCCGTCGGCGGCGATCTTGCCCCTGCTCATGATCACCACGCGGTCGCAGTTCTCGAAGACGAAGGGGAGGTCGTGGGTGACCAGGATCTTGGTTATGCGCATGCCCTGCAGCAAAGCGGAGAACTCGTTACGGGCTCGTGGGTCGAGGTTACTGGAGGGCTCGTCCAGCACCAGCAGGTCGGGGTTCATGGAGAGCACGGTGGCGATGGCCGCCCGCTTCTTCTGCCCGTAGCTGAGGTGGTAAGCGGAACGCTTCTCCATGCCCGCGATGCCCACCTCCTCCAGCGCCCGGGACACCGCAGCCGCCACCTCGGCCTTGCCGAGGCCCATGTTGATGGGGCCGAAGGCCACGTCGTCGAAGACGGTGGGGGAGAAGAGCTGGTCGTCCGGGTCCTGGAAGACCAGGCCCACGCGGCGCCTTATCTCGCGCAGGTTTCTCTTTTCCACCGGCAGGCCGAAGATACGCACCTCGCCGTGGCCGGTGAGGATGCCGTTGAGGTGCAGGAGCAAGGTGGACTTGCCTGCGCCGTTGGGACCCACGATCCCCACCGATTCGCCCTCCTCGATGGTGAGGTCCACACCGCGCAGGGCGGCGGTGCCGTCGGGGTAGGCGTAGTAGAGGCCCTTTATCTCCACCGCGGGCCTGTGATGCATGTTCCCGCTCCTTATCCGCCCGGCTCGGTCCGATCCCCGCCGGTCGCTGTATTCGACCACAAATAAAGATACCGCATTCCGCTCTCGCCGCAGGTGCGATACCTCATCCCACGGCCAGCAGCCGCGCCGCCAGGGGAAAAAGCGTCACCAGGGCCACGAAGCCCAGCTCCACCGCGCCGAAGTCGTAAAGGTAGATAGTGCGCAAGCCCCCGTCGTAGCCGCGCGCCAGCATGGCGGCGTACACTCGCTCGCCCCGCTCGTAGGAGCGCAGGAAGAGCGCCGCTATCATATGCCCTATCACCTTGGCCTGCCACAGCCACTTCCCGCTCCATCCCCGCGAGTCGCGGGCGCGGCGCATGCGCTGCAGCTCGTCGGAGAGCACGAATATATAACGGTACATGAAGCTCATGATGGTGGTGAGGAGGCGCGGCACCCTTAGCTTCTCCAGCCCTTTAAGCAGTTCCGGGAAGGGGGTGGTGGAGGAGAGGAGTATCACCGCCAGCACGCTCACCGTGGATTTGATCGCCACGTTCCACAGCACCAGCAGGCCGTGGGCGGAGACGGTGAACGGCCCCAGGTTGTAGCTGCCACCGCCCTTATTGAAGAAAGGCAGGAAGACCGCCACCACCAGGATAAAGGGAAGGACGATGAGCATGCGCCCCAGCACGTGCTTCCAGGGAAGCCGTGATATGAGCACCAGGATCAATTCCAGGCCCAGGTAGGCGGCGAAGGCCGCGTAAAGGTCGGGGGGCGTGGATACGCAGATGACGACGAGGGCGACCAAGCCCACCAGCTTGGCCCGGGGGTCGAGTCGGTGCATGGGGCTCTGCAAGCCGCTGTACTCGTCCAGGAAAGCGTGTTTCATGTCTACTCGAGTGCGGGGCCTCCTCCGGAGGCCGCCACCTCGGTCTCGCCTTTCTTCTTCTTGAGCACCAGGGCCAGGCCCCAGGCGATGAGAAATATGCCCACGGTGCCGATGAGGCCGGCCAGCGCGGTGGCGAGTTTCGTGGGCTCCTCGGCTACCTCGCCCGTCTCCTCGTCGACCACCTCCGTGGTCAAACCGGGTACGGCGTAATCCGGTATGGGAGAGCTTTCCCACGCCGGCTCCGTCTCCTCCGCTTTCTCGATGAACCCCTTGTCCTCGGCCACCTTCTCCAGGCCGTCCGGCGATGAGGACGCCCAGGGGGAGATGACCAGGGCCAGGGCCACGGCCACCGCCAGTCCGGCCAGGGTGAAGACGATAATGCTCTTCCTGCGCGCCTCCATCACTGGTTCACCTCCGCTTCCTCGAACCTGGGCACGGGGGGCTGATATCCATAGGTCTTCACCAGATCCGGGCGCACCGCGAGAACGGTGCCCACCACCAGGACGGTGATCACCGCCTCACCGACACCGATGATGGCGTGCACCCCCAGCATGGCCGGAAGGGTCACGCTGAGCGGGGTCGTGCCGGAAACGGCAAGCTCGACCGCGGCGGCGCCGGATGCCAGCATCACCGACAGCCAGGCGACGGCGCCGGTTGCGGCGAGGAAGGCGGTCCTGCTCTTGGGGAGGAGCGCCTTGATGCCGTAGAAGAAGTAATAAGAGAGTATGGTGCCGATGACCGCCATGTTGAAGACGTTGGCACCCAGTGCCGTGAGCCCGCCGTCGGCGAAGCCCAGGCACTGCACCAGCAGGACCAAGGCGATCACCAGGCTGCCCAGCCATGGTCCCAGCAACACCGCCGCCAGGATACCCCCCAGGAAGTGGCCGCTGGTGCCGCCCGCCACAGGGAAGTTGAGCATCTGGGCGGCGAAGACGAAGGCGGCGCAGAGGGCCAGCATGGGTACCGATTTCTCGTCCAGCTCCTCCCGGGCCTTGTACAGCCCGTAACCTACCGCGCCCGCCGCCACCACGCCGGTGGCGATGCTCACTCCGCTGTTCAGAAAGCCGTCGGGGATGTGCATGCTATCTACCTCCCGATATCGTTGCGCCGCACGAGCCTCCGCTGCTCCCTTGCGCCCGCTTGATCCTCGGCCTTCATGACCTTGTGCCTGTTTTTCCCGCCAGGTGCAAATTAAAAACGCCACGGTACCCGGCGATTTCTTTTCGCCTCAGCCTCCGTGGCTTATTGCTTTGATCCGCTGCTTCCGTTCCGGCCTTCTCGGCCGATTTCGCACCTCTTACTATAATGTCATCGCCGCCGCTCCGTCAACGAAACAGAGCATGAGGGCGCGCGCCGGGATCTCGTTTGAAGGCGCCATCCCCTCAAGCTATAATTCTTGAGGTATAAGTCGCTCGCAACGGCGGTTAGTATCCGGGCCCCTGTAGCTCAGTGGATAGAGCAAAGGATTCCTAATCCTTGTGCGCGAGTTCGATTCTCGCCAGGGGCTCCACCTATAAGAGCAGGCCAGAGGATATATTCCCCGGCCTGCTTTTCGTTGGGCTGGTCTCCGGAAGACCCCGTGACCACAATATGACCACACGATTTGCCCGATTTGTACCTTGGCGTATTTTATCAGTGTTCAATTCTTCTACCGCTCATCCCGAATAATAGGCGCTTCCTTATCAACATACTAGCTTCAGAAAACCGCCTCTTTTCTAAACTGCCTTCTACCTCAGCGATACTCTTAGCGGTAGGTATGTGATTATCCTGCTGTTTTATCGGCGTGGATACAAATCCATGGGCGTCCTACGCATAGATAATGTATGCGATAAATGTACATTGACAGGGGGGGGGGCTTAATAAGCTAGAATGATTTTAGGGTGGGGCTAGATATGCTAAACGGAAGTAAGTGAGGCTAGCCTTAAGGGGGTGGAGATCAAACGAAAGAACTCGATGCATTCATTCATCCATTCGTGTTCAGCGCTTGTAAAGGAGTGATCCTATGAATCCCACAAGAAGGGTTTACTTTGTTGTTATATTGGCGCTTTCTTTTCTAATACTTTCAACAGCTGTCTCCTATGCAACGCCGCCTAGCACCGCAAAAGGTGGCCACACGTCAAGCGGAGCCTCAGGATCATCTACTGCATGGTATTTCGCTGATGGATATACTGGCTGGCAGAACTATATTGCCATAAGGAGTTGTTCACAGTATAGCCAGCAAGTAGATTTATATTTTTATGATAGCAGCTCACAAATAGGACACACATCGTTGTCTATAGGGCCAAGCCGCAGGGGTACGGTATATGTCAACGGAGTAATAGGGAGTAATAAAGAATACTCTTGTACTGTATATGGCGAATTTGGGCTTGTAGCAGAAAGAAGTATATATGCGGGCAACGAAGGAAGCTGCGGCACTGGCTCGAGAACCCTTATTAATAAGGATGCTACTAATCCATGGTGGTGTTTTGGAGATGTCTATTCAGATTCTTCTTCAACCTCATATGTAGAGGTTTATAATGCCGACCTGACCAGAGGCGCAAATATGTATGTAGATGCGTATAACGGAGGAAGTGATAACAACTCCAAAGAAACGATAGGTTGGTATATGCCACCGAAAACAAGAAGAACAGCGGGGTTTGCCAGCGGAAGCCCCAAGAACAGAGTAGCGAGGGTAAGATCAACAGGGACAAATAATTTCATGGCGGAAAGATCATATGTCAAAGGGACTATGGTAGCCTCAAATGGGGGAACATGGAGGAAGCAGAACGATTTAATTTATTTTTCTGAGGGGTATTCAAGTTATCCTACATGGTTCGTAACTGGCTTTACAGATGGATGGTTAGGAAGTGGTGGTGCTTACATTAGGGTTGATACACAACATATATGGAATGGCGGCTCAACGTCTCCAGCTGCAAACTGGGTATACACTGGATCTAGCCTCTCCCGATCAACTAGCGGCGTTCCAAGTGGGACAAACTATGGGACAAAGGCTGATAGGATTAATTTTAGCCAGACTCCGCTGAACCCGTATTACTACAATACAGAGAGAACAACGCAGTATGGTCAGTGGGCTACAAGTAGCGAAGGAAGAAATGGATATGATGTTGGCAACAAGGACTTCTTCTTTGCAGAATGCTATACAGGTCATGATGTGTATCTAACCTTCTACAACGGCTCATCATATTCATCAGCACAATTCAACGTGTGGGTCACAACAGACACGGCTGATAATTGGTCCTTCAGTATCACAGTGGGGAAAGTCGGTAGCGTTCGAATCCAAGATATGGGTATACCATGGAACAGGAATTGCTCAATCCATGTTGCACTGGTTGGAGGTCGTTGGCCTGTGAGCGTTGAGAGAAGCAGCTATTTCAACTAGACCTTGTGGATCTTGAGAGGAGATGAAGCATGCGCAATAGATATTCAAGAAATATAGCCCTAACGATAGGGACGGTTCTTCTGTTGTCTGCGATCACAGCCTCTCTGATCGTTGCCGGTCTCGGCAGGCCGAGCACCGTATCAGCGGACGTCATCTGCCAAGTTACGAGCGAAGCCTTGCGGGACATGAAGAGCGTGCATATTACGATATCGAATCTCGAATACAATGATGAGGGAAGGGTATTTACCGAAACAACTGAGGATGTGTGGATAGAGTTCCCCGGCAAGTTTCACTCCGTCATTAACGTAACGGATGTAGGACCGACCTCGGAGAACTCCAGGATCATTTCCATAGCGAAATGTGACGGCAAGGACTTCATGTTTGTGACCACAG
Source organism: Actinomycetota bacterium (assembly GCA_028697145.1). GTDB lineage: Bacteria > Actinomycetota > Geothermincolia > Geothermincolales > RBG-13-55-18 > SURF-21. Next base: position 122,172 of record JAQVFR010000004.1, on the reverse strand, counting down.
ACGGACAGGGCGAGGTTCATTTCGTTCAACTGGAGAAGAACATACCCCATTGGCCGGGGGGCGACTTCTTCGGTTACCCGCATTATGCACTGTATACGATGCCTGTTGAAGGGTTGTTGCAGGACAAATCGAATTTCAAGGTCATAGGCGAGGAGAGAGTGGGCGATAAGCCGGCCATAAAAGTGGAGCTCACGATGCAGAGAGGATCCGCAGATGGTGAAGGTGATGCCACCAACTATCTGTTCGTGGATAAGGACAGCGGCATCGTGCTGCGGGAGGAGCTGTACGCCGGCGGACAGCTTGCTCGCAGAATAGAGATCACCTCGGTTGAAATGAACATAGATATCGATCCCTCCAGGTTCGAATTCGATGCACGGAAGGAGCTGGATGCGGCAGGCGGCAGAGTTTCCGTTTCGGATCACGGATATACTGCAGTCGCAAACGTCGAGGAGCTGGACGCGGTCCTTACCTACAAGTATGTGTTGCCGCCGTATTTGCCAAGCGGCTATGAGCTGTACGAGGCTGGCTATGTTGATAACACAAAGCTCGTTACGAACAACGTTCCGGATACTCCGAACCCGGTATGGGAACAGCCGAGCTTTTTCATATACCGCAACGGAAGCAGCTTCATCTACGTTGCCCAGGATGCCCTGAAAGAACACCAAAAAGGGAACCCTGCCAGCACGACGGGCATGCCCGGTTTCGCCCGGCAGGAGATCGAGCTTTCAGGCGGCAAGGCGCATTTTTACACCATGGGTGACAGCAGTGGCACCCTCTACTTCGAGGCGGGGGATATAAAGGTGCGGCTAACGGGTTTCGTCAGCCTGGAAGAGCTGAAGAGAATGGCGGAAGCGATGATGGAGAACACCCGAAAGTAATATCTTTGTTGCTTGGTGTGGAATATGGAGGGGGCTTGTTGTGAGCCCCCTCCTCGATGCTGGCATACAAAAGCATGCAACCATCCTTGCTCTATATGCATTTAAATATATAGAGGGGTATTCACTGGGGTTTGACGCGAACCTACGGGAGGAAGCACTCTGGATAGCAGAAATAGAGATCTTGAGAAGAACGTAAAGGATGACATCAGAGCATTCAGCGCATTATACGAGATTAATTACAAGAGGATACTCAACTATATCCTGTATAGCACGAGGGATATTGAAGTTGCGCTGGATTTAACGTCCGAGACGTTCTTGAAAGCGCTACAAGCACTAGAGCAATATGACTACACAAAGGGAACATTCTCAGCGTGGGTCTATCGTATAGCGTCGAGAGAGATAGCAATGTACTTTCGCAGGTTGAATACAATAGGCAAGCATGCCAGCGGCATGGGTTCATTTCATGACGATGCGGTGAGAGCGAGGAATGAGTCGGTCAAGAGTGAGATAGAGGAGGCATGGAATCAACTGGAAAACAGCGATGACTTCATCGCTATCACCCCTTACTTATGCAAGCTGCCCAGGAAGTATCGAGAGGTTGTGTTTTTAAGGTACTTCGAAGACAGAACACTGGAAGAGACAGCAAGCATATTGGGCAGGCCGACAGGCACGGTCAAGGCGCAGTGTCATCGCGGTCTAAGGCTACTTAGAAGATGGATGCAGCAATCAGAACAGCAAGCGCTGTTGGAGAGCGTAGCGCTTAATACGATACTCGAGAAGGGTCCCTAATGAAGGAGGTTGATTGCCATGGCAAGGGATGTGAAGAAGGTTTATTTCCCAATGGTGGAAGTGCCGTCTCACATGAGAAGCCTCGGAGCGATCATCGAGAGGGCTCATAAAAGTGCCGCAGCTGGGGAAGTGGTAGGACGGGGCCCTGCGAGAAAAGGAATGGCGAGGAGGCTGCGTCCCATAAGCTTGATTGCCGCACTCCTGCTGCTTGCACTCTTCGTTGCGATCACAGCCTCTCTGATCGTTGCCGGTCTCGGCAGGCCGAGCACCGTATCAGCGGACGTCATCTGCCAAGTTACGAGCGAAGCCTTGCGGGACATGAAGAGCGTGCATATGACGATATCGAATCTCGAATACAATGATGAGGGAAGGGTATTTACCGAAACAACTGAGGATGTGTGGATAGAGTTCCCCGGCAAGTTTCACTCCGTCATTAACGTAACGGATGTAGGACCGACCTCGGAGAACTCCAGGATCATTTCCATAGCGAAATGTGACGGCAAGGACTTCATGTTTGTGACCACAGACGGACAGGGCGAGGTTCATTTCGTTCAACTGGAGAAGAACATACCCCATTGGCCGGGGGGCGACTTCTTCGGTTACCCGCATTATGCACTGTATACGATGCCTGTTGAAGGGTTGTTGCAGGACAAATCGAATTTCAAGGTCATAGGCGAGGAGAGAGTGGGCGATAAGCCGGCCATAAAAGTGGAGCTCACGATGCAGAGAGGATCCGCAGATGGTGAAGGTGATGCCACCAACTATCTGTTCGTGGATAAGGACAGCGGCATCGTGCTGCGGGAGGAGCTGTACGCCGGCGGACAGCTTGCTCGCAGAATAGAGATCACCTCGGTTGAAATGAACATAGATATCGATCCCTCCAGGTTCGAATTCGATGCACGGAAGGAGCTGGATGCGGCAGGCGGCAGAGTTTCCGTTTCGGATCACGGATATACTGCAGTCGCAAACGTCGAGGAGCTGGACGCGGTCCTTACCTACAAGTATGTGTTGCCGCCGTATTTGCCAAGCGGCTATGAGCTGTACGAGGCTGGCTATGTTGATAACACAAAGCTCGTTACGAACAACGTTCCGGATACTCCGAACCCGGTATGGGAACAGCCGAGCTTTTTCATATACCGCAACGGAAGCAGCTTCATCTACGTTGCCCAGGATGCCCTGAAAGAACACCAAAAAGGGAACCCTGCCAGCACGACGGGCATGCCCGGTTTCGCCCGGCAGGAGATCGAGCTTTCAGGCGGCAAGGCGCATTTTTACACCATGGGTGACAGCAGTGGCACCCTCTACTTCGAGGCGGGGGATATAAAGGTGCGGCTAACGGGTTTCGTCAGCCTGGAAGAGCTGAAGAGAATGGCGGAAGCGATGATGGCGGCACAGAACGAGAACTAGGCATGGCGCAGCAGGGATGAAGGATAAGCCGGGCGCTAGGAGTATTGAAATAGGTGACTTGAGATACTTGCTCCTGGAAAGTGACTATCAGGGCCTCAGCTCGAGGCAGGTGAGTCGTCATATTGCCTCCGTAGCCTTCTCGTGGGACTTTTAGGCTGCAGGCATGTTTGTTATCTCTATTCCAAAGCATATAAGTATCCGGCGGGACTACCAGTGAATACCGCTCCTCCGGACACTACAGGGGACGAGTATAAGAAACATCCTTCCTCGAACCTCCACCTCTCCCCGCCCGTTTCCGCATCCAGGGCATAGACGTGTCCATCGGAGCTGCCGCAATAGACCATGCCTCCGGATACCGCCGGGGAGGAGAGCACCTCGCCCCATGTCTCATACCTCCACCTCTCCCTTCCCGTATCCGCATCCACGGCGTAGATGAATCTGTCCCAGCTGCCGCAATAGACCATACCTCCGGATACCGCTGGGGAGGAGGTCACCTCATCTCCGGTCTCGAACCTCCACCTCTCCCTGCCCGTCACCGCATCCAGGGCGTAGACGTATCCATCGGAGCTGCCGCAATAGACCATGCCTCCGGATACCGCAGGGGAGGAGCCTACCCAGTGTCCGGTCTCGAACCTCCACCTCTCCCTTCCCGTATCCGCATCCACGGCGTAGATGTGCATATCCAAGCTCCCGCAGTAGACGGTGCCTTCGTAAATGGCCGGGGAGGAAGTCACTGAGCCTCCCGTCTCGAACCTCCACCTCTCCCTTCCCGTCTCCGCATCCAGGGCGTAGACGTGTCCATCGGAGCTGCCGCAATAGACCATGCCTCCGGATACCGCTGGGGAGGAGGTCACCTCATCTCCGGTCTCGAACCTCCACCTCTCCCTGCCCGTACCCGCATCCAGGGCGTAGATGTGTCCATCGGAGCTGCCGCAATAGACCATGCCTCCTGATATCGCTGGGGAGGAACGATTAACCCCTGATGTATTTGACTTCCATATAAGCGCTCCCTCTTGTTCATCCAGGGCGTAGATGTGTCCATTTGAGCTGCCGCAATATACCTTACCTCCGGAAACCGCCGGGGAGGAATGAACCTGGCCTCCCGCCTTGAACCTCCACTTAACTCCCGTGAGGGCGGAAGGGCCGCGTCCGGTGTATTCTCCACTTCTTTCCTGATTGGCACGGAACATGGTCACCTTATAAACGGGTCCAGTCAAAGAAAAAACCAGGATGAGGATAATGGCCGTTACTACCAATAGTACGGAGACAACAAACCAGATGGACAGGATATGCCTGTGCGTCCTGTTGTATCTATATTCCGAGGACTGTGGAGGTATCTCAGCGTCCGCATGTACGAGAGGAACACGCTCTGGAAGATGAGGTTCTTGTACGGGAACCGTTGGTGTGTGTTCTAAGGGAGACCTCTGCACCTGAGCCATGCGATTCCCGAAATAGAAATATAAGATGTTGTTCTCATGACTGTAAATGTAACAAGCAGTCAAGCCACTTTCACCCTCCTAACAATATGTCTATCCCCTCATTATGTCTAGCCATTATACAAGCTGCAATGCGAAATACTTTCTAAGTTTAGGTTACCGATAATGGGGGCGGCCACATGACTGCTTTTGTTTATATTATGAATTGGCCAAGAACCCCCTTCCTCCTCCAGAAAACCGCCTCTTTTCTAAACTGCCTTCTGCGCCGGCACTTCTATATCCTGCAATAACGCTGGCCGCGGCCAGGCGCAAATTGAGGAATTTCATTAAGAAAACGCTACACAGGGGCTTTTCCAGGCTTTTTTAATGTGGAATTGAGCATGCGGCTGCAGCCGCTAGCGGGAGCCCCGGGCCTGCGGGCACCCGGGGTGCGCAACTCTTTCATACCGGCCATGGAGGGCCGGCTGCCGCTGGCGGGGTAGGGGAGTGCCCCGCACATGCCGGTCCCTTAAAGGACCGGATGCCGTCCGGCAACGTCCGTGCTTCTACTCCTGACTACTTCCCGCGCCCGTGCGCTATAAGCCCGCCTCGCTGCGCAGCGCTTCCGCCCTGTCCGCGTGTTCCCAGGTGAAATCACTGTCCGGGCGGCCGAAATGGCCGTATGCCGCGGTCTTCATGTATATGGGGTTGCGCAGTTTCAGGTCCCTTATGATGGCCGCCGGCCGCAGATCGAAATGCTCCCTTATGAGCGCCTCGATGGTGGCCAGTGGCACCTTTTCCGTGCCGAACGCCTCGATCATTATGGAAACGGGATGCGCCACTCCTATGGCGTAGGCAAGCTGTACCTCGAAACGCTCCGCCAGGCCGGCAGCCCGGCGGCAGATCCTCGTGCGGACTTGCCCCATTGTCTCAGGCACAAATCCGGGCTGACGATCAGGCCCCGTTACTTGTAGGCCGCCTGGATGATGAAGTCGGGATCGTATTTGTCGAACTCTTCCTCGAAATCCCCGTAAATGTCGATCCTTCTGAACCCGGTTTCTTTCAGGTACCCGCTGAGTTCTTCTCTTCGAATGGGATGCATGGTCAAGTAGTATCTCTCATCTTCGCTGAACATGTACTGCATCTTTACCATGCCCTCGTTTACGACGACGGGCTCTATCTCCACTTCCTGCCCGCAGTAGTAGTACTTATGCTTGCTGTCGTACCCTTTGTCCAGGATGCAGTCGTAGTTCCTCTGATCCACTATGAAGATCCCGTCCTCGTTCAGTACCTCGTATACTTCCCCGATGGCCCGCAGGTATAAGTCCTCGTGGAAAAGGTGGGTGAGCGCGTTTCCCAGGCAAACTACCGCATCGTAGCGCTCTTCGATAACGTCCGTTAAGTTGAGCCAGTCCGCCTTCTCGATTTCTATATCCGCGTCGTGCTTTTCCGCGTTCATCCTGGTCTTCTCGAGCATTTCCTCCGAGCCGTCGGTAGCCTTCACCTCGAGCCCGCTCTTTGCCAGCTGGATGGCATGATATCCGGTACCGCAGGCGATATCCAGCACCTTGGAGGCGCCGTTATCCAGCAGCAGCTTCTCGAAGAACCCTCCTTCGGATTCCCTCCTCTTCTCCCAATCGATAAGCTCGTCCCACTTATCGGCCAGTCCGGCAGCATACTCTTCCTTGAATTTCTCTTTCAGGGTATAGATAGTATCCCTCCTCTTTCTCTTCGTTTCCCCTGACGCGCTTTTTCCTCAACTGTGCGTTGCGGCAAAAAGCCCCCATCCAATCTTCCGCTCAAGTGCCTTTTCCACCCAGTACGAAAGGCCTGCCAGGGCGTTTTCGATGACATCAAGCGGGACATCCACCTCCTTTACCAGGCGGTCTTTCTTGCCGCTCAAAATATCGTGGACGGCCTGGTATGACTTGGCGAGATTTTCGCTTCCCAGGTCCTGGACCTCATCGACATTGAACCCGGCTTTGGGAAGCTCGCGCCGGTAATAGTGGAAGGATGAAAGATGGGGCACCCGTACTCGGGCGTATATCCTCTCTGCTTCTTCCCTGCTCAGGGTGGATTCTTCCAGAATATCGGAAAATACAAACTGCCCTCCTTTCTTAAGTACTCTCGCACATTCCCTGAGCAACATCTTTTTGTCCGGACTATGTAACATGGAGTCCTGGCTGACCAGGATGTCGAACTCATCATCCGCGAAGGGCATGTCATTATAATCGGCTTCAATTACGGAGATCATATCCCCCAGGCCTTCTTCGTCGTTTTTCCTCCTGGCAAAATCGTTCTCCTTGTCGGATATATTAAGGGCTGTTATCCTGCGGCAAGGGGTGTTCCGCGCGATAAAGCGTGGCAGACCGCAAAAACCACTTCCTATATCCAGGATCCTGCATTCCGGGTCTATCCTTAGTTTTCCCACCAGGTTCTCGTTGGCCTTTTTGGCGGCGTGGTAAAAATCATCGACGTCGTCGAAGATCCCCAGGTGGTGGTTTTCACCTCCCCAGCACTCCCTGTAGATCTGGTGCACAGCGCTGTTGTAATACTCTCTCGCCACTTCTGCGTAATCATCTGAAGACATAGAGATTCCCTCCAGTTCTCGCTCCCTGCTTCCAGAGCTTCCCCGGCCCTACACGAAACGCCATCGTTTCCTTTTCCCTGAAAGAAGAGAGAAACGGGGTCAGAGACCGGGCGGTTACTATCAGAAGGCCCTGTGGCTTCTGAATCTCGCGAAGAGGTCCCAGGGTGAGGGGACCTGCCAGAAGCTCTCATTCTTGCGGAATAAGTGGGTGGTTTCTCCCACAAGTGTCGAAGCAACGGTGGTCGTCTTTTGAAAATCGCTTACCGCGCCCGGCCCCGAGGAAGGCGCCGTTGCAGGGGTTTCTTTACCGTGCGCGCTGTTACGAAAAAGCCTGATATCTGATCCGAAGTATAATTCGGGATCATCTCCCCTGTTACAGTCACGGTCGATCCTGGAAGTGGATTTCCCGTTCCTGCTTTTTCCTTGGAGGCATTTATATACTGCCGGACCTCCCGGATTCGCCCCTGAAAGATCCGTTGCAATGTTAAGAAAAGAGGTACTCCTTTCCTTAAGCCTGCCAGTACTGGAATGACGAACATTCATATCCGTTCCCTGTTCATCCTGTCTTAGCGCTTCTCCGTTAGCCCAACACCGGTTTCATGCACATCCGTGCGCCGTTCTTGAGCCGGTATCTATCAGGATCCGCTTTGCTTATTCAATCCTGCTTGCATCGCTCAAAGCCCCTTCCAGGCCGTATTTCCTCTATATGTTATATTAGCTTCTCCTTCATTTCAAGGCAGCAACAGTGCGTTGGCTGTCAACGAAAAGTAGGCACCCTCATCCTGGTGAAAGCAATCATGCCGATACCGCCAAGCCTGCAAGGTGCCTGAGTACGTCCTTTACCCATGGCTGCCCGCTCTTTGAGGAGAGCAGCGGAACATAGGCCTGGCACCACCGCTCAGGATCGCGCCTCACCTCCCTCTTGAGTTTCTCGAAGGCCTTGACCTCGATGCCTTCTGCTGATGCGCGTCTCTCTCTGCACCAGCCCGCCAGTTCGCCGTTGCGGCTGAGCTCGATGATCTTGCACATGTGGTCCGCGCCGGAGACGCTCCAGCTCATGCCGCGTTTCTTGAAGCGGTCGGCGACCAGTTTGTCCACGTTGGATTCCATGCAGCCCAAAGAGCGGTCGCCGTCGCGGGGCTTAAGGGTCAGGCTCCAGTCCGCAAGGCGGGAGGAGGCCCCCTTGAGCAGGGAGATGGCCTCCGCCATGTGCTTCCTCCTCTTGGGGTCCAGAGTGCGGGCGAGGCGCTCCTCCATGGCCTCGATCACCAGGTTCCCCTGGCCCTCCCGCGCCAGGGAGATCAGGCGAGAGGCCTCGGGGTCTGACCCCAGGGCTCGCCGCAGGGCCCGGGCGAGGTGGAAGCGGTCCAGTTGGGCCACGGTGACGGAGAACAGGTCCGGCCCCCGGGCCAGCCAGGACGCCCCGTCCGAGGACCACACCGCCTCGCTCACGCCCCGGTAGTCATAGACGGTGGCGAGATCGGCGCTCCAGGCCGCCAGGAAATCATCCGCCGGGGCGGCCGAGAGAAAGGAGCGCTTTTCGGCAAGTCTCCACTTGTCCTTTCCCACCTGCTCCCAGCCCTCGTAGGAGATGCCCGCCTTGAGCTCGTGCTTGCGCCTGCCCGCCCTCTGCAGGCTGATCATGCAGCCATCCGCCTCCATGAACAGGCGCTCGGCGCGCCTGCCCTCAGATGCGGGAATCACTCCTGATTCAAACAGGTCGCAGGCCAGGGACTGCTTGGCGCAGGCGGCCTCGCTGCCCCGCTTGCCCACCATCTCGTGCAGGAGGGTGTGCCGGATGTTCTCCGCCAGGAAGAAGGAGAGGTTATCCGCCGCGCAGCGGAAGGAGGATTCGGAGCACATCTTGAGCGCCCGGGCCTCGAGCGCCGGGGTGGCGGCCAGCCCGCCTCCCCAGCCCAGGGCCTCGTCTAAGAGAAAGCGGGTCCCTCCCCCGCGCTCCCGGTAATACCTTCTCTTTATCCTCAGCACGCCGAGGCGGGTAAGCACGGTGCGCTCCCGCACCCCCAGGTGGCGCAGGCCTTCTGCCCTCTCCTTCATGAGCTCTGCATCCATGTGTTCCAGTATCCCCCGCAGCACCTTTCTGCCCACCTCGAACAGCTCTTTTACCAGCCCGTCCTCCAGCTCGTTGAAATCATCTTTCTCTTCCACTAACCTTGAGATAAGCTGAGACAGATCTGACATGTGAGAGATCACTCCTTTCTCCTGTTTGTTTTGCTTCACTCAGGAATAATTGAGTGGTCTCTCCTCTTTTTCCTTCTCAGACCTGCCTACAAAAGAATTACAGCAACAGTGCGGTAGCTCGCTCTCCTGGCGTCGAGATGGGGGATGTGGGGAGGTTACATTCCGCTAGTCATATGAAATCCTGGATCCAGGATGTGACCCCCAGCGAGACCCCCGTCATTTGTCGCGGCCGGTGACGAAGTCGGCGAAGACGTCGACGACGGAGTAGATGTCCTCCTCCCCGGCGAACCAGTCCAGCTTCAGGAACTCGACGTATGCCACGATGAAGTGGAAGCCGAGGATGGATACGACCGCCGAAAGGGTGCTCACGTCCTCGTTGATCTCCCCGCGCTCCTTGGCTTTCTCGATAATGGCCATGAACAGCTCGAATAACGACTGGAAAGTACCCCGGATATCCTCGCGGAGGTCTTCATCACCCAGGGCATCGAGGGCCTGGAAGAGGATCTTGACCTTGAGCGGGTGCTCTTCGAGATAGGCGAGGAAGTTCCTCTCGCTCATCTTCAGGAAAGTCCGCATATCATCCATGGGAGGAGCGGACCGGCCCAGGGCATCGAACAGGTCGCGGTGTGCCTGCTTGACGGCCTCGCGGTAGAGCTCCTTCTTGTTCTCGAAGTAGAGGAAAATGGTGCGTTCGGAGACCCCCGCCGCCTCGGCGATCTCCCTGGTCGTGGCCGAATGGTAGCACTTCCCGCCGATCACCTCGGTGGCGGCATCCAGTATCTGCTTGCGGCGCTCTTCCGCCCCGGGCCTTTTCGCTCTTTCGGCCATGACCTGCCTCCTTAAATAAGTAAGTAATTACTTACCCAAATGATAGCATGCATAAATGCCGTCGTAAATGAGCTTCTAGCAGCAATAACAGGAGAGAATACAACACAACTTGATTACAATAATAGCGTTTGTTATAGTACCTGAATATAGTGGTGGCTTATTCCGGTTGTGCGAGCGCAGGAGAGGAAATGGAAGCGGGGAAAATGCGGAAATACCGTCAGATGTCGTTTATCGCCTGGAGGGGCCTGCGCAGCGGGGTACTTTTTCTCGCGGATGAATCGCGCAGGGGGACCCTGGGCAGGAACCTGCTGAGCATCCTCAAGGCGCGGGGCCTCTCGATAGCGGCCGGCATGTCTCACGCCGAGCTCCTGGAGGAGAGGGCCGGGAAGCAGGGGGATGAGAAGTTCCTCGAGTTCAAGGACCAGGCCTTAACCTAGGGGTTACATCGAGCGGTGAAATAGAGTGGGCGCCTGTCTCGTTTCGGCGAGGTGGCGGGCGCAACGCGGAGGAGGAGGAGGCACATGGAGATAGCGGGAAAGAAAACCCTGATCACCGGCGCTGCGAGCGGCATCGGCAAGGCGACGGCGCTGGCCATGGCGGAGCGGGGCGCCAGGCTGTTCATCACCGACATCAACGCGCACGGGCTCGAGGAGACGCGGCGAGAGGTCGAGGGAAAGGGCGCGGAGGTCTGCTTCTGCGCGCCCCTGGACGTCTCGGATTACGATGCGGTCAGGAAGATGGCGGATGAGATACACGCCGGGTCCGGCCCTCTGGATATCCTGGCCAACATCGCGGGGGTGGCGCTGTTCTCACAGGTCGAGGACATGATCCACGAGCAGTGGGAAAGGATAGTGAATGTGAACCTCTGGGGGCCGTACCATGCCATAGAGTGCTTCGTCCCCGAGATGGTGCGCGCCGGAAACGGCGGTCACGTGCTGCTCGTCTCCTCTACCGCGGGGATAATAGGCCTGCCGTGGCACGTCGCATACGCGGGCACCAAGCACGCGCTGGTGGGCAGCGCGGAGGTGCTGCGCTACGATCTCAGGAAGCACGGCATCGGCGTCAGTGTCATCCTGCCCGGGGCCGTGAACACGGGCCTGGTCAGGACGGTGGTCATAAACGCGGACGAGGATGCCTGCGAGAAAGGCCGCAGGTTGTTCAGCAGGCATGCCATGGCCCCCGAGCGGGTAGCCGATCTCATAATCGGCGCCATAGAGAGGAATAAGTTTATGGTCATCACGTCTATGGACATCAAGCTGCTTTATCTGCTCAAGCGCACGTGTCCGCCCATATACTGCCAGGTCCTGCGCTTCATGACCTGGTTCCTGGACAGGACCCTGACGAGGGACGGCATGCCCTCACGTGCTTAGGGCCGCTCCTGCCCGCAGGGGTGGGCGCCGCCGTTTTCGGGCATCAAAAGGGGACGTTCCGGCCGGACTTCGCGTGACTGTCCGGCTCCGGCCGGAGGCTTCACCTATCCATGCGTGCCCGGCCAACAACGGGTTTGCGGCTGGATGTCCCCGGGATCACTAGGAGTAGGCCGCGAAGCCCTTGCCCAGCAGCTCGCGCCCCACGATCAGCTTCTGGATCTCGGTGGTCCCGTCGGGGATGGTCAGCATCCTCGCGTCGCGGAAGTATCTCTCCAGGGGATACTCGTCGGAGAGGCCGATGCCGCCGTGTATCTGGATGGCGTCGGAAGCCACCTGCACCGCCGCCTCGCAGGCATAGCCCTTGGCCAGGGACGAGGCCATGCGGGCTTCGGGATCGGCGTTGATGGCAAGCTGAAACGCCCAGTAGCCGAGGAGCCTGGAGGTCACGGTCAGGGCCTGCATATTGAAGAGCTTCTCCTGGATGAGCTGCATGCGGCCGATGGGCTTGCCGAACTGCGAACGCTCCCGCGCGAACTTCACGGCAGCGTCTAGCGCCGCCTGGGCCATGCCCGCCGCGGCCAGGGCCATGCCGCTGCGCAGGAAAGCGAAGATGACGTTCTCTGGGGCCATGGTGCTCATCATGGTCATCAGCCTGGACCTGGCCAGCCTGGCGGGGTCGAAGTCCTCGCCCATAATCTCCTTCAACCTGTCGCCCGTTGCCGCCGCGGCAATCATGTTCATCATGTTGTTCTCGATGGGGACCAGGCAGTCCTCGAAGTGCAGCTCCCCGGTGGGTGCGGCCTTCCACCCCAGCTTGTGCAGGTCCGAGGTCTGGTAGGGAGACTGTTCCCTCTCCACCAGGAGGAAGATCCTCTCGCCCTTTTCATCGTTGGCGACCAGCATGCACAGGTCGGCCACCGGCCCGTTGGTGATCCAGGTCTTGGTCCCGTTGACGCGGTAGAAGTCCCCGTCGGGAATGGCGTTGGTGCGCATGGAGCGGTTGTCCGAGCCGGCCTCGGGCTCGGTGATGGCGTAGCATCCTATGAGCTCGTTCTCCTTCAGCTTGGGGAGCAGCCTCCTGCGCATATCGTCGGGCGCGATATTGACCAGGGCCGCGGGAAAGGTGAGCCCCAGAAGCCCCGCCGCCGCCGGCCACACCCGGAAGGACTCCTCCGCCAGGATGGCGATGGCAATGGGATCGCTCCCCATGTCGGACATGCTCTCGACGTCGAATCCCACACCGATCTTCCTGAACTTCTTGAGGACAGCCAGGGCCTCCTCCCTGCTCATCGGCCCTTTCTTTTCCTGCTCGTCCACCAGGGGCGCGATCTCCTTGTCCAGGAACTCCCTTATGCTGTCCCGGAACATCCTCTGGCTTTCCGTGAATCCGAAATCCATGGTAAATCCCTCCTCCTGCGTCGCACCGGCTGCCAACACAATATAATAGTCCCTGGCCGGTAGCGGGCGCCATAACGGGCGGCGGTGGGACGCGTCCGGTGCGAAGCATGGCCGCGGCCGCCGCTGGGAGCGCGTGACCGCCGGTCGGAGGGGCCGGGACGGTACTGCCGGAGGGAGGTCCCAGAGAGATGTGGGAAGGAAGGCGCGCAAGATCGGACGGAGGCAGGGGCCCGGGTCGTGCCGGCCTGCCGCCCGGGATGGTAAAATAATTGAGTCAAGGAAAATAAATGGTAATTGTTGGCATAGTAGCACAGTCATTGCAGCGACTCTTCACCGCCTCTTGTTCCTGGCGGCGATACGGCAAAGGAGACAGCTCGTATGAAAGATACATTTGAGATCTGCGGCGTGAAGTTCAAGCCCGCCAAGGTCTTCGACAACCCCAGCGACCTCCAGTTGCGGGAGTGGGCGCTGGAGCAGGGCGGGGTGATAACCCAGGCGGGGAACCTCGCGGTCATAACCAAAGTCAGGAGCCGCAGCGCGAAGTTCACCGAGATATACCACGATAAGGCCCCGGAGGAAAAAGACCTGAGACTTATAAAGGAGGTCTTCGACTACCTCAAGGACAAAGAGGTGATACGTCTCGACCGGCGCATGTGCATGCATCCGGATTTCGTTTTCCATGCCCGTGTCTACATCACCGCGGGTTACTCGCGCATCCCCCTCATGTGGGGGAACACCCTGTTCGAGCCCGACGATACCGACAACGATCCTGATTTCGTCACCATTACCGTGGCCGAGTGGCCGGAGCGGCGGGTGATGGTCTTCCCCGAGGAGGGGCTGACCATCATCCTGGGCAGCGACTACAAGGGCGAGAACAAGAAGGCCATGCTGCGGCAGCTCATGTACGCGGTGAAGAAGAGGGGGTGCCTGGGACTGCACGCGGGATCCAAGATCATCAGGGTCAAGCGGCAGGGGGACCTCACCGACGTGGGATTTCTCTTCTTCGGCCTCTCCGGCACGGGAAAGACCAGCCTCACCTGCCACTCTCACTGGCTCGATTATCCCGAGAGGATAATCATCCGCCAGGACGACGTGGTCATCCTGCGCCCCGACGGCAGCGCGCTGGGGACGGAGAACTCGTACTACGTAAAGACCGACGGCCTGGAGCTGGATTCGCAGCCCCTTCTCTATGCGGCCTGCCTGAGCCCCCGCACCATACTCGAAAACGTCAAGGTGCACGAGGAAACCCTGAGTATAGATTTCCGCGACAGCTCCATCACCTCCAACGGCCGGGCCATGGTCAAGAGGGCTGACGTGGCTTTCACCGACGATCAGATCGACCTGCCCAAGGTACATAATATCGTCTTTATTACCCGCCGCGAGGACGTCGTGCCGCCGGTGGCCAGGCTCAGCCCGGAATTCGGGGCCGCCGCATTCATGCTCGGCGAGTCCATAGAGACCTCCGCCGGGGATCCCACCATGGCCGGACGTGCCATCAGGGTGGTGGGCACCAACCCCTTCATCGTCGGGTCCGAGGCCGAGGAGGGCAACATGTTCCTGTCCATCCTTCGCCGCAATCCCGATATCCAGTGCTACATGATAAACACCGGCCGGGTGGGCGCGACCGAGGGGCTGGCGGGAGAGAACATCACCGTCAAGGATTCAGTGAAGATCGTAGAGATGATCGCCCGGGGCGAGATCAGGTGGAAGGAGGACGCATTCTGGGGATACGAGTTGCCCGAGGAGATCCCGGGCATGGATTACGCCCGCTTCGAGCCGAGGAACTTCTATCAGCCCGCCGAGATTGATTCTCTCAAGGAGGCCCTGCGTAAGGAGCGCGTCGAATGGCTGGAGAGGTTCGAAGGCCTGGATCCCGATATCATCAACGCCATCAGGGGCGGATGATCGCAGGTCCCCGGGCTCACGGCGTTGCGAGGCGTGCAGAGCGATGATTACAGTCAGGCCGGTGAGCCCGCCGGCCCGTTTCTTTATTTTCCCTCCCGGGTGAAGGTCAAAGCCCGAGTTTATCGCGCTTGGCCTCTATGTGGGCGAGCATGCCGTCCGCCGCCTGAGCCGCGTCCGTCTCCAGCCGCATCACCCCGCCGGTGACGTCGGCGCAGTCCTCGGTCAGCAGCTGGACGAGCTTCGGCCCGCCGGTTACCGTGGGCACTGGATTCACGTAGGTGTAGAGGCCCAGCGCCAGGGCGAAGACGGCGTCCATGGTGGCCTTCTGCTCCATGTACTCCGGTGCGGCCGCCACCACCGGCAGGTCCGGTATGGGGACGCCTCCCAGGGCACCGGATACCGCGGCCAGCAGGTCGGCGATGCGCCCGGTGTCGGTGCAGGTGCCGTAACTCAGCACCGGCGGCACCCCCAGCTTTTCGCACACTCCCCTGAGGCCCGCGCCCGCCATCTCCGCCGCCTGCGGCATGCATAGGCCGGCCACCTGCATGGCGCCGTTGCCGCATCCCATGGAGAGGATGAGGATGTCGCGCGCGATGAGCTCTTTGGCCACCGCCACGCTGTGCACGTCCTGCCCGCTGTCCCTCAACGTTGTGCAGGAGACCAGTCCCGCGATGCCCTTGATAGCCCCCGACTTGATGGCGTCGAGGAGCGGGTCGAGGGTCCCCCCCAGGGCCTCCAGGATGCTCTCGGTGGAGAAACCCACCACCGCATCGCCGCAGCGCAGCCCGGTGATGGGCTCGACCGTGGCGCGCCGCTCCTTGAAGTTGGCCACGGCCATCTGCAGTAGTTGCGCCGCCTGGGCCTCGGCCTCCTGCGGCACGTAGTCCAGGCGGTCGGTCACCCCCTCGAAGGCCACCAGGTCGCTGACGGGTATGAGCTTGAACTTGTATCGCCCGGCGTAGGAGGGATCGATGGGCATGGAGCAGTTCATGTCACAGGCGAAGAGGTCCACGCAGCCGGTGGCCAACACCGCCTCCTGCGTGATCCAGTTGCCGGTGAACCCGTAGAACACGTCGTCCATCTCCCAGCGCTGTATCATCTCCTGCCCGGTCTCGATATTGGCGATCACCCGCAGGCCCTTGGCGCCGGCGGCCTTCGCCTTCTCCTGCCACTCCGGCTTGCGCGCCTGCTGCACCATGGCGAAGCCCAGGAAGGGTTCGTGCCCGTTAGGGAGCGCGTTGACGTAATCGGGGTCCAGCACCCCCAGGTCCACGCGCATGGGGTGGGGGCGGGGAAGGCCGTAGAGGATATCCATGCCGTACTCGTTCACGATCTGGCTCTGGTAGGCCATGGCGATGCCCATGCGCATGGCCTTCAGCGCCAGGCTCTGGTAGTAGCCGTCCACGTTGGTCAGGCAGGAGGCGGTCACCCGCAGCATCTCGCCGTAGACGCCGCCGGGGAATATGTCCAGCTTCTTCCAGGTCTCCTTGCGCTCCGGGGTGGCCAGGGCTTCCACGATGAGGCTGGGCTCATCGGCCTTGCGGTTGAAGTCGGCCTCGACGAAGTCGCAGAAGCGCAGGGCGACATCGGCGTCGGAGCCGGAGGTGTCCACGCCCAGGCGGCCGGCGAAGTCGCGCAGCTTGCCGGGCTCCTTTATCTCGAAGGGCGTCTTGCCCTCGGCGGTGGCGCGCAGGGTCTTGACCGTCTGCTCGGTGTGGTAGTGGTAGGTGGAGGTGCCCATGACGTTGCGCAAGGCCATCATGCGCATGGCCATACCGTCGGCGGTGATGCCGCAGACGCCCCGCTTGTCCTTAGCGGCGTCAGCTCGGCAGGGCCCGTTGGAGCAAAGGTCGCACCTGGCTCCCGCCTGGCAGAAAGGGCACCTCTTGTCGGGGCTGTCGCCGAGGCCCTGGGCCTCGTAGCGGTCCCAGATGTTGGTCATGCCGTCTTCCTTGATGCGGCGGTATGCATGCCTCACCGATTCGTGATATGAAATGCGGTCGTCTTCCATCGTCAACCTCCTCTGCCGGACCCTGTCTGCTCCCTTCGGCGCCCCCGCATGGGGAGGCGGACTGTCGGCGCCGGACGAACAGCCATCTACAACTCGTTAAGCTTATGCTTCCCTCCGCATAACGGGGGAAAACATCAAAGCACCCTGGTCTGTTCCGTGGGACGGGGCACCTTGACTACCAGCACCCGCAAGTCGGAATCGCTCTCGTTGAACCAGCGGTGGGGTATCCTCGCCGGGCTCTCGATGAGCGTGTCCGCCCCCACCGCCTCCCGCTCGTCTCCGATCTCCACGACGCCCTTGCCCTCGAGGACGTAGAAGAAGACGTCCACCGGGGTGATGTGCTTCTTCAGGCATTCGCCCGGCTTGAGCAGGATGTGCACCGCCTGGGCGTTTTCCGTGTCGTATACCCTGCAGGTGTGCACCCCGTGGGGATTGGGGGTCGCCTCCGCGGTCCTCACGTCGATGATCTTCATCTCTCTCTCCTTTCGGGACGACAATATCTCCCCGTAGAGCCCGCACGGCGCGCCTGGCGGGCGCGCTCCCTCCGCGAGCGCCGCTTCAATCCTTCGCAAGGCGCTCCAGGCCAGCGAGCAGCATCTCCCTGAAGCGGTCCAGCGTGATGGCCCTGGCGTCCAGGGGGATGCCCATCCAGTCCGAGAACTCCAGTATCCTCTCCGGCTCGTCTTCCCTCGGTGTAGAAGACTTCCATGCCCTCCATTATTCCCTCCGCTTGCAGGGCTTCCAGGTCCTCCCTGAAGGACCCGCAAGATACGATGGCCACGCGTGGCTCGTCCACGGCGATCAGCTCCTTCCTTTCTCTTGCGCCCTACCCCGTCCCAGCCGTGCGGAAGCGCCTGTTCCAGGCCCGGTCGGGGAGTCTTGGACGTTCCCGTCCCCACTCCCGCCACACGCTCCGCGTCCTGGGTTGCAGACTATTATTGCCGGGCCGGAAGCGGAGTGAACCCACCCGCCGGGGGATATAATAAACAGCGCCAAAGCAGTCAAGTTCTGCCTCCTTCGCACCGCAGCCGGCTGTCATAACCGATACAGATACTGATACCGTCGATTTGGCAGCGGCGCCTGTGGAGCGTATAATGAAGGGCCGTATATCCGGATGGGAGGAGAAAGAGAGAGCATTTGAGATTACACCTCATAGCCCCCACGAAGCAGGGGGAGACATACCTGTTCAACCGGGGGCTCCTCGTTCCCCTCGGCCTCATGTACCTGGCGGCCCACACGCCGCCCGAGGTCGAAGTAAGGCTCATCGACGAGAACGTCGAGCGCATCGACTTCACGCAGGCCGCCCCCGACCTGGTGGGCATCACCACCATGACCGCCACCGCTCCCCGCGCCTACGAGATCGCGAGCCGCTACCGCGCCCAGGGAGCCAAAGTGGTGCTGGGAGGCGTCCACGCCTCCATGGTGCCGGACGAAGCGCTGCGTTACGCGGACGCGGTGGTGGTTGGGGAGGGAGAGAGCGTATGGCCGCGGGTCCTGGCCGATTTCGAGGCGGGCAGGCTGGAGCCCCTGTACCGCCAGGAGGATTTCATCGAATTCACGCAGCCGCTGCAGCCCCGCCGCGACATCATCGATCCCAGGCGTTACTGGAGCGCCAACTGCGTGCAGACCGCACGCGGCTGCCCCCACGCCTGCAATTTTTGCTCGGTGACCGCCTTCAACGGGCGGCGGGTACGCATGCGCGAGGTGGACAACGTGCTCGCCGAGGTGGAGTCCCTTTCCCGGCACAATCGTATCCGCAACAAGGTGGTGGCTTTCGTCGACGACAACATCGCCTCCCATCCCAGTCGCGCCAAGGAGCTTTTCAAGGGACTCATCCCCATGAAGCTCAAATGGGGTTCCCAGGCCTCCATCACCTTCGCCAGGGACGAGGAGCTGGTGGCCCTGGCGGCCGAGAGCGGATGCCACTTCCTTTTCATCGGCCTGGAGACCATGTCCCGCAAAGCACTGGCCGAGATGGGCAAGGGACAGAACAAAGTGGAGGAATACGACGACGCCCTGCGGCTGCTCAGGAAGTACGGCATCCACGTCATGGGCGCTTTCGTATTCGGGTTCGACGCGGATGACGAGTCCTCATTCACGGAGACCCTGGATTTCGCCATGCGCAACAAGGTCCAGGTGGCCCAGTTCGCCCACCTCGTTCCCTATCCCGGGACGCGCCTCTACAACGAGTTGATGGCGCAGGGCCGTGTGGAGCCGGAGTTCTGGTTCGAGCCGTCCTGGGACGCGCGGGTGGTCTATACCCCGAAGAACTTCAGCGCGGAGTGGCTCACCGACAGGACCCATGAGGTGCAGAGGGACTTCTATTCCTACCCCTCCATCGCCAGGCGCATGTATTACCATCGCCACTGGAGCTACTGGTTCGCCTTCAACCTGCTTTACCGCCACTCCCTGTCCAACGGCCGCTCCCACGAGGTGGGGGACCACGAGGGGACGGGCAACGGCAACGGCAGGAAGTGGCTGGCGTTCCAGCGCCCGGCGAGAGAACGGGCTGAAAGCCAGGCCTGAAGCCGTCCTCTCAGGTCGTGGCTGATCCCACATTATGCGAGCAAGATAATATCTCTTTATCGGGCGGTTGCAGAATGTCCAGTGTCCGGGGCTGACCCCGTCCTCTTATCGAGTTTCTTGGCGCCCGCGCTGGGGCTCGCCTCGATGAAAAGCGGATCGTGCCCCGTAACCCCGCGGTAAAGGCCGGGCACTTTCTCCAGGTATTCCCGCACGGACCCGTCGCGGATGAGGGAGATGACGCAGCCTCCGAATCCCGCGCCGGTCATGCGGCATCCCAGCACGCCGGGTTGCCGCAGGGATATCTCCTGCAGGGTATCGAGCTCGGGGGACGATACCTCGTAGAGATCGCGCAAGGAGGCATGGGACTCGTTCAGGAGCAACCCCACGCCTTGCGGATCATCCCCGCGCAAGCATTCCGCCGCGAGCCTCACGCGCAGGTTCTCGCGCAGCACGTGCTCGGCCCTCATGCGCGGCACCTCGGGGAGCGCGCGCGCGACCGCCTCGAACTCCTCCAGCGTGACCTGGCTGAGGTCCTCCCGCGGCCCGACCACGGCGGTGATGAGCCCGAGGGCCCTCTCGCACTCCCGCCTCCTCAGGTTGTAGGGAGAGTCCAGCAGCGAGCGGCTCACGCCGGTGTGCCCCACCACCAGGGAGGTGCCGGGGAGGTCGAATGGAACGAAGTCGTACTGCAGCGTGCGGCAGTCGAGCAGCATGAGGTGGCCCGCCCGGGAGAGGGACACCGCGTACTGGTCCATTACCCCGCAGCTCATGCCGACGAATTCGTTCTCGGCGCGCCAGGCGATGCGGGCGGCCTCCTCGCCGTCCACGCGGAAACCGAGGCTGGACGAGGATATGGCGGTGGCCACCTCCAGGGAGGCGGAGGAGGAAAGTCCCGCCTCCAGGGGCAGGTCGCCGAAATACATGGCGTCGAAGGGAGGAGGCAGCCCCTGGGAACGGGCGAGGAAGAAAAAGACTCCGCGCACGTAGTCCGTCCAGTCGCCGCGGGGGACGATCTCCCGGGGGTCGAATTCCGTTTCCCATCCGGTGTTGGCGGAGTAGAGCCGCGCCGGCGGCGCCCCCTTGCGGCGGATGAGCACGCATGTGCCTTCCGCGATGGCCAGGGGCAGCACGAGCCCGCCGTTGTAGTCGGTGTGATCGCCGATGAGGTTGACGCGTCCCGGCGCGAAGTAGAGGTCCGGCTCGCGGCCCCTCCCGAAGCGGGCGGCGAATTCCCGCCGCCGCTCCCCGATCTCCGCCTTGCCGATCATGCCGGGGTCACCGTTCTCCCCATTCCTCCAGCTTCCTCTCCACCGCCCGCCTCAGCTCAGCCGCCTTCTCCTCGGGGATGGTGGTGTTGATGTGAGCCCAGGCGCCGGTCTCGGAGGAGGCGCTGTACTTGAGCTTGTCGCGGCCGCGCATGGGAGGATAGAACTCGATATGGAAGTGATGATGGGGGTAGTCCCCTCCGTCCGTGGGGTCCTGGTGCATGCACATCATATAGGGAAAGGTAAAACCGAACAGCGCGTCATATCCCCCGGTAACTCCCTTCAAAGCCAGGGCGAGGCCGCGCGTTTCCGCGCTGTCCATATCCGCCAGCGAACCCAGGTGGCGGTTGCTGGCGATGATGACGTCGTAACCGTACTGGGCCCAGGGCGGCACGAAGGCGGTGAAACCGTCCCCGGAGCACACCAGCCGCGATCCGTCGTCCCGCTCGTGCCGCAACAGATCGCACACCAGGCAGCCCCCCTTATCCTTCCAGTGCTCAGCCATGGAGGCCAGTTCCGTCCTGATGCGCAGGGGGATGAAGGGGTAGGCATATATCTGGCCGTGGGGGTGGTGGATGGTGACCCCCACCTCTTCTCCCCGGTTCTCGAAGATGAACACGTATTCTATGCCGGGGACGCTCCCCAAGGCGAGGTAACGCTCCTGCCAGTGCTCTACCAGCCTGGTGACGTGGTCGAGGGGCAGCGCGGGGAGGGTGACGCCGTGATGGGGGGAGTACAGGGTCACCTCGCACTTGCCGAAGCTGGGCCTGACCGGCAGGAGGTCGTCTCCCGCGAGGTCGGGCCGGGGCGGATCGAGCACGAGGGAGGGGAAATCGTTCTCGTAGGCGAGGATGTCGTAGTCGTCAGGCACCTTGCCCGAGCCCGGGCAGAAGGGGCACTGCCCCTCGGGGAGGAGGGGCCTCTCCTGGCGTTGCGAGGCCATCATGACCCACGTCCTGAGGAAAGGGTCCCACCTCAGTTCCATACCCGCTCACCCCCGCGCTCGCCCGGTCAATGGCCTCCTCGATTATAAGGGGTCGGACCGGAGCGAGGCGCCTTCGAAGTATATGGTGAAATCCCCCCGGCAGCGGCCGGTCTCGTGCATGATGCACTTCTCTATGGCGGGCTCGACCGTATACGGCACGCCGAGGTGCTCCAGCCAGCACTCGATGCGGAACATCACGCCGCAAACGTATTCGTCGATGACCCCCAGCTGTTTCATCGCCTTATAGGCGAAGCAATCGCCGTCCTCCCATTCCCAGTGGAAGACGTTGGGGGAAACGAAGGTGAACTCGGCCCGGGACAGGACCGACTCCGGCAGGATCATCTCCAGGGCGTCCGACATGAAGGCCTGCAAACCCTCGAAGGTGCGCAGGTCTTCGTCGGCAACCTCCAGGACCTTCCTCGCCCTGGTCATCTCAACGGCGGCGAGCGACCTTATCGCCTCGCGGTTGACGCGGTTCGCCTTGTCCATGCCCGAGTCGAGGTAGGTGTGGTAGAACCACATGCCGTCGTGGGTGAGCCATCCCTTGCCCAGGAAGTCCTCGATCTCTGAGTCGCTTACCTCGTTCAGCCTTCTCATCTTCGCCCCTCCCCTCGCTGGTCGTCCGGTAGAGATTATTCTACCCCCGCAGCAGGGAGAAGACACCCGAGCAGGAGATCCTCGCGGTAACCCGCATACCACCACAACAGGCTCATGGAGGCGGGAACGGCAGCCATGTTGACATGGCAGAACCCCTGCCGCGGTCCGGGCGTCCGCATGCATGGATGCGGCCGGCTGTACCGGCGGTGAGGGAGGAGATCCCGCGCGGCCTGGAAACGATGGCGGAGGGCGGGCCATGCCGCGGCATCCGGGCTGTGATAGATTTATAGGGTCTCGGGATACGCTATCGCGGCCGGCAGGAGGTATCGGCGTGAAGAAGCTGGTCATCTGTTCCTGGAACGTGAACGGTATAAGGGCGGCCCACTCCAGGGGAAACCTGGGGTGGTTCGCGGAGTTGCGGCCGGACATCCTGTGCCTGCAGGAGACGAAGGCCAGCGAGGAGCAGCTCCCGCCCGATCTCAGGGAGGTGGAGGGATACAACGCCTACTTCAACTCCCCGGAGCGCAAGGGCTACAGCGGGGTCGCGCTGTACTCCAGGTCGCGCCCGCTGAGTGTAAAGGGCGGTTTCGGCGAGCCCCGTTTTGACGGCGAGGGCAGGACGCTGATCGCCGAATACGATGGCTTCGTGCTTTTCAACATATATTTCCCCAACGGTAAGCAGTCAAAGGAGAGGCTTAAGTTCAAAATGGACTTCTACGACGCCTTCCTCGCTTACGCGGAGGCGCTAAGGTCGAAGGGCATGGGGATAGTGGCCTGCGGCGATTTCAACACCGCGCACAAGGAGATCGACTTGGCGCGCCCCAAGGAGAACAGCAAGGTCTCCGGCTTCCTGCCCGAGGAGAGGGCATGGATGGACAAGTTCGTGGAACACGGCTACATAGATACCTTCCGCATGTTCAACGACGAGCCCGGCCATTATACTTGGTGGGACCTGAAGACCAGGGCGCGAGACAGGAATATCGGCTGGAGGATCGACTACTTCTTCGTCAGCGAGGAGCTGCGCGACCACGTCAAGGCCTCGTACATGCTGACGGAGGCGATGGGCTCGGACCACTGCCCGATATGCATCGAATTGACGACCTGAAGGAGGCATGCATGTTTTCGGATGTAGACGACATCACCATCAACTACGAGGAGGATGGTGTCCGGGTGGTCGAGGAACTGGACAAGGCCATACTCTCCAAGGGAGCCTGGGCGACCATAATCTTCCGCTACCGCCAGTGGGAACAGTCCAAGGGGGATTACGGGCCGGACCGCTTCACCATACGCCGCTACCGCAAGATGAACGACGAATACAGGCAGCAGGCGAAGTTCAACATCTCCAGTGTGGACCAGGCAAGGAAGATCGTCGAGACGCTAAGCGGCTGGATTCGAGAGACCGAATCCTGAGCTCCCCTACGCGGGGGCGGGCATGAGAACCGTGGATAACGGTTCCGTGGTGGTGGGGGGAGGGCCCACCGAGACGTCCGCGGCCAGGGCGGCGGTCGAGGGCGGCGCGAAAACTGCTGCGCGGCACTTATGACTTCAGGGCCTGGCCCGCGGCCAGGCCCTCGATCCACTCCAGGATGTCGGGGTAGACCTCGTGGTAAACACGCTTGCCCATGACCAGGTCCGTGTGGCCGTAGTCGCGGTAATTCTCGAAACGCCTGACCCTGCTGGACACCTTTTCGTAACCGTACTCGCGCACGTTGTCGGGGCCCGCAAAGTCCTCCGTCCCCGTGATGAAGAATATGGGCGCGGTTATGGAGGACATATTCGCGGTGTAATTATATCCCCCGTTGTAGTCCTTGAAATCGGGGTCCAGACCGAGCGCGACGAACTGGGCGGCCATGCGGGTGGTGACGTTGTCCGAGGCCCACTTGAGCAGGCTGTACCCTACGTCCGGGTACACGTTCTTCGCGTTGTAGAGGAAGATGGCGATGGGTCCGCGCATGGCCAACAACCTGCCCAGGCGCGGAAAACGCTCCGTGAAAGACCCTATGCGGCTGACGGGTACTCGCGGCGAGGTCTCGCCTGCCCGGTCGAGGACGCGGACCAGGAGACGTGCGATCTGCTCGAAAAACGGCAGGCGCTCCAGTTTCGCTATCCAGTCCCCTCCCCCGCAATGCAGGCCGGGCGGGCTGCCGATGGTGATGCCCCCCAGGATGGAATCGTTGCGTTCCCTCGCGAGTTCCGGATCGGCTGTGACCCTTAAGCCGCCGCCGGAGATCGTGACGCCCTGCAGGAACATATAGAGGACCACGCCCCCCATGCTGTGGCCTATCCATATAGGCTTGCGGCCCGTAGCCCCGCGCACTCCCGCGACGAGGGCGGGCGCGTCCAGGGCTGCAAGGTGGTCGATGGAATGGCCCCAGCCGCCGCTGTCGCACACGTACGGCTCCCTCCCGCAGCCGCGGAAACTGGATATCCATACGTCGTATCCTCGTTCTGCGAGGAAGAGAGCCAGGTTGTGCTCGCGGTGCGGCAGGTCGAACTCCAGCCCGTTTCCGTTGAAACCGTGGGCGAAGAGTACGGGCTGTGCGCCCTCGTTGGCGTACCTCCTGAGCTTCAGCCTGACCCCGTCCGCGGTCACGAAGGACTCCGCCCTGCTCTCCAGGCGGTCCCTGCAGGCCGGGTCCTCCCGGGGCGGAGCGGACCTCGAGAAGCGCCATGCCGTCGCGGCCCCCATGGAGACGGCGGTGAGGGCGGCGAGTTTTCCCACAGTGCCTTTTGCTCTCATCTCAACCCCTTAGCGCATCCGTTCCGGACGGTTCTCGTGACACCCCAGGCGGGTCGCCGCCTGTGTCTGCGATGATGGTGTGCGAAACGGCCCCCCGCAAACTCCGCAAGCGCGTCGCCTATCCGCGGAGATTCTACCATATTTCCGTCGCTTTGCTTACGCATGCGGGTCTTCATACCCAAAAAAAGATTGAACCGGAGTATTGACAGCGCCGCAAAGCCGGATTAATATGTGGTTACTGACTGTTAAGTAAACACTCCGGCGATGATTGTCTGGCCCGCGAAGGATAAAGATGCTCGACTCCGATCCAGGAAGCCCGTAAAAGGCGAAAAGACGCAGTTTTCAAAGCAAGGAGGAGGAAGCGGACATGGCTGGCGACCTATTTTTCACCCAAGAACACGATATGCTCCGGCAGAGCGTGAGGGAGTTCGTAGAACGGGAACTCATGCCCAATGCCGACGCCTGGGAGGAGGAGGGTTTCTTCCCCAACTCGGTCTTCAAACGACTGGGTGAACTCGGCTACCTGGGCCTGCATTTCCCCGAGGAGTACGGAGGCGGCGCCGGGGATTATTTCACCAACATCGTGCTCATGGAGGAGCTGGCGAAGTGCGGGTCCTTCGGCGTGAACACCGGGGTGGCGGTGCAGGTCGGCATGGCCACGCCGCCCATCCTCAAGTTCGGCAGCGAGGAGCAGAAGCAGGCTTACCTGGTGCCTGCCATACAGGGAGACAGGATAGCCTGCCTGGGCATCACCGAGCCGGAGGCCGGCTCGGACGTCGCGGCCGTCAAGACCTATGCGGAGAAGGTCAAAGGCGGCTGGAAGGTCAACGGCAACAAGACATTCATCACCAACGGCTGGAGAGCAGACTTCATGACCCTGCTCGCCCGCACCGATAAGGAGCAGAAGGGCTACAAGGGGATGAGCATGTTCCTGGTGGACTGCGACACGCCGGGCTTCGTCAAGTCGCGCAAGCTCGACAAGGTCGGCCAGTGGTCCAGCGACACCGCCGAGATCTTCTTCGAGGACATGATCATACCCGAGGATTCCATGATGGGGGAGGAGGGCCGCGGTTTCTACAACATCATGTGGGAGCTGCAGGGCGAGCGGCTCATCGTGGCCGTCGCGGTCATAGCCATTGCCGAGGTGACGCTGCAGGAAGCCATCGACTACGGCAGGGAGAGGGTGCAGTTCGGAAAGCCCATCATCAAGAACCAGGCCATCGCCCATCGCGTGGCCGACCTCGCCACCGAGCTCGAGGCGGCCAAGTCCCTCACCTACCTCACGGCATGGAAATACGACAAGGGCGAGTACCCGGTGAAGGAGATCACCATGGCCAAGCTCATGAGCACCGATGTTGCCTTCAGGGTCACCGACGAGGCCCTGCAGATCATGGGCGGTTACGGCTACATGATGGAGTACCCGGCGCAGAAGGCATGGAGGGACATGCGTATAGCGCGCATCGGCGGCGGCACCGACGAGATCATGCGGGAGATCATCGCCACCACCATGGGCCTGTATTGAGAATACGGGGAGGAGCCATGAACAAATCGCGTTGGGACGAGATAATCGCGGTGTCGGCCCGCCTCTTCCGCAGCAAGGGCTACCGCGCCACGACCATGGACGACATCGCCTCGGAGCTCAACGTGACCAAGCCCGCCCTCTACTATTACATCAAGACCAAGCACGACCTGCTCTATGCCATCTGCGAGTCGGCCATCGAGCGTCTCATGGAGGGGGTGAGGCGCATCGTCGCCGAACCCGGCGAGACCGAGGAGAAGCTGCACCGCCTTATCGCGTGGCACGTGAGCATGTTCTCCGAGCATGGCGACGTCACCACCGTCTACCTCGCCGAGGAGAGCGAGCTGCAGGATGACAAGCGCAAGTTCATCCGTTCCATGAGCCGGGAGTTCGAGGCACTCTACCGCGAACTGCTGAACCAGGGCATAGAGGAGGGCAAGTTCCGGGAAATGGACGTGCCCATGGTGGTGCGCGCCATCTCCGGCATGTGCAACTGGCTCTTCGACTGGTACCGGGCGGACGGACAGGCCAGCGCCGACGAGATCGCGGCGGTGTTCTACGACCTCATCCTCAAGGGTTGCGAGAAGAGATGAGGATGGCGGCGGGGAGGCCGCACCGCGCCCTGCCGTTTCCCGCGCGGGGGTCAGGGCGGGTCCTCGCCGGAGGGATGAATGCGTTTGATAAGCGGTTGGTGGATAGGCCGTCCGGAGCCTTGCGCAATGCGGATGGCCTGATGACGGATATAACCCGGATCGCAGGCAGATCGAGAAGGGGAGGGATGAGGAATATGGAAGACTGGAGAAAGGACCAGGAAGTGCTGGTGATGGAGGGCCGCATCAAGGTGCCCTACCGCTGGTTCGCCGGGGAGGTGGGCACACGTTACCTTGAGTCGCTGCGCGATAAAGGCGTGTTCCTGGGTACCCGCTGCCCCGGGTGCGAGAAGGTGTATCATATCCCGCGGCGTCACTGTCCCGAATGCTTCGAAGAATGCTCGCAGTGGGTCGAGCTGGGCTCCTCCGGCACCCTGGAGTCCTACACCATAGTGAGAAGACAGCACCCCCAACTGTCTCCCCTGCCGGTGCCCTACGGTTACGGCATCATCAGGCTGGAGGGGGCGGACACGGGTTTTCTGCATCTTCTCGGAGAGTTCGACGACAAAGAGCTGAAGGTTGGAGACAGCGTGGAGGCGGTCTTCTCCGACAAGAGGGAGGGCAACATCCTCGATGTCAAGTTTTTCCGCCCGGTGAAGGGGGTGGAGTAGATGGAAGCGGTAGCCATCGTCGGTGCGGCTATGACACGCATCGAGCGGGAGAGGAAGGCGGACGGATACGCTGACCTGGTCTACGAGGCCACGCGCGCCGCCCTGGACGACGCGGGCATGTCCATCGACCAGATAGACAACGTGGTCACCGTGTCCAACGACTTCTTCGACGGGCGCACCATCTCTTCCATGGCCATCATGGACGCCTGCGGCTCCTACGACAAGAACGTCACCACGGTTGAGGGGGACGGGACCTTCGGCGCGTTCTTCGGGCTCATGCGCGTCCTTTCGGGGAGCTACGGCACCACGCTTGTGTGCGCGCACCACAAGGGCTCGGAGAGCCAGATGCCCCTGATCACAAACGCCATGTTCGACCCCATCTACGCCAGGATGCTGGGGATCGAGGCCATCACCTCGTCCGCGCTGCAGGCAAGGGCATATATGACAAAATATGGCATTTCAGAGGAGCAATGTGCCCTAGTCTCCGTGAAGAACCACGGCAACGCCTTCAAGAACCCTGTCGCCCAACTCCCCCTGGAGCTGACGGTGGAGAAGGTCATGTCCTCGCCGTATATCGCGGATCCCATCAAGCTGCTGGACTGCTGCCCCATCTCCGACGGCGCCTCGGCCATCATCCTGGCTACGGAGGAGAGGGCGAAGAAGATAACGGACAAGCCGGTATGGGCGAAGGGTGTGGCCCACTGCAGCACGGCTTATCACCTGGGGGACCACGAACTCCATGACGTAAGCGCCCTGGAGGAAGCGGCGAAGAAGGCATACTCCATGGCTGGCATAAAGGACCCCGCGAAGGAGATAGACCTGGTCGAGTTGTACGACGCCTTCACCTACATGGAGCCCTTGTGGCTTGAGGGCCTGGGATTCTGCGAACAGGGTGGGGGCGGCAAGCTCACGGAATCCGGAAAGACGGCCGCCGCCGGCGAGCTGCCTGTGAACGTCTCGGGGGGATGCCTCTCGGGGAACCCGGTGCTGGCCGCCGGGCTCAACCGTATGATCGAGTGCGCCCTGCAGATAAGGGGCGACGCAGGCGAGCACCAGGTGGACGGGGTGAAGACCGCGCTGGCACATGGTATCAACGGCCCTTGCGGGCAATCCCACTGCGTGTGGGTACTGGGAGGTGAGAAGTGATGGGCAAGCGAGTTGCCGTAACCGGCGTGGGCATGACCCGTCAGCGTTCCGCCCGCCCCGACGTCACCGGGCAGGAACTGATAAACGAGGCGGTGCGCATGGCCTTGGCTGACGCGGGCATGACCCGCAAGGACATCGACGCCGTGGTCATCGGGAACATGGACCATTTCGAGGGCGTTAACTACGTGGATACGTGGTCGGTGGACGGAAGCGGAGCCCTGATGAAGCCGATCATGAAGCTGACCACCGGCGGCACCACCGGCTCCACCATCGCCATGGCCGCCTACTATCACGTGGCCTCCGGGCTGTTCGACCGCGTGCTGGCCATCGGCTGGGAGAAAAACTCCGAGTCCGACACCACCGGCGCCATCATCACCGCCTTCGACCCCTTCTGGGACCGCCCCATCTTCGCGGGCGCGGTGGCGGGTCTGGCCCTGGAGGCCACCGCCTACATGCACGCTACCGGCGCCACCGAGGAGGACGCGGCATACGTGGCGGTGCGGGAGCGCAAGCACGCCCTCAACAACCCCTACGCCCATCTGCATCTCAACATGACCATCGAGGACGTAATGAACTCCCCCTACCTGTCGTGGCCCGTGAAGATGGGGGACATGTGCCCGCGCACCGACGGGGCCTGCGCGCTCGTCTTCGCCTCCGAGGACGTGGCGGACGATTTCCCCATCAAACCGGCATGGGTCCTCGGCGTGGCCGACCGCCACCTCTGGGCGTACACCAGCGATCCCTACCTGGACTTCAAGACCGGCGAGGCCTGGTTCCCGGCCATGCAGAAATCCGCGCGGGACGTGTACGACAGGGTGGGCATCACCGATCCCCTCGAGCAGTTCGACGTGGCCGAGCTGTACCTGCCGTACTCCTTCGCCGGGCTGCGCTACATGGAGTCCCTGGGATTCTGCGGCAAGGGCGAGGCGCCCGCGCTCACCCGCGCCGGCACCTTCGACATGGGCGGCAAATGCCCGGTGAATCCCTCGGGCGGCGTGATGTCCTCCAACGCCATCGGAGCTACTGCGATAATAAGGGTGGCGGAGGCCGCCTGGCAGATCCAGGGACGAGCGGAGGACCGCCAGGTGCCCGACGTGAAGCTGGCCCTGGCCACCGGGTTCGGAGGCTGTTTCTGGTCCGACATACTGGTCCTGGGCAAGGAAAAGCCGGAAAAGGCCAGGGGGTGATAGATATGGCCGAGGAGAAGAAAGACCTCATCACGCTGGAGAGCGGAGAGATGGCGCAGCCGTTCAACTGGACGGCGGGAGTATACGGATCCAAGTTCCTCACCGAACTGCGGGACAACAAGAAGTTCGTGGGCGTGAAATGCCCCAAGTGCGGCAAGGTGTACGTCCCCCCGCGCAGGGTGTGCGGGCCGTGTTTCGAGGAGCTCACCGAACTGGTGCCGGTCTCGGACGAAGGGGAACTGATCACCTTCACCGTGGTCAGCTTCGGTTTCGTGGATCCCGCCACCGGCGCACAGAAGGCTGTGCCCTACGGCTACGCGGCCATCATGCTGGACGGATCGGACACCGTGCTGTTGCACTACGTCAACGAGACCGACCCGGCGAAGATCAAGATCGGGGCCAGGGTCAAGGCGGTCTTCGAGGAACAACGCACGGGAAGCCTGCTGGACATCAAGCACTTCGAGCTGATCTGATAGTAGGCGAGGGGCCAGGAAGGGGCGGGGGAGGAACCGTCATATGCCCGATCCGTCGGGCCTGGAGTGAGGAAGGGTGATGTGCATGGAATCCGAGAACTTCAAGATCGAGCTGGAGGACGGTGTCGCCCGTTGTACCATGCACGGGCCCAACATGAACGCCTTGGGTAACGTGTTGCTCCCCCCGCTGATGGAGGGCCTGAGGTCCGTCCTGGATAACGAGGAGGTAAAGGTCATCGTCCTGCGGGGAGCCGAGGGGAACTTCTCCGCCGGCGCGGACCTGACCACCATGGGCGACAAGATGGACCCCAGCCTCCTCTGCGAGGGCATGCGCGCGATGGGCGCGTTCATCTACGAGATGCACGAGGGGCCCAAGCCGGTGATCGCAGAGGTGGACGGCTGGGCCGTGGGAGGCGGCTTCGGCATGGCCATGGCCGCCGACATCACCTACGCAACGGAGAGAGCGCGCTTCTTCCTCAGCTGGACGCGTATCTCCATACTGCCCGACTTCGGCTCCGCCTACTTCCTGACCCGGAGGGTCGGGCTGTCCATCGCCAAGGAGCTGGCCCTGACGGCGGCCATCGTCGAGGCGGAGGAGGCCCTGCGCATCGGGCTCATCAACCGCGTGGTCCCGCACGAGCAGATATCGGACGAGGTCATGAAACTGGCCAGGAAGCTGGCTCGCCGCCCCGCCAATATCCTCGCCATGACCAAGCGCTGGCTCAACACCGGCCACCAGGTGGACCTCCAGACCTTCCTGGACCTGGAGGCGTACGCGCAGTCGCTGGCGGTTATCACTCCCGAGC
This sequence comes from Actinomycetota bacterium, assembly GCA_028697145.1. GTDB lineage: Bacteria > Actinomycetota > Geothermincolia > Geothermincolales > RBG-13-55-18 > SURF-21. Next base: position 90,874 of record JAQVFR010000004.1, on the reverse strand, counting down.
ACAAGGAGGCAGTGGACAAGTTCTTCGAAAAACGCACCGGAAAGAAAGAGTAGGCATGAGAGAAGGCATCGCGGAAGCGATTGCGACGCCCGCAGGGCGGCGCGGCGGTGTCCCAGTGCCGTGACGCGTCCGCGCGGCAGGGCCTGGCACGCATATGGAAGACTGATTTGACAGCATGTATCGCGAAAGCGATTGCGCCGTCTTCGGCGCAACAGTGTCCAGCGCCTAGGACATTTCCGAATGTCCAGGCCCGGCAAGCGTACGTATCGATAGTATGGCCGGAGAGCGGCCTCTGGATGAAATAAGGAGCGGCATGTTCAGGACCCGTATAACCGAGCTCTTCGGTATCGAGTACCCCGTGCTCGGCGGGTGCATGCAATGGATCACCGGCCCCGAGTTCACGGCGGCGGTCAGCAACGCGGGTGCCCTGGGCATCATGTCTTCGGCCATGTTCCCGACCCAGGAGGAGTTCCGGGCGGCCCTGCGCAGGTTGAAGGGTCTCACCGACAGATCCTTCGCCGTCAATCTCAACCTCTTCCCGGCCCTGCGGCCTATCGACAACCGGCTCTACGCCGAAGTCATCCTGGAGGAGGGCGGGGTAGCCGCCGTGGAGACGAGCGGCCACCGCCCTCCCGAGGACATCGTCGCCATGCTCAAGGGCGGGGGGCTTAAGCTCATGCACAAGTGCGTGAATGTCAGGCATGCCCTAAGCGCCCAGAAGGCGGGGGTGGATGCGGTGACCCTGTTCGGCTACGAGGGGGGAGGACACATCGGCGATGTCTCCACCTTGTCCCTGGTGCCCCGCGCGGTGGACGTCCTGGACGTCCCGGTCATCGCCGCCGGCGGGATCGCGGACGGAAGGGGCATGCTCGCCGCGTTCAGTCTGGGAGCGGAGGCGGTCCTCCTTGGGACCAGGCTTCTCATGACGCGCGAATGCCCCATCAGCGGGCTGGTCAAGGAAAACCTGCTCACGGCGGCGGAGACGGACACCGTGCCCCTGCTGGGGTCGGTGCACAACACCATCCGCGTGATCAGGAACCAGGCCGCCGAGAAGGCGGCTGAGCTGGAGAGCGCCGGTGCGGATTTCCAGGACATCCTGGCCATCGTCGCCGGCTCGAATACCCGCAGCATGCTGGAGCGGGGCGAAGTGGACCTGGGGGTACTGGCCTGCAGCCAGAGCGTGGGGATCATCCACGATATAAAGACGGTAAGGGAAGTTTTAACCGAGATGGTCGCGGAGGCGGAGGCGATAGCGAGGCGCCTGGCCTCGGCTGATCGGGTGTAAGCGTTAAACGGGAGGGATCATTGCCATGAAAGATTACGACGTTGTGGTCATCGGGGCCGGACTGGGAGGGCTCTCTTCGGCGGCCAACCTGGCCAAGGAAGGCAAGAAGGTACTGCTGCTGGAGAGGCACTACGTGCCCGGCGGCTACGCCTCATCCTTCCTGCGGGGACGCTTCGAGTTCGAGATCTCCCTGCACGAGCTGTCGGGGCTGGGCGACGAGAAGAACCCGGGGCCGTTGTGGAAGCTGCTCGACGCGGTGGACGTAAGGCGGAGGGTGGAGTTCCTGCGCATCCCGGAGTTCTACCGCTGCGTGCTTCCCGATGTCGATTTCGTAGTCCCCATCGGCCGCGAGAACTTCGAGAGTGCCATGGCGGAGTATTTCCCCGCCGACGCCGATGGCATCAGGGACTTCACGGACGTCATGTTCAAGTACGCCCAGGAGGCGCTTCGCGCCAACCGCGTGGGCATGAAGATGGTCATGGAGCACCAGGAGGAATTCCCGACCCTGCTCGCCTACTTCGGCAAGAGCCTGCAGGAGGTCATGGACCTGTTCATCAAGGACGAGAGGGCGCGCACCGTGCTCAATGTCATCTGCGGCTATTACTGCAACAACCCGTCCTCGCTGTCCTTCCTGACCTATGCCCTGGGCACGGTGAGCTACCTTCGCTTCGGACCCTGGCACGTCAAGGGAAAGAGCCAGGCCCTCTCGCAGGCATTCGTCGATTCCATCGAGGACATGGGAGGCGAGGTGTGGCTTCGCAACGGCGCGAAGCGTATCCTCACCGAGGGAGGAAAGGTGAGGGGCGTGGAGGCCCAGGACGGCACGGAGATACTCTGCCCCACCGTGGTCAGCAACGCCAATCCCTACGTCACCTGCCTCGAGCTGATCGGCAGGGAGAACACCCCCGACTGGTACCTCAAGCGCCTGGGGGCGTGGTCGGGCGGCGCCTCCACCGTCAACCTCTACCTGGGCGTGGACTGCCCCCACCAGGAGCTGGGGCTGGGGCACCACGAGACCTTCTACAGCGACGGCTACGACGTGGACGGCAACTGGAAGAACATGAAGGCTGGGGTATCGCTGGAGCCGTCGGACATCGCGGTCACCGCATACAATTCGGTGGACCCGAGCTTCTCGCCACCCGGCACGTCGTCGCTGGTGTGCACCTTCATCGCCTTCAGCGAGCCGTGGATGAAACTCAAGCCCTCCGAGTACGCGGACGCCAAGCACCGCGTGGCGGAGAGGGCCCTCGACCTGGCGGATAACGTAGCGCACGGCCTGCGCGACCACATCGAGGTCATCGAGGTGGCCACGCCGCTCACCAACATCCGTTACTCACGCAACGTCGGCGGCAGCATCATCGGTTTCGACGAGACCTTCGCGGGGACTGGGCTGGTGCGTATGCCCGCCGAAGGCCCCATCGAGGGATTGTATTTCTCGGGCGCCTGGGTGAACATCGGCGGCGGTTACGAGCCCTCGCTCTACTCCGGTTTCCTCACTGCGCGCAAGGTACTGCAGGATATGGAGGCCGGTGGTCCCCAGCCCGATGCCATGAGCAAGCTCAAGGCGAACCTGGAGAAGCAGATGGAGGGCGTCGAGTTGCCGGACAGCCCGACCACGCGGGTGGAAAGGGCCCTGGCCGGCCTCCATCCCGACCGCGTCCAACTGGAGGTGTCCGAGATCATCGAGGAGACGGCCACCACCAAGACCCTGCGCATGAAGGCCGCGGAGGGCGAGCTGCCCTGGTTCAGGGCGGGACAGTACGTCAACCTCTTCTGCGAGGTGGGCGGCGTGCTGACCTCGCGCCCCTACTCCATCGCCTCCGCCCCCGGCGCGGGCTTCTGGGACATCACCGTGCGCCGCATGGCGGACGGTTTCGTCTCGAGCTATCTCCTGGACGAGGTGAAGGCGGGGGACAGGTTCGAGTCCACGGGGCCCTTCGGCAGCTTCTACTACGAGCCCCTCATGGACACCGGCGAACTGGTCTTCCTGGCCGGAGGCTCGGGCATCACCCCCTTCGCGTCCATCATCCGCGAGGCGGCCGGGAAGGGCGAGGGGCCAAAGATGCATCTCATCTACGGCAGCAAGGACCCCGCGGACATCATCTTCGGGGAAGAATTGAAGCGGTTTGAGGGAAAGCTGCCCAACCTCAAGGTGGACTACGTCATCTCCGAGGCCATCGAGGGGTGGAGCGGGCCCTGCGGCCTGCTGGACGCGGAGATGATCTCGAAGCTCGTGGACGGAGTGGAGGGCAAGACCTTCTACCTCTGCGGCCCGGCCCAGATGTACGTGCTCTGCGAGGGGGCACTGGAGTCACTGGGGGTAGCCCGGCGGAGGATACGCAGGGAGGCCTACGGACCGCCCGCGGACATCACCACCGAGGCGGGCTGGCCCGGCGCGGATCCCGACGCGGTGTTCGCGGTGACGGAAGAGCGCACGGGCAAGACCATCGAGGCCAGGGCGGGCGAGCCGCTCATGAACTCGCTGGAGCGGGCGGGCATCGTGGTGGAGGCCGTGTGCCGGGCGGGGGAGTGCAGCGTATGCCGCACCCGTCTTATAGAGGGGAAGGTCTTCGTGCCGGAGAGGGTGCTCAAGCGCGAGGTGGACGCGGTCGCGGGCTACATCCACCCCTGCATGAGCTTCCCGCTCTCCAACCTCCGCATCCGCATATAGAGGAAAGATAGGGGTCAGGTCTTGTTTTTTGCCTGGACTGTTATTTGCTCGTCATTGAGCTGCGATTTTGATACCCCCAGGGGTAACAAAAAACAAGACCTGACCCCATTTATTTTTTCGAAACATTGGCCTGATGGCTGACAGGGATCTCGAGCGTCTGGGTCTTACACGTGTACGCAGGGATACTAACAAGGGGGTAGTATCATGCCTGACTACGACGTTATCGTCATCGGGGCGGGATGCGGCGGCATCACCGCAGCGGCCTTGCTTGCCAGAGAAGGGCGCAAGACACTTGTGCTGGAACAAAGCGACAAGATAGGGGGATGTTGCTCGACCTACGAACGCAGCGGCTACCGTTTCGACGTGGGCGCCACTATCCTGGAGATCATAACCCCCTTCGAGCGCGCCTTCGAGAGACTTGGCACAACCTTCCAGGAGGAGGTGGAGCTCGAGCCCTGCGACCCCGTGTTCAGCGTCATCTTCCCTGACGGGTCGCGCATGACCTACCCCGCCTCCATAGAGGAGAAGGCGGAGATCATCTCGCGCATCTCCCCTGAGGACGGCAAAGCCTGGCTGGAATACGCGAGCTACATCGGCGATTTCATGCGCACCGCCGTGAACGGGTTCTTCCTCAGTCCCGTGAACAACATGGTGGACATGACCAAGGTCATGCTCAAGGACCCTCACCTGCTGAAGTTCCTCCCCCTATTCACCAGCTCTTTCGAGGATGTCATGCGCAAGTACTTCAAGAACGAAAGGGTGCAGGATTCCCTGTCCTACCCGGGGAAGTTCTGCGGCCAGCCACCCGCCCTGGCCCCCGGCATCTTCGCCTTCCTCTCCTACGCGGAGCACGAGGGGGTGTGGTTCCCCCGTGGCGGCATGATCGCCGTCCCCGAGGCTTTGCGCCGTTGCGGCGAGAGGTACGGGCTGGAGGTACGAATGAGCCAGGAGGTAAGCAAGGTGATGGTTCGCGACCGCGGGGTCGAGGGCGTGATCCTCGCGGACGGGACTGAGATAACCGCGAAGGTTGTGATTTCCAACATCAACGCCAAGAGGCTGTACCTCGAGAAGATCGGGGAAGAGCACCTTCCCTGGCTGGCCAGGTACGGAATGAAGAGCTACCGCCTGTCGGCTTCCGCCCCCATGATAAACGTGGGTCTCGACTACAGGCCGCCGCTGGACGCCCACCATACCATCGTCACGGATTCCATGGACAAGATAAACGAGTACTGGTTCGGGGGCATGCGGCAGGGCAAACTCCCCTCGGATACATACGGCCTGGTGTGCTTCCCGACCTTCTCGGACCCATCCATGGCCCCCGAGGGACACCACGTGCTCAACATCGTCCAGTCGGGCCCCTATAACGTCAAGGAGATAGACTGGGACCGGGATAAGAAAGCGTACGGTGAGCGGCAGCTCGAACTGCTGAGCGAGAAGGCCATTCCGGGGTTGGCCGACCACGTCGAGGTGATGGACGTCCTGACGCCCCGTGACTATGAACGGCGCCTCCTGACCCCGGAGGGCGCCATCCTGGGGCTGGACATGGACCTTCCCTCCTCCGCGGTGTTCAGGCCGGCGGCCAGGTCCAAGAGCATAAAGGGACTCTACCTCGCCGGCGCCTCCACCCACCCGGGCGGCGGGCTGCCGTCGGTGATCGCCTCGGGCATCATCGCCTCCGACCTGGTCTCCACCTATGAATAACGTTTCGACAGTATGCATCGCGAAAGCGATTGCGATGCCCGGAGGGCGGCGCAACAGTGTCCAGCGCCTGGACGTTTCCGAATGTGCAGGCCTGGCACGTGTACGTTTCGATAGTATGCCCGGAGGGCGGCGCAACAGTGTCCAGCGCCTGGACGTTTCCGAATGTGCAGGCCTGGCACGTGTACGCATCTAAGGAGGGAAGAATGAGTGACTACGACGTCATCGTCATCGGGGCGGGAGGAGGCGGGGTCTCGGCCGGGGCTATCCTTGCCAGGGAAGGGCGCAAGGTGCTGGTGCTGGAGCAGAGCGACCTCATAGGAGGTTGCTGCTCCACCTTCGAGAAGGAAGGGTTCAAGTTCGACGCCGGTGCCTCCATCGTAGAGGCCATCGACAGCATCGAAAACGCTTTCCTGAGGCTGGGGACCACCTTTCAGAAGGAGGTGGATCTCATCCCCTGCGACCCCGTGTACAGCTGCGTTCTGAGGGATGACACGCGCCTGAAGATCCCGTTCTCCGTGCAAGGGACGGTCGAAGCGTTGTCGAAGTTATCCGAGCAGGATGGTAAGAACTTCAGCGCTTTCGCCGAGTTCAATGCGGAGATCCACGCGGAGACGAAGAAAGGGTTCTTCACCAGCCCCGCAAACAGCTTCGGGGACTTCGCCAGGATCCTCCGCGCGAGCCCGGGGTTGCTGAAGCATAACGAGCTGTTCACCAGTTCCTACCAGGACATCCTGCGCAAGTACTTCAAGAGCTCGAAGGTCCAGGAGACCATGTCCTTCCAGACCTGGTACGTGGGCCTGCCTCCCGAGCTCGCGCTGGGTATCTTTGCCCTTCTCGCCTATCTCGAGCACGAGGGTGTGTGGTATCCGCGGGGAGGCATGGGGTCCATCCCCGAGGCGCTTGCCCGCTGCGGCGAGATGAACGGCATGGAGGTGCGCCTGAAATCGCGGGTGAAGAAGGTGATGGTACACGACCGCCGCGTGCAGGGGGTGGTCCTGGATGACGGCACGGAGATCACGGCGCCGGTGGTCGTATCCAACATCAACGCCAAGACCCTCTACCTGGAACTCGTAGGCGAGGAGCACCTGCACCCCCTGGCCCGCTTCGGCATCAAGAGCTACGAGCCCTCCATCTCCGCGGCCATGGTCTGCCTGGGCGTCGATTACGAGCCGCCCCTTGACGCCCATCACACTATGATCACGGCCCCCTACGAGGAGATGAACGATTACTGGTGGAACCGGCTGGATAAAGGCCTGCTGCCCAAAGAGCAGTTCGGCCTGGTGTGCTGGGCGACGAAGTCCGATCCCTCCCTGGCCCCGGAGGGGTGCCATGCCATCAACGTCATCTTCATGGCCCCCTATTCCCTGGCCGGAAGCGATTGGGACAAGGAAAAAGAGCGTTTTCTGGAGGATTCCATCGCGTATCTCGCACGCAAGGCTGTCCCGGGGCTGTCGGACCATGTCAAGGTGGCCGAGCTGATAACCCCCTTCGACTACGAGCGGCGGCTGCTGCACCCCGGCGGCGCTATATACGGGCTGCAGGAGGACCTGGTAGCCCAGACCGTATTCCGCCCCCGTTCCAAGTCCAAGAGCATCGGGGGGCTCTACCTGGCCGGCGCTTCCACCCACCCCGGCGGTGGAGTGCCTCTGGTGATAGGTTCGGGCATAATCGCCTCCGACCTGGTCTCGAAATATGAATAACGTTTCGACAGCATGCATCGCGAAAGCGATTGCGACGCCCGGAGAGGTGTGTTCGCACGATCAACATCGTGACAGGAGGTAAATATGTCCAGAAACGAAGAACCCGAGACGAAGAAAGGCGGCATGGTGAAGGCGCTCAAGCCACTTATCCTGCTGACGCTGGTGGCGGGACTGGCCTTCAAGTTCACGCAGTTGGACGAGTCTAAGAAGCGTTTCATCATCCACCTGGCCAAGCAGGCCCCGTATCTCCCGGGCCGCTATTACGCTTGACGTGCCTGAGGGTCGGGCCCCGTTTCTGCACAGCCTCGGGCCTGCCGGCTTCGGGGGCCACTGTTTGATACCCCTGGGGGTAACAAAAAACAAGACCCCATAGGTGGAGGAGGAGTGGGATTTACAGCTGTACGTAGCGATGGCGAGTCTCAGTGAGGGGGAGATTTCATGGCCGATTACGACGTCATCATCATCGGGGCGGGGTTGGGGGGCCTCACCTCAGGCTCCATTCTTTCAAGACAGGGGCGCAGAGTGCTGGTGCTGGAGCAGAGCGACCGGATAGGCGGAGCCTGTGCCAGCTACGAGAAGGACGGCTTCACCTTCGATATCGGCGCCTGTATCGTGGAGGTCATGGAGCCTATCGAGATGGCTTTCCGTATGCTGGGCACTACCCTCCAGGATGAAGTGGAACTGGTGTCATGCGATCCCATCTACAGCTTCGTCTTCCAGGACGGCTCCAGGTTGAGCGTTCCCCTCTCCTTTGATGGAGCGGCAGAGGTGGTCGAGAGGATCGCCCCCGGGGAGACCGCGAACTGGCGCAGGTTCGTCGAGTATTTCGGCGATTTCTACGACCAGGTCATCGACTCCTTTTTCGTCAACCCCGCCAACACCATGACGGACCTGCTCAAGATGTTCGCCGCGCGCCCGCGCATCCTCAAGTACCTGCCCCTCTTCGGCGGTAACTACGAGGACGTCGTCAGGAAGTTCTTCAGCGACGAGAAAGTGCAGCAGATAACCGGGTACCAGGCCTGCTATATGGGCCTCCCGCCCGAGAGGACCTCGGGCATCTTCGCCATGCTGGTATATGCCGAGCACCTGGGCATGTTCTACCCCCGGGGAGGCATGATGCAGATACCAGAAGCCTTCCGGAGGCTGGGCGAGAAGCACGGCATGGAGGTGCGCACGGACACGCTGGTTAAGAAGGTGCTGGTGGAAGACAGGCGCGCTCGGGGCGTGGTGCTGGATGACGGCACCGAGATCACCTCCGACCTGGTCGTCTCCAACGTCAATGCCAGGCAGCTGTACCTGGATATGATCGGGGAGGAGCACCTGCCCTGGCTCGCCCGCTATGGCATCAAGAGTTATAAGCTTTCCCACTCGGACTGCATGCTCAACCTGGGATTGGATTACGGTCCTCCTCTTGATGCCCATTTCAGCGCCATGGCCGCGCCCATGGAGGTCATGAACGAGAAGAACAAGGAGACCGAGAACGGGATCCTCCACGACGATAAGCTGGGGCTCATATGCTGGACCACCCTCTCGGACCCTGCCATGGCACCGGAGGGCAAGCACACCCTGAACATCGTCATGGAAGGCCCGTACGACCTGCGGGGAACGGACTGGGACAAAGAGAAGGAACCCTGCAAGGAGAGGGCGATCGCGTTTTTCGACAAGGTGATACCAGGGTTGGCGGACCATGTCCAGGTGGCGGAGCTGCTCACTCCCTACGATTTTGAAAGGCGCTTGCTCTATCCGGGGGGAGCCATCTACGACCTGGAGCTGGACCTCACCCAGTCGGCGACCTTCCGTCCCGCGGCCAGATCCAAGAGCATCAAGGGGCTATACCTGGCGGGGAACTCCACCCATCCCGGGGGCGGCGTCCCGGTGGTCATCGGCTCCGGCATCATCTGCGCCGACCTCATCGACAGGTACGAATAAGTGAAAGTGCCAGGTCTTGATTCATTTGCCCCTGGGGGTATCAAAAAGAGCACTTCAGCGGCCTTCAAGTAGCAATCCAAGCAACAAACAAGACCTGACCCTTGCGACGCCTGCAGGGCGGCGCAGCGGTACCCAGCGCTTTTACCCTGCAGCGGATCAACGCCCCTACATTTCCCCATGTAGCCTTACGCATTATGACAACTTCCTCCTAGCGTTATGGCCTGGCACGCAGGTATAGCGAAAATGACATATAAGAAAGAAACAATAAAGTATTAATAAGGCATAATATCGGAGAAAAGGGTTACATAAGAGAATATAGAGAATGATAAGTAGTATAATAATACTCGTTAGGAGGGAAAGAGAATGAGCGACTACGACGCCAGCGAGACTGGGCACCACCTACGCAACATTCCATAGGGTGTACGCACGATCAACATCGTGACAGGAGGTAAATATGTTCAGAAACGGAGAACCCGAGACGAAGAAAGGCGGCATGGTGAAGGCGCTCAAGCCACTGATCCTGCTGACGCTGGTGGCGGGGCTGGCCTTCAAATTCACGCAGCTGGACGAGTCTAAGAAGCGTTTCATAATCCACCTGGCCAAGCAGGCCCCATACCTGCCCGGACGTTATTTCGCATAGGGCCCGGGACTGGTTTTTCCATGCCTGTATCTGGCGTTGATGTGGAGCGCACGCAAGAGAGTGGATGGGGCGGACGGGTTTGAGCCCGGGTACCCGGGTGTATGCCAAACGATACCTGACCTCCCAGGAAGGAGATATTGAATCATGGCAGACTACGACGTAATAGTGATCGGAGCAGGAGTCGGAGGTTTGACCGCCGGATCTATATGCGCCCGCCGGGGCCGCCGGGTGCTGGTCCTGGAGCAGAGCGACATCATCGGGGGGTGCTGCTCTACATACGAGAGGGATGGATACCACTTCGACGTGGGTGCCTCCATCGTGGAGGAGATACAGCCCATCGAGATGGCCTTCGAGACGCTGGGCACAACCTTCCAGCAGGAGGTAGATCTCATACCCTGCGATCCCATGATGGAGTTCGTGCTCCCTGGCGGAGAGCGTATCACCTATCCCGTATCCGTCGAGGGTACGGGCGAGGTCATCTCCCGCTATTCGCCGGAAGACGGCAGGAACTGGTTAAAATTCGCGGAGTATTTCAAGGGGCTGACCGAGATCGCCATGAAGGGATTTTTCGTGAATCCGGCGTCTTCCCTCACCGACATGGCGAGGATCATGGTCAAGACCCCGGGGCTGCTGAAGTACGCCTCGCTCTTTACCAAGAGCTACCAGGACATAGTCACCAAGTACTTCAAGAGCGAGGAGATACAGTCCACGATGTCCTATCAGTCCCTCTACGTGGGACTGCCACCGGAGCTGACGGCGGGTCTCTACGCCACCATTCCCTACTCGGAGCACGAGGGCATCTGGTACCCCCGGGGCGGCATGATACAGATCCCGGCCGCCTTCAAACGCGTTGGAGAGAAGTACGGCATGGAGGTGCGCACGGACACGCTGGTTAAGAAGGTGACGGTTGAGGGCAGGCGCGCTCGGGGCGTGGTGCTGGATGACGGCACCGAGATCACCTCGGACCTGGTGATATCCGACATCAACGCCAAGACCCTCTACCTGGATATGGTCGGCGAGGAGCACCTGCCCTGGCTCGCTCGCTACGGCATCAAGAGCTACGGTTACTCCAAGTCGGTGACCATGCTCTACCTGGGCGTGGACTACGAGCCGCCCCTTGCGGCCCACCACGGCGTGGTCGCCTATCCCCTGCGTCATATAAACGACTTCTGGCGTAATAACGTGGAAAAGGGAGTACTGCCGGAGCAGACTATCGGTCTCATCTGCTGGCCTACCCACGAGGACCCTTCGCTGGCGCCGGAGGGCCATCACATCCTGAGCATCATCCCGGAGTGCTTCTACCATCTCAAGGGCACCGACTGGGACCGGGAAAAGAAGCCGTTTATCGAGAAGACCATAGAGGATCTCTCCCGCAACGCCGTGCCGGGACTCGCGGACCACGTGAAGTTCGTGGACTGTGCCACCCCGCTGGATTTCGAGCGCCGGCTGCTGTTGCCCGAGGGGGCCATCTACGACCTGCAGCAGGACCTCGCTTCGACCATCATGTTCAGGCCGTCGGCGAGATCCAGGTCCATCAAGGGGCTCTACCTGGCGGGGAATTCCACCCATCCCGGTGGAGGGGTGCCGCTGGTGGTGGCCTCCGGCCTCATCTGTGCCGACCTCATCGAAAAATACGAATAACAAAAGGGGTCAGGTCTTGTTTTTTGATACCCGAGGGGGTATCAAAACAGCACTTCAATGGCCCGCAAATAGAAGAGCAAGCAAAAAACAAGACCTGACCCCGTATCGTTGCAGCAGCGAGATTAACCCTCCGACTTCTTGATCTCCCGGTCGCGCAGCTCGCGGCGGAGTATCTTGCCTACCACGCTCTTGGGGAGCTCGGCTACGAATTCTATGTTCTTGGGCACCTTGTAGGGGGCAAGGGTCTCCCTGCAGTAGGCGATGACCTCTTCCTCGGTCAGCTTCTCCCCCTCCTTGATGACGATAAAGGCCTTGAGGGTCTCGCCGCGGTACTTATCCGGCACGCCTACGGCGCAAGCCTCGAGGATCTTGGGATGTTCGAAGAGGACGTCGTCGATCTCCACTGGATAGATGTTGTAGCCCCCGGCGATGACCATGTCCTTCTTGCGGTCCACCACCGAGAGGTAACCGTCCTCATCCAGGTAACCTATGTCCCCCGTATAGACCCACCCGTCCCGCAGCGCCTGGGCCGTCTCCTCGGGCTTCTTGTAGTAGCCCATCATGTTCTGGGGGCCGTAGATGGCGATCTCGCCCACCTCGCCCTGGGGCAGTTCCTTCTCGCCCGTATCGAGGTCGACTATCTTGATGTCGGTGTCGGAGACCGGTATGCCGACCGTACCCGGCTTCATCTTCCCCTTCCACGGGGTTATGGTGGCCACGGGAGTTGTCTCCGTCTGGCCGTAAATCTCCTGTATGGTGGCGCCGGTTAGCTCCTTGAGGTCGCGGATGGTGTCCGCCGCCAGGGGGGCGGCGCCCGAGAAGAATCCCTTGATAAAGGAGAGGTCCAGCTCCCTGAATTCCGGCTCGGCCAGCAGACCCACGAAGATGGTGGGAACACCGGGCAGGAAGTCCGGCTTATACTTCTTGATCAGCTCGAGCATGGCCTTGGAATCTGGCCGGGGAATCATGATATGCTCCCAGGCCTGCCAGCAGAAGAAGTTCTGGCAGGCCGTGAAACCGGCGGCGTGGAAAACGGGAAAGGTCCCGATCAGGGATATGCCCCCCCTCTCGAGGTCGGGGAACCAGGCGGCGAACTGCTGTACGTTGACGCTGATGTTCTTGTGGCTGAGCATCACGCCCTTGCTCACACCGGTGGTGCCCCCGGTGTATATGATGGTTGATAGCTCGTTCCACTCGCCCTTTTCCTCCACGGGGTCCGCGGGGTATTTCTTGATCAAGTCCTCGAAGCGCAGCACCTTGTCCGTGGGCTCGAGCTTTCTGTACATCTCCTTGCGCACCAGGGGGAAGAGCTGTTTCTTGGGAAAACCAAGAAATGTATTGACCTGGCAGCCGATGACCTTCTCCACCTTGGTCTCGGGCATGATCTTCTCGATGCGCGGGACGAGGACCGAGAGGGTTATCGCTATCACCGAGTCGGAGTCGTTGAGCTGGTACTGCAGCTCCCGTTCGGTGTACAGCGGGTTGTTGAGCACCACCACCGCGCCGATGCGGAATGCTGCCATGTTGGCGATGATCATCTGGGGGATGTTGGGCAAGATGGTCGCCACCTTGTCCCCTTCCTTGATCCCCAGGTCCATGAGCGCCCGGGCGAAGCGGTTGACCAGGTCGTCCAGTTCGGAGTAGGTGATCTTTCTACCCATGTAATTCAAGGCCACCTGGTTGGGAAATTCCTTTGCCGATCTCGCCAGTCCTCCGGAGACGGTCAGTTCGTCGTAATCGATGCTCCACGGGACTCCCTCGGTGTATGACTTGTGCCAGATCCTCTCTTCCATGATTTCCCCCTCCGTTTCCCGTCTGCTGGACTTCCCGGGCTGCGCCCCCGAAACCCGCCGATGAAACAGGCGGGGGCATAGGGTGGATTGTGCGGTATGAGCTGGAATTACAGATGCGTACGTTCCTGTGATCCCACCAGTCTTTTTATATAGGAAGGCCATGCTTACTTCAAGTAAGTTTTACCTCTTGCGCGCGGCGTATGGATCCGTGTTTCCTCGCGAAACACGGCCGGTTCCCGCCCGCGATGCCGTTGACGTTTCGGCGGGCGCTTTCATGGTTGAAAAACTTGAGGGACCAGCCCGACGGCGGTTTGGCTGCAGGAGAGGGGATACATTATTATTGACGTGAGCCTGCCTCGCACTCGGGTGATCAGAGGTAAGAACATGGAAGACATCGATGGGATCGGTCGCATCAGCAGCATAGCGGACCTCGGGCCCGGCGATCATCTCTGCTGTCTATACCGGACGGAAGATGAGCACCGCAACCTTATCGGGCCCTTCCTCAAGCATGGGTTGGAGCGGGGGGAGAAGGTGATCTACATCGTTGACTCCCATACCGCGGAAGAGGTGATCGGCTACATGGAGGGCGAGGGGGTCAAAGTCCAGCCGTATCTGGACAGCGGGCAGCTCTCGATGCTGATCGCAAACGACGCATACACGAGGGGTGGACGGTTCGACCCGGACGGAATGATCGGGCTGCTGCGCGAGGAAACCGACAGGGCGGTGAAGGAGGGCTACTCCGCGCTGAGGGTCACGGGGGAGATGACCTGGGCCCTGCGGGGCCTTCCCGGCTCGGAGAGGCTTATCGAGTACGAGGCCAAGTTGAACGAATTCTTCCGGGAAAACCGCTGCCTGGCCATATGCCAGTATGACCGCCGCCGTTTCAGCCCCGAGATCCTCGAAGGGGTCCTGGCCACCCACCCCATCGCCGTCATCGGTGAGGAGATCTACGAGAATTTCTATTACATCCCGCCGGAGAAATTCTTCGGCGACAACGCGGCCGAGGTCATCCTCGACAACAGGCTGTCCAATCTCGCCTCCCGGCATGCCTCCGAGATCGCCTTCAGGGAAAACGAGACGAAGTACCGCAGCATAGTCGAACAATCCATCGACGGCATCGTGCTCGTGGACAGCAGGGGTACGGTCATCGCATGGAACAGCGCCCAGGAGCACATCACGGGGTTGAGGCGGGGGGATGTCCTGGGAAGGCCGATCTGGGACGTGCAGCTCGAACTGGTCCCCCGGGATCACAAGGACCGCGTATCGCTCGAGGACTTCAAGGCAACGCTCATCGAGGCGCTGAGCCGCGGGTACACGGCGTGGGCCGGTGAGACCAGTGAGAGGGAAATACAGCTTCCGGGGGGAGAGAAGCGATTTATCCAGGCGGCGGCATTCCCCATAGAGACGCGGGAAGGCCTGATGGTGGGGAGCATAATCAGGGATGTTACCGACCGCCGCAGATACGAAGAGGCGCTGGTGGAATCGCGGGAGAGATGGCAGAGGTCCTTCGATGCCATCGATGACGCCATGTTCGTCATGGACAAGGATTTCCGCATCACGCTGCACAACAGCGCGCTGTGCAGGTTGCTGGGCAATCAGGACGACTATACCGGCCGCATCTGCTGCGAGGTGATCCACGGCACGGGACAGCCCCCGGAGTTCTGCATCTGCGGCGATGCCGTCAGGAACAACAGGGTCACGCACGCGGAGTTTTACGAGCCGTACCTGGACAAGCACCTCTCTGCCTACCTCGCCCCCGTCCTGGACTCCGATGGGAACATGGAGTTCGGCGTGCACGTGGTAAGGGACGTCACGGAACGCAAGATGGCCGAGGAGGCGCTTGCCTGGGAGGCCGAGGTAAGGGGGGCGATAGCAGAGCTGTCATCCGCTTTGCTGGCGCAGGCGCCCATAAAGGACCTGTCCTCCATGGTGCTGGAAAGCGCCAGGCGCTTGACGGAAAGCCGTAACGGCTTCGTGGGATATATCGATTCCGATACCGGCCACCTGGTATCTCCCGCCCTGAGCGGGGACATGTGGGGCGGGTACCGGGTCGAGGACGGGGACGCCGTGTTCTCGGAATTCGCCGGCCCGTGGGGTTGGGTCCTCAGGAACCGGGAACCCCTGCTCAGCAGCGGGCCCGGCAGGGATCCCGCGTTGACGGAGGCCCCCGGGGGACAGGCACCCATCGAGCATTTCATCTCGGTGCCGGCGCTCATGGGGGGCGCGCTCGTAGGCCAGATAGCGCTGGCCAACTCGAGCCGTGAATACACCGAAAGGGACCTCGAGCTCCTGAGGCGCCTCGCGGACCTCTATGCCATAGCCGTATTGCGCACGTGGTCGGAAGGAGAACTGGAGAGGTATCGCGAGCACCTCGAGGAACTTGTGCGGCAGCGCACCCTCGAACTGGAGGACGCCAACATCAAGCTCCAGGAGGAGATCACGGAGCGCAGGAGGAACCAGGAAGAGCTGCAGGTGACGGCCGAGAGACTCCGCGCGCTTTCGGCGCGCGTGGAATCCGTGCGCGAGGAGGAAAGGCACCACGTGGCGCGTGAGGTGCACGATACGCTCGGGCAGAGCCTGACCGGGCTCAAGATCAGCCTCTCCCTTCTCAGGAAAAGGCTTGCCGGTGACGCCGAGGCGGAAGCCAGGATATCCTCCATGGCCGAGCTGGTGGATACCACCGTCAAGGCGGTCCGCGAGATATCCATGCGGTTGAGGCCCGTCATGCTGGACGACCTGGGGCTCGCCGCAGCCCTCGAATGGCAATTAAAGGGATTCGAGGAGATGACCGGCCTGAAGTGCCGCTTCGTCTCGGAGACGGAGGATGAACCGATACACAAGGACCAGGCCATAACCCTGTTCCGCATCGCACAGGAAGCCCTCACCAATGCCGCGAGGCATGCCGGCGCAAGCCGCGTGGAGGTGCGCCTGCAGAGCGGGCGGGATGGCACGCTGCTTGAGATCGCGGACGACGGCAGAGGGATAAGCGAGAGGGAGATCGAGGGCAAGAGGTCCCTGGGCATCCTGGGCATGCGGGAGCGCGCCAACATCTACGGCGGCGAGGTGGAGATCAAGAGCGGGAACGGCGGTGGCACGACCGTTGTGGTGAGGATGCCGCCGCCGGACGATATACCAGGAGGGGAAAGGGAAAGAGGGGGTGGCGGCTCGTGATCAGGGTGCTTATCGTGGATGACCACCCCGTGGTCAGGAAGGGATTACTGCAGATCCTCATGGAAGAGCCGGACATCGCCCCTGCGGTCGAGGCGGAGACCGCCGCGGAGATGCTGCGGCTGGTAAGGGAGGAGGAATGGGACATGATCGTCCTGGATATCACCCTGCCCGACCGCAGCGGCCTGGAGGCGCTCAAGGACGTCAAGGCCATGCGGCCGTCGCTGCCGGTGCTGATACTTTCCATGCATCCCGAGGACCAGTATGCGCTGCGAGTGCTCAGAGCCGGCGCGGCGGGCTACATGAGCAAGGACAGCGCTTCAGAGGAACTGGTGAACGCGGTCAGGAAGGTGGTCGGCGGCGGTAGGTACGTGAGCCCGTCGATGGCCGAGAAGCTGGCCGCGGTAATCGGGAGCGACTACGAGAAACCCCCTCACGAAAACCTCTCCGACCGTGAGTTCCAGGTGATGTGCATGATCGCCTCGGGCAAACGCCTCAAGGAGGTCGCGGAGGAGCTTTGCCTCAGCGTGAAGACGGTGAGCACGTACCGCGCTCGCATACTGGAGAAGATGGGAATGGAGAACAACGCCGAGCTGACCTATTACGCGATAAAGAACGGCCTCGTCGAATAGGGTCCCCCGCCCGAACCCCCTGTAGGACCAAGTCCTACAGGGGGAATCACCCTCATCCCACGCGCGAATAGGAACGGCGCCGATACCCGTCCAGATCGCCTCCTTATATCCTCTTGATAGGAAACAGGGACCCGTGCAAGGGGTGTGAGATGAAGGGCAGGACAGAGCTGGAAACGCTTCTTTACCGAGCCGGAACCGCATGTCCCCTGTGCGGCGGCAAGAAGCTCAAGACAGCTCTCTTGTGCTCCCGGTGCGGACGTTCCGGACGCCTGCATATCGATCCCGCGGGGATCAGGGAGATTAGGAAAGAGGTCTTTATCCCCCGCCAGCTCGGACGGTGAGATGAGCACCTCCTTCTCGGGTCCCTTTTTACCATGTGTCCCATCCGCCCCGGCGGACGGGGCGGAGACGGTTGACGGGGACGGCAAGTCGGGTCAAGAGGACCCGGAAGGCAGGTGAGCGAACAGTGAGCAAGGGATTGAGCACCATAGAGAGCGACCTGTTGGAGCGCATAAACTGCGATGACGACGCGGAGGCAAAGGAGCGGTTCTTCGCCCGCTACCAGGACCTTCTGCACCGCTTCGCCCACAAGTATCATTCCGACCGCCTTCCCTACGAAGATGCCTTCCAGCTGGCGGCCCTGGGGCTGATGAAAGCTTTGCGCAGGTTCGACCCGGATCGGGGCGTTTCCTTTATAACCTTCGCCTACCCGACCATGGAGGGGGAGCTCAAGAAGCACTACCGCGACCACCTCGAGATCATCCGCGTCCCCCGCCCGCTGCGCGATCTGCGGCAGCGCATCAACGCGGAGACGAGAAGGATCATGGAGGAAGAGGGCAGGGAGCCCGGCATTGAGAAGTTGGCGAAAAACCTGGAGGTGAGCGAGGAGGGCATCATCGAGGCGCTTGCCGCGCACCGCAACACCAGCGTGTTCTCCCTTGACGGCGCCTGCGGAGAAGGGCAGGAGGAGACCCCTCTCAGCCTGTTCATCGGCTTCTGCGACCCCGCCTTCGAGGAGGTGGAAAAGGAGTTCGACATAGAGAAAGCCCTGGCCGCCCTGCCGCACCGTCACCGCCAGGTGATGGAGATGCGACTACGCAGGGGATGGACGCAGACCAGGATCGCCAGCGAGCTGAAGATATCCCAGATGCACGTCTCCCGCATCATCAGGGAGTCCGTGGACATGCTGCGGCGCCGCTGCTCCCTGTGGGAGGAACCGGCCTGACCTATTCGTTCGTGATCATGAAGACGTCGCCGGTCTCCTTATCGACTTCGTACCAGGCGAAGGGAATCTCGTTCATGTCCTCGTCCAACCCGTAGAGATAAGCGACCCAACGGGCGTCTTCCTCGCTGAGTTCGTACTGGGGCAGGTCCGTATCCATGTACCAGTCCCAGATCTCGTCTTCCTCGAAGAGGACGGTGAGGACCTCGTCCTCGGAATCCACGGGCAGCTCGACCAGGGACTCCGTGCCCTCGTCACCGCCGTAGTCGTCGAAGTCGGTGTCCTCGTTGTCCCCAAGGTCGCTGAAGTCGAAGCCCATGTCGATGAGGGTGTCCTCGGACAGGTACCATTCTCCATCCACTTTCACCAGCTCGAAGACGCCGAGGTCCGCTTCCGAGGCCTCATCCGTGACCTTATCGCCGTTCTCGTCGGTGTAGGTCATGGTGCCCTCGATTATGGTGACCTTGGCTTTGTCCCCCGTGATCTCTTTCTCCATCTTCTCTATGTCTATCTTCAGGTCTTCGGGGAAATATTCGAAGAAGTACTCGTTCATGAGGTCGATATAATCATCGCCCAGGGCAGCCTTGATCTCTTTTACGAAGTCGGGCTCCATGGTCCCGAGGAGCATCTCGGCGTCCCTTTTCTCCCAGGACTTGAAGAATGCCTCGACTGTCTCCTCCGGGTTCTCGCTCGCCTTGTCGTCTCCGACGAACCACTTCGGGCCTACCGCGAAACCGAGCAGGAGCACCACCACGATCCCGCCCACCAGCAGCACCCCTAATATGCCCAGTATCCAGGGAAGGTGGGACTTTCTGG
This sequence comes from Actinomycetota bacterium, assembly GCA_028697145.1. Lineage (GTDB taxonomy): Bacteria > Actinomycetota > Geothermincolia > Geothermincolales > RBG-13-55-18 > SURF-21. The sequence goes on along the minus strand of JAQVFR010000004.1, from coordinate 71,676 downwards.
GCGAGGCCGGGCCGTATTGCGCGGGCGGAACGCCGGTCCCCATGGGGGGCGCAGCGCCGCCGCCGGGCGGTGGCCCGTCCGGCGGGGGAGGGGCGGGTGGACCGGGAGGCGGGCCCTGGGTCGCCGCCGAGGCCGCGGCCGCCGCCTGTCCCCCGGCTGGCGCGGCGACGGCGCCGCAGTAGCCGCAGAATTCGCTTTCCTCCGGGATCTCTTTTCCGCATTCAGCGCAGTACATGTGATCTCCTTTGATCGATGTCCATACCTCTCCGCCGGACCGGCGCGGTGCATTTCCCCTCCATCTGATTATACCCTTTGCGGGATGCCTCCCCCCCGTACATTTTTACCCTAAATTGAATGGACCGCCGCGTCGATATAAAGATGTACACTGGTTGTTTTGGTTGTTCGCAAGAGGTGGTTTACGGAGGACACCTCGGGATGCGCCCCTTGCAGCCATACCGGAGGGGCGCGTCCGTGATGTGGGGTGTCATGGGAGGTATGCAATGTATTGCAGCGACTGCGGGATGCCCAGGGGGATAGGTAAGGCCAACACCTGGAGGCCGAGCGGTGTGATCGTCAGCAGGTACGAGAAGGACCTCAGGGGGATATTCTACGACGTCGGCGAACTGGAGAACCTCTTTACCTCCCTTTCCGAAGAAATCGGTTACGACGTCACCCGCCTGGTGATCGAGGGGAAGCGCAAGGACTCCGCCCATTACACGCGCGGCTTGCTGCGCAAGATCGAGGACTCCGGAGGGAAGTCCCCGCACCCGGAGGATTTCTTCCGCATGATGGCGTCGAATTTCTGCGTACCCGGGTTCGGGAAGGTCGACATTGTATCCTACCGTGAGGCGGAGCACATCGAGCTCGAGATGGAAAACGTTTACAGCATCCCCATGGCTCAGGGTCAGGCCGCGGGGGTGTTCGAGGCGGTCCTCGATTGCAGGGGCGATGTCTCCTGGGAGGGCGACGCGACGCGCGGACGCGTAACCGTGTCCGTCAGGGAAGGGGAGCCGGAGCTGGAAAAGCGCATTGAATCGGAGGTGGAGAGCACCGAGGACCTGTTGGACCGAGGTGAAATGGAGTACGAGCTCTGCCGGGGTTGTTCCGCGCCAAGGGATCTATGCCGGGAGTTCGACTGGAGCGTAGAGAGGGCCATGATAACCGAGCGCCGGTCCGGCAGGAGGTTCATCTTCGACAATACCCGCGGCATAACGGCGGTCATGCGCATCCTCGTGGAGGAACTTGGCGAGGAAGTGGAGAGGTCGCTCCTGGAGATATCCCGCGGCTACGCCCGTGATTACTATCTCGGGATCGACGGGGGTCTCGACGTGGACGCCGAGTTCGCCCGTCTCTCCCTGTGGGGGTGGGGGCTGCCGACCCGGCTTGACGGATCCAATGGGGATCACAGGCTGGAGATCGTCAACCCGTTCTACGGGCCCGTCATGGCGGGCAGGGTCTGGGGGCTGGTGGAGGCCGCTAGCGGCAAGGCCTTCGACCTCGCCGAGCACGTAAGCGGGGATAACCTGGTCCTCCTGGGCCTGGCGTCGTGAGAGGGATCATCGGCTAGGCTTATCGGGCGTTGTCATAGCCTGAAGTGCGCCACCATCTCCTGCAGTTTCTTGGCGATCTCCGAGAGTCTCTCCGCCGTGCCGGTGAGCTCTGTAGTCACCGCTGTCTGTTCCTCCGAGGAGGCCCCGATCTCCTCGTAAGCCTCCGCTGTCGCCTCTACCTGGCTCTTCATGGAGTTGAGGGAGTCGGCCAGCCGCTCGCTCTCGTCAAGCTCCCGCGACGAGGCTTCGGCTATGGATTCGACCATCCTGGCCATGCGGTTCACGACATCCGAGATGGAGAGCAGCGAGGTGTCGGTGCGCTCCACCGTTTCCATGCCCACGTACATGCCCATGGCCCCCTTTTCCATGAGGCTCTTGGCCGTCTCGACGTCACCTTGTATGGCTCTTATCAGGTCGTGGATGCGCTGCGCGGAGCCTGCCGCTTCCTGGGCGAGCTTCTTGACCTCATCAGCCACCACCGCGAAACCCTTGCCGAACTCGGGCACCCTGGCCGCCTCGATGGCGGCGTTCAGCGCCAGGAGGTTGGTCTGTTCGGCGATGCGGGTGATGATATCCACGATGGTGCCTATCTTCTGGGAGCTCTCGCCCAGCGACAGTATGGCGTCCATTGATTCGTCCAGTATATTCTTGAAATCGCTGATCTTCTCCACCGCTTCGTGGGCGTGCTCCCTTCCCTCCGTGACCAGCCTCTCCGCATCCTGGCTGATCTCGTGACTCTGGCTGGCCTTGGCGTGGGACATGGCTATGGTCTCCGCCACGCTGCCCATGATGTCCTCTACGTTCTTGATCTGCTCGACCTCGTGTTCTATCTGCCCCGAGAGGTCCTGCACCAGCGCGTTCAGTTCCTCGATGGCCGCCATGATCTGTTCGGAGACGGCCACGATGCTGATGGCGCCATCGCTGACCTCGCCGGAGGTCTCCCGCAGCTCACTGCTGATATCGCGCAGCGAGCGCAGCATCTCCGAGTATGAGCTGGACAGTTCGCCGAGATCGTCCAGTGAGTCCACGGACACCTCGGCCGCCAGGTTTCCCGTCGCGACCACGCGGCAGGTCTTCACCAGGCCCTTGATGGGGTCCGCGATGTTGCGGGTCATGAGCAGGGTGAGGAATGCGGCGATGCCCAGCCCGATGACCAGGAGGATGAGCATGGTGGGGCTCAGGCGCCACAGGACATGGAAGGAGATGTCGGGGATGTCGATGCGCAGCGCCGTCCAGCCCTGGTTGAGGGCGAGGGGGGAGCCCGTGACCAGGTACTCGCGGCCGCCAACCTGTTCGAAGCGGCTGATGACGGCATCATCCCCTCCCCTCGCCGCCTCGCTCAGCTCTTCCCAGGCGTCGTCGCCCACTGTCCCCAGGGAGAAGGTGAAGACCTCCGTCCCGCCCTCGTCATATACCACCAGTCTCTGGTCGTCGCTCATGGCCAGGTCGCCGGCCGCTTCCTCGAGATCTCGCCGCGGCGCATCCTCAAAGAAAAGAGAGTCGAGCTGTCCCGCCAACAGGCGCACGTTGTCGCGCCCCCGCTCCTCCAGCTCCAGTTTCATCATGTCGCTCGAGATGTAAGAGCCCGCTATCCATGCTATACCGAGTGTGAGCAGCAGGATGACGGTGGAGAGGGCGGCCAGCCGCTTGCCTATCCCCGCCGAGGTATGGTAGCCGAAGCCCTGGCAATCCGCGAGGAAAACGCGCAGCACCGGCCGCATCTCGCTGTGGGAGATGAAGAGGGTGACGAAGAAATCGACCAGTGCGACGAGCGCACCCAGGGAGATGTAGGCGACCGAGGTGTAGGCGGTGAAGTCCGCGTACCTTCCGAAGACGAGGACACCGAGGGCGAGGCTGAGGAAGATGCCCATGCCCACGAAGGCCGCGTGCTCGTAGCTCGAGGCTACCAGTTCTTTCTGCAGGCGCACCGCCAGGGCGCGGTCCGCTTGAGAGCCGGGATCCCTCTCCACCGCGTACCAGGATCCCAGGCGCCGCAGGAGGCGGCGCTGCCGGGACATGTAGGTGAAGGCGAAGATGAAAACCATGGGGATCACGATGGCGATCACGGACCAGAGAAAGGCCATGTACTGGCGGGAGGTGAACCTGAATATGGTCAGGGAGAAGAGGACGAGGACGACCACGGGGATGGTTATCGCCGAAAGGGCTGCCTTGGAAAGCAGCCTCTTCGACGCGTCGCGTAACGCCCCTTTCAACTCGCCGTTCACCGTGCGCAAATGGACTCCATTCACTTCGATCGATTTCGTCGCTATGTTTAATCGACCTGGGTTACGCAGGGCTTGATACAGGTGCGGGGGCACCGCGATCGCTTGCGCGATGCAATCGATCGGACGTTTGTTATAATCGGCTGGGGGTAGAGATGGAGAAAGTCAGTATGCAGACGAGGGAGAGCGAGCGTTTCCAGCGCATAAAGCGGGAGCTGCTTGCCGCGCCCGTATATCTCTGCCCCGAGAGGGCGCTGCTGGTCACGGAGTTCTTCCGGCGCCACGACGACCCCTCGGACCCCGTGGCGGTGCGCATGGCCAAGGCGCTGCGCCACATCCTCGCCAACAAGTCCGTACGCATCTACCCCGACGAGCTCATCGTGGGGAACATGGGCTCCCGGCGCGTCTCGGCCATCACCCAGCCTGAACTGGCGGGGGTGTTCATGAGCGAGGACCTGTTGTGGATCGGACGCAGGAAAACGACTCCCCTGCGCATATCCTGGCCCGACCGCCTGAGGCTGCTGCTGAGGGTGATGCCGTACTGGCTCACGCGCAACATGAACTTCCAGGCCTTCAAGGACCGCAGGCACCTCCTGCGCTATATCCGGGAGCAGCTCCGGCCGGCCCATTACCTCATCAACGAGGCCGGGGGCATCGGGCATTTCCTGCCCGCTTACGACAGGATGTTGCGCTGGGGGATCGAGGGATATCTGCTGCACATGAGGGACAAGGAGGGACCGCTCTATGACGCCGCGCGTATCGCCTGCGAAGGGCTGCTCGCCTATGCCGGACGCCTCGCGGAGGAGGCCGAAAGTCTGGCGCGCGGCGAGAAGGACGCAGCCCGCAAGGCCGAACTGGAGACCATAGCCGCGATATGCCGCAAGGTCCCCGCCGGGCCCGCGGAGACCCTGCACGAAGCCTTGCAGTCGCTGTGGTTGACCCACATGGCGGTGAACCTGGAGAGCCTCAACTCGGCGGTGTCGTTCGGACGCGTCGACCAGTACCTCTATCCTTACTTCAAGGCGGACCTGGAGGCGGGACGGCTGACGCGCGAGGAGGCGAAGGACCTCCTCCTGTCCTTCAGCGCCAAGGCCACCGAGCACGTCTTCCTACTCTCGGAGAGGATTAGCCAGTATCACGGAGGGTACCTGGTAGTGCAGGCCGCCATCGTCGGCGGCACCGACCGCGAGGGCGGGGACGCCACCAACGACCTCACCTACCTCTTCCTGGACGTCATGGAGGAAGCGGGGCTGAGGGATCCCAACTACCAGGCGCGGGTGCATGCCGGCTCCCCCGACGCCTACCTCCTCAAGGTGGCGGACGTAGCCCGCGCGGGTAACGGTATGCCGGCGGTCTTCGGGGACGAGTCGGCTGTCGCCTCACTCGTATTCCACGGTTACCCGGTGGAGGAGGCGCGCAACTACGGCGTGGTGGGCTGCGTCGAACTGGCCTTGCCGGGCGTCAGCTTCTTCTCCACCGATGCGGGCTTGTTCAACCTGCCCTTGTGCCTGGAACTGGCCTTGAACCGGGGCCGGCGTTTCGGGGGATGCCTCAGGGTCGGAGCTGAAACCGCGGATTCCGCCGCTTTCCGGGACATGGTCGCCCTGGTCGGCGCGTTCCGCGAGCAGGTGGTGCACATGGTTGACAGGATGATCCGTGACTTCCGCGTGGTGGAGACCGGAAACCGCGACTACCACCCCACGCCTTTTTCCTCCATGCTCGTGGAGGGGTGCCTGGAAACCGGCCTCGACCTCACCGCCGGCGGCGCGAGGTTCAACTCCAGCGGCATCCAGGGGGTCGGGATAGCCGATGTCGCGGATTCCCTGTACTCCCTGGAGCAGCTGGTGTTCTCGCGGGGAAAATACAGCCTGGAGGAGGTCGTAGCGGCCTTGAAGGCGGACTTCGCCGGGCACGAGCGTCTCCAGGCCGAACTGCTCAATTGCCCCAAGTACGGAAATGACGACCCCGCGGTGGACGGGTATGCGGACCTGGTCGCCCATATCTTCCACGACGCCCTCTCCCGTCACCGCAACACCAGGGGCGGCCCCTATGTCCCCGGTTTCTACTCCGTGACCTGCCACGTCGCGTTCGGGCGGCGTGTGGGAGCGCTCCCCAGCGGCAGGAACGCGGGGAGGCCCCTGGCGTCCAGCCTGAGTCCGGCGAACGGCTGCGACCGCCTCGGCCCCACGGCGCTGCTGCGCTCCGTGACCAGGGTGGATTCGAGGCTCATGCCCAACGGCTGCGCCGTGAACCTCCGCTTCGATCCCCGCAACCTCGCGGGGGAGGAAGGGCCGGCCAACCTGGCGGCGCTGATGCGGGGATACTTCGAGCAGGGTGGCATGCAGGTGCAGTTCAACATCATCGACCCGGAGGTCCTGGAGGACGCGCGGCGCCACCCCGGCAAGTACCCGGGGCTGGTGGTGAGGGTGGCCGGTTATTGCGCCTACTTCGATGACCTTCCAGCGGCGGCTAAGGACGAGATAATCTCCCGCACCGTTCACTCCGTCTGAGATTCCTGCCGGCCCGGCCCGCTTGCCTCGGCCCAAGCATGGTGTAAACCGTCCTCGCTCCGCGCTCTCAGGATACTGATCGCACATGGCCAGTCACCCAGAGACCCTTCGCTTCTCTCGCACGTACTGCTCGCGAAGCTTACTTCGGACCGGCTCCCGGTTATCGGGTCGTGGTGTTCACCCTGGATCGGCCGTTTAGTCCCCGGCGGCGGGGGAAGGATATATCTGGTAACCTGTGCCGATGAGGGGGACAGGCGAGAACGCCGGGTGAGAGGAGGCGTGATGACGAACCTGTTGTGGTGGATCATAGTGATCGCGATACTGGTCGTGATATTTGCCGCCCTCGGTTTCTGGGCGCTCGCGGGCGTGGCCGCGTGGGTGCTGAGAATACTCTTCATTGTGCTCGTGATCGTGCTCATCGTCATGCTTATTCGCAATTTCACCGCCCGCGGTTGATCCGCGATACGAAGACATAGTCGGGGGCATGCGGGAACGCCGGCGGTGCAATCAAGCCGAGGCCAGCGGCGCGGTGAAGAAGAAAGCCGCTCCCTTTCCCGGCTCGGACTCGACCCACACCCGGCCCCCCCACCCCTCCACAGCCCTTTTCACGGTGGAAAGGCCTATGCCCAATCCCGGCGAAGACTTGGAGCCGAAGCGCTTGAAGGGGAGGAATACCTCGTCCTTGAACTCGGGGTCGAGGCCTGGACCGTTGTCGCGCACGCAGAAGACGGCCGTGTCCCCGTCCTCGCGGGAGGATACCTCGATGCGCGGCGCGGTGACTCCGGCGAGATATTTGACCGCGTTGTTCACCAGGTTGGTGAAGACCTGGCGCAACTTGAAGTGGTCGACCTTGATGGCCGGGAACGACTCGCCCAGGACGACTTCTATGCCCCGGTCCTCGATCTCCCCCGAATGCTCGAAGAGTATATCGCTCAGGACGTCCAGGGGCTCGACGGTCACCGCCGCGCCTGCCGCCTGTCCCGCCTGCGCGTATTCCAGCAGCGACTCCGTGAGCCCGTCCATGCGCCTGGCGGCGGCGATGATGCTCTTCAGGTAGGCTTCGTTCTCCTCCCGGGTGTTGCCCTCGGCGCGCATAAGCTGGGCGTATCCCTCGATGAGGGCGAGGGGGGTGCGAAGGTCGTGCGCCACGGTCGAGGCGAAGGAGTCCAGTTCACGGTTGGTGGCGAGCAGCTCCTCCTCCATCAACCTGCGTTCGCTGATATCGCGGGAGTTGATGATGATGCCCAGTACGGAAGGATCCTCCAGGAGGCTGGTGAGGACGATGGAGTGAAAATGGTAGGAGCCGTCGGCGTGGCGGAAGAAGCACTCGATATATTTCGGGACCCCGGGATTCCTTACGACATGGTCGAGGGCTTCCCTGACACGCCCGTATTCGTCGGGATGAATGAACTCGAGGAAACTCCTTCCATATATGGTCTCGGCCGTGTAACCGGTTACCTTCGCCGAGGAACGGCTGCCCCAGCGGAACTTCAGGTCGGAGTCGAGGATGGAGATCATGTCCGCGGCATTGCGGATAAGGGAGCGGTAATAACTCTCGCTGCGCTTGAGCTCCTCTTCCACGGCCTTGCGGTCGGTTATGTCCCTCGCGGTGACCACCATGCCGCCGACCACGGGGTTGTCTGTGAGGTTTATCCCCTGCGCCTCCATGAAATGCCATGTCCCGTCCACATGACGGTAACGCGCTTCCATGTTGATGGCCTTCCCCGGTTTTACCATCCCCGCGGTAAAGGCCACGAGAAACCGTTCCATGTCTTCGGGATGGATGGTCTCCAGGGCGTTGGTCCCGATTAACCTGTCGCGGTTGTATCCGGTTATCCTCTCCACGGAGGGGCTTATGTAGCTTATGATGCCGTCCTTGCCCAGGATGGCCAGGATATCGTGTGAGTTCTCGAGGACGATGTTGAGCGCTTCCATGCCCTGCTCGAGGGCTTTCCTCACCCTCAGCATCTCTTTTTCCGCCTGCTCCAGCTCGCTCACGCGCCGGCGCAGGCCCTCCACTTCCTCGTCGAGCCGCTCCCCCGTCCCGTCATCTTTTTCCATCCTGTCCTCCGCGTCTCGGGGCGGTTCCTCCGTTGATACCATCCGGCCGCGGCGCGTGTGGCCTGCAGGCACGCGGCCGGCCCATTGCCCCGCATCGTATCCCTCCCGTTATTGTAACCGCATCTCGCGATCCCCGTAGCCCTCCCCCGACCTGTCCCCCGTCCTTGAAATGGCAACGGTTGGGGGTTACAATTTCACCGCAATCGAAAATGGCGGACGCAGCTCTCCGAGTCAGGTCGCCTAAGGCGGCGGCTAGGGCGCCTGACCGATAGGGTACAGATGGAAACGCCTGTGCCTCCCGCGATTGGAAAGGAGAGGAGTCAGGTGGAAAATGCACGCTCGTCCTCTCCGGACGGGCTTTTTTCGGTCCATGGGCTGCCCGGGATAATCACCATCTCGGGAGCGAACAAGGACATCGGCAAGAGTTCACTGGTCGCATACCTCGTGGAGCACTGTCGTGAATGCGCTGCCATGAAGGTCACCCTCCACGAAGAGCGTCCTGACGGCGAGGCGGTGGTCGAGGAGCGGGAACCCGTGGAAAAGAAGGGGACGGACACCGCCAGGATGCTGGAAGCCGGGGCTTTCCCGGTGTTCTGGATACGGACGACCGCGCGCGACCTGCCCGAGGACCTGGGGAAGGCCTTGGCCCGCATTGACGCCCCCGTGGTGGTCGTGGAGGGCAACAGCGTTCTCGCGCACCTGGAACCCGATTTCGCCGTGTTCATCATGGGGCGCGGTTTCGGTGACTTCAAGCCTTCCGCGTTCGACGCCATACGCAAAGCCCACACCGTAGTAGTTAACGGCGAAGAGTCGCTCTCCGGCGGGGAGATACTCTCGCTGGAGCGGGAGATAAAGAAGATGAACCCCGGCGCGAAGATCGTGGTCGTGTCGGAATTGGGCCGGAACAGGGCATGGGAGATCGTGCTCTCCCGCGCCGCCGGCAGGATAGGAGGTGGATTCATGTCGAGCGAGATGGACGAGAAAGTGATGGAGGCCGTGAAGGCCAAGGCCGAGGAGGGGCGCATATCCTGCGCGGTGGCGCTCAAGCTGGCCGAGGAGATGGGGGTCCCGGCCGCGGAGGTCGGAAAAGCGGCCAACGCGCTTGATATCAAGATCGTGAAATGCTCCCTCGGCTGCTTCTAGGTATGGGAAGAATCCCCATGCCCTCCCGTGTCCGGAAAGGAGGTGGCTGATCGAGGCGATGCGCCCTCTTGCAGGGGGCGGCCCTGTTTGAATGCTCGCGCGAACGCCTTGCGGGTGTCGTCGAGAGAGGGCTGCTGCAGTTCATGCCGGAAATGACGGCATCGGATCAAGAAAGGAAGCTTGTTGAAGATGAAGAAATGGATAGTCTTTATAACAGGTCTAATCGTCGCCCTTTCCCTGGTGGCCGCGATCACGGGGTGCGGCGAGGAGGAGACGAAACCCGAGGAAAGGACGGAGCTTATCCTCGCCACCACGACCAGCACCCAGGATTCGGGCCTGCTCGACGAATGGGTGCCGATGTTCGAGGAGGAAAATCCCTACGTGGTGAAGGTCATCGCCGTGGGCAGCGGCGCGGCCATGGAGATGGGGCGCAACGGGGAATGCGACGTCATGCTGGTGCACAGTCCCGCCGCCGAGGAGGAGCTGGTGGAGGAGGGATATGCCGTCGACCGCAACGCGGTCATGCACAACGATTTCATTATCGTCGGGCCGGCCTCCAACCCGGCCAATATCGCGGATGACATGGAGGCGAAGGATGCCTTCGCGGCCATCTCGACTTCCCAATCCAAGTTCATCTCCCGCGCGGACGAGTCCGGCACCCACACCAAGGAGCTGAATGTCTGGAAAGCGGCCGGCATCTCCCCCGAGGGCGCATGGTACGTCGAGAGCGGCAAGGGCATGGGGGATACCCTGCGCATCGCGTCGGAGGAAGGGGCGTACACCCTTTCCGACCGCGGAACCTACCTCAGCATGAAAGACGAACTGGAGCTGGAGATCCTGTCCGAAGGCGACCCCATCCTTTTCAACAACTATCACGTCATGAACGTAAACCCGGAGAAGTGGCCAGACGTGAACCACGAGGGAGCCAAGGCCTTCAACCAATTCTGCGTCTCACCGCAGGCGCAGGAGTTTCTCGACGAGTTCGGCGTGGAGGAGTACGGGCAGCCGCTGTTCTACCCCGACGCCCTCTGATCCGGGTTATCATAGGGAATGACAAGGCCCCGGCGGAGACGCCGGGGCCGCATTCCGATAGCATGCGCGTTTTTCGTCGGGAGGTGGCATAGGAGATGGGAGACATCTGGGAAGGCTTCGTCGAAGCCATAAAAATGATATTCAGTCTCGATCCCTACGTGATGAGGATCACCCTCTTCACCCTGTATATCTGCGCCATCGCCACCTTCTTCGGCATGATCATCGGCGTTCCCCTGGGCTCGGCGCTTGCCCTCTACCGCTTCCGCGGCCGCAAATTCGTTGTTACCCTGGTCAACGCCGGCATGGGCCTGCCGCCCGTCGTGGTCGGACTTTTCGTCTATCTCTTCCTCAAGAGAAGGGGTCCACTGGGTTTCCTGAACTGGCTGTATACCCCCAAGGCGATCATCGTGGCCGAGATCGTGCTGGCCATGCCCCTGATCGCGGGCATAACCATGGCCGCCATGCAGAACGTCAACCCCAAGTTGAGGCTGCAGTCCAAGTCCCTGGGCGCCGGGGAGATACGCTCGACCATGACCCTGCTGCGGGAGAACCGCCTCTCCCTGGTGGCGGCGGTCATCGCCGGTTTCGGGGGCATCATCTCTGAGGTGGGGGCGGCGATGATGGTGGGAGGCAACCTCCTGCTGGGCGGAGAGCCATATACGCGGACCCTGACCACGGCAACCGTGCTGGAGGTCAGCAAGGGCAACAGCACCGCGGCCATCGCGCTGGGCATCATCCTTCTGGGCATCACCGTCCTCCTGGTGTGGCTTATGACCCTGATCCAGCAGGGCACCCTGCTGAGCCAGCCGGCGCGGATGGCCCGAAACCTTATATCACGCCGCCGCAAGGAGGCGCCGTCTTGAGCGTCTTTCTCAGCATCGAGGGATTGAAGCACTCCTACGATGGGAGGCAGGTCCTGGAAGTCGACAGCCTCGAGCTCATCGAGGGCGAGATACTCGCGGTGATAGGGCCCAACGGCTCGGGCAAGAGCACGCTGCTCAGGATCATCAACCTTCTCGAGGAACCCGTCGCCGGCGAGATAGCCTTCTGGAACGGGGCTCGCCTTTCCGCCATGAGCAGGAAAGAGAAGCGCGAGCTCTCGTGGCAGATGGCCATGATCTTCCAGGAGCCCCTGCTCTTCAAGCGCACGGTGCGAGCGAACATCTCGTACGGCCTCAGGATGCACCGCGTGTGCAAGGAGGAGAGGGGCGGAAAGGTGCATGAGATGCTGCGGATGCTGGGCCTGGAGGAAATGGCGGAGCGGGACGCCATGACCCTCTCCGGCGGGGAAGCCCAGAAGGTCACCCTGGGGAGGGCCATGGTGCTGCAGCCGCGCCTGCTGCTCATGGACGAACCCCTCGCTTCCCTGGACGTGCCGACCCGCAAGTCATTGCGCGAGGATATATCGCGCCTGGTGAAGGAGATGGGGGTCACCGCCGTCTACGTGACCCACGATTACCACGAGGTGTTGGAGATCGCCGACAAGCTGGCGGTGCTGCTCGACGGGAGGCTGCAGCAGGTGGGAAAGCCGACGGAGGTTTTCGGGCAGCCGGCGAACGAGGCGGTGGCGGAGTTCCTGGGGGCGGAGAACCTGTTCGAGGGCTCTGTGATGTCCTGCCGCGAGGGCATGGCCGAGATCGACATAGGCGGTACCAGGATGGAAGCCCTGTGCGTACAACCGCCGGGCTCGCCCGTTAAGGTGCTCATCCATCCCGAGGAGGTGGTGCTGCTGGCCGACTCCGGGGATGCAGGCTCGGCGCGCAACCGCCTGCCCGCGCGCGTGAAAGACGTCAAGGCCCTCGGTGCGCTGGTGAAGGTCAGCCTCGACTGCGGGTTCCCCCTCGTGGCCTACATAACCCTGGCCTCGCGGGAGGAGATGGACATAGAACCCGGCCGCGTGGTGACGGCGGTGGTCAAGGCCACCTCGATCCATGTCATGCCTTACGTGGGGTCCGGGAGATAGACGCCCTGGTTCAGGTGCTTTTGCGGCCCGGGCCGCTGGGTAACGGTCTCGCTCCGCTCCGACCGACCCAGTCGAGCCCGGGCTGGTGGCAGCGAAGATGGGATCGCCCGAGCGCCTCATACCCGGCGAGCGACACCCGGACGGACATCCGGCATCAGCCTGTTCGATGCACGGGCTTCTTTTGCGGCCCGGACCGCTGGGTAACGGTCTCGCTCCGCTCTATACGCTCCGCTCCGACCGACCCAGTCGAGCCCGGGCTGGTGGCAGCGAAGATGGGATCGCCCGAGCGCCTCCCGTCCCGGGCTGGTGTAGAATATCACCATGAAAAGGATATTGTTACCTGTGCCGGCGCTTCTTCTTGCCTTTATCGTGTTGCCTGCGTTGCTGTCGGGCTGTGGTGGCGGCGATGGGACGCTTGTTATCGCCGCCGCCAACGACCTGGAGGGAAGCGGCATCCTGCAGGTATGGGTAAAGGATTTCCAGGCCAGGTCGGGAAGGCGGGTAGAGCTGATAGTGGTCCCCGACGAAGAGGCTTTTGCTATGGCGCGGCACGGTGAGTGCGACCTCATCCTCACCCATATCGCTGACTTGAAAGAGGAACTGGAGCGATCGGGATACCTGGAGGGAAGCCGGGAGGTGATGCGCGGCGATTTCGTGGTGCTGGGGCCCCCCGAAGACCCCGCGGGCGTGAGGGAGGCCGGGAGCGCCACGGATGCGTTCAAAAAGATAGCCGAGGCGGGGCAGACCTTCATCCTGCGTTTCGACGGCTCGGGGACGGCCAGCAGGCAGAACCTCATCTGGAGCCTCTCCGGGGCCGGAACGACGGGAGAGTGGCTGCTGCCGACGCAGGGAGACGCGGAGGAGTCTCTGCGGGAGGCGTCGCGGGAGGGCGCGTACACGCTTGCCGGCCGCGGCAGCTACGAGAGGCTGGCGAGCGAGCTCGAGCTGGAGATATTACTGCAGGGAGACGAGGAGCTCGTCGATATCTACCACGCCGCGGCGGTGAGCGTCATGACCTACCCCGATACCGATCAGGACGGGGCGCTGGAACTAATAGAATACCTGCTCTCGGAGAATGCCCGGTCCGTCATGGGCCTGGGGGCGTGGACCCCGTCCGGGGAATAATGGTGGAATAGGACTCCTGGAGGTTTTGAAGATGCTGTCGGTGGAAGAGGCAAGAAAGCTGGTGCTCGACTCCATATCCAGGCTGGAGGAGGTCGAGCTGCCGCTCCTGGAGGCGCTGGGGCTGAGCCTGGCGCAGGATAGTGTCGCGTCCAACCATATCCCGCCCTTCGACAACTCCGCCATGGACGGATACGCGGTGCAGGCGGGCGACATCGCCGGCGCCTCCGCGGAAAAAGCGGTGGAGCTGGAGGTGCTCGGCGACCTGCCGGCCGGATATACGGCCGATGCCGAGGTGGGAGAAGGGCAGGCCCTGCGCATCATGACCGGGGCGCCGCTGCCGGACGGAGCCGATACCGTGATCCCGGTGGAGTCCACGCGCGCGGCGGGGGGAAAGGTCCTCATCCTGGAAGGGCTGCCCGCCGGTTCCCACGTGCGCAAGGCCGGGGAGGACGTAAAGGCGGGGGAGACGGTCATGGTGGCGGGAACTCCCGTGGGCCCCGCGGAGCTCGGCATGCTCGCCAGCCTGGGCTGCGCCCGCGTGCGCTGCTTCCGGCGCGCGGTGGCGGGGATCATCGCCACCGGCGACGAGCTGGTGGGCGTGGACGAGGAGCTGGCCCCCGGCAAGATCCGGGACTCCAACAGCTACACCACCTACGGCATGGTGCGGGAGGCGGGGGCGGAACCCCTGCGCCTCGGGGTGGTGAGGGACGACGCCGCCCTGCTGGAGCGAACCATACTGGACAACCTCGACCGCGTGGACCTCTTCGTCACCAGCGGGGGCGTCTCCGTGGGCGACTACGACATGGTCAAGGACGTGCTGGGGAAGCTGGGCGAGATGAACTTCTGGAAGGTGGCCATGCGTCCGGGAAAGCCCCAGGCCTTCGGCCACATCGGAGGCAAGCCCCTCTTCGGGCTGCCCGGCAATCCCGTATCGGTGATGGTCTCCTTCGAGCAGTTCGTGCGCCCGGCCCTGCGCAAGATGATGGGATGCATGGAACTGTTCCGCCCCGAGGTCAGCGCCGTCCTCGATACGCCCCTGGGCCGCAAGACGGGCAGGGCTGAGTACATCCGCGTGGTGGCGCAGTGGCACGACGGCGCCTATCACGTCCGGGCCACCGGACCCCAGGGGAGCGGCATCCTCAGGTCCATGGTGCTGGGAAACGCCCTGGCCATCCTGCCGGAGGACGTGGGACGCCTCGAGCCCGGCGCGGAGGTCACCATCCAGCTCCTGCGCTGAGCCCGGTGAGCGCCGGCTCTCAGATGTTCACCCTGGCGGCGATACGGTCGACGCAGGCTTCGATATAGGTCGGGTCATCGATGCGGACGCTGATGGCCTCCTGCTTGCAGGCCATGGCGCAGCGGCCGCACCCCTTGCACTCCTCGCCGATGACCGCCTTCTTGTCCACGACCTCGATCTGTTTGAACGTGCATACCTTCACGCACTTGCCGCAGCCGTTGCATTTCTCCGCGTCCAGTTCGATAGAAACCCCCTCCAGCTTCACCACGGTATCCCGCGTTTCCCGGGAAGCATACGGTATGGCGGTGGAGAGGCAGCAGCAGGGGCAGCAGTGGCATATGGTCATGAGGTCGTGGTGGTCCCTCTGCACGCCGAGCATGACGGCGTCGAACTTGAACTTGCCCAGGCAGGAGATGAGGCCCGCCTCCGTGGCCTGGCGCAGGTGGTCCAGGGCTTCCTCCTTGCTCACCAGCCTGCCCACTTCCGGATCGACGTAACGTACCGCCGGGCCCAGGAAGGTGCAGCCGAACTCGGGGTCATGGTCCTGGCAGCCGTTCTCGCTGCGGCAGGGGCAGCGCGAGAGGATGAGATGATGGCTCGCCTCATTGATGAAATGCTCGATGACCGAGACGGGTGCGGCCGTGCCCGCGGGCAGCTCGAGGTTCTCGTAGACGGGGACATAGGTCAAGGTCGTGTTGGCCATATCCAGGTGTCGCCAGCCTATGTGCTTCAAGACGGGTACGTTGCTGAGCTTGGCGACCAGGTTCTTATACTTATAAAGGCTGAGGATAAAATCGAAGCTCCTCTTACTCCTACCCTTATGCCTGATCAGCATGCTGACACCCCCTGTTTTCCGACACAGCCTCGGTTTTATGTATGGATACTAGCATGCGAACATATTACGACGCAATGTCGGTTTTCATCGGCCCGTGTGGGCAGCGGAAAGCAAGGACTGACCTTATGGGTTCAACCCATGGCCCCGGAGGCGAGGATCTCGTCCGCCTGCTCCGCGCTCTTGCCCAGGAATTCCTCCAGGAGCCAGTGGTTGTCCTGCCCCGGGGCGGGGGCGGGACCGCGCGGCCCTATCTCACTCGCCTGTGCCTTGATGGGTGAGCCGAAGATGGGGATGGTGCCCACGCCGGGTTGCTCCAGGTCCACAAGCATGTTCCTGGCGGCGGTGTGGGGGCTCTCTACCACGGACTTGACATCCTTTACGGGAGCACCGGGCACGCTGTGCTCCTTCAGCAGCTCCCAGATCTCGTCGTTTGTGAACGCGGAGGCCCATTCCTCGATGATCCGCTTCAGCTCGGGCTCATTGGTGTTGCGGGCCATGAGGTCGCGGAAGCGCTCGTCGTCCGCCAGCTCCGGCCGGCCCATGGCCTTGCACAGGTTATGGAAGGGCTGGTCGCCGATGCAGATGAGCATGACGTATCCGTCCTTGGTGGCGAAGGCGTCGAAGGGTGTGACGAATGGGAAGCGGTTGCCGGTACGCCGGGCTATATTGCCGGAGACGGTGTAGTCGACGAATTTGGCCTCCAGCATGGTGATGCCCACGTCGTACATGGCGACGTCCAGGAATTCCCCCTCTCCGGTCCGTTCCCGTGCGAAGAGGGCGGCACAGACGGCCATGGCGGCGCAGTAGGCGGTGGTGATGTCCACCATGAGGGTACCGGCGCGGGTGGGAGGTCCGTCAGGCCAGCCGGTGGTGCTCATCAGGCCGCACATGGCCTGGATGACGGAATCGTAGGATGGCAGGTCGGAAAGGGGTCCGTACTGGCCGTATCCCGAGATGGAGCACATCACCAGCCTGGGATTCACCGCCTTGAGGGTCTCGTAGTCGATGCCTAGGTTCTTCATCACCCCCGGCCGGTAATTCTCCACCAGGACGTCGGAGACCGCTGCCAGCTCCTTGAATATCTCCACCGCTTCTGGCTTCTTCAGGTCCAGGACTATGCCGCGTTTGGTGTTGTTGAGCACGGCGAAGGAGGCCGACAGCCCGTCCTTATAGGGCGGGAAGAGGCGGGCTTCGTCGCCAAGCCCCGGCCGCTCCACCTTGATCACTTCCGCCCCCATCCAGGCCAGGAACAGCGAGCAACCCGGCCCGGCCACGGTATTGCTGAAGTCTATGACCCGAATTCCCTCCAACATTGAACGCATCTCTGTTACCTCCCTCTTACCGTCAGGATGAGCAGCCCTCACAAGGATTATTCCCCGCCGCGAGGCATTTGTCTCCGAACGGAGCATGGGCGGGTCCCCGGCGGCGCCATCAGGCGGAAGGTGGAGGTGGGGCGGCTCGCACGCCGTGATGCCGATTGACTTGAGCCCGCCCGGGTAACAGAATAGCGGGTATGTTGGAAAGAGCGAGGCTGGCCGCGAACGGTCTCCTGACCGTGGCCAACCTATTCGAGAACCTGGCGGGCATTTACGGCGACCGCGAGGTCCTGGACCTGGCGGAGCCCACGGGCTACCGTAAATTACCATCACCGGTGGTGACCTGCCGGGATGCCCTTCACTTCACCAACCTTGCCGCCGAGGCCTTCATTCGCGAGACGGACCTGAAGAAGGGAGAGCGCGTCGTACTCTGTATCCCCGAGCCTGCCGAGCTGCTCCTCGTCGCCGTGGCCCTGGTAAAAGCCGGGGGCATCATCGTCCCCATGGACCAGGGGCTTGGGGCCGGCGAGATGAGGCGGCGCGCGCTGGACTGCGGCGCGAGATTGACCGTGGCGGATGGAGGATTGCTCTCGCAACGTGCCGATGTCGCGCGGGGCATGGGAGAAGTCACGCGGCTGGTGGCGACGGGGCCGCGATCTCGCGCCCCGGCCGGAGTCCCATCGCTGGACGAGGCCATGGACGCTTCCTCGGGGTTTTTCCTCCCCTACACGCTGAAGCCGGGCAACGTGGTGGGACTGTTCCACGCCCGTACCGGTGACGGTTCCCTCAAGGCGGTCATGGTCACCAACGAGGGACTGCTGGGCCCGCACCTCCGGGCTGCCCCCCTCATGCCGTCACGACGCGGCGCCCCCTGCCTGCACGCCATGGCCCTGGAATCGCTGGGAGGCATCAGCTCGGCGGCGATGGGGCTGTGCATGGGCTTGCGCATGCGTTTCATGCCCGGAGGAGATGCGGAGGCCATGCTGGAGGAAGTGGAAAAGACAAGGCCCGAGGCCTTCATGGCCGCCCGCGAGACTTACCTGGGAATGAAAGAGGCCGGCATATCGCGTCGCGACCTCTCCTCCCTCCGGCTCTGGTTTTCGTACGGCGATCCCCTGCCGCGCCATGTGCCGGATGAGTTCAGGGGTTCTTCTCCTGCGCGGGCTCGCACGCCGGGATTGCCCGCCTTCGTGGAGGCCTACGGTGCGCGGGGGGCCGCTACGTTGCTGGCCCTCAAGCCCGCCTGCAGGCACTTCCACTGGCCGGACGGCAGCCCGGGTCTCATCGTCCCTCCGAACCGCGCGGCGGTCGAGGGAGGCGATGCGGGCGAGCTGGTCATAAGAGGCCCCGCCGTGACGCCTGGATATTGGAACGACATAGAGGGAACCCTCGAGGCCAAGCGCGGCGGGTGGCTCCACACCGGCATCCCAGCCACCACCAAACGTTGCGCGATAACGTTGCGATAGCCTGCATCGCGAAAGCGATTGCGCCGCCCGCGGGGCGGCGCAACAGTGTCCAGCGCCGTGACGCGTCCGCGCGGCAGGGCCTGGCACGTATACGTCTCGATAGTAGTCCGCGGGGCGGCGCAACAGTGTCCAGCGCCGTGACGCGTCCGCGCGGCAGGGCCTGGCACGTATACGTCTCGATAGTATGTCCGCGGGGCGGCGTTATCCCTGGACCTCTTCTTCCACCATAAGCTGCTTTTCCTCGGCGCTTGCGACGATCTTTCGCCGCTGGATGCTCCTGAGAGCATCGAGGACGGCGCGCCGCACCGTGTCGTTCCTGTCCTTGCTGAACTGCTGGAGGATATCGCGGCACTCGTCACTGCCTATTCTGCCCAGCGCTGAGGCCGCCGCGGCGCGCAGGTTGCCCATTCCCTTGCCCATGAACGGCAGCGGCGAGCGTTTCTGCATGATATTACGGAAGTAAGGTATGGCCGACTGGTCGCCTATCTCTCCCAGCGCCCACAGCGCCGCGGCCTTGACCGATTTGGTGCGGTGACGCTCCTTCCTGAAGCTCCGCGCCGGCTTTATCACCCCCAGGAGAATGGGGGCGGTGGAGACGTCGCGCATGCGGCCGAGCCCGATGCATGCCTCCCTCTGCACCTGGTCGTCGCGGTCGTCCAGCGCTTCGACGAGAAGGGAAATGGTCTCGGCGGTGCGAATCTTCGACAGGGCTTTGATGGTCTCCCGGCGCACCTCGGGGTTCTGGTGCCTGATGAAGCGCGCCAGGGACTGGATGATGGAACGGTTCCCGATCTCGGCGAGGATGGAGATGATATTGCGGTACATATGCCAGGGATTGTACTTCTCGAGGTCGTTGATGAGGGTAAGGATGGCGTCCTTCCCGATGTTCTCCAGGGCCTCGAAGGTTACCCGCTTCACCAGGAGGTCCTCGCTGTCCTTGAGCACCTGGATAAGGGGCTGCACCGACTTGTCCTCGAACTTGATGAGGAGCTCCGCCACCGCGGTTATGGTCTGGATGTCGCCTTCCCTGAGTATGTCGGCCAGGCTGTCCAGCACCTCGTCGTTGGCCACCGTGGCCACCGCCTCCAGGGCGATGCGCCGCTGTTCCGGCTTGCGGGTGTCCTCGGCGCTGTTATGCCGCCAGAAGGTGTTGATGATCTGAATGGCGGCCTCGTAGTCCTGGGAAAGGATGAAGGTGGAGGCCAGGCTGGCCAGGCAGGCCGAAAGGGGGGTGTAGACCTCGCTCAGCTCCCTCTCCCGCTCCAGCCGCTCCAGCAGGCGGTCTTTCATCTCGTAGGCCACCGGGAACTCCTGCAGGCGGCGGCTCATCTCCAGCGCCGCCGGGATGTTGCGCAGGGTCTCCGCCGTCTTGAGGCGGATCTCGGGGCTCATGTCCTCCAGGTTGTCCAGGAGGCTCTCCACCAGCTTTAGCACCGTTTCGTGGCGCCTGGCACGGTAGAGTTTCTGCAGCAGGCGGGGGATGTTTTCGTCTATCGTCAGGTCGGCGGTCAGCTCGTCGATGTCGAGGGTCAGCCCCTCGTTCACCAGCATGTGGCTGATCTGATAGACGAGGGTGCTGGACCCGGCATCGCCCTTCTCGCTGGTGCCGTTGACTATCTTCTTCCACATGTCCGCCTGGAAGATACGGTCGCTGACCCGTGATTCCCACGGTTTCCCCACCGATGCCTGGTAGATCTCGTCGATGAGGGCGGAGAGGGACCCGAAGCGCAGTTCCTGTTCGGGGGAGAAAGCGGCCTCCGGGTCGTTTACGATCCTCTGTAGGGACTCGTGCTCGCGGATGGCGCTCTCCAGGAGGTCGAGGACCTTGTTCTCGCGCAGGATGTCCAGTATCTTCTTGCGCAGCTCCAACTCCCGCAGGACCTCGGGTTTCTCGCGCAGCAGGAACCCCTTGAGCTCCGAGGGCTCCAGGAAGGCGGCGGCCCTCGCGATCTCCTCGGTGTCCATGCGCCGCAGCTCTTCGTCCGTGATCTCACCGAGCAGGAGGGCCGTCCTTTCCAGCGTGGCGCAGATCATGTCCAGCGCTGCTTCTGGATCCTCCTCCTCCACCACGATCTCCCGCACCGCCTGGCGCAGCAGCAGCCCGAGGCGCGGCGGGTTGCCCATGATGTCACGGATAGTGCCTTCCCCCGTGTTCTCCCGGCTTTCCTTGCCGGTGATGAAGTTGACGAATCTCTCGTCCTTGAGCTTCTCGTTGAGCCGGAGGAGCTCCTCGTCCTTGATGCGGATCTCCCCTTCGTGGTCCTCTTCGATGATTTCCGTCGTGATGACCTCGTCATCGGAGACCGAGACGAAGCGCCGCTCGTTCACCAGGATGTGATGACAGCCCTCCCTCTCCATCTCCGCGGCCATGCCGCCCAACTGGCGCAGTTCCTCGGGCTCCTTGGCCATGATGTAGAGAAACTTGAGGAATTCCTCTTGTTCCATGCCCGTCGAAAAGGTGATGCTGTAGATGTCCCGGCGGCGCAGGCTGTCGAGGAAGGAGAGGACGGGCGGCCTGACCTGGTCGCGGTCGTGCAGCTTCTCCCCGTTCACCAGGAGCAGGTTGTCCGCCTCTCCCAGGGTCAGCTTCCCGGTCTGGGCCAGCAGCGGATCCATGCGCCCGTAAGCGGTGTCCACCGATGCGGCGATCATGTCGCTGGTGGGGGGATACATGTGTATGTTGATGGTTGCGGCATTGAGGGCGATGAGTAGCTCCACCGCCTTGCGCGCGATCTCCTCCCCGGCCTCGTCGCCAGCCGGCTCCTCGATCTGATGGTCTTTTCCCTCGTCCATGCCTCGATCCGCCCGCTTTTAAGAATCGCCTCTCTGAATATTATTTATCGACAGCGGCCAACACCGACATTAGATTATTTACCGCCCACCAAGCCAAATCCTCCATCTGTGCCCACCCGCCCCGTCTACAATCCATTCGTCTGCCCACTCCCGCTCGATCTGTAACGCAGCCATCTGCCCGCCTTCCTACCGCCCCATAATCCGCCGGTCTGCACTGAAATCCCTGTGGTCTGCGCTGCCACGTATATGGAGGCCTGGCCCTATGTGGAGAATGGAGAGCTGACCCCGGGCAACGACCCCGTCCACCCCGCTATAATGTAAGCATGGTCGATATAATACGCATGAAAGACGCGGACGAGGCTTCCCTGCTGCGCAGGTGTGAGGCGGCGCTCGCGGAGGGCGAGCTGCTCATCCTGCCCACCGACACCGTCTACGGGCTGGCGGCGCGCGCTGACAGCAGGAGCGCCGTGGAAGCGGTATTTTCGGCAAAGGGGAGGGATGCGGAGAAATCCCTGGTGGTGATGGTATCGAGCGTCGAGGAGGCGTTGGAGCTTGTGGATCCGGGACAGCGGGGGTTCCTCTTGCGCCTTGCCCGTTTCTGGCCCGGCCCGTTGACGCTCGTGGCAGCCGCGGTGGACGTCGCATGGAGGCGGGTCGTCGCTCCCGATTCCGGGTCACTGGGCCTTCGAGTGCCCGACGACGAGTTTCTCCTGCGCCTGCTGGCCGCGAGCGGCCCCCTGGCGGTAACCAGCGCCAACCCTGCTGGCGGGGAGGCCCCGTCTGCCTTTGCGGATTTAGACGCCGGCCTGCTGGGCATGGCCTCGCTTGCCCTGGACGGGGGGGAACGCGGATCGGGGAGGCCCTCTACTGTGGCCGAGATCCGGGGGGACGTGATCTCCGTCCTGCGGCAGGGGGATATATCCGGGGAGGAACTCGCGCGGGCGATTGAGCCCGAAGTAGACGGCGGGCAGGCGCCTCGCGCCCCCATACGATGAAAGGAAAGTGGTTCAACTGCTGGACATACTCTTCGTCTGCACGGGGAACATCTGCCGCAGCCCCATGGCGGAAGCCCTCTTTCAGTCAAGGCTGATAAAGGATTACCCGGAGATAGCCGCTGACGCCCTGGTGCATTCCGCGGGGATATCCGCCATAGAGGGCAACCCCTCCACGTCTTCGGCCGTGCAGGCCATGGACCTCTGGGGCATCGACCTCGAGCCGCATCGCGCCTCGGAGCTGACCCCCGGCATCTTGCTCGAAGCTGACGTCATCCTGGCCATGGCCAGGGAGCACCTCTTGAGCATCGAGCGCATGGAGCCGCGCGCCCTCGAGCGGAGCACCACCTTCAAACACCTCGCCGCCATGTCCAGCCTCATAACCGGGCGCCTGGGCTTAACGACGGTGCGTAGCGAAAAAGCTGCGCGTGCCCGGATCGCCGGTCTGTTCGAACTGCTGCGCGAGTCGGCGAAGGCCGACGGCTTCATGGCCGATATCCAGTCGCGGGGCTCTGATATAATTGACCCCATCGGGAGTTCTCTGCGCGTTTACCTGGGAGTTGCGGAGGACATCGAAAGCTCCCTGGACGACATCCTGCTGGCCCTTTTCGGGTGTCCGGAAGCAGTGAGCGAAGGATGAGGATGGCGCGCGGGGGAGCCGTTCGGAACCTGCATGAAAGCGAGTATACGGATGAAAGTAGCCCTTGGATGTGATCACGCCGGCTTCGTCCTCAAGGACGCGATCGCGGCGTACCTGGCGCGGAAAGGACACGAGGTGCTGGACGAGGGGACCGATTCGGATGCCTCCTGTGACTGGCCTGATTTCGGGGAGCGGGTCGCGGGGCGCGTGGCCTCGGGGGAGGCGGAGAGAGGGATCGCCATCTGCGGCACCGGCATCGGGATGTCCATGACCGCAAACAAGCTGCCCGGGGTGAGGGCGGCCCTCTGCAACGACCTTTACACGGCGCGCTACAGCCGCCTTCACAACGACGCCAACGTGCTGGCCCTGGGCGCGAGGATCGTCGGCCCGGGCCTGGCGGAGGAGATCGTGCGCACCTGGATGGACACGCCGTTCGAGGGAGGACGGCATTCCCGCAGGCTGGACAAGTTGACGGAGATCGAGAGGCGACACGGAGGAGCCAGGGCATGAGCGGGCTGGACGAGATAGCGAAGGTGGACCCCGAGATCGCGCAGGTCGTGCGGGACGAACTCAACCGTTTGCGCCACAAGATCGAGCTCATCGCCTCGGAGAACTTTCCCTCCCGTGCGGTCCTGGAGGCCGCGGGAACCGTTCTCACCAACAAGTACGCGGAGGGGTACCCGGGGCACAGGTGGTACGGAGGCTGCGAATACGTGGACGTGGCGGAGGAGTTGGCCATAGCCCGCGCCAAGGCGCTCTTCGGCGCGGAGCATACCAACGTGCAGCCCCATGCCGGGGCCCAGGCCAACCTGGCCACCTATTTCTGCGCCCTCGAGCCCGGCGATACCATCCTGGGGATGGACAAGAGCGCGGGGGGGCACCTGACCCACGGCACCCCCGCCAACATCAGCGGCGTTCTCTACGACGCGCATTTCTACTGCCCCAACCGGGAGACGGAGATGCTCGACTACGAGGAGATAGCGGCGATCGCGAGGAAATGCCGCCCCAGGATGATCATAGCCGGGGGCAGTTCCTATCCCCGCGATATTGACTTCGCCGCCTTGCGGGCCGTGGCCGACGAGGTGGGGGCCATGCTGATGGTGGACATGGCGCATTTCGCGGGACTCGTGGCGGGCAAGGTCCATTCGGATCCCGTGCCCCACGCCGAGTTCGTCACCACCACCACCCACAAGACGCTGCGCGGGCCGCGCGGGGGGATGATCCTGTGCCGTGAGCGTTTTGCGCGAGAGCTGGACCACGCCGTCTTTCCCGGCACCCAAGGGGGGCCGCTCATGCACATAATAGCGGCCAAGGCGGTGGCGCTGCTGGAAGCTTCCCGGCCGGAGTTCGCCGAGTACGCACGGCAGATAGTGAGAAATTCTAGGGCGCTGGCCGAAGCCCTGCGGGACAGGGGCCTGCGCATCGTGTCCGGGGGAACGGATACCCATCTTCTCCTCGTCGACCTGCGGCCGCTGGGGCTTACGGGCGACGAGGTGGAGAAAGCCCTGGACGACGTGAAGATCACGGCCAACAAGAATAACGTCCCATTTGACGATAAACCGCCCGCCGTCACCAGCGGCGTCCGTTTCGGCACCCCGGCCGTGACCACGCGCGGGATGAGGGAGGAGGAGATGGTGGAGATAGCCGACCTCGTCGCCCTGGTGGTGCGGAACATGGGATCGCCGGACGTGATGAGCCGTGTGCGGGGGAGAGTGGAAGAGCTCGTCGCCGGCTTTCCCCTCTACCCGGAGCTTTGAGGTTGCCGGAAGGCGAGACCCCGGGAGATTCGCCATGGCCAGGCCGAGTTGGGAAAGATATTTCATGTCCATCGCCGAGCAGGTAGCCACGCGCTCGACCTGCCTGCGCAGGCAGGTGGGATGCATCATCGTCGTAGGAAAACGCATCGTATCCACCGGCTACAACGGCGCGCCCTCCGGTCTGCCCCACTGCGAGGAAGTGGGCTGCATACGCGAGACCCGGGGCGTCGCCTCTGGGGAGAGGCACGAGCTGTGCCGGGGATTGCACGCCGAACAGAATGCCATCATCCAGGCGGCGATGCACGGCACCGCGGTGTTGGGCGGCAGGGTGTTCTGCACTCATAAGCCGTGCATCCTCTGCACCAAAATGCTCATCAACGCCGGCGTGGAGCGCGTCTATTACACCGAGGGATACGAGGACGAGATGGCGGACGAGATGGCGCGCCAGGCCGGCTTGCAGCTCGTATCCCTGGGTGACGAAGGGACCGGACCTTGATCTACCTGCTGGCCTTCGCGGTCTCCCTGGTACTGGTGCTGGTCTTCACCCCCTTTGCCAGGCGGCTCGCGGTTTGGCTCGGGGCGGTGGACATGCCACACGATCGCAAGGTGCACGAGAACCCCACTCCCAGCCTGGGCGGGGTGGCGATCCTGCTCTCCGTCATCGTCTCCCTGCTGCTGTGCAAGGTGCTGGTCAGCTATTCCTCCACCCTGGCCAGGCCACAGGGCATGGTTGACGCGCTCTCCTCGTACCAGTTGCTGGGTATCATACTCGCATCGACTTTCATAGCCGTGATGGGCGCGGTGGACGACATGCGCCACCTCTCGCCCTGGATGAAGCTGGCGGGCCAGGTGATGGGGGCGCTGGTGCTTGTATCCTTCGGCGTCGAGATAAGCAGTATCGCTCTGCCGAGGGGGAACGTCCTGGACCTCGCCGCGAGCCCGATCCTCTCCATCCTTCTTACCATAATATGGATGGTAGCTTTCACCAACATCATCAACCTCATCGACGGCCTGGACGGGCTGGCGGCGGGGATAGCTTTTATCTCGGCGGTCGCCTTCTTCTTCTACGGCTCCCGCGTCGGGGGCGACCCCAATACCTTGCAGGCCATGGTCATCTCGGCCGCCGTGGGAGGAGCCTGCCTGGGATTCCTGCGCTACAATTTCAACCCCGCCAGCATCTTCATGGGGGATTCCGGGGCGCAGTTCCTGGGCTTTATCCTGGGGGCCATAAGCATCCAGGGCATCCTCAAGCGCACCGCGGTGGCCACCATGTTCACTCCTATCATCATCCTGGCCGTTCCCATCATCGATACCGGCCTGGCCATCCTCAGGAGGGCGAGGAAGGGGAGGCCGTTCCACTACGCGGACAAAGAGCATATACACCACCGCCTTCTCTACATCGGGCATTCGCAGCGCCAGGCCGTGATGATAATCTACCTGTGGACGGCGGTGCTCACGGGTATCGCCCTTGCCCTCGAATTCGTTGCCTCCAAGACGGTCGTCCTCCTGCTCCTGGCTGTCGGCTTCCTCGTCTTCCTCGCCACCACGCTGCCGCGTATCGTCATCGGTGGCAGGGAACTCGAGAAAGAGGAGGAGGCTGAGGTAGGGGAGATCGGGGGCGGAAGTCCGGGGAAGGAGTGACCGTTTCGCGGCGGGCGCCCCTGCCGGCTGCGCCCCATCATTTCCTCGCAAGTCACTTGATGATAACTTGGTGGTGGAGCGGCTGGACGCCGCGATTAATGGATATATATAATGACTTCATAGTATATTGACACTCGCTGTTCATGGGTGTTGATATAGTTGCCGAAAGAGAGTAAGAAATCAGCTTGTCCGTGATGGAGAAACGCACGCAGCAACTTTTGCAGGGAGAGGTGTAACGAGGAAATGTCGCAGAACGGAAAAGGTAACGGGGTCAAGCTCACCAGGAAGGCGAGGCGTAACTTCTACCAGGCGTTCGGTCCGCCCACCTTTCCCATCTTCATGGTCGCGGGCGGATGGCTGCTCAAATCCATCGGGCCGCACACGCCCTTCATCAAGTTCGCGCGGCCGGACCGCTTCTCCTATCACCTGCCTCCGGTGAAGTCGCGGGCCTACGAGAGGTTTTACCGCAATATCATCGACCGCGGGCTGGGAAGGGAGTGGGGACCGCACGCCGTGACCATCGCCGTGACCCACGACTGCAACGCCCACTGCGTCCACTGCAGCGCCTTCCGGCGCAGCAGCGAGGGCACGCTGACCACGGGGCAGTGGTGTGACGTCATCGACCAGTGCGCGGAGCTGGGCATCACCGACATCATCATCACCGGCGGGGAGCCCCTCATGCGCCCCGACCTGGACGTGCTCATCCGCAGGATCGTGGAGAACGACTGCGTGGCCGATATCTTCACCAACGGCTCCCTGCTCACTGAGGAGAACCTGGACAAGCTGCAGGCGGCCGGCTGCGATACCCTCTTCGTCAGCCTGGACAGCCCGTTTCCCGAGGAGCACGACAGGCTCAGGGGAGTACCCGGCCTCTACGACCGCGTCATCGAGGGTATAGAGAGAGCGGTTTCCCGGGGCATGGCGGTGGGCGTCTCCACCTACATGAACCGTGAGAATATCGCGAAGGACTACCATCACAGGTTCCTGGAGCTATGCAGGGGACTGGGGGTGGGGGAGCTGACCGTCTTCGACCTGGTGCCCACGGGCAGGTGCATCAAGCAGGACGAGCTCATCCTGAGCGACTCGGAGCGCGAGGTCTTCCGCGTTATCCAGGAGGAGCAGTGGAAGGATCTCAAGGGACCACGCGTGTGCCTCATGTGTCACGTGAACGACCCGCACATCATGGGCTGTTTCGGTGTGAAGTGGCAGATACACATCACCCACAACGGCTTCGTGACCCCCTGTGACTTCAACCCGCTGCATTTCGGCAACGTCAAGGAGGAGTCGCTGTGGGACATCTGGCACCGCATGAAGGTGCACCCCGAGTACGACCGCAAGACCATGACCTGCCGCATGCAGGACCCCGAGTTCCGGCGCAAGTACGTTCACAAGATCCCCGACGGGGCGGAGCTGCCCTTCCCCATAGACCTGGTCGACCGCGAACACCGCGACGCCGCGGCGCGCCGGTGACGTCCCCTCGGAGGAAGCATTTCTTTCCAAATGCGCGGACTATACCGTAGAATATCACTGTAGTCTTTTACGGCCCCAGATCAGGCTTCGGGGGATAGATGGAAAAGAGTACGCGCATCGCATTCATGGGATTCAACCCCGCCTGTGCCCGGCTGGCCCGCATCCTTTCCGCTTCTCCGCAGGCGGAGTTCACGGGGATGGTGGTCAGGGAATCTCCCGCCGACTGGCCCTCCTCGCTGCCCCTGCCTCCGCTTTTCTCGTCCCGCAGGGAGCTTTTCCGTGCCGCGGACCCGGATCTCCTGCTGATCGCCGAGGAGGTCGGCGAGCTGAAGGGGATCCCGGCCAAGTGCCACGTGGTCCACGCCCACGATGGCTCTCCCGCGGCGCGGCTGTTGCAGGCGCTCCCCGCCTCGCTCGCCCCCTCGCCCCCATGCGAAGAGGACATGCGGGAGTTAGCGGCCATATGCGCGAGCATCAACATCGTGGAGGCCTATTCGGATCCCATGCCCAAGCTGGCGCAGCTGCTGGACAGGGCTATGGCCGTGAGCGGAGCGGAGCTGGGAGTGGTCCTTCTGCCCGGAGACGTGCTGGACGAGCTGGACGTGGTCATGGCGCGGGGACTGGGAGCGAAGGAGCTCGTGGGAAGGGGGCTCGGCACGGCGGAGTCTCTTTGCGGCAGAGCTTTCGATACCGGGGTGTTGATGCGGGCCGGACTTGAAGAGGGATTGCAGGAAAGCACGTATCTCGGAGGAAGCGGCATCGAGAGGCTGCTGGCCATGCCCATGCGGGCGGAGGGAAGGGTGACCGGCGTCTTCGCCCTGGGACGGGGCGAAGAGGAGTTCAACGTTCACAGGGTACCCATCCTGACCCTTCTGGCCGACCAGGCCGGTTTGGCGTTGCTCATCTCCCGCCTCTATTCGGAGCTGGAGACCAACGTGGTGAGGGACCCCGCGAGCGGGCTCTTCAACCTGCATTATTTCCAGCACCAGTTGAGCCAGGAGGTGAACCGCGCCCGGCGCTACAGCCTGAACGTATGCCTGCTCTTCTTCGCGGTAGACGATTACGACAGATACATGGAGCGCAATGGCCGCTACATGGGAGACTTCATCCTCTCCGACATCGGCAACATCGTTTTGCGCAACACGCGGGAAGTGGATACCGCAGCGCGCTACGGCGAGAACCTCTTCGCGGTCCTCCTGCCGGAGACCAGGCGCCTGGGAGCCATGCGGCTGGCTGAGCGCATTCGCAAGGTCATCGAGGAATACCCCTTCCCCTCCCGCGAGAAAAAAGAGGTGGAGAGCCTCACCGCTTGCGTGGGCGTATCTTCCTTCCCTGCCAACGCCGATAACGACCAGGACCTAATGGAAAAAGCCCTGGCCGCCCTCACCACCGCAAAGGCGGCCGGCCCCAATAACGTGCGCCTCTACTCGGACAATATGGAGAATGAGAGCGTCTGAAAACCGGGGTGCGGAGAGAGGACACCCCGGCTTACCCGCGGCGAAGGTCCCCGTATTTGCGGCGAAGTCCCCAGACCACGCGCAAGCCCTCCCAGAAGATGGCGGAGTTCATCTTTGATTCCCCGCCCTTGCGGTCGACGAAGATGATGGGGACCTCCACGATGCGGAATCCGAGTGTCTCGGCGACGAAGGTCATCTCTATCTGGAACGCGTATCCCTGGGAGGTGACGCGGTCCAGGGGGATGGACTCCAGCACGCGGCGGGAATAGCAGCGAAAGCCCGAAGTGGTATCCACCGTCCTGGTGCGCGCCACTATCTTGGTATACAGGTTACCTCCGCGGCTGATCAGCCAGCGCAGGAAACTCCAGTCGGGCGCGCCGCCCCCCTTCACATAGCGGGAGCCCACCGCGGCGTCCGCGCCGCGCGCCGCCTCGTAGAGGCGGGGGAGGTCATCGGGATTGTGGGAGAAATCGGCGTCGATCTCGAAACAGTACTGGGCGCCGCGTTCGAGGGCATAACAGAATCCCGCCCGGTAAGCGGTGCCAAGGCCTTCCTTTCCCTGGCGGTGCAGCACCTCGATGCGATCGTCCGCTGCGGCCAGACGGTCGGCGATCTCACCGGTACCATCCGGGGAGTTGTCGTCAACAATGAGCACGGAGAGGTCCAGGGGTTGATCGAGTATGGACTCCACGATCCGCTCGATGTTCTCGCGTTCGTTGTACGTCGGTAATACTACGGTTAAGCCGCGCATGCGAAGATTATATCACTTGCGCTTCCCCGTGGGGTCATCCCCTGAGGCGGGACGTTTTTCAGGCCGGACTCAGCTGTGGTGGATCCTCGGCCGGGGGACGTCGCGTGTCCGGGCCGATCCCTATGCCGGCCTCCCGCGCTTCCAGCCGAGCTTCCCGACCAGGGGAACGAAGACGCAGGTTCCCTCCTCGCTCGCCTGGTATTCGCCGCCGCTCCGCCGGATGAGGTTCAGCATCTGCATCCCGGATGGGCCCACGGGTATGACCAGCCTCCCTCCGTCAGCGAGCTGTTCCAGCAGGGGCTGGGGGACGGAGGGGGCACCGGCGGTGACGATGATGCCGTCGTAGGGGGCCTGCTGCGGCCAGCCCAGGGTGCCGTCACCGACATGGATGGCCAGATTGCCGTAACCCAGTGAGCGCAGCCGTTCGCCGGCCTGGCGCGCCAGGTCGGGGAATTTCTCTATGGAGATCACCTCGGCCGCGAGTTCGCACAGGATGGCGGCCTGATACCCCGAACCGGTCCCGATCTCCAGCACCCGGTCTTCCTCGCCGACCTCGAGGAGCTCGGTCATCCACGCCACCATGTAGGGCTGGCTGATGGTCTGCCCTTCGCCGATGGGCAAAGGGGAGTCGTCGTAGGCGCGTTCGGCGAGGCTTTCGGGCACGAACAGATGCCTGGGAACGCGGGACATCGCCTCCAGCACGCGCGGATCTTTCACTCCGCGAGCGGCTATCTGGTGCTTGACCATGTTGCTTCGCAACCGGCTATAGTAGTCATCTTCCATAATCACGGTTCTCGTCCCGGGCGGCACGCAGAGCGGGATCAGGTTTCCACGTTATCGCCATCGAGGAATTTAGTGACGCTGACGGTGGTGCCGCTGTGAGGATGCGAATCGCATTCGAATACGTCCACCAGGCTTCTGATCAGCGGGATCCCGAATCCCTTGCCCAGGAGGTCTGTCCGCTCCCTGTCGAGGACGAGGCCGGTGTCGAAGCCCGGGCCCTCGTCTCTCACCTCGATGGTCAGGTGCTTGTCGCCGGCAAGGAAGCGTATGAGGATTGGAGCCTTGACCTCTTTGCCGTTTCCGGTGTGGACGATGGCGTTGGTGCACATCTCTGAAACGGCGATCTTGAGGTCGTCGATGTTCTCCTCGCTGAAATGCATGCGGCGGGCTATGGAACCGACCATCAACCGGGCCAGCCCCACGTACTTCGCTTTTGCCGGCATCTCCAACTCGAAAGCAGTGCTTTTGTCGCCTGGCAAGATCATGCCTCCTCGGCCTGCGCGAGCAACTCGTCCCTGGAGTGGTATACGGGAAAGACCTTGGTTAGCCCGGTGATGCGGAAGATGCGGAGTATCTTTTCCTGACCGCATATTATCCCGAGCTCGCCGCTGTGATGCTTTACCCTCTTCAAGCCACCCACCAGCACTCCCAGGCCGGTGCTGTCCAGGAAGGCCACCCTTTCCAGGTCCACGACGATATTATACTTGCCCTCGTCCACCAGGTCTTTTATGGTTTCGCGCAGCTTGGGGGCGCTGTAGACGTCTACCTCACCGGATAACCCGATGAGCGAGAAGTTGCCCACGCTCTCGAGAACGACGTCCAGTTCCGCGCCTTCTCTTTCATTGTTATCCATGACCGTCCCACCGTGAAATAGGCTCATTCTTCCTGGTGCCGAGAACCATCATGAGGGCTTTACGGGACGCTTCACGATTGTCCCGCACTTGCTGCATCTCGCCTTGTCTTCTCCAGGCTCGATGGTCACGCGGTTGCTGCACTTCGGGCACAGAACCCTCAGGATTTCGATACCCGTCTTCTCATGGCCGTGAGGTCCCCGCGCCATTTTTCACCTCCAGGTACTTAATGAGATATAAACATTACTCGAACCCGATGAGGCCCAACAACTATTTACCCCCATGGCAAACCTTTAAAACCTCCCACCCCCATCTCGATACGGACTCGCCCTTCTGCCCACCCCGGCTCGTTCTTTTCCCCGTAGGGTGGGGTCTGGTCTTGCGTTTCGCGCCGCAGGCGGAGCCGGAGGCGTGAAACGCAAGACCAGACAACAGTCGCCATTACCTCGAGACCAGGCGTATCGATACATAGCCACCCCAACCGTTCGAGACCTACATGCCTACCAGGGCAACGCCGGGAATAACACGAACCACCCGCCTCCCAAGGCCGGAAATGCCTTGGGGTCACATCTTGCATGCGAGTTATAAAACCCCTGCTGCCAACAGGCAGCATACCGGGGTATGCAAAAAACAAGACCTGACCCCAGTATAAAGGTGACCCCAGTATACCCAGTATAGTAAACGGGTGTTTACTGGGAAACAAATGTTTACTATAATGGGTTCATGGAGGTGACGAGAGCATGGAGGGTCTGACGCCGAGGCAGGAGGAGGTGCTCGATCTCGTCCTGGCGTCGCTGGAACGGCGGGGATACCCGCCCAGCATCCGGGAGATATGCGACGCCCTCGGGCTGTCCTCCACCCGGGGGGCCCTGCGCCACCTGGAGGCCCTGGAGAAGAAGGGTTTCATCACCCGCGCTCCCGGGGCGCGTGCCATCCAGGTCAGGGATGCCCTGCGCGCCGCCGCCGCTTACCTTCCCCTGGTGGGAGAGGTTCCGGCGGGCCCCCTGCGCCACGCCTCGGAGGAGGTGGAGGAATGGGTGCCCGTCCCCGCCCGCTGGGGCGGCGGAGGGCGTTTCCTCCTGCGCGTGCGGGGGGACAGCATGACAGGGGACGGCATCCGCGACGGGGACCTGGTCGTGGTGGATCCCGACGCGGATGCGCGGGACGGCGAGGTAGTGGTGGCGCTGGTGGACGGGGAGGCCACCGTGAAGCGCCTGCGGCGGCGCCGGGGAGCGCTGGAACTGGAGGCCTCCAATCCCGCTTATCCCACCCTGCGGGTGCAAAAGGGGGAGGCGGAGGTCAGGCTGGCCGGGAAGGTGGTGTCCCTCCTGAGGGACAGGGTTTAGGCCGTCGCCCCGCGGGGTGGGCGCGGACCCGGGGCGTTCGGGGCCTGGAAAAAACATAGAGACCGAGAAAGGAGGGCGCGAGCCCTCCTCGCGTCCCTCCGGGTGTGGTGGCGTGGAAAGGCGGAAGAGATGGTGACCACGATAGAGGAACCGGTGGACGTCTCGGCGGTTTTTCGCGGCGGGAGGCTGCGCCCCACCGCTTTCCTGTGGCGCGGCCGCAGGTACGACGTCCGCCGGGTGTTGGGGACGTACCGCGCCCCCAAGGGGCGCTACCTCGAACTCTATTATTCGGTGATGAGCGATAACCCCGAGGTGTACGAGCTGCGTTTCTCCACCGAGGGCATGAACTGGAGCCTGGTGCGGGTGCACTGCGAGGGATAGCGCCCGCGGCGCCCGCCGGGGAGGTATGGAAAGTGACCCAATACGTGATGCACGGCCTGCTGCGCTCCGCCGACCAGGGAAGGACGGCGAAAGAGGGGCGTTGCGTGCTGCACCTGGACATGGACGCCTATTTCGCCTCCGTGGAGCAGAGGGACGTCCCGCTCTACCGCGGCCGCCCCCTCGTCGTCTGCCATACCTCCAGCGACTTCTGTTCCCACGGCGTGGTGGCCACCGCCTCCTACGAGGCCCGTCCGTGGGGGATAAAGGCGGGCATGTCGGTTTGGGAGGCGCGCAAACGCTGCCCGCAAGCCTGCTTCGTCCACGCCGACATCCCCAAGTACCTGGACAACGCCCGGCGCATCCTGCGCATCTGCGAGCGGCGCTCCCACCGCGTGGAGGTCTTCTCCATAGACGAGGCCTTCGCGGATCTCAGCGCCAACCTGCGCTCGTATCCCCCGGGGCGGGAGCGCTGGGAGGCGGCGCTGGAGACGGGAAGGGGATTGAAGGAGGACATCCGGCGCGAGTTGGGACTCACGGCCTCCGTGGGCATAGGCCCCAACAAGCTGGTGGCCAAGATGGCCTCGGAGTTCCACAAGCCGGACGGGCTGACCCTGGTCACGCCCGAGCAGCTCCCGCACATCCTCGCCCCCATGGAGGTGGACAAGCTGGTGGGGGTGGGGAGGCGCATGCGCCGCAACTTCCGCGCCATGGGCATCGAGACCATAGGCGACCTGGCGCGCACGCCGCGGGAGGTCATGGAGTGGAGATTCGGGGTCGTCGGGCGGCTGCTGTGGGGGGCAGCCTGGGGGCAGGACGACAGCCCGGTGGTGCGCAGCGGCGAGCTTCACGAGGTGAAGTCCTTCGGCCACAGCCTCTCCCTGCGCGGGGGCACGGACGACCTCGGGTACCTGGAGAACACCCTGCTGGGGCTGGTCGATGCCGTGACCCGGCGCATGCGGCGGGACGGCTACCTGGGCAGGACGGTCAGCCTGCGCCTGCGCGTGGGGTACGGCATGGGCTATGCCCGCGCCAGGACGCTGGAGGAATACAGCGACCTCCCGTCTCCCATCTACGCGGCGGCGCGCGAGATGCTGCGCCGGGAGGCCGCCTCCGGGCTGTGGAGGGAGCCCGTGACCACGGTGGGCGTCTCCGTGTCGCAACTGCGGCGCCGGGAAGAGGGGAAGCAGGTGACCATCTGGGACTGCCTGGACCCGCGCGAGGAAAAACTCACCGCGGCCCTGGATGCCCTGCGAGACCGTTACGGCGAGGGGGTGGTGACCAGGGCGTCCCTCCTGGGGGACTTCTCCGTCTCGGGGATGAACCTCGCCCGCTAGATCACCCCTCCGTCTGCCCACCCCCGCCCTCTCCTCAACCCGCTGGTCTGCGCATATACCTTCGTGGTTTGCATCGCGTAAGCGACAGCGGCGCCCGGGGGGTGACGCGGCGGTGCCAGCGCCTTAACGCTTCTGAGCGTTACGGCCTGGCACGCATCGTATCTTTACAGCGTCACATTAATGACAAGATCGCCG
This sequence comes from Actinomycetota bacterium, assembly GCA_028697145.1. Classification (GTDB taxonomy): domain Bacteria; phylum Actinomycetota; class Geothermincolia; order Geothermincolales; family RBG-13-55-18; genus SURF-21. The sequence continues at coordinate 36,825 of JAQVFR010000004.1, read as the reverse complement.
TCGTCTGTGCGTTGCCACTCCGCGGTGGAGCTCTCCGCCCCCCAGGCCAGTTCGTACAAGGCCTGGGCCATCCCCACCAGCGCCAGGTGCATACTGGGGTTCTCCAGCGTGAGTGAGAGGTGCTTCTCGTCAGCCTTGAAGCCGGTGATGTTGCCCAGGCCGCGCAGGGCCGCCCAGCTCTTGAAGTCGTATCCGCTTCTTCTCCAGTTGTCCGCGCCCATGCTCAGCTTGCCGTAGCGCCTCTGGGCCTCGATGATCGCCTCGGGTATCGACTCTCCCAGCTCCGCCTCAAGGTCCCCGAACACCGTGTCCATGGCGGCGGGATCGAAGAAAGCCATCCTCCTGCGCGTTATGGGGTCGATGATCGTTCCCTCTTCCGGGTCCCACCTGCAGCGCGAGACGCCCAGGGGAACGCCGCAGTCGGGACAGCTCTCGTGCGCGACATCGCCGGGTTTGACGTCGTACCTCTTCCTCTTCAGCCTCTCCTTGAGCTCTACGGGGTGTTCTCCCGGGTGCACCGCGAGCAGATAGATCTCGCCCCCTATCCTCTCGTACTTCACCCTCATGTCCCGTTGCTCGAAGGCCTCCACCGTGGCCAGCATGTCCGCCGAGAAAAAGACTATGGAGTAGGGATTGCGGATGATCTGCGTGCGCCACGGGAAGGTGTCCCACAGGTCCCACAACTCGCTGAACCTTATGTCGCCGTATCCATAGACCATCCCGATGGTGGTGGCCTGGGCGTTCACTGCATCTCCGAGCTCGAGGATATCCCCCCTGTTTCCCGGCTCGATGGCCGATACCTTGTCGCCGAGTTCACCGACCAGCGTGGAGGCCAGCCTTTTCGACTCCGCCACGAAGACCCGTTCCATGAACCTTCTGGTATCCCGGCGTTTTCTCTCCGTCACGATGTGCTCGATTGGCATCCCGATCAATTCCTCCACGCCGCGGAAGATGTTGTCGATGTTGCCCGATTCGTAGAAGACCATGCGCGCGCCGGGAGAATAGGATATGGAGATTACGCCGCTGTCCTCCCACGTGAAAACCCCGCTGATAAGCCTGGGGACCCCGCAGGACCCGCACAATTCGATGTCAACCATTTTGCCTCCTCCAGGATTCCCATAGCCAGCACTTACTAAGTGACTATTTCACTATACACCGACAGACAAAATCAAGGCTCGGACAGAGCCACGCTTCCCGCGTCCAGCCCTTTCCTCCCCGGCGACGACCGCGGGATCCACCCGCCCTGCTCCGGCGCCTTCGCTCGGATGCCCGCTGGGGCGGGGATGTTGATATCATGTCATCGGGACGGAGGCGCGGACGACGGTTTCCCCGGGGGTTTGATGATACAATTGTTCCCTGTCGAGAAAGGAACGCAAATGCGGGAGACGCATAATAAGAAAACCCTCCGCCTGAGCAGGGTCATCGCGGGTGCTGTGACGGCGCTGCTGACGGCCGCCGCCGCCGCGGTGGGGACGGTGATTTACGGCATCATGGACTACCTCTATGATCCCGAGTTCTTCCGTCCGGGCAAGAAGCCCCGCCCGTCCCCCGATACGGCGCCGGGCGAGGCCGAGGTCGATCCGCCGCTGCTGAGGGTCGGTGAAGGCAGGCAGACGGTAACCTTGCGTTTCCGCTGCGGGCCGGGGGGGATATCGGAGGACGGCGGCATCAAGGTCGGCTTCTGCCGCCTGGTCGATTTTGGGGCCAAGGGAAAGCGCCCTACATACCTGTATGCCGACGGTTGGGGACCGAAGCAGAACCGCTACCCGCGCCTTCCCAACTTCTACAGCTGCGAGTTGAGGAGCTCCGGCGGCGCCAGGCTGGAGGTCGCCCCCCAGGGATTCTTCCCGCTGCGCGGGGCGCTGCGCTTCCTGGGGAGAGAGTTCCTGCGCCGCAGCGGGGTAAGGCTGGAGCCCCTGGACATCTTCTACCTCTACATGGAGACGAGGAAGATCCGTATCCGCGTGAGGGACGGCCGCCTGCAGGAGGGGGACGAGATAATCGTAACCCTTGGCGACACCCGCGGCGGCGGCCGTGGCTGGGCGTCGCCCGCCCATCCGTCTCGCACCGATGTCTCGGTGGAGGTGGATGAAAGGGCCACGGGGCGGCACCGCCTCATCGCCGAGTGCCCGGTCCTGGAAGTGGTGGGCGGGGAGGCGGCGGCCCTGGAGCTCGTCCTCTCGTCTTTCTCTCCGCGGGGCGACGGGCGCCTGCTGCTGAGGGCCGTTGATACCCTTGGCGACCTCGACCCCACCTATACGGGGCCGGTGGAGCTCATCCCCGCAGCCGGGTTGGAGGCCCCCTACGCGGTGGAGTTTCGCCCCGAGGACCGGGGCGTGATATGGGTGGACTGCCAGGCGTCGGAGCCGGGCGTGTACCGTGTGGGCGCCGCCGGCGGGGGCATCGCCGGCGAGAGCAACCCGGTGCTCTTCGGGGAGGGGCCCCGTGTCTTCTGGGGGGACATCCACGTGCACACCGCCCTCTGCGACGGCTGTCTCGACCCGGGGAGCTTCTACCCGGAGGCCCGTGACCTGCTCGGCCTGGACTTCGCGGCCATCACCACCCATGACACCATGGACCTGCTGGAGCCCTCCGGTCGCGATGACGAATGGGGGCTGGTGCGGGACCTGCAGGAGAGATACAACGAGCCCGGCCGCTTCGTGGTTTTCCTGGGATACGAATGGTCCGATCACAAGCAGGGCCACCGCGGCGTCTTTTACGCCCCCGACGAGCCGGATCCACAGCTCTACAGTTTCGTGGACCCGGAGAGCGATACGACGGATAAGCTGGAGGAGGTGTTGCGGGGGCACGAGGCCATCGTCATACCGCACCATACCGCCTGGCGCCGCATCTTCATGCCCCTTCTCAACTGGCTCAAGTTCCTGCGCATGAAGATCCCCGAGGGCTATACGTGGTGGGGTCCGGAGGCCGGGCAGCAGCGCCTGGTGGAGATATACAGCATGCACGGAAGCTCCGAGAGCCACGGCGGGCCCTTTCCCATAACCCATGGCGATCCCCGGGGATGGTTCCCGCGCCGCCTGCGGGATGACCGCAGCGCCCCCGGCCACGGTAATTACGTGCGTGAGGCCCTGGCCTCGGGGCTGCGCCTGGGTATAATCGCCGGCAGCGACCGCCACGATTACGCGGTGGACGAGAGGTTTCACCCCATCGACGTCTATCCCCGTGGCCTCACCGCCATCATGGCCGACGAGCTCACGCCGCACGCGTTGTGGAGGTCCCTGTGGAACCGCAGGGTCTACGGCACCACGGGAAAGCGTATCTGGCTGGAGCTTTCCGCGGACGGGCTGCCCATGGGCAGCGAGTACGTGAGTTCGGGCTCACCGCGCCTGCGCGGCAGCGTCATCGGCACAGCTCCCCTTAAGCGCGCCGAGTTGCTGCGCCATGACGGGCGGGGGTATACCACGGCGTGGTCGGCGGGCGGGAGCGCGGAGGCGTCCTTCGATTTCACGGACGAAGACCTGGAGGGGGAGGGGTTCTACTTCCTGCGGGTAGAGCAGGAGGACGGTCACTGCGCCTGGTCCAGCCCCATCTGGGTCATGCGGTAGTGGGCCAGCAGGTAGAAGACGGTAAGACCGCGCCAGGGAGCCCATGGCTCCAGCAGTTCCCTCACGTCACTCGCCGACAGCTCTCTACCTCCCCCCAGGTAATGGCTCACCACGCGGCGCACGCCTAGGTCCGTGGATGGCACTACGTCCTCCCGCCCCAGCCCCCGCACCAGGATATACTCGGCGGTCCACTCGCCGACCCCGCGGTATCCGCGCAGCAGGTCCGTGAGCTCGCCGTCGGGCATGTGCTCCCATGACTCGGTGTCGATATCTCCCGCGGCTATCCCTCCCGCCAGCGCGATGAGGTACTCCGCTTTGCGTTGCGACAGGCCGCATCTGCGCAGCTCATCCACGCCGAGGGAGGCGATGTCCTGCGGGCGGGGGTAAGCGATCAGCCTGCCGGCGGGGGCGCCGAAGGACGAGAGTATGCGTTCCCTGATGCCCTGCGCCGCCCGCATCGAGATCTGCTGTTCGCTGACGGCGATCAGGATCATCTGGAAGATATCGGGAGGCCGTACGGGTTTCAGACCCACGAGCGCGTTCACCACGGGGCGCAGCGTCTTGTCCCGGCGCAGCCGGCGGTAGAAGGTTTCCAACTGCAGGTCGGCGCCCAGCACGGCGCGCATGCGCTGCTGGAACAGCCTGGTCTGCCTGGGCATGGGGTCCGCGATAAGCTCGACGACCGCCGGTTCCCGGGCCGTCTGCTTGAGGAAGACGGAGGTAGGCCTGTCCTCCCACCACAGGGCGAGGGAACCTTCGCGTGTCGCGTTCTTCCCCGCGAACTCGGAGAACATGCGCCACGAGAGCCGGAAATCGTACGGGCTTTCGCACACGATTCTCATGGGGGGATTATATTACATATCGTCATCGCTTACGCGATACACTTGATGCGCAGATCACGCGTGCCAGGCCTGCACGTTCGGAGGAATGTTTGTCAGGCGTCAGGCCTTGACGTTCGGAAACGTTAAGGCGCTGACCCGCTGAATAATAAATGCGCTGGCACTGTGCCGCCGCCCTGCGGGCGTCGTCATCGCTTACGCGATACATACTGTCGTATGTTAGTCTATAAAACGTAGGTCGGTGGAGGTGGGACGGGTGGTGACGATGCAGCTGGGCATGGACATGATCAAGCTGTTGTTCTTCCCCGGGCTCCTTTTTCTGGCCGCCTGCGGGGTGCTTCTCCTTTTCCTGGAGGGTTGGCTCCAGGTGGCCTTTCTCGGGGGGAGAGGGCCTCGCCCTCGGGACCTGGCGGCTGCGGGGGAGGCGCCATCCCCGGGCGAGCTGGCGTCGTTGGTCGTGCCCCCGCTGGCGATGGGGATTTGCGGGGTCCTGCTGGTCGGAGCGAGGGGGGACCTTTTCGCCCTTGTCCTGCTCTTCTCGTCGGTGGAGGCGGCCTCCCTGTACCTGGTGGCCGCGGGAGGGGAGGACCGGGCCTCCTACGTCCCCCTCTGCTTCCGCACGGCCTTGTGCAGGGTGGTCGCCCTGTCGTGCGTTGCGCTTAGCCTTTCCCTCCGTTTCCCGGGCGCTTTCTCTTCGGGGCTCGAGACCCTGCGGGGGGAGGGCGCTCCCTGGGCGGTGCAGCTCTGGGACGGCCCGGGGTTCCCCTTGGTAGCCGCCTCGGTGGCGTGCGCCGGTCTGTCGCTCCTCCTCTTCCTGCTGGGCCGCCCCGCCGGTACGGGACGCCGTGCCGGGAAGGAAGACCATTCGCTGGCATACCCTCGCGCCGTCATCGTCGAGGGGCCGCAAAGGGCGGCGGGCCTCCTGCTCTTCGTCGTCGTCTTTCTGGGCTACCCATGGGAGGGGGGAACGGGAAAGATGCTGTGGGCGGGGTCGGTACTGGGATTCGCGTTGCTGGTCACCGCGGCGCGCGCCTGGGCGGAGGGGCGCGGCGGCGTCCTGGTCAGGAGGCTGCAGGGAGTGGCTGCGCTCATCGCCCTGCTCTCCGTGGGCCTTGCGTTCGCCGCGGTCATCTTAAGCGGGCGGTGAGGCTCGAGATGCGGGAGCCTGGCAGGGGAACGAATAGACGCGGCGGCGGCGCATGAGGGCGGTATATATCCTTCCCGCCCTCCCCCTGACCGCGGCCGCGGTGGGCCTAGTATACCTCTCTGCCGCGCGCTTTCCCCGCCTGAGGTGGGCCGCGCTCGCCCTTTACACCCTGTCCATTCCCACCCTGGCCCTGCTGACCTACCGTTTCTGGGACCATCACGTCGGGCCCGAGGAATTTGGCGTGTGGTGGCTCGCCGTCTCTCCCGCGAACCTGTCCTTCCTCATACCGCTGGCGTTGGCGTCCCCGCCGCTGCTCTGGGCGGTGGAGGTCAAAGGCGCCGCGGGCAGGCGCGGCAACATCGCGTCGGCGCTGGCCTGTTTCGGCCTGGCCTCGGCCCTCGCGGCGGTCCTCGGCCAGCACCTGTTTCTTGCGGCGGCCATGTTCGCCCTGGCGACGTGGAACACGGCGGGCGCGGCGGTGCTCGAGGGCAAGAAGGCCGCGCGCCTGCTGCCGTTTCTTGCGCCGCTCCTGCTGGCGGACCTCTGCCTGGCGCTCGGTATCCTCCTTTTCTACCTGGATGACCCGTCGCGGAGTTTGTCCTTTCCCGCGGCGGCCCTGAAGCCCAGCGGGATGCTCGCGGCATCGTGCTCGCTCATGCTGGCGGCGTCGCTGTCGCGCCTGGGCTGCTTTCCGCTGCACCGCTGGATGAGCGGCATCTCACGGGGCAGCGGCGAGATGCGCCTGATCCACCTCCTGGCCGTGGACCTCACCCTCGGGACTTTCCTGCTCTTCTCCGTGACGCGCGCCTTTTTCGCCTGGGACGGACCGTGGGTGTGGATATGCATGGGGGTGGCCGCGGTCTCCCTCATCGAGGTGGCGCGGGAGCTCCTCCATGCCTCCGGGGATGTGGAGACGTGGGGCCTGCTCTGCGCCGCCACCGGGGCCGCCATCGCCCTCGTTGCGTCCCCCGGCGGACAGGCGGCAGCGGCGTCGTCGCGCCTCGCCCTGTGGGCGGGGGTGCCGGCCCTGGCCCTGGTGGCGCTGGGAAGGGAGGGCCCTCGCGGGACGGGGTGGTCCGGCGTGGTGGGGGGCATGTCTCTCCTGGGCCTGCCGCCGCTGGCGGGTTTCGCCTCCCTGTGGATGGGAATAGAGGCTCTTTCGGGTGGGTTCGCGGGAGGAGAGACGGTGATCTTCCTCGCGGCCGTCCCCCTGCTCATCGCGGGGGCGATGATCGCCGGGACCGTCGCGCTGCTCCTTCCCCGCAGCGGGAGAAAGACGGCGCTCGGGCTGGCGGCTCCCGCCGCCGTGCTCCTGACGGCGTGCTGCGCGGCCGTGGGCCTTTATCCCGGCGCCATCATGGACTATTTCATGCGCGAGTACGGGCTGTCGCTGAACGTGCCCTTCGCTTACTGGACTTCGCTGGGATGGGCGGCGCTCATATGCACCGGGCTGGTATTGGCCGCATTCATGGCATGGTCGCGGAGGATGGGGGCATGTGAAGGCATGGAGCCGCGTACGGAGCGCGCGCTGCCGTTGCTGCGGGCGGGGTGGAAGTTCCCCCTTGCGCCGCTGCAGGGGAAGAGGTTCAGGGCGGCGCTCGTATGCGGCGAGGTCGTGCTGTTCCTGGCGTGGACGGGGATCATGGCCTACCTGGGGGTGTTGTAGGTGGCGGCGGCAAAGAACGTGGAGAGGGACCGCGGCAGCCGGATGCCGAGAGGTCAGCTGGACCTCCTCCCGAGGGAGGGCATGGACTGGTCGCGGCTGGAGCCGGCCCGGCGGGTGTGGCTTGAGGACGTGGGCGGGGACCACAGAGCCCGCCTCGAATTCCTGGCGGACCAGGGGCTGCGCCTGGTCATGGCGGACCTCTGTCCCGGCAGGGGTGAAACCCTGCATTTCTCGCATCCGAGGGATAACGAGACCCTGCACCTCAGGGCGGGCGGAGGGAAGAGCCTGCTCCCGGAGGCGGCCAGGTATTTCCCCGCCGCCTCCAGGTGGGTCGAGCTGCTGTACGGGGGGGAGGACCAGCGGTGGGATGCGCCTGGCCACGCATACTCGCTCGTGCGCGCGGGGCTCCTCCTCGAGGTCGAAGGGGGCTACATACGGCGGGTGCGCGATGCATGGAGGGATTGCCCTCAGGGTGCCCTGCTGGGGGCCAGGGCCGGCCAGGCTTCCGTCATCCTGGAGAGGGAAACGGGTGACGAGGGGGCCGCCCTCCACCTCTCCTTCGCGCAGGCCCTGGAGGAGGCGCGGGGGATGAAGGTGCCGGAGGCCGCGGTGGCCTTGCGTACGGCGCTCCTGGAGCTGGCGAGGGCGCAGGCTCACCTGGCGTGGATAAGCGAGTTCGCCTCCATCCTGGGGAAACGGCGCGCCGCCGCCGCATGCGACGGCCTGCGCCTCGATCTGGTGGCCGCACTGGAGGAGTGGCAGGGCCGTCCCCCGGGAGCGGGCTGGGCAATGCCGGGCGGGATCAGGGAGGACTTCCCTGTGGGGGAAAAAGCGGCGGTCATGCGCAAGCTCACCGGCATCGCCGCGGCATGGAAAGAGTTATCGCGCCGGGCCGCTTCCCTAACCGCGCCGGGGTGGGCGGAGAGGCGCCTGCGGGGATTGGGCGTCGAGGCCGAGGGGTCCGCCTGGGTGGGACCCCTGGCGCGCGCGGCCGGCCTGGAGCGGGACGCGCGCAGAGAGGAGCCCGGCGTTTACGAGGCGGCGGGCTGGGAGAGCCCGGCGCCCCCGGAGGGCACCGGAATGCTGCGCCGCCTTCTTGCCATCAGGGCGGGAGAGGCCGCGTCGTCGCTCGAATTGGCGCAGCGCGTGCTCGCCGAGCCGCTTGAAGCGCCCCTGCTCACGAAGAGGGGACGCGGGGGCAAGGGCGAGGGTTTCGGGCGCTGCGAGGGTCCCGACGGCGAGGTCTGCTGCCACGTCCTCCTGGACAAGGGGAGGGTCAACTGCGCCGCATTCTCCCTGCCCCGGGAGCTGAACCGTTCCGCGGCCCGCGTCCTCGCGGGATGCCGCCTGGACGAGGCGGCGGTCCTCTCCCTTCTGTGGGGGAGCTGACCCGGGGCACCGATGTTTGTACGAGAAATGGTTGCATTCCGCGCCGCTTTGGATACAGAATTGACCGTACCGGCTGTCAGATAATGCAGGGGAGGACCATATTCATGCGCGCCAACATGCTCCAGAAAATCCGCATCTTCGTCGTGACCGTATACGCCACACTGCGCATCACCCTCATCGTCCTCTACAAGGTCAACTTCAGGGGCGGGTACCCGCGCTGGTACGGCGACAAGTGGCTCAGGTGGTGGGCCAGGGAACTCGTCGACGCCGTACGCATCAGGTACATGGTGATCGATCCCCACCACACGAGGATCGAGCCGGGGAAGCGCTACATCGTCATGGGCAACCACCGCAGCCACTACGACATCCCCTTGAGCGTTCTCGCCATACCAGGCAGCGTGCGCATGCTCACCAAGAAGGAGCTCTTCAAGGTACCCCTGTGGGGGAAAGGGATGACGGCCGGGGAGTTCATCTCCATCGACCGCCACGATTTCGAGCAGGCCAAGAGGGATCTCGCCGCCGCCCGCGCCAAGATGGAGGACGGCATCGTGCTGTGGATAGCGCCGGAGGGCACGCGCTCGCGCAGCGGGCGCATGGGGCACTTCAAGAAGGGCGGATTCGTCATGGCCATCGAGTCCGGGGCCACCATCATCCCCATGGGTATAAGGGGCTCGGAGAAAGTGCTGCCGCCCAAGACGCTGGATTTCGTCCTCGACCAGGAGGTGACTATAGAGCTGGGCGCCCCCATCGAGGCCTCGAGCTACACCCTCGAGAACAAGGAAGAACTCATGGAGGAGGTGCGCGCGGCCATCGCCCGTCTCTGCGGGGAGGACGCTGAAGAGACGGTCGCCGAGCCGCTCACGCTCTAGGCGGCGGACCGCGGGCGAGGGCAGGCCGCGGATCGTCTGCGGTGCCTGGAAGAAGATGCCACCGCAGCTCGAGGAGAGCATCCGCAGGGCGATCGCGGCCGGCGGCGGCCACTTCCGTATATCACCCGGCCCCTTCATCTACCTGGACAAGAACTACGTGCAGATGCTGGACGGCATCCGGGGTCTTTACCTGCAGCAGCTAGATTCATTTAAATGATGTCACCGCTAGAGAGCAGAATGTTGTCAGTGGATGGAACTAGCATACATGTGATACAATACCATACATAGGATACATACAGAAATCGGAGGTATAAGATGGCTAAGGCGATCTCCATCAGGCTGGATGAACAATTATTGAGGGACCTGGAAGAGCTGTCCAAGTCGACGGAGCGATCCAGGACCTTCCTTATCAATGAGGCCATAATGACCTATATTGCGGAGTATGGCGATTACCGCGTGGCTCTCGACCGGCTCCTTGATAAGGATGATGAACTGATAAGCAGTTCGGAGCTAAGGAGCCGGCTTGGTCTATAGGGTAGTATACAAAGCCTCCGTCGAGAAGGATCTGAAGAAGATAGACAAGACCGAGGCGAAGAAGATCCTGAGCAGAATAGAAGGGGATCTCGCGAAGGATCCCGATAAGGGTTCCGCCCTGAGCGGAACATTCCAGGGGCTATACAGATACAGGATCGGCGATTACAGGGTCATATATACCAAGACTGTGGATGGGATACTGGTTCTGCGCATCGGCCACAGGAGAGACGTTTATCGAGACTAAGAGAAAGCCGGGCGGGGGCCCGGCTTCTATAGCCCTGGTGGGCGTTAAGGCCCTTGGAAGACCTTACCCCACTTGTCATCCTACGGGAGGCAATCTAGGCACTACCGTGTCTCCCTATGAATCACCCAAACCGCTTTATGAATCAGCTTCCCGCACGGATTTTCTACGCCTAGGCTGATTCATAGCGACTCCGTTGAATTGTAATTACTGTTTTCCCAGCCTGTTCTTGGTATTCCTATGAATCACCCAAACCGCTTTATGAATCAGCTTCCCGCACGGATTTTCTACGCCTAGGCTGATTCATAGTGCCCTCGCCAGTCGATACCGCGTCCATCTCCCGCTGCCGCTCTTTTCAAGCCAACCTTTGGCACACAACTCTCCGGCGATACGTGTCGCGGTAGGTCTGGATATCCCCAGGGCATCCCTTATGTCCTGGTTTGAGATGTCCCTCTCCTTAAGCAAAGGCAGGAGCAACAAGAGGGTTTCCGGTGATTTCTCATGCTCACCTGGCGTTTCAACGAGTTCGTAGACCCTGCTTCCTTTGCTGGTAGAACGAACTATGTTTTTCCTGACCATAGCCTTTATCGAAAGCGAGGCCTTGTATACGTCCAATTCGGTGAGTTTCTGATAATCCTTGCTGGTAAACCGGTCCCCGTGAGCGTGGGCAAAGGCGAGGAGCCTCTTCTGGTCGCCAGTTAAATCAAACTCAGCATATCTTCTCAACCACTCCACGGTCTCTTGGTCATATATAGGTTGGTTTCTGAGGATCACGCGAAAGTTGGCACCGCCCACCAGGTCGAAAACAGGAGGATAATAACCCTGGCTTTCCATCTCCGAGAACATGCGTGGAATACCCTCGCCCAGGTCACGCATGTATCCGAGTTCCGCAAGAACGCGCACGATTATAGGGTTCCTGGAAAGGTGTAAATGCTCACCGCGGCTCAAGGCCTCAACCGTGACCGGTTCGGGGGGCGGCCCCATGCTTTTAATCTCCATCCTGTCGTCGAACATCCAAACCTCTATAGGGGCTCCCTGTATACTGTAATCGCGGTGCGCGATGGCGTTTATGAGAGCTTCCTGCCAGGCGAACGTGGGATATTCGAGCCGCTCAGTGAAGAATAGATCCACGAGCTGCTGCCTTTCACGGATGAACGGCTTGATGGTATCGAAGGCCTGTTTGGGAAGTACGGCAAGCGGAGCTTCGATACGTACACGCTTCTCGATATTGAGTTCAGCGCCACCTTTCCTCTCCGTTCCCCCCCAGCGCACGAAGTCGATACCGCAGCGGGGATGCCATTTCGTCGGGTCTTTCCCGAAGAGAAGCAGGCAGGCACGGTTAGGTGCGATGTGACCATTATGCCTCTCTACCAGGCGAAAACGCTCAAGGAGATCGATGGTGGTTTCCCGATTTAGGCGATCCAGATTAAGCGAATCGACAAGCTCTGCGTCTATGTCCTTCATGAAGGCCCTCGGGGGAAACACCATCTCGAACAGGCCTTGCGCTTTCGAGGACTTTAGGGCCGAAATCTTTTGTGCGTCGAATGGCATGTTCGAGTCCCTCATCCTATAGAGATACCTGCCGTCGGACAATTGATGAACAAGAGGGCTCCACTCCACCCTGAAATGCAGTAGAAGGTGGCCACTGTCCGCGATTGCTTCCCTGTATCTGTAGATAAGGCCAGGATTTACACGATTCGGATCTCGAGGAGCATCGAGAAATCCCTTAACCGTCCGTTCCGGATGGGGCACCCCGGTTACCGTGCCATTGTCCTCCATCCCCAGAACCAACTCTCCTCCATCGGCATTAGCCATGGCCGAAAGGGTTTCGACGATGTCGGAGATGATATCCTTTGCGTTTCTTCTCTTTGGCCTAGGTCCAGAGCGGTCGTAGGCCGACTTCCTCTCGAAGAACTGGCCTTCTGCCATGCCCGACCAGCGGGTTATCTCATCCATGCGGACTCTCCATCTTTCAATTATTGAATCTGTTCGTCTCCTTTATGCCCTTTTGCGAGCCAATATGGACCTCGCCCTTAAGATAAGTCTATAGCACATAACTGACAACCAGAGCACCGCTCAGCAGGTAAAAGAAGCGTTTCAAGCCTAACGATATGCCTTCTCATTTCTATGATGTAACCATATCAAGCCATTCAATCCAAAGAAAAAGGGCCATAAAGGCCCTAAGAATTGGTGGGCGTTAAGGGATTTGAACCCATGACCTCTGCCGTGTGAAGGCAGCGCTCTCCCGCTGAGCTAAACGCCCGTCGCAATATGAAATATTAACAAAACGGCCACCTCATTTAAACCCCGCGGGAACGCGGCGCCGGTCAGAAGAACTTGTAGCCCACGCCGGTTACGGTCTTGATGAACTCGGGGCTGGAGGAGTCCGTCTCGATCTTCTTGCGCAGGCGGGCCACGTGGGTGTCGATGGTGCGCGAGATGCCGGGGTCCTCGTAACCCCACAACTCCCTGACGATGTCCTTGCGCGAGAAGACGGTGCCGCGGTGGCTCGCCAGCAGCCACAGCAGGTCGAACTCCGTCTGGGTGAGATCCACCGGCTTGCCGTCCAGGGATATCTCCCGCCGCTTGCGGTCGATCTCCAGGCCGCCGATGGAGACGTATTCCTCTTTCTCGGTGGAATCGCGCACCATGTCCGCGCGGCGCAGTGCCGCCTTTATGCGGGCGATGAGCTCCGCCCCCTTGAAGGGCTTGGTGATGTAGTCGTCTCCTCCTATGGCCAGCCCGCTCACCAGGTCTGTGATGTCGTCCTTGGCGGTGAGGAAGACGATGGGGGCGGCCGTCTCGTCGCGCAGGCGGCGGCAGACCTCCATGCCGTCCATCTTGGGCATGATGATGTCCAGGATCATGAGGTCGGGGTGCTCCTCGCGGCAGACGCGCATGGCCTCCTCGCCGTCCTCGGCCATGAGCGCCTTGAACCCCTCGGCCATGAGCAGCTCCGCGATGAGGCGGCGGATATGGGGGTCGTCGTCAGCGACCAGTATCCTCTTCTCGGCCATTTTCATTCCCCCGTCTTACTTTGCGCACTCAATAGTATATCTCGGTTGCCGCGGGTGGCCTATTTAGCCCGCGTGTCTGGCCGTCCGGGCGGGCTTGCGTTCATCTCGCGGAGACGCGCGCCAAGGCGGGGGAGGTGGGAAGCTCCACCCGCACCCCTACTTCGGCCAGGGCCTCCTCCACCGCCCGGTAGTGCATGAAGCCACCCATGTGCAGGATGGTCTCCCCCAGCTCGCGGTCCATCTCCATGGAGGCCACGCAGGGGAAGCTGTGCCAGTACTTCGCCACCACCTCGGCCACGGCGGCGTCCAGGGGGGCGCCCTTGAGGTTGAAGGCGACGTAGTAAGTGTTGCCGCAGGGCGCGCTGCGCACCACCTTGGCGTCCCTGATGTAGCCGTCGCCCACCTCCAGCTTCAGCTTGGGATAACCGATGCGGAAATATTCCATGAACTCGTCCACCGCAGGGTGGATGCCCGGGGTCAGGGAGCAGAAGGGCTTGGGGAAGGCGCAGCCCATGCCCAGCTCGCGGCAGGCCTTTTTCACCTGCCCCCTCAACCAGCGGCTCACCCAGTTGGGGCCCTCGGCGGGGGCAACGATCACCCGCGAGCCCGCGGCCGCCGCCGCCGCCGGCATGGCCAGGAGTATCTCCTGGTGCGCGCCCACGACCACGGTGGCGTCGTGGGGCGGCAGTTCCCGCCCGATGAGGTCCAGGGGGTCGTCGAGGTAGTAGGGAAGCACGGAGGGGAACTGCAGGATGCCGGTGATGTCGCCGGAGAAGTCGATGCCGTAGGTGTCGCGGCAGTGGTCGCAGAGCACGCCGCATCCGTTGCAGTAGTCCGTGTCGTTCACCATGTGGCGCAGGAAACGCTTGGCGAAGGCATCGTCGAAGGTCACCGTGAAGTCCTCCCGCTTTATGGGGATCGGGCCTCCGCAGTAGGCGATGAGCAGGCGCACGTTTTAGTTGCCTTCCCGTGCTCAGAAGAAGCACAGGGGGGTGGGGCATCCCCCGGCATACTCCGCCTCGGCCATGGTATATTCCGGCCTCTCCAGCAGGCGCATGAGGGAATCGCTGCCCAGGTAGAGCACCTGCTCCCGCTTGCTGCCGTAGCGGTAGACGGTGATGCCCTTGCACCCCAGTTCGTAGGCCAGGCGGTAGGCCTCCTCGATGTCGTCGATGGAGGCGTCGGAGGCGAAGTTGATGGTCTTGGAGACGGCGTTGTCGCAATGCTCCTGGAAGGCGGCCTGCATGCGCACGTGCCACGCGGGGGCGATGTCGAAGGCGGTGACGAACACCCGCTTCACGTCCTCGTCCATGCCCTCGATGTGCCGCAGGGTGCCGCTGCGGGCGATGTCCATCATGAGGTCGTTGCTGTAGAAGCCGAGCCTCTGCGCCGTCTCCTCGAAGACGGGGTTGATCTCCATGAGCCGGGTTCCCTCGATGACGTTGCGCACGAAGGAGATGGCGAAGAGGGGCTCGATGCCCGACGAGCAACCCGCGATGATGCTGATGGTCCCGGTGGGGGCGATGGTCACCGTGGTGGCGTTGCGCATGGGCATGCCCCTGCTCTCCCACACCGAGCCCTCGTAGTTGGGGAACACGCCCCGCCGCGCAGCCAGCTCGCCGCTGGCGAGGTGGGACTCCTCCTCCAGGATGGTGGCGACCTCCCGCGCCGCCTGCAGGCCCTCCTCGGAATCGTAAGGGATGCCCATGAGCAGCAGCGCGTCCGCGAAGCCCATGACTCCCAGGCCGATCTTGCGGTTGCCCAGGGTCACCCGCTCCGTCTCCGGCAGGGGCCAGAGGTTGATGTCGATGACGTTGTCGAGGAAGTGCACCGCTGCGCGTATGGTGCGCGAGAGCTTCCCTGAGTCCCACTGCCCGCCCACGACCATGTTCTTGAGGTTGATGGAGCCCAGGTTGCAGCTCTCCCACGGCAGCAGCGGCTGCTCCCCGCAGGGATTGGTGGACTCGATGTCCCCCAGGTGCGGCGTGGGATTCTTCCTGTTGATGGTGTCCAGGAAGAGCAGCCCCGGGTCGCCGGTGCGCCAGGCCTGGGTGACGATGAGGTTGAAGACATCGCGCGCGTGCAGGCTGCCGGTGACGGCGCCGCTGCGCGGGTTGCGGAGATAATAAACATCGTCGTTGTCCAATGCCTCCATGAACTCGTCGGTGATGCCCACGGAGAGGTTGAAGTTGGAGAGGAATCCGTCCTGGTCCTTGGCGGTGATGAATTCCAGGATGTCGGGGTGATCGCAGCGCAGGATGCCCATGTTGGCGCCGCGCCGCCTCCCACCCTGGCGGATGACCTCGGTGGTGACGTCGAAGATGCGCATGAAGGAGAGGGGCCCGGAGGCGATGCCCATGGTCGACTGCACCACGTCCCCGCGGGGGCGCAGTCGCGAGAAGGAAAAGCCGGTGCCCCCGCCGGATTTGTGCACCAGCGCCATGTCCTTCACGGCGTCGAAGATGCCGGGTATGGAGTCGTCCACCGGGAGCACGAAGCAGGCGGACAGCTGCCCCACGTCCGTGCCCGCGTTCATCAGGGTGGGGGAGTTGGGCAGGAAGTCCAGGGAGACCATGAGGCGGTAGAACTCCTCCTCCAGGGCCGCGGCGTCCGCGCCGGGGTCGTAGGCGAGGTCCGCCCGGGCCACAGCACCGGCCACGCGGCGGAACATGGCGTCGGGGGTCTCGGCCACCTGGCCGCGTGAGTCCTTGAGGAGGTAGCGCTTCTTGAGCACGTTGACGGCGTTCACGGTGAGCTTGAGCTCGTCCCTTACCCCGATGAAGTCCTTGGTGCGGCGTATCTCCGCGCGGCGCTCGCGGTAGAGTATGTATGACTTCGCGGTGCGGGGGAGCCCCCACTCGATGAGGGTCTCCTCCACCAGGTCCTGGACCTCCTCGACCGTGGGTATCTCCTCCACGAAGCGCGCCTCGAGCTTGCCCGTGACCTCGCGTGTCATCTCCTCGGCCCGGGAGGGCTCACCCTCGCCTACGGCCTCGATGGCCTTGCGCATGGCGGCGGCTATCTTGTCCGCCTCGAAAGGGACCACCGACCCGTCCCGCTTGCGTATCTTGTCCAGGGCCATGATCTTCCTCCATCCATAGTTTTTTCAGGGGGGGTTTTTTAACGCTGACACCCCTTCCTATCAGTCCATTGTACCCACCGCCACCGACGTATAGCATGATATTGGGAAGTGTAGGGGCAGGTTTAAAGGAGGGCATATGGATAAGCGGGAGAAAGGCGGTAAGAGAGCGCGTACAGGGATGAGAGCGGGCAGGGATACGCCCCCGCGGGACGTCGACGATTACCTCGCCGGAGTGCCGGAGGCAGCGCGGCCGGCGCTCGAGAAGCTGCGCGGGACCATAAAGGCGGCCGCGCCGCGGGCTGAGGAAAGCCTCAAGTACCAGATCCCGGTTCTTAAGTACCACGGCGACCTGGTGGGCTTCGCTGCACAGAAGGATTTTCTGAGCTTCTACGTCATGAGCCCGGAACTGGTGAAAGCCAGGGCCGCCGACCTGAAGGGCTACGATGTCAGCGGCGCCACCATCCACTTCTCGGCCGACCGCCCCCTGCCGGCGGCGCTGGTCAAGAGGTTCGTCAAGGCGCGTATCGCCGAGAACGAGAGCAAAGCCGGGAAGAAGTAAGGGTACCTTTTCGTTTGAACCGTAACCGCGGCAAGGACGAGGTCTTCTCATGATGGCTTGACACGTAAGAGCGTAATAGTTAACAATATTAATGATAACAGTTACTATTATTAATAATAACTATTAGGAGCGGCGGAGATGGATCACCTCAAGGCGGAGACCATGCTGTCGGCGTTGGGGACCGTCCTCGAACAGCAGGAGGCGGACCCTGTGGACGTCGTCATCTGCGGCGCCATGGTCCTGCTCATGCAGGGGGTCATCGCGAGACCGACGAGGGATATCGACGGGCTCGGCATGGTCGTGGAGGAAGGAGGCTCCCTGGTGCTCAGGAAGCCGTTGATGCCGGATGAGTTCGCCGCGGCGGTCGAGAGGGTCGGAAACCTCTACGGCGAGGGGAAACATTGGTTCAGTACTGCGGCCACTATCCTGCATGACGATACGGAATTGCCCCCGGATATCGTCGAGAGAGCGGAGGTGAGGCACTTCGGGGAACGGCTCACCGTACGCCTCTGCTCCCGCGAGCATATGGTCTGCCTCAAGATGTGGGCGGCCATCGACCGGGGTGAGCCCGACATAGGAGATCTCATCAGGATTAAGGTATCTGAAAGGGAAGCGAGGACCGCCGCCGAATGGTGCCTTGAACAGGACGCGGAAAAGATGCCGGAGATCTTGGCGGTGCTGGAGGAACTGGGACATGAAAAGCTGGCAAGAGAGCTTAGCTGAGAAGATCGATGAGATCGTATGGAGCCACTGGGCCGCGTTGGGGGCTTACGTGGCGGCGGAGCCGTGCCGCGGATCGGTGATCGATCCCGAGGCTCTTCTGGTGGCGACGTCCGCATTCGGAAGAGACGACGCGAGGATCTTCGACGAGGCGATGGACTGGATGATCGCAAACCATGGATTGCTGAAGGCATGGCGGCTCAAGAGGATCTCCCGCGCCTTCGAGGCCGGTACCCGCAGGGCGCTCGGCGCGGTCCTGGATTATGCCGCGGGCGACATCGGCAAAGACATCTTTCCCGGCGTCAGGCAGGAGGCCCGCAAGGCGTTGCAGGGGGCGGAAGCGGAGGAGTTGTTCCGGCGCGAGAAGGTACGGTATGACGCAGGACGCAGGCAGCCGGACGAGATATTCCTGGCATGGAAGCTGCTGCGGGGGAGCCCCAGGATACGCCGCCACGCGGGGAAGCCGGACCTCGCCAATCCCGCCAACCTGATGCTCCGCCTCAGGGACTGCTACGGTTCCGGGGCTCGCGCGGACGTCATGACATACCTGCTGACGAACGAGGGCGGGAGCTCCAACGGGATCGCCTCCAGGATCAAGTATCAGCAGGGATGGGTGTACGGCGTTCTCGAGGATCTGGTGGGCGCGGGGATAGCACATAAGAAGGGAGGGCGCGGGAAAGCGTATTACTGGATCGACCGGGCGAGGGTGGCGGCTTCACTCGGGCTCGGGGAAAAACTGCCGGCCTATTTCGTCTGGGGAGATGTCTTCCGCGCCTTCGACATGGTCGTCTCCGATTGGTGGGGCAACCAGGAGGCATACGAGAACGAGTTCCTCGCGGCCGAGAGGATGCGCGACCTCGCCGCGGAAGTAGTCCCGATGTTGAGGGGGGCGGGAGAACCCCTCTCCCGTATTCCGTTTCCGGACCCGGGAAAGCTCAAGGGCGCGGAGCACACGGAGGCGCTCGTCTCGTTTATGGACAATTTAGCCGATGTCCTGAGGAGCCATACGCTCGACTGAGCGCGGACTGTCTCAGCAAAGGGATCCGCAACGCTGCAAGCGCTTCAGCCGCCGCCCTCCTTGGACTCCACCCAAGCTTCCGTGCCTTGCTCCTTACGCTTGAGCAGTTGTGCCTGGCGCTCCCGGACCGACGCCTCCGCCTCCTCCGGGCTCAGGGCGGGGTCGTGGAACTCGAGAAACAGTTTGCAGGGCAACCTTTCGCACTCGCCGCAGTGCTCAAGGTTTTTCTCGCCTACACAGCAGGCATAGAGGGGACATACCGTGACCCCGAACTCCGCGGTCCAGAAGGGTTTACCCGCGATATGCCCGCACCCGGAGCATTGCTCCCCCAGGTACTCGCAGGAGCCGCAATACAGCCCGCACGCCGCCGCCAGGTTCTTATCGGTCATGACCGGTCTCCTTTCCCCACATTCTTCCCCCGGCTTTCAGGAGTCCCGTCTTGATTATCGCTCCCGGGGCCGACATTCAAGGGCACTCTCCCGGCGGCGGGAGCGTGCGGGGACATCCATATCCCGCGTCCGCATCTTTCGCCGTGGAGCCGGAAGCATGCGCGCGGGAGCATATCACTCCGGGGGCCCTTCCTCCGTCCAGCGCAGCTTCTCGCCGAGCTCCCGGAAACGCCTCGCCTTCTCCGCGTCGACCTTGTCCGTCTCGAAGTCTCTCTCCGCCGTGTATAGGCCGGCGTCGGCGGCCTGCCCGGGGTCGAAGTCCGCGGAGATGCGCTTCTGCCAGCGGTTGAAGTGGCCCGCCAGGGGGCTCAGGGCCTTGCGCACCTCCGGGGTGAGTACCGAGAGGGGGGTCATGCAGCGCTCGACGGCCTCCAGGGTGGAGAGGAAAGAGAGGGGCTTCAGCGCCTCGAGGCTCTCCTCTTCATGGACGCTGTACATGTGCACCACCTCGCAGTGGGCCCAGGTGTTGTTCTCGTAGGGGACGAAATAGGGATTCTCGGCACCGTCGTCGAGGATGGCTCCCCGCTCTATCCACGGCCTCTTCACCTCGGCGATGGCGTCCGCCCAGGGCATCTGGGAGTCCAGGGCGTCGTTCTCGTCCAGGTTTGTGCAGAAGGTACCCCCGAGGCGGAAGGCGATGGGGATAAGGCTGGCGCGGATGAGGTTGAGGGGCAGCATGGGACCCAGGGGCGGCGCCTGCATGTCCAGGATGATCCCGTCGTGGGCGTTTACTATGAGTCTGAGCACCGCCTCCTGGTACTCGAGCTCGGCCATGGAATCCCCCGCCAGGAGGATGATCAAGGGATACCTGAGCGTATCGTACACGATGCTGCGGACGTTGCGGGTACGCATGATCGCGCGGTAGAGCTTGGGGGCCATGGCCATGGGGAAGGAGCCCATGGTCATCCTCACGCAGAGGTATCCGATCTCGGCCTCGCCCACCTCGTACACGGCGTCGGCGAAATCCCCGGCCTCGTGGAAGACGCAGCCGTAGAAGCGCATGTTGGGAGGCTGTTCCACCATGGAGTCTATCACCGCACCCTCCGCCTTCAGGACGGGTGGACCGGGCCAGTTGAAGAGCTTGAGGGCGCACGCGGTGAAGACCCCCAGGCCCCCGAATGCCCCCGAGGCGCCGCGCATGATGCCGCGCAGGGAGGGGCCGGGACCGTCACCCGAGAACCATCCCTCCCCGGAGCCCGGGGTTCCCAGGCGCAGCAGTTCGCCGTCGGGCAGGACCCATTCCACCCCCAGCACGTTGCGGGGGCTGTAGCTCATGTAGATGCCGTCGTGACCCACGCCGTGCATGGAGGTGGCGCTGGCCAAGGGGGAGCACACCGGTCCCGCCCCTATGAGGTGGGTGTTGAGCCCCCGCCTCATGGCCTCCGCCTGCAGTTGCGCCCCACTGACATATGGCTCCACTACGGCGATCATGTTCTTCTCGTCTATCTCCAGGATGCGGTCCATGCGCCGCAGGTCCACCTGGACCACGCCCTCCGCGGTGGGCCCGGCGTGCACCCCCCAGCCCGTGCATAAGGCCTTGAACTTGAGGCCTTGGCGGTTGCATGCCCTCACCACCGCCTGCACCTCCTGCGTGGAGCCGGGCAGGACCACCGCCTCCGGCCGGGCCGTCCACAGGCCGGGGTCCTCGTTGAGGAAGGGCTGCCAGGCATAGGCGTCCAGCACCGCCGGCTCGCGCGAGACGTTCTCCTCTCCCACCGCATCCCGCAGGGCCTGGTATGCTTCGTCCGAGATCACGCGCATCAACTCCTTCTCTTCCCGCACATACTATAGACGAATTGACGCCACCTCGGAAGAAGGTGCCCGGGCTGCAGCGAAGCGAGACCGTTACCCTGAGGCCCGGGCCACTAGAACCTCCTGGACCTCCCTCACCACGGCGTAGGCATTCTCCACGGTGGCGGTGAGGTCGGGGTTCACCAGGCAGCAGGTGGCGGGGGTGAGGAGGGAATGGGCGGTCACGTCTTCCCTCGACAGGCCTTCCTCCCCCAGCCTGTCCCACAGGTCGAGCAGGCGGTCGGCGAGGCCGCGGGGGGTCTCCGCCTCGAGCTGGTGGGTGTGGGTGGGGATCGCGCCCCAGGCTATGTTCCCGCCGCGCTCCAGCAGGCGGGCGATGCCGGAGCGGTAGCCTACGAGTATGTCGCGGTTGTTGTATGCGTCCAGAGAGATGAGGTCGACCTCCGACTGCAGCAGGAAGTCCCAGTCCGGGTTGCCGCAGAGATGCACCCCTCGCGGCCCTTCCAGGAGCGAGAGGAAGAGGGCGAGGTCGGAGCGGGCGCTCTCGGAGGTGTAACCGGTTATGCCGGTGAAGAGGAACTCCAGCCCGGGTTCGTCCACCCACACGAAGGAGCGCGGGTTGATGGCGCGCAGGTCGGCGAGGTGGCGGTTCACTTTGGCCGCCACGTGCCTGATTGCGACCTCGCGGGCGTCGTCGCGGTAGATGACGGGCTTGTTGTCGGCGTCCTTCACCATGAGGCAGAGGGAGATTGGGCCCATGAACTGTCCGCGCAGCGCGGGGTAGTCGGCCGAGGCACGTTCCAGGAAGCCGCCGAACGTCGCGGACTCCTCCACGGTCACGGCGAAGAGGTCGTCCAGGGGGTCCAGGGAGAGGTATTCCTCCAGCCCGGCGTAGAAGCCGTCCTCGTCGAAGAGGATCCTCAGGCCCTCGTGGTCCACCTCCACTCCGGGGATGCCCCTTACGGTCTGCACGTAGGTGTCCTCTGAGAAGGAGAGGTTGGGGAGCTGGGGCCAGAAGGGTATGTCCAGGGAGAATGCAAGGTCCAACGCCGCATGCGGGTCGCGGTGAGGAAGGATGCCCATGGCCGTCGTCAGCAAGGGCCGTTCGAGCCCCAGGATGCTAGCGGTTGTGGTCATCAGGCATCGGTCCCAGCAGCGCGGTGCCCGCCGGCCTATTGCGACGCTTTGGCGACCGCCCCGGCATCTACCAGGGCCTTGCGGTAAGCGTCGCGATCGAAACCGACGATGATCAGGCTGTCCACCTCCATGACCGGCACGCCCAACTGGCCGCTCTTGTCGACCATCTCCTGCGCGGCCTTTTCATCCTCGGAGACGTCGACCACGGAGAAATCGACTCCCTCTTCCGTCAGGAAATCCTTCGCCATGCGGCAATAGGGACAACTTGGAGTTGAATAAAGTCTAACCTCGGCCATCTCGATCCTCCTCTCCAAAGTCGCTGCAACAGAAGCAAGCTTGTAAGTGACATCAAACATTATGATAAGCGCATGCCCCACGGGCGCCATGACTCCCATCAGGTTGGCACCCTCATGCGCGGTCGGAGCGGAAGATCCGCACCCGCCCCGTGCTCACACTTGCGAGCAGCCCTCGCTTACCATCTCCTCCAGGTGCTTCTTGTCCCGCAGGATGATCTTTCCCTTCTCCGTTTCCACCAGGCCCATCTTCTTGAAGTTGGACAGCACGCGGATGGTGGTCTCGACGGTGGTGGCGGCCATGTCCGCGATGTCCTGGCGCGTCAGGGGGAGGTCGATGCTCACCCCGTCGGCCTCCACGATCCCCGCCTTGCGCGAGAGCATGAGCAGCACCCTCGCGATGCGCCATTCCACCCTCTCCATGGCCAGGGCACGGATGGTGTTCTGGGCTTCGCGCAGCCTCGCCCCCAACTCGGTGATGATCTCCAGGGCGAGGTCGGGGTTGTCGCGCAGGAAAGTGAAGAAGTCGGTGCGGGTTATGGCCAGGAGCTCCACGTCGCTCAGGGCCTGGGCCGTCAAGGGGTAGGGCTGGCCGTCGAAGATGGCTTCCTCGCCGAAGATCTCGCCGGGGTAGGCCATCTCCACGATGGTCTCGCGGCCGTCCTCGGTCTGTTTGAGCAGCTTGACCTCTCCCTTGACCACTACGTAGAGGTTGCGGGGCTGGTCGCATTCGAGGAAGACATACTCCCCCTTGGCGATCTTCTCGGTGGTGCAGAGGGAAAGGAGGCGGTCGAGTTCCTCCGCTTCGAGGAACTCGAACATGGGGATCTTCCAGAAGATGTTGACCTTTGAGGTATCGTCTTTTTTCTCTGGCATTTCATCCCCCGGAAGGAAAAGGGGAGCCCGGGCTCCCCTGAAAAATATCCCCTCGGACTTTACTCCATGGTGATGGCTTCGGAGGGGCACTCCTCGGAGCAGGTTCCGCAGCCATCGCAGTCGTCGGGCCTGGCAAGGAAGGCCACGTCGTCGTCGTTAAGGTCGATGCAGTCGTTGGGGCACTCGTCCACGCACAGACCACAGCCGGTGCACTCGTCATCGTCGAACACGGGCCTCTTGTCGCTTGGCTCTCCCATTCGTATTCCTCCTTTTCTTCCTGACGTTTTCCGGGATTTGCGGAAATCCCCAACTATCTATAGCACAGAGATAAGTGCATGGCAATGCCGGTATCACAGCGGGAAGCTGCGGGCCCGTTCGATCTGCTCAAAGCGTCGATTCCGCGTACCCGAGACCATGCTGAGGAGAGCAAGCTGCCAGTCTTCAGGCGTGTGCCGTAACCTGAAGCTTCTCGCGGCAGTTCAGAAGAAGCTCCTTGAGGCGGTCCAGGGTGATCGGATACGGCTCGAGACTTATACCCATCCAGTCGGAGAACTCCAGAAGTTTTTCCGGCTCTTCGTTCGCGAGCCTGTCGTAGTACTCGATGGGGTCCAGGAGGATTGCCAGGTCGTTTGAGGGAAAGGTCTCGTTGGCTTTGCCGAGATCCCAATCCAGGAAGACGTTTTTTCTGTATTCGATCCAGCCGGGAATTAGCCAATACACCCTCCGCCCTGCGGCGATCGTTTCCCTCTCCTGCTCTGAAACCAGCATGTCTATACAGTTGTGTGCTTTGACCCTGCAGGACGCTATCCCTTGCTCGGCGATTACCGTCTCGATGCCGCGCGAGTAATCCGTCGAGTCCACGAAACACCTGTCGCCGTAGAGCACGATGAGCCCGCGCGAGTTCCCGCCGCCCCGGCCCATCTGCTTCACGAGCTGCTTTTCGAGTTCGCGGGGTATCTCGTGCAGTCCGGGAGTCGTGAAGTATATCCTTTCGGCATCCAGGAAACCCTTGTCCTTGAGGGAACTAAGCTCCATCCTCAGGGTGCCGCATGAAACGATGGAAAGATTCGCGAAAGACCCGTTTCGCATCGAAATCACCTCTCGACTCGCTAGTGGCCGGATCCCACATCGGTGTTATCCGCGCTCATGACTTAGATCATATTGTATTACTATTAATGGGAATATGCTAATAACACGAGTCAAGCAGGCGGCTTCTTCAATGCGACAGGGGGTAAACTCATGGAGAATCCAACGCTCGATTTTCTTCTCTACCTCATCCGGAAATGCGTCGATCAGTGCGACATCGATCCCGACAGGATCTCGGTGACGGAGCTGATTAATATGATCAGCCAGGCCGAGATGCCCGTGGGCCTTTGAGCTAGTCTTCCGGCCTAGGCCCCTTCGGGATTTTTTTGGCGTCGAAGCCGGGCTCGAAGAGGTGGCCGCGCCAGGGGGATAAGTCGGCCCGCATCTTGATGGGGGATTCGATGGCCTGAGCCTCGCCTGTGCTCCCGATAAGGGTCCCTCCGACCAGCACCCCGGTGACCCAGTCCTCGCGTATGAGCTCGATATCGTTAGCAGTGCAAATGAAATGATGAATGTTAAGGGCTGACCCCGCGCCGCCGCTTCTCCCGCAGGGTCAGCTCCAGAGCGGCGCGGTGTGCCGCTTCCTCCAGGGAATCGTCGAGCCGGGGCAGTTCATCGAGGTCGTGGCGGCGGCGCAGCGCGCGCAGGATGAGCCAGTCCGCCAGGCGCGGGTTCTTGGGCAGCAGCGAACCGTGCAGGTAGGTGCCTATGGCGTTGCGGTAGACGCAGCCTTCCTGCCCGTCCTCTCCGTTGTTGCCGTATCCCCTGATCACCCCGCCCAGCGGCCTGCATCCGGAGCCGAGATAGGTGCGGCCGGAATGGTTCTCGAAACCGACCAGTACCCCTTCCACGCCCTCCAGCCCGCTCTCGACCGCCACGTTGCCGATGAAACGGGCATCTCCCCCGGCCGTCTTCGCGTCGAAGAGGGATATGCCCGGCAGGTCTTCCCCGGTATAGGTGAGGAAATGATCCCCCAGCAGCTGGAATCCCCCGCAGATGGACAGCAGGGCCGCGCCGTCCTCGACCGCCTGGCGCAGCGCATCTCCCTTCTCGCGGGCGAGGTCCTCGCACACCAGGATCTGCTCGCGGTCCTGGCCGCCGCCGATGAAATAGAGGTCGTGTTCGGTGGGGTCCAGCCCGTCGCCGAGGCTCACGGGCGTGACGCGTACGCCGTATCCCCGCCAGCGGCAGCGCTGTGCCAGGGCGATGACGTTGCCGCGGTCGCCGTAGATGTTCATGAGCTCCGGGTAGAGGTGGCAGATGCGCAGCTCCGGCGTGCCCATGCGCTCAGGCCTCCTTCCACAGCCCCGGGGCGGCCTTCATGCGCGTGAGCAGGCGGCGCAGGTCCAGGGTGGCGGTATAAGTGGTGAGCGCGTATACCGTCTCTCCTTCATCCGCCCCCTCCAGGGCTGCGCGCAGGGCACGCTTGAGCTCCGGCTCCACCCGTATGGCGGAGGGGTGGAGGCCGGCGTACTTCATGCGCAGGGCCATGTCGCGGGCGCGCGTCCCCGTCGCCACCAGGTAGCGCGCCAGCGGCGCCAGTTCCTCGAAGTCCACGTCCCATATCCAGGAGACGTCACGACCGTCGGCGATGCGGTCGTTGAGGGCGGCCAGCAGGGGCAGGCCCGTCCCCTCGCCCCGCAGGGTGCGGATGACCTCGTTGAACCCGGTGGGGTTCTTCGAGAGCACCAGGAAGAGGTCTCGTCCCCCCACCGGGATGCGCTCGCCCCGCCCGAAAGCGGTGCTGTACCCCTCCACGCCCCGCTCCACCGCTTCCCTGTCCAGCCCCAGGAGCTGGGCGCACCCGGAGGCGGCCAGGAGGTTGTGCACGTTATACAGCCCGGGGAGGCCCAGGAAGAGCTCGCCCTGCCAGCGCGGGGTGGAAAGCCTCACCCGCGATCCCCGCGTACCCGAGAGCTCGATATGTGTGGCCGCGAAATCCACCGGCGGGCGGGCGGCGCCGCAGCCCGGGCAGGAATATTTGCCCATATGGCCGAAGTAATTCGCCTTGAAGTCCAGGGGCGACCCGCACTCGCGGCAGTGCTTGGAATCGGCGGCATGGCGCAGCCCCGCCTCGGCCACCCCCGCGTACTCGATGCCGTAATAGTAGATGCGGGCCGGACAGTCGCGTCCCAGGGAGGCCACCAGTGGGTCGTCGGCATTGAGCAGCACCACCGCCTCTCCGTCGAGGTCCTTGAGGGCCGCGTCCATCTTGCGCGCGAGGGACTCCAGTTCGCCGTAGCGGTCCAGCTGGTCGCGGAAGAGGTTGGTGACGATGACCAGGCGGGGCCGCAGGCGTCTCACCGCGGCGGGAAGCGTGGCCTCGTCCACTTCGAAGAGGCCGATGTCGCCGCGGGGAATGCCCTTGCGGTCTGAGGCCTGGGCCAGGGCGGCGGTGATGCCGGTCATGAGGTTAGCCCCCACGCGGTTGTGCACGGGCAGCATCCCGCCCGCCCGCATCATCCCCGCCAGCAGGTTGGAGGTGGTGGTCTTGCCGTTGGTGCCGCTCACCAGGACGCAACCTCCCGCGAGGGAGGCGGCCATCTCCTCGGGCGCTTCCGGGTAGAGGCGCAGCACAACCCTCCCGGGGAAGTTGGAGCCCGCCCCCGCGCCCAGGCGCCGCGAGAGCTGGGTGACCGCCTTTCCGGCCGCCACCGAGGCGGCAAGCCTCGTCCTCCTGCTTTTATCCGTCATGGGTCTATTGAACGCCACCGTCAGCGCGTCGCGCAAGCGTGACCGCAGCCCGGGGCGTATGCCGGAGAGGACGCACGGCTTCGGCGTGTTGAAAGGCAGGTGGGCATTGTGGATAATGTGTAGGACCCGTCTACGCAACGAGATGCCGGCTTCCGCAGAACATCGTGGGAGAGAGCTTGAGCACGTTTAGCGGTTTCATATATCGCCTGGCGCTGAAGCTGATGCCTTACGCCAGCCTGGCCGACCGCTTTCGCGAGGCCCTGGAGGGCATCCCCTCCTTCCTGGTGGTGATGATCATCTCCATGCTGCCCATCTTCGAGCTGAGGGGAGGCATCCCTGCGGGTGCCGCCCTGGGCATGCCGGTATGGAAGGCAGCGGTGTTCGCGGTGATAGGAAACATGATACCAATTCCCTTTATCCTGTGGTTTCTCGGGCCGGTTTCGCGCTGGCTAAGCGAGCATTCCCGGCTCATGAATAGGTTTTTCGACTGGCTTTTCACCCGCACCCGCCGCAAGCATACCAAGTCCTTCGAGAGGTGGAAGGAGGTCGCGCTCATGATCTTCGTGGCTATACCCCTCCCCATAACCGGCGCATGGACGGGCGCGGTCGCGGCATTTCTCTTCGGCATACCCACGAAGGTGGCTTTGCCATTCATATTCTTCGGTGTGGTGATCGCCGCGCTGGTCGTGTCCCTGGCGACCTCCTTCTCTTTCCTGCTCGGGTGGCAGGGGACCCTGGTGTTCCTGGCGCTGCTGGCCGGCTTCCTGTTCTTTGTCTACTTGCGGGCGAAGGAAGACAAACCCGCCGGCGAGATTTCCGAAGAGGGGGACTGACGTCGTTATCCCCCGGGACGGTTGTTCTCCGTGTCCAGTCCGTCTCCGCGCTTTGATACAATCCTTCTGAGAGGTGAATGGACATGATGAGCGCTATAAAGGCGGTCTTTTTCGATGCGGGCAACACCCTGCTCCTGCCCAATCCTTCCGTGGAGGAGGTATGCGTGGAGGTGCTGGCCGGTCGCGGCCACCATCCCCCCGCGGAGGAACTGCAGCGCGGCCTGGAGAGAGCGGAGCGCTATTACGAGGAGAGGTACTGGAGCGACGACACCTTCTGGGCCTCGGAGGCGGAGGCCGCGGCGATGTGGAGCGAGATGTACGCCCTTGCCGTGGCCGAGGTCGGAGTGGAGGACCACCTGGACGTGGGACGGCTGCTCTACGAGGAGTTCGGGAGGGGAGACCGCTGGGCCCTTTTCCCGGACGTCCTTCCCGCCGTGCGGGAGCTGCACGGGATGGGAATGCGCATGGGCATCGTGTCCAACTGGGACGCGCGCCTTCCCGGCCTCTGCCACCATCTCGGCCTGAGCCGTTACCTCGAGTTCGTGATCAGCTCCGCGAACCTGGGCCAGATCAAACCGCAGGCCTCCATCTTCCACAGCGCACTGGGAAGGGTCGGCGTCGCCGCGGACGAGGCCGTGCACGTGGGGGACCATTACTATGCCGACGTGCTGGGGGCCCGCTCCGCGGGCATCCGGCCGGTGCTCCTGGACCGTTGGGGATGGTCCCCGGACCCGGATTGCACGGTCATAACCTCCCTGGGGGAGCTGCCCGGCCTGATGAGGAGCGGCGCCGTCCAGCCCTGATGGCCCGGCGGGCGGAGCCCTACTGGTAGGTGACGGGTATATCCTCCGGGATGAGGTGGATCCAGGTCTGGCCTGGACGCAGCGGCACCGGGCTCCCGTTCTCGTCGCTGAAGGTCGTGGCGTCGGAGCGGCTGTTTTTCCTCCAGGTGGCGTGGTGGACCTCGCCGCCCGTGAACACGAGGCACCTCCCGCTCCCGGTGACCTGGGAGACCGGGACCGGGGCTCCGGTCACGTCCCTCAGGCCGCTGTTGGTGACCGTCACGTACTGGACGATCACGTTGCGGGGCGCCACACTTTTCCCGGTGGTGAGGTCGTTGTGCGGCGACCCCTGGATGAAGTGAAGGTACCTATCGGACGCGGCATCGTACTGGTAGGAGGCGGCGCACATCGCCGCTTTGTAGGCGATGTTGATCGCCGTGGCCTTTCCCACCATGGCGCTCTCGGGGGCGGCGCTCTCGCCGGCGCTTTCCTCCTCGCCTTCGCTCGCGTCCTCCTCCGCCTCCTCTTCCTCCGCCTCACCGTCCCCGGGCTCCGCGAAGTAAAGGCCGCTGTCCGGAAGGGCGTTGAAGGAATCGCCGCCTTCCAGCAGGAACTGCCGCAGCAGGGCGGTGCTGGTGTAGAGGTTATGGGGCGCGCGACGGCTGCGTTCCCTCCAGAAGTACGTGGAATCCTCGGTGATGTACTTCATCCCGGATGCCTGGACCATGGACATGACCGCGCTCGATCCGCCGCTGCAGATGAGCAGGGGGTCCAGGAAAGAGGTTATGTCTATATCGGAGGGCCGCGCGCTGCGGGTGGGGCCGATAGCCGAGGCTTCCTTCGACAGGTAGATGCAGATGAAACGGGTGATCCCCCCCTCTACCAGTTCCTCGTAGACCAGGTCCGCGTCGACGATGCCGCTCTGGGGCCGCGCTGCGGCGTCGTTCTCCACCTTCACCGCCAGGGGGCGCCGCGTGACCAGGTCCCACGACGCTACCTCCTCGCCCGTGAGGGGGTTGACCGGGGGCTTTTCCGGCTCGGGCGCGGACTCGCCTCCCCCGTCCGTAGAGGCCTTGGTGGCGGTGCAACCGGCCAGGGGCAGCAATAGGGTTAAAACAAGCAGAGATACGATCGTGAGGGTCGATGCCGTGCGGCTGCGGGCGACACGTTTCGAGGACATGTTCTTTGCGCTCCTTTCCGCGAGCTTTTTCTCTTTATTCACTCCGGGGCGGCGGCATTCCTCCCCGCCGCCTCAGAACTTTTCCGGATTCCCGGAGATATCGACGCGGAAGAGGCGCGCGGCGTTCCCGCCCAGTACCGCCTGCTCGCAAGCGGATCCCGCCATGCCCCCGCGCGCGTCGGCGAGGGTGCGTTCGTAGGGGAGCAGGGGGTAGTCGGTGGCGAAGAGTATCTTCTCCGTTCCGGCCGCTGCCGCGGCCAGCCGGTATACCTCTCCGCGGTAGAGGTAGGGTGAGGCGGCGGAATCGTAATATACGCGCGCGCACGCCTCCGCCACCTCGGGCATGAGCTCGTAGAAGGGGAGTCCGCCCCCCCAGTGCGGGAGTATGAGGTCTACCCCGGGGAATTCTCTCACGAAGCCGTATATCGCCTGCGGCGTTACCGGGCCCTTCCCCGGATAGTCGTGCCCCACAGGCTCGTTGACGTGTATCATCACCGGGACCCCGTACTCCATGGCCAGCTCCATAAGGGGCGCCATGGTCTCGCGGTCGCTCAAGTCGAACCCCTGGGGCTGCGCGTGCAGTTCGCCCAGGCCGCGTGCTCCCGCCTCCAGGCAGCGCCTCGCCTCCCTCAAGGCGCCCTTCCCCAGCGCGGGACTGGTCACCGCGAAGGGGAGAAAGCGTTCCGGCCGGTAAGAGGCCACGTCGAGCAGGTAGTCGTTGTTCTCCGCGCAGCGCTCCAGGGTCGTCCAGGGAAAGGGGCAGAGCACGGCCATATCCACGCCGGCGGCATCCATCTCGGAGAGCATGGTCTCGGGGCCGGTCATGCGGGACTTTCCCTGCCCGAACATCAGCTTGAAGGCGGCCTCGGCGTCTTCCACCTCCCCGGGCCGCTCCCGCACCTCCGCCGGGAACATGTGGGTATGGGCATCGATCACGAACATCGGTCTTCCTCCCCGGGCGGCTCCGGAACGCGCGCCGCGCGCCATGGCGGCCGGGGCCGTCCTGTAAACCCCCATCGGCAGGATTTATAATAACAAAAAGATCGAGGACCCCGGACAGACGGAACATGGGAGAGGCCATGGGAACCGTGCTTTTTCTCGTCCTGGCGTGTATCGTCGTCCTCCTCACCGTCTTCGCGGTATATATGCTCGTGCGTATACTGCAGGTCTATGCCAGGGCCCGCAGGCTGGAGACGATGCGGGGATACGAGACCATCCTGTACGCGGCACTGCCGAAAATGAGCCCCGATGACATCCTGGAGACGCTGCTTCCCGACCCCGACCGCAAGGCGCTGGAGGAGGTCCTGCTGCGCATGGGGGACGAGGGTGTGGATGACATGAAGAAGGAGGTCGCCGAGCTGTACCGGCTCAGCGGATTCACGCAGGCCCGCACGAGGCAGCTTCGTTCCCGCCTCGGGTCCAGGCGCAGGGGCGCCGCCCGCAGCCTGGGCAGGATAGGAGACCCTGGGGTGGCGGACGAGCTAGCGGCGCTGTTGCGGGATCCCAGGCGGGAGGTGAGCGAGGCGGCTCTGTCCGCGCTGGAGGCGATCGGCGCCTCCGAAGCCCTGGCGGCGGTCGCGGGCGAACGTGAAGAGCGGGGAGAACGAGGGGCGGGGGATGCGGCCGCCGCTCGGGGAGGCCGGGAGGACGCGCCCCGGCCGGATGGCGGAAGCGGGAGCTGATGCCCGCCCGCCTCCAGCCGCCGGATAAGCCGTGCGGTCAACCCGTGCTCCGTTCCAGGCGGGCGGTTGATATCGAGGAACGAACCCGGTCGCACAGGGCTGCCCCGGCCACCATTTGGCGTTGGGGCTATCCTCTCTTCAGCGCCCTCTGCCTGGCCTGGCTGCTGCTGCGCAGCGGGCGCAAGCCGTCTCGGCTGCGCTATCCCTGCCAGCAGGCCGCGGCCGTGCACTCCACCTGGGCCCTGGCGGCCGCGGCTGCAGTGCTGGCTCACGCGCTGAGCCCCGCGAGGCGTCGCCGCCTGCTTCCCGTACTCGTCTCGCTGCTCCTGGCCTCACTTTGCCTGCTGATAGGGGGAGGTCCCGTCGCGGAGGCGGTGGGAGAGAGCGTCCCCGACCTCGACGGGGCCAGGGCACGCGCGGCCTCCCTGGTCCCCGCGGCGTGGACGGCCTCCGCGCCGGGATCGAGCCACGATGTCTTCGTCGTCTCCCACGTGCCCGCAGCAGCGCCGGGAAGCGCGTATCACCAGGGGGTAAGGGCCCTCGTCCGCCTCATGGACGAAAGCGGGACCTCCCTTTATCGCAGCGGCAGCGATTTCCCCGGGGCGGGGCCGGAAGGCATCGTCTCGGCCGACGACGTGGTGCTGATCAAGGTGAACGCGGCCTGGGACCAGCGAGGCATGACCAACACCGACGTCGTGCGCGGGTTGATCGCCGCCATCCTCGATCACCCCGACGGTTTCAGCGGGGAGGTGGTGCTGGTGGAGAACTGCGAGGGAGGTCCCGATTACGACCAGGTGTATAACAACGCCGAGGACCCCGCCCAGTCCTTCCGGGCGGTGGTGAACTCCTTCGGCGACCCCGCCAGGGTGTCCTGCTCCAGCTGGTGGTCCTTCACCGACGACCACGTGTACGAGTTCGACCTGGGGGATATGCGCCAGGGCTACGTGCTGCTGGGCGGCAACGTCTCCTACCCCAAGTTCGTCACCGGCAGGGGGACCTGCGTGTCCCTGCGCAACGGCATATGGACTGGCTCCGGCTACGACAAGAGCCGCATCAAGCTCATCAACGTCCCCGTGCTCAAGAGCCACAACGCCGCCGGGATCACCGCCAGCCTCAAGAACTTCATGGGCGTGCCCTCCATCCACGCTACCAGCGACGTGCATCACGACCTCATCTACGGGGGTTTCATGGGGCGGATGATGAACGAGGTCATCTACCCCGACCTCAATATCGTGGACGCCGTCTGGGTGAGCCCCTCCCACCCCGATGGGCCCGCCGGTCCGTATTCCCGGGCGGTGCGGGCCGACATCCTGCTCGCGGGCACCGATCCGGTGGCCCTCGACTGGTACGCCGGGAAGCACGTGCTCTACCCCATTAGCGGCTACGGCCGGCACGATCCCGACACCCCTTTCGGTGAGGGGACCAGTCCCTACCACGACGGTACGCCGAATACCGGATACCCCTACAACGCCTTCCGCGTCATGCTGGACTCCACCGCCTCCGTCCTGGTCCAGGCCGGGCGCGACGTCACCTCGGACCCGGAGCGCATCGGCGTGCACCTGCGCGACCTGCGGGAGGGCTTGGCCTGGTCCGGGGGGCACTGCGTCACCGGGGTGCCGTCGGCAGGCACCGAATGGCACTTCGCCGAGGGCACCACCCGGGAGGGCTTCGAAGAGTGGCTGTGCCTGCAGAACCCCGGGGAGGAGAGGGCCACGGCCGAACTCGCCTTCATGACCGGCGAGGGAGAGGTCATACCCTACGCGCTGGAGCTGGCCCCCCACTCCCGCTCCACGCTCCACGTCAACCACGTCGTCGGCCCGGGCAGGGACGTCTCGGTGTCCGTCCGCGCCAGTGCGCCCGTGATCGCCGAGAGGCCCATGTACTTCCTCTACCACGGCGCCTGGTCCGGGGGGCACTGCGTCACCGGGGTGCCGTCGGCAGGCACCGAATGGCACTTCGCCGAGGGCACCACCCGGGAGGGCTTCGAAGAGTGGCTGTGCCTGCAGAACCCCGGGGAGGAGAGGG